>DATFPW010000070.1:0-75669 GCA_035264605.1 Conexibacter sp. | reverse complement strand
GACGGCGGTCGCGAGCGCGAGTCCGCCGCACAGGCCCCACACCGGGACGAAGGCGCCCGCGTTGAGCGCACCGTCGGCGGCGCCCGCGAGCAGCGCGACCATCAGCGCAACGCCGACGGCCGTGCCGATCTGGCGCGACATGCCGTAGACGCCGGTGCCGGTCGCGAAGCGCTCCGGCGGCAGCGTCACGACTGAGGCGCTGCCGAGCGTCGGCAGGATCATGCCGATGCCGAGGCCCGCGAGCACCTGGCCGGGCAGCAGGTGCGTCGCCCACTGCGGCGTGTCCTGCAACGCCGCGATCCACCACGCGCAGCCGGCGAGCAGCAGCGCGCCGGGCAGGCCGATCGCGCGCTGGCCGTAGCGGTCGGCGAGCCGGCCAGCGGGGGCGGCGGAAGTGGCGGCGAGCGTCGGGCCGACGGCGAGCGCGAGGCCGGCGTGGAGCGTCGACCAGCCCCACACCTGGGTGAGGAACAGGACGCTGCCGAGGATGTTCGCGCCGAAGCCGGCGAAGAAGAGGAACGCGCCGACGTTGGCGGCGGCGACCGGCCGCTCGCGCAGCAGCGCCAGCTCGACGACGGGCGAGGGATGCCGGGCGCTGCGCATGACGAAGGCGATGGTGAGGAGCGCAGCGGTTGCGAACAGGGCGACGATTGGCGTCGAGCCCCACCCCCACCGCTCCCCCTCCACGATCGCGAGCGCGAGCGCCGTGATCGCGGCCATGAGCAGCAGCGCGCCGCCGACGTCGGGCAGGGGGCGGCCGGCCGGCTCGCGCGTCTCGCGCAGCACGCGGACCGCGACGATCGCGGTGACGATCCCGATCGGCACGTTGACGAGGAAGACCCAACGCCAGCTCGCCTCGACGAGCAGGCCGCCGAGCGGGGGTCCGGCCGCCGCAGCGGCGCCGCCGACCGCGGCCCAGATGCCGACCGCCGCGCCGCGCTTGGCGGGCGGGAACTCGGGCAACAACAGCGCGAGCGACGTCGGCAGCAGCGCGGCAGCGCCGATCGCCTGCACGCCGCGCGCGGCGATCAGCACCTCGACCGAGTCGGCCGCGGCGCAAATCGCGGAGGCGGCGGTGAAGATCAGCAGCCGCCGATGAAGACTTTCTTGCGACCGATCAGGTCGGCGAGGCGGCCGGCCGGGACGAGCAGCGCGGCGAAGACGATCGCGTAGGCGTTGAGGACCCACGAGAGCGTCGAACGCGAGACGCCGCCGAACTCGTCCGCGAGCTGTGGGAAGGCGATGTTGACGATGAAGAGGTCGAGCGACGACATGAAGATCGCCGCGCACACGACGGCGGCGACGCGGGCACGGCGCGACATCACGCCGCCTTCCGGACCGGCTCGTCCAGCTCGACCGACCCGAGCGGGTCCCACGCCGCGGCGCCGCGCGGGCGCAGACGAGTGGGCTCGTCTTCGGTCGGCAGGCCGAGCGCGGCGGCCATCGCGCGGCGGAAGGCTCTGGTGTCCAGCTCTGGGAGCGACTCGGGCGTCATGGCGATCTCCTAAGTTGCAAAATGCACGACCGGCGCCGCGACGAACATCCTCACCGACCGGCTGAACACGCTCGTCGAGCACAGGATCCTGCGGCGCGTGCCGATCGAGGGGCGTGCGGATCGCTTCGAGTACTGCCCCACCCGCGCCGGCGCCGAGCTTTCGCACGTGCTGCAGGCGCTGATGCAGTGGGGCGACCGCCACACGGCTGGGCCCGAGGGCGCGCCGCGGGTGATCTTCCACACCGCGTGCGGCCACGCGACGACGCCCGTCTATGTATGCGAGCACTGCGGCGAGCCGCTCGAGCCGTCCGAGGTGGAGATCCACCCTGGGCCCGGTGCGACGCCGGAGATCGTGGCGGCGGGGGTGCTGCCGCGCGAGCGGTAGCGGCGCGAGCTCGGCGAGCGTCGCGCGATGATGCCCGCCGATGCTGCTGCGCGCCACGCCCGGCGGACTGATCGTCCGCGACGAGGAGTCCGACCGCTGGGTCTCCCTCCCGGCGGCAAACGCCTACCTCCCCACGGGCGACGCGCTCGTTGAGGCCGAGACGCGCGACATGGTTGCGTTCCTGGGCGGCGGATCGGCGACGCGCGAGGCGGTGACCGCTGCCCTGGACGCGGCGCGCGGTGACTCCGCCGTCGCAAGCGACCCGACCGCCGCGACCCTGCCGTTCCGCCCCCGCTCGCTGCGCGCGTTCATGCTGTACGAGTCGCATGCCGTGCAGTCGGCACGGATGCTCGTCAAGCACTTCTTCCCTAAGCCGGTGGCGCGCGCGATGGAGACGTACGAGCGCGTCGCGCGTGGCACGTTCCCGCCGCTGAGACCGAAGAAGGCGTTCTACGAGCGGCCCGAGATGTACGTCGCCAATCACACGACGGTGCTCGCCGACGGCGAGTCGATGTGGTGGCCGAGCCACACGAGAGCGCTGGACTTCGAGCTGGAGCTGGCGTTCGTGCTCGCGCGACCGCTCGCCGACGCGACGCCGGCGGAGGCCGCCTCGGCGATCGGCGGCTGGCTCGTGCTGAACGACTGGAGCGCGCGCGACGTGCAGGCCGAGGACGCCCGTCGTTCGATCTTCGGCCCGGTCGTGAAGGCCAAGACGTTCGCCAACTCGCTCGGCTGCGATGTGCTCACCGCCGATGCCGTGCCCGACTGGCAGCGGATGAGCGGGCGGGTGCGGGTGGACGGCGAGCTGTGGTGCGAGGGCACGACGGCCGGCGCGCAGCACGACGTGGGTGCGATGCTGGCTTTCGCATCGGCGGGCGAGCGGCTCGCCGCGGGCGACGTCTTTTCGACCGGCACGATGCCCGGCTGCTGCGGCCTGGAGCTGGAGCGGTGGCTGAGACCGGGGCAGACGGTCTCGCTGGAGATCGACGGGATCGGGACGCTGACGAACCGGATCGACCCGAGCGCTGGGCCGAGGTCGCTGCCGTGAGGGTGAAGCCCTTCAGCCTGCTCGCGGCGATCGGCACCGCCGCGCATCACGGCTTCGAGCGACAGGCCGGCGTCGGACTCGTGTTCGAGCCGTTTCTGGGACGACGGCGCACGACCGCGATGTGGCTCATCGCGCTGCCGTTCTGGATGTGGCGGGCGACGCGACCCACGTCGCGCGACGAGCCGCTGCTGGCGCTCAACGCCGGGGTCGCGATCGCGGGCTCGGCGGTGCACTTCGTCGAGTGGCCGTGGTCGCTGCGCGGCGGTGTGCTGCCGTGGCTCGACGCGGCCGAGGGTCTGCCGCCCTCGAAGCTGCCCGCCTACAACACGATCCTGTGGCTGTGGATGGTGGGCGGCGTCGGCAGCGCGCTGCTGGAGACACGGCCTTCGGACCGAAAATGGGTCGCGGTGGGAGTTGCGACGGCACCCGCGCTGCTGGCCTCGGCGCGCCACCACTTCAGGTGGGCGCGCGAGCAGGCGCGGCGGGAGCCGTCGCGCTGGAGCCCGGCGCTGCTGCGCGAGCAGCCGGCGTCGCGTCGCGCGTCGTGAGCGGTCGGTCCTGGCCGGATGGTCGTGCCGCGGCGGTGTCGCTGACGTTCGACAACCTCGGCGAGGCAGCGGAGATCGAGCTCGGCCTGCGCGGTGAGGACGAGTCGCGCGGCGGGCACTGGTCGGTCGTCTCCGCCCTGCCGGTGGTGCTGGAGGAGCTGGCGGGGGTCGGGCTGCCCGCGACCTTCTTCGTCGAGGGCGTGAACGCGGAGATCTATCCCGAGGCGCTGCGCTCGATCGAGGCGGCGGGCCACGAGGTCGGGTTCCACGCCTGGTGCCACGAGGACTGGGCCGGGCTGACGCCGGCGCAGGAGGCGGAGAACCTCGATCGAGGGCTCGCGGCGTTGCGGGGGGTCGGCCTCTCGGTGGGTGGGTTTCGTCCGCCGGGAGGGCTGATCGGACCGGGCACCTTGGAGCTGCTCGCCGCGCGTGGGCTGCGGCATTGCTCACCGGCCGGGAGCGTTCCGGGTCTCTGTAGTGGGGTCGCGGTCCTGCCGTTCGCGTGGCCGGCGGTCGACGTCTTCCACGTGCTGCCGCAGTTCGCGGCGCTGCGCGCCCACGTCGGCGCGCCGTGGTCGGAGGAGCCGGGCGGACCGGACGCGGTGCGGGGGGCGCTGCTGGACGCGGTCGAGCAGGCGGTCGCGGAGGGCGGACACGTGGTGCTCGTGCTGCACACGTGGATGGCCGAGGGCGAGCGCGACGCGCTGGGGGACGTGCTCGCGCGCTGCGCGGCAGGCGCCGCGTCGGGCGAGCTGTGGGTGGCGCGCTGCGACGCGGTCGCCGAGTGGGTCGCCGGCCATCCGGCGCAGTTTGCGACGGGGCCAGTGCTGGATCGGACGTCGTGGACTGATCCGTCGGCGTCGCGCTCGTAGGTCAGGCGCTGCTGCGGGCGGGAGCGCCGGCCGCCGCCTCGGCGAACGCCGGCCAGTCCACCGTCACGCGATCCGGCTTCTTCTGGTCGACCGCGACCGGCACGCGCGCGCCGACAACCGCCAGCGACCGGACATAGGGCGGCACCTGCTCGCGCTTTGACACGACGGTGCGCGGCCCGCCGACGGCGGGGTCGTCGAGGCGCAGCTCCATCCGCCGGTTCTCGGTCGGCATCCCCATCACGGTGACGTCCTCGACAGCGACCACATCCGCCTCGGTGCGCGTCCCGGTGCGCAGCCGCTTGCGTCGATGCTGCCGTCCTGGATGCCGGGCTCGAGCGGCTTCTTGAGCGTCTTGCCGGCCATCAGGCTGTGATCGGTGTCGACGCCTGCCTCGGCCAGCGTCGCCGGCCAGTCGATCGCGACACGGCCGTCGAGGTGCCGCGCGAGCACGCGCCCGCCGAGCTGTGCACGCCACGGCTCGGGAATCAGATGCTGGCGGACCGATGCGCGCAGCGGTCCGTTGGTGGTCGTCAGGTCAAGGCCGTAGGTCCACTCGTCGGCGCTGTCGGACTTGACGACGACGCGGATCGCGTAGATCGTCGCCGGCACCAGCTCGCCCTCCTCCGCCAGCCGCGCCAACTTCTTGTCGGTGCGGCCGCCGGTGAAGAGGTTGTCGAAGACGCCTCCGAGGAGGTCGTCGAGGAAGCCCACTCCTCAGGTGCGCGGCGCGTAGCGCTGGTGGAGCATCAGCGCGTTGCCGTCGGGATCGGCGAAGAACGCCATGTGGCAGACGCCGGTGTCGAGGGTGTCGGCGCCGAACGTCACGCCGCGGGACTCCAGCTCGGCGCGCGCGGCAGCGACGTCGTCGACGCGGAACGCGATCGGCAGCGTGTTGGCCTGAAACTCACGGCCGATCGCGGCCGAATCGATCAGCGCAATCGTCACGGTGCCCGTCTCAAACTCGGCGCCCATCGCCGGCGCGTCGCCGCGCTGGTAGACGGCGGAGGCTTCCAGCCCGAGCACGTCGGCGTAGAAGGCGCGCGCCCGGTCAAGGTCGGTGGTGGGAACGTTGACGAAGTCGACGCCCGTGATGGTGGTCGTACTGGAGGGGCTCATCGCAGGGGAACTCCTGAGTCTTGGAAGGAGGGAAAGGAGGGCGGACACCAGGTCGGGCACCGCCCCCGGCGAGCGCCTACAATACGCCCGCTGCCCTCCTAGCTCAGTTGGTAGAGCACTTCCATGGTAAGGAAGGGGTCATCGGTTCGAGTCCGATGGAGGGCTCTGCGAGAAACCCCGCTGGTGGCGGGTTTCGTCGTTCTGGGGGCTGGAGATGCGCAGCCGTCAGGCGGCGGCGGGTACGAGGCGGGTACAGGGCGTCCCCTAGATGCAAGTGGAGCCTGCGAACACGCCTCGCCATAAAGTGCCGCCCCATGGACCGCGGTGTCCGACTCAACGTGCTCAAGAAGACGGCTGCCCGACTTGCCGCGGACTCGTGGGCCGACATTGGCCTGACGCTGCGGAATTTCGAGTACGAGACGGCCGGCATCTCGGACTGGGAGGACTACTACGAGTACGTAGTCATGGCCTTGGAGCAGGGCACCGACTCTCAGCTTCTTGAGCTGCACCGGCACTTCTTCCCACAGGATTCCGCGACTGAGCTTCCGACCGAACCGGAGGCGGGTCGCTGGAGAGCGGGAGCATTCCGCCTCTTCATCAGCCACACGAGCGAGCACAGAGCGCGAGCCAGAGGGCTGCGGGAGTGGCTTGGCGGGTGGGGCGTTGACGGGTTCGTTGCCCACGACACCATCGAGCCGACGCAGGAGTGGCGGGAGGAGATCGAGACGGCCCTGCGCACATGCCATGCGTTGTGCGCTCTCCTGACTCCCGACTTCGTTAGAAGCCGCTGGTGCGATCAGGAGGTCGGGTTTGCGGTCGCTCGCTCAATCCTGGTCGTTCCCGTCAAGCTTGAGGAAGACCCCTACGGCTTCATCGGCAAGTACCAGGCGATCAACTTCCGCTCCGGCGAGTCGGTCCGAACCGTGGCGGGTGCCGTCTTCGATGCCCTCGCGAAAAGCGATCTCACCGCGTCCGCGATGGCGCCAAGCATCGTCCATCGCTATGAGCACAGCCACAGCTTCGAGAACACTCGTCAGGCCTTCGCGCTGCTCCAGGCGCTTCCGAGAAGTGCGTGGACGCAGGCGATGATGGACGCGGTTGAGCGGGCCCCCGAGTCAAACACCCAGGTAGGGCACGCGAACCTTCCCGGTGGACGCTCCGTGCCAGAGGCCGCGCAAGACCTGCTTCAGCAGGTTCGGGGTGAACCGGCGGTCCCGGCACTCACTGCCGACGACGACATTCCATTCTGACGCCGCCGTTCGGTACGAGCGAGGTTGATGAAAGACCCTCCACATGACTTGTATCGTGTATCGATATGCGATACAGTTTCTTGACCGTGCAACCGAGTGACCTTCTGCCGCTGTTGGGCCTCCTGCGCCACGCGCCCGACCAGGAGTGGACGGTGCGCTCGCTTGCCGATGAGTTGCACCTGCCTCCGGCGGCCGTCCAGCGCTCGCTCGCTCGCCTCCACGAGACGCCGGCGTACGACGCCATACGACGACGCGTCAACCGGTCGGCGACGGAGGAGCTGCTGAGACATGCCCTCCCGTTCGTCGCTCCCGCACGCATCGGTGGGCCCACGCGCGGGTTTCCGACAGCCTGGGCGGCGCCGACATTGTCGGGTCGGTTCGGGCCCGTCGACGAGTTGCCGCCGGTCTGGCCGGCGCCGAAGGGTGACGTTCGCGGGCTCGCGGTCGAGCCGCTGCATCCGGCTGCCGTTGATCTCGCTCGCTCAGATGCCTGGATGTACGAGATGCTCGCGCTCTTGGATGGCGTCCGCCTCGGCGACGCGCGCGTCCGCGGCGTCGCACAGGAGATCCTGCATGAACGCCTCATGGAGGATGTCCGCGGATGAGCATCGCGCTGCTGGAGCTCGGCGCGAACGCACTCGGTGACCTCGCCCGCGAGGTCGTGTTCACCGGTGGAGCCACCGTCGGGCTCTGGATCACTGACCCGGCCGCGCCCGAGCCGCGCCCGACCGAGGATGTCGACGTCATTGTCGAAGTGACGTCACGCGGCCGCTTCGCCGACTTCGAGCAGCGCCTCCGCAGGCGCCGGTTCCGCGAGGACCGGGAGAGCGGCATCCTCTGCCGCTGGCGGCATGCGGAAAGCGACCTCGTGCTCGACGCGATGCCGATGGACGGAACGATCCTCGGCTTCGAAAATCGCTGGCAGGGTCCAGCTGTCCCCTACGCGATCAAGCGCGAGCTTCCATCAGGCACCAAGATCGCAGCGGTCTCGCCGCCGTTCCTGATCGCGACGAAGCTCGAGGCATTCGCAAGCCGCGGGCGCGACGACTACATCGCAAGCCGCGACATGGCCGACATCGTCAGCCTGCTCGACGGGCGCGCCGAGCTCGTCGACGAGATCGCACGCGCTCCCGAAGAGCTGCGCCGTTACCTCGCCTCCGAGCTGTCACGTCATCGAGCGCACCCGCGCTTCATCGACGGCGTCTACGCTGGCTTGCCGCCTGACGATGCGAGTCAGGCGCGTGCCGAGGAGATCGTGCTCCCGCGTCTGGCGGCGATCGCAGCGGCGAAACGATGGTAAGGAAGGGGTCATCGGTTCGAGTCCGATGGAGGGCTCTTCGTGGGAGCGGCCTGAGCGGCGCTGCCGGCGCCCGCCATGCGACGGGCGCCGGCAGTGGCAGCTAGTCGTGCCTCTCGCAGGCTACGAGCGGGTCGTTACCGTCGTTTCTCGCTTCGTCCGTGCCTTCGCCGCAGTCGACCCTTCTGTCCTGATGTTCGTCCCTGGCGAGGAGCAGGTCGGCGCCGCCTCCGCCGAACAGGGCGTCCAGCCCGCCGTCGCCGGTGACGGTGTCTTCGCCTTCGTTCCCGGAGACTTCGTCATCTTCTTCGCCACCGTTGACGATGTCGTTGTCGTTGCCGCCGAACAGGACGTCGATGCCGTCCTGGCCGTAGACCTCGTCGGCGCCCGCCTCGCCGAAGAGATGATCGTTCCCGGCCTGGCCCTTGACCACGTCGTTGCCGCCGAGGCCGTGGATCACGTCGTCACCCTTGCGCCCCCACAGCGAGTTTTCGCTCCCGTTGCCGGTGAGGTCGTCGCTCTGGTTGGTGCCCTCGAGCACCTCGGTCCCGGCGACCATCGTGCTCGCCCTGCAGTTTGCGATCGTCGCGCCGCTTTCGTCGATCGCGACGGCCGTGTAGCTGTTGGTTTCGTCGCCGAGGCGAGCTCTGACGCCCGCTCTCACGCCGCCGACCTGTGTCTGCCGCGCGAAGCCGATGATGTCCCGGTCCTCGCCGCCTATCAGTGTGTGACCGGCGCAGGCGTTGTCGGTGACGAGCTGGTCGGAGCCTCTGCCGGCGTCGAGTATGTCGCCACCGCTGCCCGCCAGATCGCCCTCGCTGATCAACGCGTCGCTGCCGCCGTTGCCTGTGAGTCTGTCGACGCCGCCCTCGCCGGTGAAGAGGACGTCGTCGCTGCCGTACGAGGTGAGTATGTCGTTGCCCGGCCCGCCGTTGTCGTCGACCGTGCCGGGGCTTTGGTCCGTGGAAAGGTTGCCGGCGGTGGTGATCGTGTCATTCCCGCCGTCACCCCAGACGACGACGTAGCGAGCGGTCGACAGTTCGCAGTCGGCGCCCCCGCTGACGGCTGTGCACCTCGCTGCGACTGAGAGGCTCGAGTTGGCGGTGACGTGCAGCCTTGTTTCGCTCGAGCGGGACACTTCCAGCGTGTCGTCTGTCGTTCCCTCGGCGCCGAGCACGACGAGGCCGAAGTCGGCGTTGTTGCGGTTCTGGGCGAACGCGATCGCGCCTCTGGGACGGTGCAGTCCCTGCCCATCGCTGCAGGAGGCTGCCGATCCATCGTTCGTGCAGGTGTCCGAGCCTTCTTCGCCTGTCAGGGAGTCGTCGCCGCCGACGCCGTTGAGGACGTCGTCGCCGAAGCCTCCGTCGATCGTGACCCTGCCGCTCCCCCCTCTGATGTTGTCATTGAAGGCGGAGCCGATTATGCGGTCGATGCCGTTGAGCTCCTCGTTGGGGCCCTGCCCTAGCGCGCGCCCGGGAGCCGGCGTTATGGCGTCGTGCAGGTCGCACGACGGCGGTATCACTTCCACGGTCGCGTCGGGCGCGGTGAGGTCCACGACGACGCCGGAGACCGGCACTTCGTTCGTCGGCGTGGCGTCGGCGAAGCTGACGGTGTCCGTCGTCGTTTCGCTTTCGGCGCCCGCCTGATAGCAGTCCTGCCCGTCTCCCCCGCGCAGCCAGTCGCTTCCGGCCCCGCCGTTGAGCAGGTCGGTTCCATGGCCGCCGATCAGTATGTCGGCGCCACCGCCGCCGTATATCTCGTCGTCGAGCAGCCCGCCGATGATCACGTTGGCCCTGTCGTCCCCGCAGATCAGATCGCTCGCGGCCGTCCCTTTCATCACAGGTTCGTCGCCGTCGCTCTGGATCACGTGCCTGCCGGCACTGGCTGTCTGCACCGGGCAGTCGTCGCTCGCCGCCGCCGGTCCCGCCAGCGCGAGCGCCATCCATGCCGCCGCGAGCACGAGCAGCGCGAGGCTCCCCTTCCAGGGCTTTCCCACAACTCTCATCTTGCCTCCCCCATGTGTCTGTTCCCCGTTTTACGGACCTGCGGCGAGAGCTATGCCCAGAACCGCCCGAGGACACTCCAACCTCGCCCGCGAACGTCGGCATGGAGACCTGAACGCCGGCGTTCCTCAAGCGCTCCCACGGGTAGGCTCCGGCCGATGGCAGAGCGAGGAGCACGACCGGCGGTCCCCGAGTGGCGGCTGCGCGGGCTGCGGGCGCTGCGCTCGCTCTTCACTCCCCTGCTGCCAGACGACTACCTCGAGCTGATCAACCCGCTCTGGTCGACGCAGGAGCTGCGCGGGCGGATCGAGCGGATCGAGCCGGAGGGCGGCGGCGCGGTGACGGTGACGATCAAGCCGGGCTGGGAGTGGCCGGGCCACCGGCCCGGCCAGTATCTGCGCGTCGGGATGCCGGTCGACGGCATCCATCACTGGCGCGCGTACTCGATCACCTCCGAGCCCGAGCGCGAGGACGGCTGCATCTCGATCACCCCGAAGCTGGTCGAGGCGGGCAAGGTCTCGCCGTATCTCGTGCACGCCGCGCGACCGGGCGTGATCGTGCGGCTCGGCGGCGTGGAGGGCGCCTTCACGCTTCCCGATCCGCTCCCCTCCAGGCTGCTGTTCATCAGCGCCGGCAGCGGGATCACGCCGATCATGAGCATGCTGCGCAGCATCGACTGCAGAGTGCAGTTTACGAACGTCGTGCACCTGCACTCGGCGCGCACTGCCGAGGACGTGATCTTCGGCGAGGAGCTGCGCGAGCTGTCCCGCCGCAATCCCACGATCCGCCTGCACGAGCAGCACACCGCCGAGCACGGTCGCATGACGCCGGCCGACCTCGACGCGCTGTGCCCTGACTGGCGCGAGCGCGAGACCTACCTCTCCGGTCCGGCCGAGATGCTGAGCGCGTTCACCGCCCACTGGAAGCAGGAGCTCGGCGACTGTGATCACCTGCACCTCGAGCACTTCCAGCCCTACCTGGGCGGCGAGGAGGGCGAGCAGGGCGACGGCGGCGCGATCCGCTTCCGCGCCAGCGGCGTGACCGCCGTCTCCGACGGCTCGCAACCGATCCTCGTGGCCGGTGAGGAGGCTGGCGCGACACTGCCGTTCGGCTGTCGTATGGGGATCTGCCACACGTGCGTCGGCCGGCTGTGCTCGGGGAGAGTCCGCGACCTGCGCACCGGCGACGTCCACGGTCAGAGCGGCGAGATGGTCCGCACGTGCATCAACGCGCCCGAGGGCGCGATCGAAATCGAACTCTGAGGAACGCCATGCCCAGCCTGATCGAGAGCCCCCTCACCCGTCTGACGCCCGAGCAGCTCGACCAGCTCGGGCGCGAGCTCGACGCGATCCACGACGAGGTCAAGGCGGAGCTGGGCGACCGCGATCGCAGATACATCGTGAGCATGATCGAGATGCACCGCCGGATGGTGGTGCTCTCGCGCATCCTCCTGTTCGCCTCCCGCTACCGGCCGGCGTGGCTGGCGGGCACGACGCTGCTCTCGCTGGCGAAGATCCTCGAGAACATGGAGATCGGCCACAACGTGATGCACGGCCAGTGGGACTGGATGAACGATCCCCAGATCAACTCCTCGACGTGGGACTGGGACTCCGCCTCGACGCCGGAGGCGTGGAAGCACTCGCACAACTACGTGCATCACACGTACACCAACATCCGCGGCAAGGACCGCGACCTCGGCTACGAGATCATGCGGATCGACCCGCACCAGAGATGGCACCCGGTCTACCTGGCGCAGCCGTTCTACAACCTCGTGCTCGCCGCGTTCTTCGAGTGGGGCGTCGCGCTGCACGACCTCGACTTCGAAGCGATCCGCACCGGCAAGAAGTCCAAGCGCGAGGTGCGCCGCCAGCTCAAGGGGATGGCCGGCAAGGCGCGCAGCCAGATCGTCAAGGACTACATCGCGTTCCCGGCGCTGAGCGGTCGCAAGGGCTTCAAGAGCACGCTGAAGGCCAACTTCACCGCCAACGTGGTGCGCAACGTGTGGGCCTACGCGATCATCTTCTGCGGCCACTTCCCCGACCAGACCTACACGTTCAGCGAGGCCGAGGTCGAGGGCGAGACGAGAGGCGCGTGGTACGTCCGTCAGCTGCTTGGCGCGGCGAACATCGAGGGCAGCCCGCTCTTTCATGTCGTCAGCGGCAACCTCGGCTACCAGGTCGAGCACCACCTCTTCCCTGACATGCCGAGCACGCGCTACGCCGAGATCGCGCCGGCGGTGCGCGAGATCTGCGAGCGCTACGAGCTGCCGTACAACTCCGGCCGCTTCGGCAGACAGCTCGGCACGGTGCAGCGCACGATTCTGCGGCTCGCGTTCCCGGGCGGGAAGCCGCGGCCGAAGCCCGGCCCGCATCGCGCCGACAACGGCGCGGATGCTGCACCGCGCGCGGTGTTCGCGCGGGCCGCGTGAGACAGGAGCGAGGGATGGCGGTTGTCCTGCGAAGCTCAGGCGAGGATGCTTGCGGGAAGCGAACGGATGGATCGATTTGTCTGAGAACCTCGTCGAGCTGGTCCGCCGTCACCATGCGGTCGGCGCTCCCACGGCGCTGGAGGTCCTGAAGGAGGCGATCGACGCCCGCGGCGAGATCACCGACGTGGATCGTCGCGCTGCCGCGGAGCGCTCGGGCCTCCCCGAGGCCGCGGTCTACGGCGTCTCCACCTTCTACGACGACCTGCTGCAGCCGCGCGGCGCGCGGCATGTGCGCGTCTGCACGGGCACGGCGTGCTTCGCCGCCACGCACGACGCGCACGTCGACCAGCTGCGCGACGGCCTCGGCTTGCAGCTGGGCGAGCGTGCGGAGGACGGCTCCGTCTCGCTCGCGGAGACCGTCTGCCTCGGCTTCTGCCACGCCTCCCCCGCCGTCCGTGACGGCGACGTGATCGACGCTGGCCCGGGCGTCGTGGAGCGCGTGCTGGCCGGCGCGGCGCGACCGGCGGCCGAGCCCGAGTGGGAGTCGCTGCTCGACGAGCCCGTCCTGACGCGCGCGCCCGATTGGTCGGGGCTGCGGCGCGCGCTCGACGAGCAGGCCCCCGAGCAGCTGCTCGAGCAGGTCAAGGCGGCTGACGTGCGCGGGCGCGGTGGCGCCGGCTTCCCCGCCGGCCTGAAGTGGCAGTTCACGCGGGCGGCGGAGGGCGAGGAGAAGTTCATCGTCGCCAACGGCGACGAGGGCGACCCCGGCTCGTTCATCGACAAGTACCTGATGGAGCGCAGCCCGGCGCTGCTGCTGGAGGGGATGGCGCTTGCGGGCTACGCCGTCGGCGCCTCGCACGGCTTCGTGCTGTGCCGATCCGAGTACCCGCTCTCGCAGCCGGCGCTGGAGGCCGCGGCCGCGCAGGCGCGCGCGGATGGCTGGCTCGGCGAGGACATCCGAGGCAGCGGCTTCGCCTTCGACGTGACGATCGTCGAGGGCGCCGGCTCCTACGTCGTCGGCGAGGAGACCGCGCTGCTCGCGTGCCTGCAGGGGTTGCGCGGGACCGTCTCCGCGCGCCCGCCGTTCCCCGCCCAAAGCGGCCTGCACGGCATGCCGACCGTCGTCAACAACGTCGAGACGCTCTGCAACATGCCGTTCGTGGCGCTGCGCGGCGCCGACGCGTATCGCGCGCTGTCACCCGGTGCGACGCCCGGGTCGAAGCTCGTCTGCTTCAACGAGCGCTTCGTCAAGCCCGGCGTCTACGAGGTGCGCTTCGGCATGACGATGCGCGAGCTGTGCGAGGACGTCGCCGGCGGCCTGCGCGACGGGCGCTCGATCAAGGCGCTGCAGATCGGCGGCCCGCTGGGCGGCATCCTGCCCGCGAGCCGGCTCGACACGGCGTTCGACTTCGACGCGCTGGCCGCCGAGGGTTGCATGCTCGGCCACGGTGGCATCCTCGCGTTCGACGACCGAACCGACATGCGCGACGTCGCCCGTCACCTGCTGCGCTTCGGCGCCCACGAGAGCTGCGGGAAGTGCTTCCCGTGCCGCATCGGCTTGCAGCGCGCGCACGCGATGTTCGCGGGCGAGGAGCCAGTCGAGCGGGCGCGGCTCGAGGCGCTCTTGGAGACGTTGGAGCTGGGCTCGCTGTGCGCGCACGGCGGCGGCATGCCGGCGCCGATCCGCTCGTTGCTGAAGTGGTTCCCCGACGAGCTGGGGCTCGCATGATCGGCGTCGTCGTCGACGGGATCGAGGTCTCGGTTGCGGACGACGCGACCGTCCTGGAGGCGGCGCGCGCTGCCGGCCGCTGGATCCCGACGCTCTGCTACGACACGCGCCAGGACCCGTTCGGCGCGTGCCGCGTCTGCATGGTCGCGGCCGAGGGCGTGTTGAGACCGATCCCCGCGTGCACGACGCCGGTGCGCGACGGCATGGTCATCGACACGCAGGACCCGACGGCGCGCCGCATCGCCGGCGCCGTCGTGGAGCTGGTGCTGAGCGAGCTGCCCGAGCCGCCGGCTCCGCACACGGAGCTCGCGCAGGTGGCGGAGCGGCTGGAGGTCGGCGAGCCGCGCTGGCCCGGCGAGGTGCACGAGCTGGAGCCGGTCGATGACCGCCACCCGTACCTGAGCTTCCGCCACGAGCTGTGCATCTCGTGCGGGCGGTGCGTGCGGGCGTGCGACGAGGTGCAGGGGACGTTCGCGCTCACCGCGACCGGTCGCGGCTTCGGCGCGAACGTAGCCGCCGGGCTCGACGAGGGCTTCCGCCAGTCCGCGTGCGTGTCGTGCGGCGCATGCGCCGATACGTGCCCGACTGACGCCATCGGCGAGCTGTCACTGCTGGCGACCGCCGGAGATTCGTCATGAGCGACGCTCGCTTCGACGCAACCGTCACGACGACCTGCGGCTACTGCGGCGTCGGCTGCCGCCTGGAGACGCACACGCGCGACGGCCGTGTCGCCTCGATCAGCCCTGCCCTCGACGGACCGGCGAATGTTGGCCACACGTGCCTCAAGGGCCGCTTCGCGCACCAGTTCAGCCGCAACCGCGAGCGCCTCACGACCCCGCTGATCCGCGACAAGCGCGGCGGGCCGCTGCGGGCCGCCTCGTGGGAGGAGGCGATCGACCGCATCGCGACCGAGCTCACGCGCATCAGATCCGAACACGGCCCCGACGCGATCGCCGGCCTCGCCTCCTCACGCGCGACGAACGAGGACTGCTACGCGATGTCGCGCCTGATGCGTGCCGCGATCGGCACGAACAACATCGACAACTGCTCGCGCGTGTGCCACTCCCCCACGTCTTATGCGATGCGCAGATCGCTCGGCCTGTCCGGCGCGACCGGCTCGTTCGTGGACTTCGACCACGCCGACGCGACGATCGTGATCGGCGCGAACCCGACAGAGGGCCACCCCGTCGTCGGCGCGCGCATCAAGCAGGCGACGCTGCGCGGCATGCAGCTCGTGACGATCGACCCGCGCAGAATCGAGCTGTCGGAGTACGGCGTCCTGCACCTCTCGCCGCGGCCCGGCACGAACGCCGCCGTGCTGCTCGGCATCGCGCACGCGATCGAGCGCGACGGCTTCGTCGACGAGGCGTTCGTCGATGCGCGCACGGAGGGCTTCGAGGCCGTGCGCGAGCTGCTCGCGCACTACACGCCGGCGGTGATCGAGGAGATCACCGGCGTGCCGAGTGGCGACATCGAGGCGGCCGCGCGCATCTACGCCGAGGCCGAGAACGCGTGCATCTCCTGGGGCCTGGGCGTGACCGAGCACAAGTACGGCTCCGAGGTCGTGCAGCTGATCTGCAACATCGCGCTGATGACCGGCAAAGTTGGCAGACCCGGCTCGGCGCTGCTGCCGCTGCGCGGCCAGAACAACGTGCAGGGCTCGTCCGACATGGGTGCGCTGCCGGACACGTACACCGGCTATCAGTCGGTCGCCGACGAGCAGGTCGCGCAGCGATTCGAAGCGATGTACGGCCTCCGGCTGTCGCGCAGGCCGGGCTGGAAGATCCCCGAGATGTTCGACGCGGCGGTCGAGGGCCGGCTGCGAGCGATGTACATCTTCGGCGAGGACGTCGCGCAGACCGACCCGAACACGGCGCACGTCGTGCGCGCGCTCGAGTCGCTTGAGTTCCTCGTCTGCCAGGACATCTTCGAGACGGAGACGACGAGATACGCCGACGTGATCCTGCCCGCCTCGTCGTTCCTGGAGAAGTCCGGGACGTTCACGAACGCGGAGCGGCGCGTGCAGCTGGTCGAGCCGGCGATCGAGCCGCCCGGCGGGGCGAAGACCGACTTCGAGATCATCAAGCTCGTCTCCTCCGCGCTGGGTCACGAGCTGCCGTGGGAGACACCCGCGGACGCGATGGACGAGGTCGCGGCGCTGACGCCCGACTGGGCCGGCATCACGCACGAGCGACTGGGCCGCCACGGGCTGCAGTGGCCGGTCGCGCCGGACGGCACCGACTCGCCGATCCTCTACGAGGAGCGGTTCGAGACGCCGAGCAGGCGCGGACGCTTTGCGGCGCTGCCGTACAAGGCGCCGGGCGACGCCGCCGACGAGGAGTTCCCGCTGATCCTCGTGACCGGGCGCCTGCTGCAGCACTACAACGCCGGCACGATGACGCGCCGCACCGCCAACGCCGAGCTGGTCGACCGCGACGTGCTGGAGATCCATCCCGACGACGCGGCGCGCCTGTGGATCTCGGACGGGGAGGTCGTCTCGCTGCGCTCGCGCATGGGCCGCATCGAGATCCAGGCGCAGGTGACGGAGAAGATCGAGCCGGGCCACGTCTTCACGACGTTCCACTTCCCCGAGACGAAGACGAACCTGCTCGTCGGCGCCTCGCACGACGTCAATACATCGTGCCCGGAGTACAAGGTGGTCGCCGTCGACGTGCGGCCGATCGGCGAGCAGCCGGCGCGGACGCCGGCGCTGGCGGGCAGCGACCGGCCGTGAGCGACGCGCCTCCCGCCCACGCCGTCGCCACGGTCCTCCGCGACGGCGACGTGCGCGACGAGGTGGCCGTCGAGGAGCCGCTGGAGATCCGCATCGACGGCGCGCCGCTGTCGGTGACGATGCGCACCCCCGGCCACGACGAGGAGCTGGCGCTTGGCTTCCTGCACGGCGAGGGGCTGATCGACGCGCCGCATGCGGCCGGCCCGACCGCCGACTTCGCGGCGAACGTCGTCGAGGTCGCCGGGCCGCTGCTGCGCGATCCCGGCTCGCGCTCCTTCTACACGACGTCGTCGTGCGGGGTGTGCGGCAAGGGTGCGCTCGAGGAGGTTGCCGTCGCGGCGCCGTCTGCGAGCGATGGTCCGCTCGTGCCGCGCGCGCTGCTCGCCGCGCTGCCCGACCGGCTGCAGCAGCCGACGTTCGCGCGTACCGGCGGGCTGCACGCGACCGGGCTGTTCGCTTCGGATGGCGAGCTGCTTGTGGTGCGCGAGGACGTTGGTCGGCACAACGCGATGGACAAGGTGGTCGGCCGCGCGCTGCTCGATGGGTTGCTCCCGCTGCGCGAGCGGATCCTGTGCGTGAGCGGGCGGCTGTCGTTCGAGCTGGTGCAGAAGGCGGCGGTGGCGGGAGCGCCGATCCTTGTCGCCGTGGGCGCGCCGTCGTCTTTGGCGATCGAGCTGGCAGCGGATCGGGGGATGACGCTGTGCGGCTTCGCGCGCGGGCAGACGGTGAACGTCTACACGGGGGCGGAGCGGGTTCGGGGGTAGGTGGCGCTCCGCTCAAGCGGGCGCTGCGGGCCGGAGCGCGCGCTGTCGGCATCGAGCGGGAGTGAGGCGGGCGCTTGTGCGCTCTTCCGGCACGTTCCCGGCTCATTGGCGCAGTTCGGCGCGCCTGTTCAGGTCCGATTTCCACCACCGCGAATTAGGCCGTCTGGGGGACCGTCAAATTCGCGGTCGTGAATCTGGAGCGTCACAGATGTCGCCACTTCCCTCCCCCTCGATGCCGACGGCGGGCGCCGCGAGCGCGAACCACGCCCGAGCGGAGCGCCCGCGCGAAGGCGCTACCAGCGCACGGGGTACGGGCGCCCATGCAGCAACGGCGACAGCACCATCGCCGCGAGGATCAGCGTCGCGGCGCCGGCAAGCGCGACCTGCAGCGGGAACCAGTGGTCGCCGTGCTGCTGCAGTGCGATCAGCGTCGTCGCGATCGCAGGCGGGTGGAGGATCCGCAGGCCCATCATCAGCATCGAGGAGGCGGTGGCCGCGAAGGCCACCGCCAGCGCCGCCTCGCCGAGCAGCGCGCCGACCGCGATGCCGACGAGCGCGCCGAGCAGGTGCCCGCCGACGACGCTGCGCGGTGCGGCCATCGGGCTCTCCGGCGCCGCGTGCTTGATCGACGCCGTCGCGGCGAACGGCGCGATCAGCAGCGGCGCGCCGATCGCACCGCCGATCGCGGCGAGCGCGAGCGCGCTGGCGCCGACGCCCGCTCCCAGACGGGCGACGGGCAGCAGGTGGGCGGCGATGGAGCGGCGGAGGTCCGACACGGCGCGGAATGATGCGACGGACCGTGATGCGCGTCCAATACCGATCGCTGCTTGATCGATAACCAGCGATAATGGATGCGATCGTGTTCCTGCGCCAGTTCGAATACCTCAGTGCGCTCGCGCGCGAACGCCACTTCGGCCGCGCCGCGGCCGCCTGCCACGTCTCGCAGCCCGCGCTCTCGACGGCGATCCGCAAGCTCGAGCTGGAGCTGGGCGTCACGCTGGTGCGCCGCGGGCACCGCTACGACGACCTCACGTCCGACGGCCACGAGCTGTTGAGATGGGCGCAGGCGGCGCTCACCGCGGTCGAGGGGCTGACGTCGGAGGCGTCGCGCCTGCGCCACGAGCTGACGGGCACGCTGCGACTCGGCGCGATCCCGACGTCGATGCCCGCGGTGCCGCTGGTCGTCGGACCGTTCGCGCGCCGGCATCCGGGCGTGCGCATCGAGATCCGCACGCTCTCCTCCGACGAGCTGGGCCGCCGGCTCGCGCGCCACGAGCTCGACGCCGGGCTGGACTACCTCGACGACGCTCCGCTCGCCGGCGTCGAGGCGACGCCGCTCTACCGCGAGCGGCTGATGCTGCTGAGCAGCGATCCGGCGCTCGACGCCCCTGCCGGCAAGCCGCTCGAGTGGCGCGCGCTCGCGGGCCTTCCGCTGTGCCTGCTGATGCCCGAGATGCGCAACCGCCAGATCGTCGACGCGGCGCTGCGGGAGGCCGGCGTCGACGCCGCGCCGCGAATCGAGGCCGACTCGATCTCCGCGCTGCTGGCGCTGGCCGACGCAGGCTGGTCGTGCGTGATCGCGCACACCTGGCTCGCCGGATCGCGGCGCGGCGCCGCGCGAGGGCGGCCCCGCGTCCACCCGCTGCGCAAGCCGGCCGTGACGCCGACCGTGGGGCTCGTCACGCCCGCCGAGCTTCCTCCCCCGCCGGTGCGTGAGCTGCGTGCGATGCTCGTGGGCGGGGACCTGCAGGCGCGACTCGATGCGACGGTCGACCACCCGGTGAGATCCGCCCGCGCGTCGGGCTGATGCGGGCGCGGGCACGCAGCGAGCGACTGCGAGAGGATCCTCTTCCGATGCCCGCGCGCCCTCGCATCGTCGTCACTCGCCGCGTGCCGCAGCAGGCGCTCGACCTGCTCGGCGCGTCCGCGGACGTGTGGGTCTCGCCGCACGATCGCCCGCTCACCGTGCCCGAGCTGCATGAGGCAATCGCAGGGGTCGATGCGGTGGTGGCGCTTCTGCACGATCGCGTCGACGACGCCTTCCTCGACGCCGCGGGCCCGCAGCTGCGGTGCGTGTCCACGGTCGCCGTCGGCTACGACAACATCGACGTCGAGGCGTGCACGCGCCGCGGCGTGCAGGTGACGAACACGCCCGGCGTGCTGACCGAGGCCACAGCCGACATCGCGATGGGCCTGATCCTCGCCTCCACGCGCCGCTTCGGCGAGGGCGAGCGGCTGCTGCGCTCGCGACAGCCGTGGGCGTGGAGCATGTTCTTCATGCTCGGCACGTCGCTGCAGGGCAAGACGCTCGGGATCGTCGGGCTCGGCGAGATCGGCCGGGCGACCGCCCGCCGTGCGCGTGCGTTCGGGATGGAAATCGCCTACTTCAGCCGCCGCCATGTTTCGCCGGAGGTGGAGGAGGAACTCGGCGGCGCTGGGCACGTTCCGCTGCAGGAGCTGCTCGCGACCGCCGACGTCGTCTCGCTCCACTGCCCGCTCACCGACGAGACGCGCCACCTGATCGACGCCGACGCGCTGAAGCTGATGCGGCCCGAGGCCTATCTCGTCAACACGGCGCGCGGGCCGGTCGTCGACGAGGCGGCGCTCGTCGAGGCGCTGCGCGACGGGACGATCCGCGGCGCCGGGCTTGACGTCTTCGAGCAGGAGCCGCAGGTCCACCCCGGCCTGCTGGAGCTCGACAACGTCGTGCTGATCCCCCACCTCGGCTCGGCGACGATCGAGACGCGCACGGCGATGGCCGAGCTGGCCGCGCGCAACGCGCTCGCGGTGAGCGCCGGGGAGGCGCCGATCACCCCCGTGAACGACGTCGCGAGGTGAGGATGCGGAACGAGACGCCCCGCGTCCTCGTCGCGCCAGACTCCTTCAAGGGCACCTTCGCGGCGCCCGAGGTCGCCGACGCGATCGCCCGCGGGCTCGAGCGTGCGGGGCTCGCGGCGGACCGCTGCCCGGTCGCCGACGGCGGCGAGGGGATGCTCGACGCGATCGTCGCCGCGAGCGGCGGCACGGTCGTCGCGGCGCCAGCGCACGATCCGCTCGGACGGCCGCTCGAAGGCCGCTTCGCGCTGCTCGGCGACGACAGGACCGCGCTGGTGGAGACCGCCACCGCGAGCGGCCTCGCGCTACTGACAAAGGACCAGCGCGACCCCTGGGAGGCAAGCACGTTCGGCACCGGCGAGCTGATCGCCGCCGCCCTCGACGCGGGCGCGCGCGAGGTGCTCGTGGCGGTCGGCGGCAGCGCCACAGTCGACGGCGGCGCGGGCGCGCTGGCGGCGCTGTCCTCGCGCGGCGACGGACTCGGCGGGGCGCGCGTGGTCGTGCTGTGCGACGTGCGCACCCCGTGGGAGCGCTGCGCCGAGGTCTACGGGCCGCAGAAGGGCGCGGACGCGGCGATGGTGCAGCGCCTCGCAGCGCGGCTCGACGCCCAGGCGTCGGCGCTGCCGCGCGATCCGCGCGGCGTTGCGGGCACAGGCGCAGCCGGCGGTCTGGCCGGCGCCCTCTGGGCCGTCTACGACGCAGTGCTGGAGCCGGGCGCCGCACGCGTCCTCGACGCTGTCGGCTTCGACGCGCGCCTCGTCGGAGCCGCCGCCGTCGTCTGTGGCGAGGGACGGATCGACTCCCAGAGCGGCGAGGGCAAGGTCGTGGGTGAGATCTCCGCGCGCGCGGCCCGTGTCGGCGCCGGGCGGGCGGGCGTCCCCGTCCACGCCCTCGTCGGCCGCCGCGAGCTCAACGAGGACGGCCGCCGCGCGCTCGGGCTCGCCTCGATCGCCGAGGCGACGACGCTCGCCGAGCTCGAAGTGGCCGGCGAGGCGCTCGGCCGCTCCCTGCTCAAGCAGGGCTTCCCTACCGCCGGGCTGTCCTGACACCGGATGTCCCATCCACAGGGAAATCGTCGTGCCCAAGCCGTTGCGTGACGCGCTGGGGCTGACCACCGGTTCGACGGTTGACATCTCCCGCTACGGAGCAGGGCTGCAGATCGTCCCCGCCGGTCGAACGGCTCGGATGGTCGACGAGGCGGGCGTGCTCGTGGCCACCGGCGAAACGGTTGACGCGCGCCTCCCACGGCGAGACGATCGACCTTGCGCCCGTCCCCAACGAGAGGAGCGCAGATGGCCCGCAAGATGGCGGACTGCCGCCGCTTTCCCAGCGACTCGAACTGCTCGCTCGTGATCATCGGCGAGGAGGACGAGGTCGTCCGCGCGGCGGCCGAGCACGCGCAGTCGGTGCACGGGCATGAGGACACGCCGGAGCTGCGCGAGCAGCTCAGACAGTTCCTCGAGCCGGCGGAGGCGTATTCCGCCGCGCCGCGCGCGCAGGAGCCGATGCCCGGCTAGCGCCGTCGCGCCGCGGTGCCGCGCGCGTGTGCGCGGCACCGCGGACGCCGGCGGTCATATAACCGGTTCTTCCACCCGGCCTGTGCCGAAGTTCACCCTCGCGACGACGACGGCTGCCCCTCCAGCCACTATCCGTCTGACGTAATAGGTGCAGTAGTGCCCAGGCGCAAGATTCCGAGATTCACAGAATCTCGGGTCTTCTATCGCGTAGTTTCTAGGATTTACTCCTTCCAGGAAGATCAGGCCTACCCTTAAGCGCGGACCACCGGCCAATGCATCATTATGAATTATGAATTCTATGAGGTTCGGATCGGCGGCGACGGGGGCTTGCCTCATTTCCCCACTCTGGGCGACGCCCACTAGCCCGACCCGTATCTTCCTCGTGCCCGCTAGCACGGTGACGCTTCCTCTTCCCCTCGCGCTGCCTTCGGAACCCGAGCAGAAGCCGCCGGTGAGCGGTATCCTCGCGCTTTCGTCCACTCTGAGCGTCGGCACGATGAAGCCCGTGCTTTCGAGTTCGAGTTCTTCCTCCCACGCTGCGGTGTCGCCTATCAGCCTCATCGGCCTAGCAGACGAGGTCCTGAATAGGCACGTGCCCCATTCGTTCGCCAGACTCATCGCAGCACCCACGACCGAGGTCGTTATGGACGTTATGTTCGGTAGCGTGCCGGCGAAGCCGCCGTAGGTGACGTGCCACGGCAAAGTTTCGGCTAGCACCGTTCCAGCGCACCCGCTCATGGTAGCTCTCGAGATTTGGCCGATTAGAGATCCCAGCGTCTTCACGATGGTTCTCGTGTGAAAAGATCCTTCGATCGTCATGTTGCATCTGACGGTGGCGCCGATAGGTGGGGCGAATTCGATCGGCCCCCACGTGACTCTGAACCTTTCACCCGCTGGGAGTTCGAGTCTGGCCGCGTTGGCGGCACCAGCCACGAGCCCGAGCAGTGCGCCAGCAGCGGATCCGATGATCCAAAACTTGCAACTGCGCATGGTTACCCCCTTTCCCGCTCCCCGAGCGGGACGAGCCGCGTGACAGCGCGCGGCCGTTACACGTTGCGGCTGAGGCAACGCCTTGCGCTCATTCTACTGAATAAAGGTGTGATTCCGGACTGCTAAGAGCGCGCCGCGACCAGCGCCCGCAGCCGCTCCGTCGCTTCCTCGGCGACCAGCGGCTTGGCGAAGTGGAAGCCCTGCGCGAGCGGGCAGCCGTGCTCGACGAGGAACAGGCGCTGTGCCTCGCTCATGACGCCCTCGGCGACGGTCAGCATGCCCAAGGCGGCGCCGAGCTCGATGATCGCTCTCGTCATCGCGGCGGCCTGCGGGTCGTCGGGGATCCCGCGCAGGAACGACTGGTCGATCTTCAGCACTTCGACCGGCACGTCGCGCAGGCGCGCCAGCGACGAGTGGCCCGAGCCGAAGTCGTCGATCGCGAGCCGCACGCCCAGCTCGTGCAGCGCGCGCACGACCGGGTTCGCGCGCTCGGCGTCGTTCATCGCGGCCGACTCGGTGATCTCCAGCGTCAGGCACGACGGCGCGAGGCCCTCGGCCTCGAGCGCATCGCGCACGGTCGTCGGGAAGTCGGGCCGGCGCAGCTGGCGCGGGGAGACGTTGACGTGGACGTGCGCGTCGAGCCCCTCCGCGCGCCATGCATGCAGCTGCGCGCAGACAGCGTTGAGCACCCAGCCGCCGATCGCCTCGATCAGGCCGGCGTCTTCCGCCAAGGGGATGAACTCGTTCGGCCCGACGATCCCGCGCTCGGCGTCCTGCCAGCGCACCAGTGCCTCGAACGCGACCAGCTCCCCGGTCGCCGGCGTCACGAGCGGCTGGTAATGCACGACGAAGTCGTCGCGCTGCAAGGCGCGCCGCAGCTTCGACGTCAGCGACAGCCGCGCGAGCGTGTGGCGCGAGTCCCCGCCGTAGGAGGCGATCCCACCGCGCCCCGCCTGCTTGACCTCGTACATCGCAGCGTCGGCGTGGCGCAGCAGCGTGTCGGCGTCAGTCGCGTCGTGCGGGTAGATCGAGATGCCGATCGAGGAGCCGATCTCGAACTCGGCGTCGGCGATCAGGAAGGGCTCCAGCAGCGCCTGCTCGACCTGCTTCGCGACCGCCTCGGCGGCCACGCGCGGATCGGTCTGCAGGTCCGTCAAAAGGATCAGGAACTCGTCGCCGCCCTGGCGCGCGAGCAGGTCGGTCGAGCGCACGACGCCGCGCAGGCGCACGGCGATGCGCCGCAGCAGCTCGTCGCCGGCGGCGTGGCCGAGCGAGTCGTTGACGGCCTTGAAGTCGTCGAGGTCGACGTACAGCAGCGCCACCGCGTTGTCGCCGCGGCGGGCGCGCGCCAGGCCCAGCGCGAGATGCTCGTCGAGCAGCGCACGGTTCGGCAGCTTGGTCAACGAGTCGTGGTAGGCGAGGAAGGCGATCTGCTCCTGCGCGCGGCGGCGCTCGGTGATGTCGCTGAAGGCGGTCACCGCGCCGTACGGGCGCGACTCGCCCTCGCGCACGAGCGCGTGGCTGGATACGGACGCCCACACCTCGGCGCCGTCGGGGCGCACGATCTTCAGCACGACGTCGCGCTGCGGCAGGCCGGTCTCCAGCGCACGCTGCGAGGGCATCGCTTCGCGCACGAGCGGCGTGCCGTCCTCCTGCTCCATCTGCAGCGGCCATTCGCCGGCGGTGCGGTAGAGGATGTCCTCCTCGGCGAGCCCGAGGATCCGCGTGGCGGCCGCGTTGCACGAGAGGACGCGCCCGTCGGAGCCGTAGATCAGCAGCCCCTCCTCCAGCGCGTGCACGACGCCGCGGTTGCGCTCCTCGCTCTCCGCCAGCGCAGCCTCCGCGATGCGGGTGGCGGTGACGTCGGTGATGATTCCCTGCGTGAGGTAGGGCTCGCCGACCTCGTCGCGGATCACGGTGTCGCGCTCCCACACCCACACGACGCTGCCGTCGGCCGCGAACATGCGGTACTCGCAGTCGAACGCCTTCTGCTGGCGGAACGCGTAGCGCGTCTCGGCGATCACGCGAGCGGCGTCGTCGGGGTGGATGTGCTGCTCCCAGACGCCGGTGTCGCCGAGCCAGTGCTCGGGCGGATGGCCGAGCAGGTCCTGGATCTGCGGGGAGACGTAGCGGAAGGAACCGAGCTCGTCCCAGTCGGCGATGTAGGTGACGGCGGGGATCGTCTCGATCAGCGTGCGGTAGCGAGCCTCCGCCTCCTCCAGCTCGACGGCGGAGGTGACGCGCGCGGTGACGTCGTGCAGGACGCCGATGTAGCGCCGTGCGACGCCGTCGGCGTCGTGGACGGGCGTGAGGAAGACCTCGTTCCAGAACGGCGAGCCGTCGCGGCGGTAGTTGCGCAGCGTGACCCAGCACTCCTCGCCCTCGCGCAGCGCAGCCGCCATTTCGGCGATCGGCTCGGGGTCGGTCTCCTCGCCCTGGAGAATGCTCAACGAGCGGCCGATCACGTCCTCGGCGCGCCAGCCGGTCAGCAGCTCGAACGCTTCGTTCACATAGGAGACGGGCCAGCCGCCGGTCTCCGGATCGGCGTCCGTGATGACGATGCCGTTGTTGGTGGCGGCGAGCGCGCGCTCGTGCAGGTCGAGCATCGCGGCGCCGCGGCGGTAGCGCAGGTGCAGCGCGACCTGGCTGGCGAGCGCGGCGACGTCGGCCATCAGGCGCGCGTCGGGCCTGGCGCCGGGCGCGAGGTGCAGCTCCAGAACGCCCTCGCAGGCGCCACCGGCGACGAGCGGGACGGCGACGTGCGGGCCGTCGGCGACGGTCGCCTGGGCGAGCGCGGCGCGGCCGGCGAGGTGCTCGTCGGGGAAGGGGACGGTGCCTGTTGCGGGCAGGGTCGCCTCGCCGTGGGCGGCGCGGGGGATCAGCTCGCCGCGGTCGGCGGGCAGCTCCCAGGCGACGCCGCCGGCGGCGCCGAACAGCGCGGCGAGCACGCCGAGGGCCTCGGTGAGAAGCGCGTCCGGTGGCAGATCGGCGGCGAGGTGATCGGCAATCGTCTGCTGGGCGGAGAGGAGACGCTGGGCGGTCGTGGCGGCGCGACGGTCTTGCGCGCAGGCGTGCTCGCGCAGGACGGCGGCGACCAGGCGGTCGCGCTGCGGCTCGTGGGCGGCGCAGCCTTGAGCGGCGTGCGCGACCGGGCCTGCATCCGGGTCGGTCAGGACGAGCGCGATGCCGGCGGTGTCGCAGGTCTCGCGGACGCTGTCGAGGTCGTGGTCCTCCGGTGAGAGGGCGCAGACGACCGCCTCGGCCTCGCCGCGGGCGAGCGTGCTCGCAAGCGCGGACGGGTCCAGCAGCGCCGTCGCGGCGACGGCGCTGGCGCTGCCGTTCGACGCGCTGAGCACGGCGATCAGCGCAGAGGCTGCTTCGGGATCTCGGTGGACGACGAGGGCGCGCAAGGGTGGCGATTCCCGGTCCTGGCCGGAACGGTCAGGGGGCGGTTTCACGACGGTATTCCAAGGGATCGTCAGATCGGCCTGATTGGTTGAGCGTTGCACGGAGCCTTGCCACGAATGTCGTGCAAACACGCGTATCGTTCGGCGAGCTCCGCCCCACTGCTTCGACACCCGCCCGGAGGGACCTCACATGACCCGCACGATCGTCGTCGGCTACGACGGCACCGACCACGGCGACGACGCACTCGCGCTCGGGCGCCTGCTGGCCGGGATGGCCGACGCAGAACTGGTCGTCGCGTGCGCGTATCCGGACGACCCGCTGGGCGAGAACGCGGCGGCGCTGGAGGTGGCGAAAGGGATGCGCGAGGACGCGGAACGCAAGCTGGAGCGGGCGCGGGGGTGGCTGGCGGGGGCTGGCGGTGGCGCTGCTGCTGCCTCCGCCGCCGCGGACGGCGGCGCAAGCCTGCGCGCGGTCGCCGGTGCCTCCCCCTCCCACGTGCTGCACGACCTCGCCGAGGCGTCGGACGCGGCGGCGATCGTCGTCGGCGCCACGCACCACGGCAAGGCGTTGCGGCTGCTGACCGGCTCGACGCCGGACGCGGTGCTCAACCACGCGCCCTGCCCGGTCGCGGTCGCGCCCGACGGCTTCCGCGACGCGCACCCCGGCGCTCCACGCCAGATTGCGGTCGCCTTCGACGGCTCGCCGGAGGCGCAGCATGCGCTGGAGGTGGCGGCCGACTTCGCGCGGGCGGCGGGCGCGCGGCTGCGGCTCGTAACGGCTGTCAACAGCGCGGCCGTCGGCATCTATCCGCCGCCGCCGCTCGACGTCGTCGCGTACGAGGAGCTCGGGCAGATCGCGCGCGACGAGGCGCGCCGCCGGGTCGACGATGCAATCGCCGCTTTGGGCGCGGGAGTGGCCGCGGAGGGTGTTGTGCTGGACGGCGACATCGTCACGGCGCTCGTCGAGGACGCGAAGACGGACGACCTGCTGTTCACCGGCTCGCGCGCGAAAGGCCCGTTCCGGCGGGTGCTTATGGGGTCGGTCTCGACGCACCTGCTGCGGGACGCGGCGTGCCCGGTCGTGATCGTGCCGCGTGGGAGCGGGGAGGGCGACGCGGCGTGAGGCGCCCGCGCCCGCGGCTCGTCGCGGCCGTCCGCTACGGGTTGCCGGCGGTGATCTGCCTCGTCGGCCTGGTCTTCCTCGTGATCGACCCCGGCGCGAACTACGAGGGCGCGATGGCGCTGCTCGGGGCCGGTCTCTCCGTGCTGCTCGTCAACCTGCTGTTCCGCTTCGGCGTCACGAGCGACAGAGACCGCGCGCGCGAGGACGCGGCGCGGCGGGAGTTCGATCGGACGGGGCGGTGGCCGGACGAGGGGCAGGACTGAGAGGCCGGGCAGCCGTCCCACGCTGCACCCCAATATGGGAGAATGCGGTGGCTCCTATTCGACACGGAGGGGGAACCGTGCGGATCGCCTTAGTCCCACACGACAACTCGTCGATCAACACGATCTACCGGTCCATAGCGCCGATGTCTGTGCTCACGGCGCGCGGCCACGAGACGCGCCGACTCGACAACACGCAGGAGGACGGCTGGGACGAGGCGCTGCGCTGGTGCGAGGTGCTGCACATCCACCGCAGTTGCGACGAGGGAACGCTTCAGCGCGTGCGCGCCGCAAAGGCGCTCGGGGCCGCGACGGTGTGGGACGACGACGACGACGTCACGCGCGTGTCGAAGCGCACGGAGGCGTACAGGAACGCCGGCGGCTTCAACGGCGCGAAGCGACTCGCCGTGCGCAGACGGCTGTTCGGCACGGTCGACCTCGTGACGACGACGAACGAGCGGCTCGCGAACATCTTCCGCGAGGGCGGGGCGCCCGAGGTCCGCGTGATCGAGAACTACGTGTGGGACGCGGTGCTCGGCCCGCGCGCGTCGCGCTCGGGAGTGCGCGTCGGCTGGGTCGCCGGCGGCGAGCATGCGCTCGACCTCGAGCGGATCCCGGTGAGGGCGGCGCTTGAGCGGCTGCTGGACGAGCAGTCGCAACTGCACGTAACCGCGATCGGCGTCGATCTCAGACTGCCCAGCGACCGCTACCGGCATCTCCCGGTCGTGCAGTTCCCGCAGCTGCTCTCTCACCTGTCGAGCTTCGACATCGGGATCGCGCCGCTCTCCCCCGACCTGCACATAAATCACGTGCGCTCGGACATCAAGCTGAAGGAGTACGCCGCCGTGGGGGTGCCATGGCTCGCCTCGCCGATAGGCCCCTACGCGGGGATGGGCGAGCGCGAGGGCGGACGCCTGGTCCCGGACGACCGCTGGTACGAGGAGCTCGACGCGCTGATCTGCAGTGACCGGGCGCGCCGCAAGCTCGCCAAGCGCGCTGCCAAGTGGGGCAGGCAGCAGTTCATGAGCGCCAACATCGACCAGTGGGAGGGGACGTTCGCGGAGGCGATCGCCCGCGCGAACGAGGCACGCGCTTCCGTCGCCCGTGCAGGGTAGGGTCGCTCGGGTGCCCATCACCGTCGAACCCCTCCCAGCGATGACCGCGGCCGGTGAGCTGCTCGAGCTGAACGCGGGCCTCGTCGGACCGTCGACCGGCTACATGATCGGCGCGCGCGGCGACTGGCCGCGGCTCGTGGCGGCGGCGGAGTCCTGCTCGCTCGACGTGGTCGAGCTGTCCGCGCTCTCGGCGCGCGAGCTGCCGAGCCTGCTGCGGTTCCTGCGGGAGGACGGCGAGCTGCCGTTCGGGCACGTCTCGGTCCACGGTCCGTCGAAGGGCTGGGACGGGACGCCGGCCGCGCTGGCGACCGCGCTCGCCTCGATCCCGGCGCAGGTCGACGGCATCGTGATGCACCCGGAGACGCTCGGCGACCTGGCCCCGTTCGCGGACCTGGGCGGCCGGCTGCGACTGGAGAACATGGACACGCGCAAGCCCGACGCGCGCACCGCCGATGAGCTGGCCCGCTACTTCGACGCGCTGCCGGACGCGCGCTTCTGCTTCGACGTCGCCCACGCCCAGCTGCACGATCCGGGCATGGGCCTGGCGCACGAGCTGCTCGACGCGTTCTCCGACCGGCTCGCCGAGGTGCATGTCTCGTCGATCGAGGCCGACGGCGAGCACGTGCCGCTGCGCGCGGCGGACGCCGAGGCGTTCCTGCCGGTGCTGGAGCGCTGCGTCGGCGTGCCGTGGGTGCTCGAGGCGCCGCCCGCGTAAGCGGACTTCACCGCTCGCGCGGGGCCGCGAGCCTTCTGCGTCGCGCGTGCGCGACCAGCACACCGGCCCATGTCAGCAACGTGACCAGCCCGAGCCCGCTGAGCGCGACGCCGGCCCGCAGCCCGGGGACGCGGTAGCTCCACACGATCTCGTGCTCGCCCGCCGGGACGATCACGCCGCGCAGCACGACGTCGGTCTGCAGTATCGGGGCGGGCCTGCCGTCGACCCGGACGTTCCAACCGGGCATCCACTGGTCGTCGAGCACGACGAGGCCACGCTGCGCGAGCCTCGCCCGGATCGTCACGCTGTCGTTCGTCTCGCCGACGACCCGCGCCGTCCCGGAGCTTCTCCCCGGCGGTGCGACGTCGCCGAGCTCGTCTGCGCGGATGATCGCGTGGCTGCCGGGATCGAATCCTTCTTCGGCGACGCTCGAGAGCTCCCCTTCGTCGTCCGGCGCCACGTCGACCCAGCCGGCGACGAACGCGCGTGGCAGGGCGAGTTCGTTCGAGAAGATCGCCGCATCGCGGCCGCGATACGCGACCCTCAGCCCCAGCGCGTCCAGTGGGGGCGTTTCCGGATCGGCGACGATGTAGCGCGCGCCGAGCATCCCCAGCAGGTTCACCGCCACCGGCGACAGTCCGTTCAAGCGCGCGGGTTCGTAGCCCGGTTCCAAGACCTGCCACAGGCGCTCGAATCGCATTGTCGGCTGGGGTGCGTCAAGGCCGCGCACGTCGCGCAGGCCGTATGTCGAGGACCAGTCGGGCGGCAGCGAGATCCCGACGCCCGCCATGCGTCCCTCGTCGGCGTGCCGCTGCAGGTAGGCGATCGCCGGCGTGCGGGGCGGCATGACGACGGAGGCGGGGCCGATCGGGTTGTAGCCGACCGCGAAGTGCAGCAGGTCGAACGCGACGAGGAGTGCAAGGAGCGCGCAGGCCAGCGCGGCGGCGCGCGGGCGCCGGCGCATCAGCAGGAGGACGGCGGCCAGCCCGAGCAGGAGCAGCAGCGCCCACGCCACGCTCGCAAGCGAGAGGACGGCCGGTGCCGCGTGGTCGGTGCGATGCACGACGTAGGCAGCGGCGTCGGTCAGCGCGTTGCCTTCGATCCCTGCGAGCACCGCGGCGCACAGGCTGATCGCGATCCCTGACCCGATCACGACCCACACGCGCCGTTCTCGCGGCGCGCCGATCGCCTGCTCGAGCCCGAACGCGCTCAGGATCGAGACGCCGAACATGAACCACAGCAGCATGCGCTGGTTCTGGACCTGGTCGAACAGCGGCAGGTTGCGGACGAGCGGCTCGACCAGCGGCGTCCTGACCGCGACCGCTGCCCCAAGGACGGCGAGCAGGACGAAGGGCGCCTTGCGCCGCCAGCCGCCGGCGGAGACGACGGCGAGCACGGCGAGCGCCAGCGGAATCACGCCGGCGTAGAAGGTGCGCTCTCTGAAGAACGAGTCGCCGCCCGTGACCTGCTCGCTGGGACGGCCCCACCACTCCGGCAGCAGCGCGCTCCGCAGCGAGCCGAACGGCACCCTCGATTCGAACAGCGTGCCGTACTCGCCGCGCCGGAAAGCCGCGCCGTACGAGTCGATCGCGGCCTGCTGCGCGGGCAGCAGCACCGCTGCCGCGAGCAGGAGACCAACCGTGAGGGCTCCGCCGACGAGGGCGAGGCTGCGAACGCGACCGGCACGCTCTTTGCTGGGCAAGAGGAGGCAGCGCAGCAGCGCGTAGAGCGCCGTCGCCGCGAGCACGTGGACCTGCGTGCCCGGATGGCCGCCGGTGGCGATCCCCGCCACGACGAGCGCGAGCCACAGCCCGTCGGCGGCGCGTCCGCGCCGCACGAGGCGCTCGGTCAGCCACAGCGCCCACGGCAGCAGCGCGGCGACCGAGACGAACACGCCGTAGGTGAGCCACACGACGTTGAACGCGCAGAGGGTGAAGCTGACGGCCGCGACCATCGCCGGCCAGAACCCGAGCCGCAGCTCGCGTACGAGCAGGTACGTCCCGAAGCCGGCCATCCACAGCTTCAGCGCGGCGGCAACGCCGAGGCCGTAGTTGAGCGGCAGGATCCACAGGGGGAGGCTGAAGGGCGAGAGCCAGGCGATCTCGAAGTTGGCGAACAGCGGGGTGCCGGCGAGCGCGTGGGGGTTCCATGCCGGGAAGGTGCCCGCGTGGATGAATTGACGGGCGAGGGCGTTCCACGGGTAGTAGGTGATCGGCACGTCGCCGAGTTCGTTGTTGACGTAGCGCAGGAGCTCGGGAGAGGCGCCGGCTCTCCACGGGGCGCCGGCACTCAGCAGCGCGGTTGGGGCGAGCACGCCGCCGCCGATCAGCGCCGGCCACAGGTAGACGAGGACGACCAGGGCGATCGACCCTGCAGCGGTGAGGTGGGGATGGGCGATCAGCGCCCGCACGACACGGCTGTCACCGAGCCCGGCGACGCGCTCCCCGATCGTCTGCGGCGCGACTGTCGCTCGACTCCCCCGTTGGGAGCGACTCGTCACCGGATATGTATACCAGACTTTAGTGTTTCTAAGCCCTGGATTCCTGTTTCTGCTGAGACGGCTAGCATCGCCGCCCATGTCAGCTCCCGCGATGCCGCTCGAGCGCCTGCAGGAGCAGGTTGGGCAGGCGTTCCCCGCGCTTGCGGCCGCACGCGAGCGGACTGCGCGACGGCTCGCGCAGCGGGCCGAGCTGCTGGACGGGTTGCCGGTCGACGGGCGCGCTTCGGTCGTGCTGATGGGCTCATGGGGACGACACGAGCTCACCGCCGGCTCGGACGACGACTACGTCGTGCTCGTACGCGGCTTCGCGCCGGCGGGCGGCGGCTGGGGATCGGCCCATGACACCGCCGCAGCGGTCGCGGAGCGTTTCGCGCGGGATCCCGGCGGGTTCAGCGCTCCCGGCCGCCAGGGGGTGTTCGCGGAGGTCGTGTACTCAGCAGACCTGCTGCGCGTCGGGCTCGACGACGACACCAACACGAACCTCACGCGGCGCATGCTGCTCGTGCTGGAGTCGGTTGCTGCCTGCCATGCGGACGTGCTGGCGGGCGTGCGACTCGACCTGATCCAGGACTACCTGCGCGACGCGCTGCGCGACCATCGCCCACCCCGCTTCCTGCTCAACGACCTCGTGCGCTATTGGCGCACGATCGGCGTCGACTTCGTCGCGAAGGACCGCGAGCGTGGTGGCGCCGGGTGGGGCTTGCGCAACGCGAAGCTGCGCACCTCGCGCAAGCTGCTGTTCGCGAGCGGGCTGCTGCCGGTGCTGCGCTGCCACGAGTTGCAGGCCGAGGCGATCGCGCCGTTCCTGGCCGACCAGTTCGCGATGCCGCCGACCGATCGGGTTGCCGATGCGTTCGTGCGCTACGGGGCTGCTGCCCAAGGGGCCGAGGCATTGGGCGCCTACGACAGGTTCCTGGGGCTGCTGGACGACGACGAGGCGCGTGCGGAGCTGCGTGCCGTGGACGGCCGTGGCGCTGCCGACGGCTCGGCGCGGTGGCGCGAGGTTGCGGAACTGGGCACGCTGCTCGAACAGCGGCTGCTGAGACTGTTGTTCGAGACTGAGCTCGGGCCCGTCACGCAGCGGTACGCGGTGCTTTGAGCCATTGCATCGGGCACTGCGAGTGCGGAATGCCGGTGGTGATCCCAGCACACGACGGCGGGCGCCTCATCCGAGACGCCCGCCGCCCTGCTCCCGCAGTTCCGGCTCCCCCGAGCCCTGTCAGCGCCCCCGGCCGTGTCTGCGCGGCTTCCCGCAGCCGCCGACCTTCAGGGCCTGGTCGACTTGCAGCAGCTTTCCGTTCTGGCCGATGTAGTCGACCTGCGCCTTGGCCTTTCTGCCCCTCGCGGAGCAGAGGTTCGTCGCCGCACCGGTCGAGGCCGTTCTCGATCCGCCGAGCAGCTTCAGCGTGAACGATCTGACCGGCACGTCAGGCACCGTGGCGAACGTCGTCGCGAGGTGCTTCCCACCCGGGATCGACACGCGGCCGATCAGGTCGAACGCGACCGGCCCGCGCAACGCCACGAACAGGTCCGGGATCGGATGCCCGTTCTTGACGAAGTACACGGTGCCCTTCAATGGATCGGGCAGCACCGGCGTGACCGCCGTCGCCGAGCCCGCAATTGCGTGCGCGCACTTTCTGACGTCGGACTCGAACTCCGTCCGCGTGCACGCATCGTTGATCGTGTTCAGGCGCGCGTTGATCGTCGTCGGCAGGGTCACCCGCACGAATCTCAGGTTCGCCTGGTCCTTCGACGGCATTCTCAGCGTCGTCGTAAACGGCGACGTCTGGCCTCTTCTGGTGTGGCCTCTGCCGCCGACTCGCATGACCATCTTCGGTCTGAACGCGAGGCTGCGGCACTCCGACGCCTGGTAGCGATCGGACACCTTCGCGGAAGCTCCTTCGGCCGAGCCGATCGTGCCACCGATGTTCTTCTCGGCGCACGAGGTCGGATTGAAGAAGAAGCCCGGTCGGTCGATCGCCACGCGCACGTCGCGCACCAGCAGCGAGACGCCCTGCAGCAAGGTCGGCAGCGGCTCCGAGACGACCCGCAATCTCGACGTGTGCTTGTCGACGAAGATCGACCCGCGCACGACGACGTTGCCGAGGTTGAACGGACCGGCGACCGCCGGCACGACTACTGAGATGCCGTACGGCGCGCCCTTGTAGGGACCGGTGATGTAGAGCCGCCCGTTCGTGATGTAGAACGGGTTGGGCCCGGCACCAGCGCCTGTGGCGACGCTGCCGATCTTGGAGCTGTCCGGGCACGTCCCGGCATCGGCCTGCGCGTTCCCGCACAGCGCGACTCTCGAGATGTAGCCGAGCAGGCCCTCCGGCATGTCGACGGTGAGTCTGCCGAGCTCCTGGTCGTCGTCCTCACGCGTCATACGGACGTTGAAGGGCGACGGGCTGCCGGCGCTGTTGCTCTCCGTGCCGGCTCTGAAGCTCGGCGTGAACTTCCCGCCCGGGCAGGGCGCGCCGTTGCCGTCCTTGGAGATGTCGAAGCTGCTCGTGGTGGCGACGGTGCTCCCGTTCCACCCCGTCAGCTGCGCCTCCGTCGTGTACGTGCCGCACGTGCGGCCGTTCGCGATCGGCGCCCGCGACCCGCCCTTGAACTCCAGGTGCACGTTCGAGAACGGCGTCTGCGGCCCGTTGTCGAGCGTCGTCGTCAACTGCCCGCTCACGGGGTCGAGGTCGATCCGCAGCGCCTGCTTGACGATCACGCCCGACCCTCTCGCGACCATGTACAGCGCCACGAGCGTGTCGAACGGGTTGTCGTGCGGTCCGGCGAGGTAGATGGACCCCTGGAGCGGATCCGGCAGGGCGGGCGTCGCGATTGACACGGTGCCGAGCTTGGAGCCGTCCGGACACGTCGGATCGTCCATCGTGTGCAGGCCGATCTGCGCCGGCGTGCAGCCCTGCTGACCCTGCATCGAGGACGCCGACAGATGGACGCCCAGCGGCAGTCTCACGACGGCCGTTCTGAGGTCCGACGTGGCGATCGAGTGCGGGTCGTCCGGCTGCGGGAGCGAGAGGTCGACGGACAAGCCGGTCGGCTGGCCGGCCATCTTCGACGCCGGGTCGATCGACAGTCTCGGGTCGAACGGCACTCTGTCGCAACCCGTCATGCCTCTCGGGGCGCCCTGGTCTTCTGGCGCCGCCGGATATCCCGGGAGGTCGTGGCTGACGAACGACGCCTCGTCGAACTCCCCCGGATGGGACCACGAGTCCGTTCGGAGCGTTGTCGTCAGCGGCCCCGTACAGGAGGTGGGGTTGCGCCAGAAGGCCTTGGGCGTCACCCCCGCGTCGCATGACGGGCCCAAGGCGCCCGCATCGGTCGGAGCGAACTGGCCCGGACACGCTCGCTCCGGCGTGTGCACCGGATCAGCGGGCACGCCCCAGAGCGTCAACGTCGTGCCGGTGATCGCGAGACCCTCGGAGATGTTGCGAACCGTCGCGGTGATGCCGTAGTCGCTGCCGCTGCGCAGCTGCCCGTCGATCACCACGATCGAGCCGAGCACGTTGAAGCCGAAGCGGGCCGGAGCGTCCGGCGGCGGAACCATGTTGAAGACCGGGATCGGTCCCACTGTCGTTCCGTTGCTGAGGAGGTTCACGTGCACGAGCGTCGTTCCCACCTGGGAGCTCGCGGGACACAGCGGTCTTGCCGCGATGCTACCGTCGGCGTTGTTCGCGAGCTGGGGAAGGCTGCACTCTCCAAGCACCGTCGGATTGCCGAACGATCCGGGTGGCAAGTCGACGAGCACGTCCTTGACGGGCTCGACAGGCCATGGCGTTCCCTTCAGCGGGAGCGGATTGCTGACAGTGTTGAAGTCGATCGATGTCGTAAACGCGTACGGATGCCCGCCCGCGCGCGTGTCCGGCGTGCCAGCGGTGTCCGTCACGACGGATCCGTCGAACGCGTCGACGCCGAAGCCGGGCAGGTCGGGCGTGATCGTCGTCGGATCGACGACGCTCACGCTCGCCGCGCCACCTCCAGCGACATCGAATCTCGCCGTGAGGACGCCCGAGGCGCTACCGCCGACGGCCACGCCGACCGTCAGCGACGTCGTTTGTCTGCGTCCGAGCGTATCCGTCGTGTCCGTGCACGTGAATGTCTGCATTCCTGGCACGACCGACGAGCAGTCCCATGACTGAAAACTGGTAGTGAACGCCGAGTCAGCCGTGAGACCGTCAGGGAGCGTCACCGTGAACGTCCACGGATCCACCGTGGCGTCCAGGGAATCCTCACCATCGTTCGTCATCTGGACGACGTACTGCAGGGTGCTTCCCGGCGCCGCAGTCGTCGTCGCGAGCGGATCGACGCGCCACACGGGCGCCGCCGCGGCGGTCGAGACAGCCGCCAGCAGCAGGGCAATGGTCGCCAGCAGGGTCGTCCCCAGCCGGCGAGCCGTTGCGCCGCGCAGCGTGGGCCGGCCGCAGCCAGCCGTAGCGCGGTGAGCGCTCTTCATCGTGATTCTCCTCCTCGTCGCCCCGCTCACCGGTCCGCCCCCCCGTCGGCCTCGCCCTGGTCCGTGTCCTCCGGAACCCGCTGCGTCGCGCCACCTCGGGGATCTCTGGACGAACCGTCGTCGATCTTCCCGGCCGGTCTCTGGAGCCTGGCAGATTTCTCCCGCCAGCTGGCAGGGGTCCATCGACGCCACTCCTCAATAAGGGCATCGATTGACTCGTCGGCCTCAGACGCCCCTCCACTTTCCGATCTCAGAGCGCTCACCGGTCCGTCCCCTTTCCACTTGGCGCGTTCCGGCTTCGCATCGCTCTATGGGCTCTCTTTCTCGCTCTGTGGGATCTCTTGACGCAGCGCGTCTTGCCATGGACCCGCTTTTTCACCTGACCTTTCGCGCACTTGCGCGACGTGCGGTGTCTGCGGAGTCTGGACTTGAGGTCACCGGCTCCTCTGAAGGCGCTGCTGCCAATCGCAGCCGCGCCGGGAGCGCCCGTCGTCGGCCCCTGGCAAGCGTCGCCGGAGCAGCCGGCGACGGCCACTGGAGGCTCCGGGAAGCCGCCGCCGACGCGTGCGTCGTACAGGTCATATGCCTGGTCGGTGTCCCAGCCGACGAGCTGAGCGCGCGTTGCGAAGAGGACGTCGTTCCCGTTGGCGCTTGCGTCCATGAAATACGAGTCCGCCGGATCAGTGCCGCTCGAGATGAGATGCGCCTGCCTGCTCGGAACGTCGTACTCGTACACGTCGACCGCGCCGTTTGTGTCCTCAGGCACCAGCGCCTCATCCGTATTGAAGAAGGCGCGGCGACCGTCGTCCGTCAGCGCACGCGCCAGGTGAGATGCCGTCAGCGACGCACCGACTCCCTGCCGTGCGCTCAAGAACGTTTTGCCCGACACAGCGGGAGCCGCAGGGTTACACGACGCGCATACAATGTCCGGCGAGCTCGGCGTCGATGTGTCGGTGCGGTAGACGTATGCCTCCGAGCACAGGCCGCTCAGCGAACCGTTCTCATTGCCGGCACAGTTCCCATGCTGGTAGCCCGGGGGAAGCCCCGCCCCGCTTGACGCCTCGAACAGGAGCGAGCGGCCATCCGGCGCCACTCGCGAAAGCGGCTGACGCGAGAAGTTCCAGTACACGCCCTCTCCGGGAACAAGGAGCTGCATGTCTCCACTGAACAGTCTCGCGACAAGAAACAGGCCTCTGCCCGGCGACGCAGCGACGTCCTGCCACAGCCAGACCTCATCGCCTCGTGCGAAGTAGACGCGATGGCCGTCATCAGAGCTGCCGAGCACCCCTGTGGCGCCGTCGCCGATGAGCGAGAGATTTCTGATGTCATTCGTCGTCGTGACCGTGGCGGTTCTCGCGCCTCCGCTGAGCCCGCTCGGATCTGTTGTCAGCTCCATCACGTTCACTCCGGCGAGTGCCCCAGTGAACTCGATCGTGTACGGCGCGGTGTCACCGGGACCGTCGCTGACCGCCACGTTGCCTCTGCCGAGGATGCTCAGCCCCTGGAGTGCTGCCTGCACGTCCGCAGCGGCCGCATTCAACGCAAGCGGCGGAGTGGTCTGCTCGATGCTCGCAGCCAGATTCTGCAACCCGTCGGTCGTCGCCGCATTGGAGAGCGTGATCGTGCCGTCGCCGCCCACGGCGGTCACCGTCGTCCCAGCCGGGACTCCCGCGCCGGAGATCGTTTGGCCCACGGTGTAGGAGCCGGTGATGTCGGTCACCGTGGTCGACCCGTTAGCGAGCGTCCCGGAACCGTTCGTCGGCTGCGTGTGCGCCGTCAGCGTGTACGTGCCACCGGATGCGTCGGTTGCGAGCGCCTGTGTCTCGTTCGCCGGCTGCCGCTCCCACATGTAGAAGCCCGACCCTGGCGCGTCCGTCAATTGCTCACCACTCGTGAAGAACACGCGACGACCATCGGTGCTGGCATTTGCGTAGACCGCCGCCCGCGCGTCGTCAGGGGAGGCTTTCTCCGACATGCTCACCTGAACGATCGCGTCGTCGTCGGGCGCCGCGGTCCCACGGTCATCCAGCTGGAACAGCTTGCTGACGACACCAGGCTGCGTGTTCGGGACGCCAGGGCCGCCAAACGGACTCGTGAGGTTCACGCGCGAGCCGTCATCGGAGATCACGTGCGGCAGATAGTGCCCGAGGCTGCCCAGCACCGCGCCAATGCCGGCCATGGAGCAAGGCTGCGTCGCATCGCCGAAGCTAATGCCCGCACATGCAGCATTGGGTTGCACCAGGCGGACCACGCCATCATCCGACTTGTAAAGCTTCATGTTGCCGCCTGTGGCGTCGGCGGTGAAGTTCAGGCGCGACTCGAACAGCACATGACTCAGATCGTTCGATGCGCCCGCAAGCCACGGTCGCCGATTCCCCAAGAACTGGGGAGGCAAGGGAGTCACTGAGTCGCTCACGAGTTGATATGCACCAACTCCAGGCTCACGGATGTCTGAGCGCAGGTAGAGGTTTTGGGCTACCGCGACGTTGGGGCTTTCGTCCAGCGCCGTCCACGCCCGAAACAATCCCCGCGAGAGATCAGCCGAGAACAGCTCGTAGAGCGGATCGACGTTCTGGGCAGCAGCGCGAAACGAAAGCGCCTCTTGGCGAGGCGTGATGGCATGCGCCGCCCAACCGCTCGTTCCAGGCTTCCCCGTCCGAGCGGTGAGGTACTCGGTCGCCATACCAGCACCGCGGACGTCACCGAACCCACTCAGCGTGGAGAACACCCCGGCCATCGGTGTCCCTGGCGTCTCAGAACTCGCCGCACGCGTGCGGCCTGTGTCGGCCATGACATCCTTGTCGGCGCCTGGTGAAGCCAGCTCGTAGCCGCGCCCGTCGGGCAAAGCCGCGGCCGCACAAGTCGACGCACCTATCCCGACAGCCCCCAACACGCACAGTCCAACCCACCATCTGACGGCCACAGGACCGCAGTGCCGCAACTTCCACACAGGCCTCTCCTCTTCCCGGTGTTTCGTTCTCCTATCTTATCGTAAACAGGTCTGGCTCCGAATACCAGCCCCCACCCACGCTGACCTCCGACGCCAGCGATATCCGTCAGAGCTTTCCGCTCTGGCTTTGTCAGACCCTTGACACTCCGGTTTTTGGTCGGTAGGCTGGTCTTCACTTGGGGGATTTGTAGCGCTCTACGGATCTACGCAGCGCCCTGGTGAGCTTGCACTATGCACCCTCGCCGGCCCCCACCGACGAAAAGGGGGACTTCACTCGCCTCGACCACACCGGGGTGAGCTCGTACGCTCACACCGCCGCTAAGCGGTCCATTCGCGTGCCCGGCGAAGCTCGCTCTGGTCAATTGGATCGCAGTCAACTCTCACCCAACCGGGAGAAGCTACATGCGCACTCACAGCAAACTGCTGATGACTGCTCTTGCTGCCGCGATGCTTATGGCGTTCGCGGTCGGAAGCGCATCTGCCAGGACCCTCAGCATAAGCAACCAGCAGATAAGATCAACCTTCAGGAGCATGGAATTCGGGGTGGAAGGCCTCGGCACCGACAGGTGCGACGTCACCCTCGAAGGTAGCCTTCACTCAAGGACCATCGTCAAGGCGGTCGGCACACTACTCGGGTACATCACCAGGGTCACCACAGCAAACTGCACCCTCACCACCGCAATACTAGGCGTTCCTTGGCATGTCAGGTATGTAAGCTTCAGTGGCACCCTACCTAACATAACGTTACTGACGGTCAGAGTCAGCAGGGTATCTTTCAGCGCTGCATCGTTCGGGTTCGTCTGCCTAGGCGAACCTGAAGTAGAAGGCAACTTTAATCGCGAAGCCGGCGGAAGACTTACGGACGTTAGAATGACAGCAATTCCCGCGATGCCCGTCAGAAGCGGCGGCGGCTTCGGATGCCCGTCTTCAACAGGCAGCTTTAGGGCACCTGAAGCGGGTACCGTGACGCAACTAGGCAACTCCAACGATATCTCTGTCACCCTAATATAGGTAGCGGCTGAAATCACCAAGTAGCACAACGGGGCCACCTCGCTCAAAGCGCGGTGGCCCTGTTGCTTTCATGCCTAACACCACGCGGGAGAGATCATGCCAACGCGAATCGGTGCAACGCTTGCAGCGACCCTTGCCACACTCATGCTGGCGGCCCTCATAAGCAGCGCGTCCGCCAGGAACCTCAGCATCAGCAACCAACAAATAAGATCGGCCTTTAGGAGCATAGAAATCGGCGCTGAAGGCCTCGGCACACAGAGGTGCGATCTCACGCTCGAAGGTAGCCTCCACTCAAGGACTATGCTCAAGGTCGTTAACTCCCTAATGGGCTACATCACCAGGGTCAACACAGCAAACTGCAGCCTCACCATGGCAATACTAAGCCTTCCTTGGCATGTTAGGTACGTAGGCTTCAGTGGCACGCTACCCAACATAACATTACTGATGGTAAAGATCAGTAGGTTCTCATTCAGTTTCGGGTCCTTTGGCTTCGTCTGCCTAGGCGAACCCGAAGTCGAAACCAACTTTAACCGCGAAGCCGGCGGAAGACTTACAGAACTTAGAATCACAGCAATCCCCACGTTGCCCCTTAGGAGCGGTGGCGGCTTCGGATGCCCGTCTTCAACAGGCAACTTCAGGGCACCTACCGCGGGTACCGTGACCCTACTAGGCAACTCCAACGACATCAGCGTCACCCTAATATAGGGAGGGATCAGCGGTGGCGTGAGGCCTGGATGTGAGCAGCGGCTCGTTACTTGCAGCCACGAGCGATCGTCCGGACCCTGAGCCGCAACACGACGTCACTCTGTGAGGACAGGCTCGTTGCCGCGGTGCGGTCGCCGCCGCGGCGACAGAGTCCTCGCGCCAGCCCCACCACTCCCCGCGATCCCGCGTGGAAGCGCAGGACGACGCGGCTGACGGGCACGTCGGGCACGGCGGGGAAGGTGGCGGCAAGGTGCCTGCCGCCGGGTATCGCGACGCGGCCTACGAGGTCGACGTCGACCTGGCCGCGCAGCGCGATCACGAGGTCGGGGAGTGGACGGCCGGGCGGTCTCACGAGGTAGACCCCGCCCCGCAGGGGATCGCGCAGCAGGGGCGTCAGCGCGGCCGCCGTGCCGATTCGCGCGGCCTCGCATCGGGCGGAGGCGAACTCGCCGGGTGAGCAGGCGTCTTCGATCACCGGGATCTGGGCGCTCAGTATGGACGGCAGGGTCACGCTCAACCGCTTGATCCCCGCTTCCCCCGGCTGCTGTGTCAGCACCGCCGTCAGCGGCGTCGAGGACCGTGCCCGGGTATGTCCTCTCGAGCCTACGAGCAGGCGCAGCCGCGGCACGAACGGCAGCTCGCCGCAATCGCCCATCTGGAACCGCGCCGACCCGCCGACCACCCGGCCCGCCACTGACTCCACCACGCCCCGCACCCGCTTCTCCCGGCACCCGGTCGGCTGCACCATGAACCCTGGCCGATCCACCGCGACCCGCACGTCGCGGAGCTGCAGGGGGATCCCTTGCAACAGAACCGGCAATGGATCCGTGACCGCCCGCAGTGCCGTCGTCCGCCGATCCACGAACACCGCAGCGCGTACGACGACCGTCCCGAGGTCGAACGGACCCGCCACTGCCGGCACCACCACCGACAGGCCGAACGGGGCGCCGCGGTACGGCCCCGTGATGTACACGCGCCCGCCGCCGATGTAGAAGGGAAGCGGCCCCGCCCCCGCCCCCGCCACGACGTGCCCGATCAATGACCCGTCCCCGCAGGTGCCGGCGGAAGCGTCCCCAGCAGAACAAAGCACCACGTCCGCCAACCGCCCCAGCAGCCCCCGCGGCAGCCGCACCGTCACCCGCCGCAGCTCCTCGTCCGCGTCCTCCCGCGTCAGCCGCAGGTGGAACGGCGAGCTCCCGCCCGCGACTGGGCTCTCCACTCCCGCCGCGAACCCCGGCGCAAACGGGCGTGCGCCGGCGCCGAAGCACCCGCCGTCCACCACAAACGACGAGCCCACCGGCCGCACCGCACCGCTCCACGAAGTCAGCTCCCCCGACACCGAATAAGACCCGCACAACGGCGGATTCACCAGCGCCGCCCGGGGCCCGCCGTCGAACGCCAACCGAACAGCCGAGAACGGCAGCTGCGGCAGCTCGTCGAAGACAGCCGTCAGCCGCCCGCTCAGCGGATCGCTCTCCACCCGCCCCGCGAGCTTCACGATCAGCCCCGGCCCTCTCGCCACGAGGTACACCGCCAGCAGCGTCCCGAACGGGTTCACCCCCGGTGACGCCAGGTAGATCGACCCCGTCAACGGCGCGTCCAGCAGCGGCGTGACGATCGACACCGAACCCACGCGCGAGCCGTCTGGACACGTCGGCTCCGCCACAGATCTCAACCCCACCTGCGCCGGCGAGCAGCCGGCCAGCCCGTCCGCCGCGGCCGGGTTCACGCGCACGCCCTCGGGCAGCTGCACAACCGCACGCCGCACGTCGCCCTGCCCGATCGGCGCCGGCTCGGAGCTCTGCGGCAACGTCAGCTCGAACGCGTACCCGGACGGCACCCCCGCTGAGCGCGAGTCGGGCGTCACCGACAGGCCCGGCTGGAACGGCACCGCCCCGCAGCCGGTCGTCCCCGCCTCCCGGCCCCAATCCGCCGGGGCCCACGGGTAGCCCCTCGGCAGGTGGCTCACGAAGCGCGCCGTCTTCCACACGCCCGGCTGCACCCACGAGTCGATCGACAGGTCGACGGGCAGTCCCACGTCCTCCGGCGTGCACGACGTCGGGTTGCGCAGGAACGCCTTGCGCGCGCCGCCGTTCTGGCACGGTCTGCCGCCCTGCCACGGCGCCGTCACCCCGGGGCACGCGCGCTCGGGATCATGGACCGAGTCGGCCGGCACACCCCAGAACGTCAACGTCGTGCCCGCCACCGCAAGCCCCTGCGGGACGTTGCGCACCCGCACCGACAGCCCGTAGTCGCTCCCACTCCGCAGCTCGCCGTCCAGCACGACGACCGAACCGGCGACGTTGAAGCCGAAGCGCGCCGGCACGCCCGGCGGCGCGACCATGTTGAAGATCGGCAGCGGCCCGTAGACGGTGCGCGCGTTGAGCGCGTTGACGCGCACGAGCGCCACGCCCACCTGCGAGCTCGCCGGGCACTCCGTTACGCCGGTCACCCCGCCGGCCGCGAGCTGGTCGGCGATGCAGGTGTCCGCCGCGGTCGGGTCGCCGACGAGCCCGGGCGGCAGATCGGCGAGCACGTCCTTCACCGGCTCGATCGGCCACAGCCGTCCCTTCAGCGGCACCGGGATCGTCGTAGTGTTGAAGTCCACCGACACCGTCGCGGCGAAGGGATGGCCGCCCGCCTGCCGGAACGGCTCGCCCGCGGGATCGAGGACCGTCCCGTCGAACGCGGCGACGCCGAACGCCGGCGGGTCCGGCGTGATCGTCGTCGGCTCGACGGTGCTCGCCGACGGCTCGGACGCGCCGCCGCCGGACAGCTCGAACGTGCTCGTCACGACCCCCGCGGTGTCGCCCGCGACCGCCACGTCGAGCGTCAGCGTCACGAAGCCCGCCGGCGCGAGCGCCATGTTCGCCAGCTGCGGCGCCGGCGGAGTGGCGTTGGTGCAGGTGAGCGTCTGCGCGCCGACGACGAGGCTCGAGCAGTCCCACCCGACTGCCCCGCCCGGCGCGGTGAGCCCGCCGAGTGCCGTCACGCCTCTCGGCAGCGTCGCGGTGAAGGTCAGCGGATTCCCGGCGGGATCGACCGGCGCATCACCGACGTTCGTCATCTGCACGACGTAGGTCAGCGTGCCCCCCGGCGCCGCGGTCGTGTCGGCCTGCACGTCGAGCCGCCAGGCCGGCTCGGCAGCCGCGGCCGCTGCCGCGCTCGCGGCGAGGCCGGCACAGCCCAGCGCGAGCATGAGCACGAGTGCATGGCGGAGTCGCCTCATCGCGCGCCTCGCCCGCCGGCGTCGCGATGCGTCGCAGGAGCGCGATGCGCGCGTTGGGCGCGCGACTGCACGCGCCCGCGCTTCCTCACGCAGCGCCGTCTCCCGTGCACCCTGCGCCGCTCGAACCCGCGTCTGCACGCCTTCGCGCGGCGTCTCGCCGCGCGTCTCGGCGCCAGTCTCGCCGGCCCCAGCAGCGTCGCGCTCCCAAGGCTCGCAACCGGCGGCGCAGTATGCGCCTGCCCGCGGCACGCATCACCAGTGCATGCCGGCGGTGCCACCGGCGGATCCGGGAAGCCACCGCCGACGCGCGCGTCGTAGAGGTCGTAGGAGCGATCGACGTCCCAGCCGACGAGCTGCTCGCGCGTGACGAAGAACGCATCGTCGCCGTTCGCGCTCGCATCGAGGAAGTACGAGCCGGCGGTGTCGCGCCCGCTCGACAGCAACCGCGCACCCCCGCTCGGCACGTCGTACTCGTACGCGTCGACCTGGCCGTTCGCGTCCGCGGGCACGAGCGGCGCGGCGCTGCTGAAGAAGACGCGCCGCCCGTCGTCCGAGAGCGCATGGCTGAGGTGGGTCGTCACCTGCGAGGCGCCGGCGCCCACATGCACGCTCAGCAGCGCATTCGCGCCCGTCGTCGTGCCCGGCGGCCGGCACGACGCGCACGCGACCGCGGGCGCGAGCGGCGTCGAGGCCTCCGCGCGGTAGACGTACAGCTGGGCGCAGCGGCCCGTCGAGGTGCGGTTGGGGTTCTGCTCGCAGGCACCGTGGTCGTAGCCGGCGCCGACGCCGTTCTCGTCGGAGATCTCGAACAGCAGCGCGCCCCCGTCCGGCGTCACGCGCGAGGTGCGCGACTGCACGCTCGAGGCGGGCGTGGTGGTGTTCGGGAGCACGTCGACGAAGCTGATCGCGCCGACGAACGAGGTCGTGCCGGCGCCACCGCCCGGATCCTCCTCCCACAAGTACACGGCCTCCTCGGCGACGGGCGGCCCGCCCGGGACGAGCTGGCCGGGCGCGGCGAAGTAGACGCGCCGCCCGTCGCGCGAGGCGCCGAGCGCAAGCGTGATGGTCCCGCCGGGCGCCACGGCGGTGAGGGTGCCGTCCACTTGCATCGTGCTGTCCGGCTGGCGCTCCCACAGGTAGAGGCCGCCGCCGGGCGCGGCGTCCTCGGTCAGCCGCTCGGCGCTGGTGAAGTACACGCGCGTCCCGTCCGCGCTCGCCGCTTGGAAGCTGGCTGCCTGCGGCGACTCGGGCACCGCGAACTCCGACGCGTTCAGCTGCACCAGCACGTCGTCGACGATCGCGGGTGTGCCGCGGTCGTCGAATTGGTAGAGCCGGCTCGGCTGCGCACCGGTGCTGACGTTGCCGCTCCCGTTCAACGGCGAGGTGAGCTCGACGCGGCTCCCGTCGGCGGACAGCGCGTCGCCGGCCTGGTGGAGCCCGGTCGCGCCGAGGCCCGCAGCCGAGCACGGCTGGGTGGGGAATCTGCCTCTCGGGCAGTCGCCGGACGGAGCGAGCATCCGCAGCGAGTCGCCGTCGGACTTGAACAGCGTCGGGTTGCCGCCCGCCGTCTCTGCAGTGAGCGGCAGCCGCGACTCCAGCAGCACGTGCGCGAGGTCGTCCGTCGCCGCCGCGAAGAACGGGCGCTGCTGGCCGGCTTCGATCGGCGAGAGCGGTGCCGAGGCGCCCGTCAGCAGGCGGTACGCGCCCGCGCCGGGCGTGCGCAGGTCCTCGCGCGCGTAGAGGTTCTCGACCTCCGCCACGTTGGGCGCGTCGGTGACCGGCGACCAAGCGCGGAAGACCGCCTTCTCGAGCTCGGGCGTGAACGCCTCGTAGGCGGGGTCGAGCTGGTTCGCCGCGGCCGTGACCGACATCGGCGCTTGCGGCGGCGTGATCGCGTGCGTCGTCCAGCCGCTCGTGCCCGGCTGTGCGGTGCGCTGGGAGAGGTACTCGGTCGCGATGCCGCCTCCGATCGCGTCCGCGAAGCCGCCGAGCGACGAGAACGCGACCGCGGCCGGCAGGCCGGGCGCGGCGCCCGCCGCCGCGTGCGTACGCGACGTCTCGGCGATCACGTCGTTGCCGCCCTTCTCGCTCGGCGAGACGAGCTCCCACCCGCGTCCGGAAGGCAGTCGATCAGCTCGGACCCCCGCGGCCGGGAGCACGCCCAGCACCGCGAGGACGACCAAGATCCGCTTCGTGGTGCCCCACCACACCTCTTAACAGTAAACAAGAGTGGCTCCAGGTGCAAGGTACTAGCCGCATTGTCCTGCCTGTACAACCATTAGCCAGAAAGTTGTTTCTTGACACTCTATATAACTGAGTGTAAGGTGTTCCCAAGCTCTCGGAAGAGCCAGCAAAGCGCCCGCCTCGACCGCCGACACCCGCGGGGACGGGCCCGGCCAACCGCTTCCGCATGGAGCTCGGGATACCGGCCTGCAGAGAAGAAAGGGGATCTGTGCCTGGACTTACCTGGTCTGGACTCACCCTGACGCGCGCGTCCGTGCGGCTCGCGCTCCAAACGATAAAAGGACTAATTGCCATGCGAAACCACATCATGTCCGCAGCCGCGGTGCTCGCGGCGGCGCTGCTGCTCGCCCTGTCCGTCACCTCCTCGGCGAGCCGCCTCAGCTACAGCTCCAGAGAATTCAGAATAATGTGGGCAAGCCTCACGTTCTCCGCCGAAGAAGGCGGCGTGGCGATAACCTGCCCGGTCACGCTCGAAGGCGCCTTCCTTGAAAGAACCCACACCAAGGTGACGGAAGCGCTCGCCGCCAGAATCACGAGATCGACGGTTGGAACCTGCAGCGAAGGAAGGGCGACGATCCTAGCCGAAACCCAGCCGTGGGACGTCACCTATCAGTCGTTTACGGGCACGCTACCCAACATAACTGGCGTGCGGTACGCGCTGATCAACGCAGCCTTCCAGGTGGAACCGGGCTTGGGGATCGTGTGCCTAGCGAGAACGAGCAGAGCATTCCCGGCGGCGGGCGAAGCGAGGCGCGAAGCAGGCGGCAAGATCACCTCGCTCACGACCGACTCCGCACTTGCGATACCTACGACCGGCAACGCCGAATGCCCAAGATTCGGCATCTTCTTCGGCAGCGGCGAAGTGTACGTGCAGGGCAGCTCCACGACCCGCGTCACGCTGACCCTAATATAGGCCGCCGCAGCGGGAGCCGAACGACGCCGTGCAGCGGGTCAAGTCCGCTGCACGGCGGTCGATCATCCGGGTCGTGAGCCCGATCAACCTCACCCTGCTGATCGCTCTGGCAGCAAGCCTGCTGTCACTCCTCGCACTGCGGCGCCGCGGTGCCCGCACCCGGCGCGACCTGCGCTCGCTGCTCGCGACGACCTCCGAGCTGCGCCACCTCGCCGACCACGACGCGCTCACCGGGCTCCCCAACCGCCGCCGCTTCGAGCAGGAGCTTGCGAGGCACCTCGCGCACGTGCGCCGCTACGGCCCCGAGGGCGCCGCGCTCGTGCTCGACCTCGACTGCTTCAAGCCCGTCAACGACAGGTTCGGCCACGCGGCGGGGGACCGTCTGCTGACGCGCGTCGCCTACGTGCTGCAGGAGCGGCTGCGCGCGACCGACGTCATCGCCCGCCTTGGCGGCGATGAGTTCGCGATCCTGCTGCCGCGGGTCGACGCAGCCGGCGCCGGCGCCGTGGCACGCAGCCTGGTGGAGACCGTGCGCGCCGAGGCGCTCACCGCCGACGCGCGCGGCGTGACGATCAGCATCGGCGTGATCGCGTTCGACGAGCGTGCCCCGATCGTCCCCGAAGGCATCCTTGCTGCGGCCGACATCGCGATGTATGACGCCAAGGCCGCCGGTGGCGATGGCTGGGCCTTCTATACGGAGCCGCGGGTGACGGCGCGCTCGCCTCAAGGGGCGGCCGTACTGGTTTCCGGCGCCTCCGGACCCTCCTTCGCCACCGCGGTGACGTAGGCCGCTACGGCTCTCATCTGCGCGTCGCTGAGCTTTCCTCTGAACGACGGCATCAGGAATTCCTCCTCGTCCGGCAGGACGCCCTGCTTCATCCTCTCGATGACGTATTGCTCGCTCGGCTTGATCAGGTTGAAGTCCATGCCGGGGTAGGTCGGTCTGCCGGTTCTCGCTCTACCCGCGATCGCGTGGCATGCCGCGCACTGCTGCGAGAAGATCTTCTCTCCTTGGGCGAGCAACGCCGCCGGCTGGTCGCCGTCGTCCCTGACGTTCCTGCCAGCGGTTTCCGTCACGTAGTCGACGAGCGCCCGGAACTCCGCTGTCGACAGTTCGGTTTTGAAGGACGCCATCGCCGGGCCGCCGAATTCGGCGCGGTATCTCACGTAGTCGCGCTTCAGCTTGACCTCGTCGAGGTTGGGCGCCTCCCACTCGATGATCGGCTCGGTGTAGCGCCTGCCGGCGAGCGTATGGCAGGTGCCGCAGCGCTGCACGAAGACGCGTCTGCCGATCTCCATCCGTCTCGCGTGGGCGCGTGCCTCCGCGCGGGCTTGCGCCGCCGCAGCCGCGTCGTCCCTCTCCGAGCTGTTGCTACCGCAACCGCCGCCGGCGAGCGCCAGAACCAGCAGCAGCACGCACACCGTCGCGCGTCGCACCCGAACGTCCCCCTCGATCGCATTCCCCGACCGCGCCACCCCCGGCGCAGGTCCGCGCGTGCGAGCCTACCAACTCTCAAGTGCGCCGCAGGCGGGTCACCTGCGCGCGCGTGAGCGCGACGAGGTCGTCCGGCGCCAGCTCCAGCTCCAGCCCGCGACGCCCGGCGCTGACGAACACGGTCACGTGCGCGAGTGCCGAGTCGTCGACGAGCGTCGGCAGCGGACGCCGCTGGCCGAGCGGGCTGATCCCGCCCGCGACGTAGCCGGTCACGCGCTCGGCGCGCTCCGTCGGCGCCATCGCCGCACGCTTTCCGACCGCGCGCAGGTCGAGCGTCGCGTCCGACGGCACGATGCAGACCGTCAGCCCGCCTGCGCCGCCGTCCGCCGCCACGACGAGCGTCTTGAACACGCGCGCCGCATCGATCGCCAGCGCCTCCGCCGCCTCGAGCGCGTAGGAGTCGGCGGACGGGTCGTGGCCGTACTCGTGCACGGCATGCTCGATGCCCGCCGCCTTCGCGGCCCGCGTCGCCGGTGTCTCGCGTCCCGCCATTCGTGCTCCCCCGCGGAGGAGCCTATCCAGCGGCGACGGGCTCCGGCTCCGGCACCGCGTGGGCCGTCAGCGCCGCCGCCGGCGCCTGCTCGATCGCGACATCGGGGATCAGGCGCGCAAGCGGGCGCGGCAGCCACCAGTTCCAGTCGCCGAGCAGCTCCATCGCGGCCGGCACGAGCACGAGCCGCACGAGCGTCGCGTCGAGCGCGATCGCGACCGCGCAGCCGACGCCGAGCTGCTGGATCGAGGGCACGCCCGTGAGCACGAACACGCCGAACACGCAGGTCATGATCAGCGCCGCGCTCGTGATCGTCTTCGCGCTCGCCTGCAGGCCCTCCGCCACCGCGGTGCGCGAGTCGCCGGTGACCGACCAGCGCTCGCGGATGCGGCTCAGCAGGAACACCTCGTAGTCCATCGAGAGGCCGAACACGATCGCCAGCACGAGCGGCGGAGTGAGCGCGTCGATGTAGCCGTCGGACTGGAAGCCGAGGAAGCCGTCGATCCAGCCGAGCTGGAAGACCGCCACCAGCACCCCGTAGGCGGCGCCGACGCTCAGCAGGTTCATCAGCACGGCCTTGAGCGGGAGCACGACGCTGCGCAGGAGCAGCAGCAGGACGACGTAGGAGAGCGAGAGCACGAACAGGGCGATCAGCCCCATCGAGCTCGAGATGCGGTCGGCGAAGTCCTTGCCGAATGCCGGCGAGCCGCCGACGTGCGCGGTGGCGGGGAGCTCTTCGCGCAGCCGGTCCACAAGCGCGCGGGAGGGCGCGGACTCGCCGTCGTGGAGCGGGATCGCGCGCACGAGCACGCTGTCGCCGTCGTGCGAGATCAGCGGCGTCTCGACGCGCACGATCTCGCGGTCGTCGCGCAGCGTCTGCTGCACCTGCGCCAGCTGAGCACGCGGCGCCACGACCTCGACCGGACTCGCCGCGCCGGCGCCGATCACCTTCGAGGCGGCGTCGAAGCCGACGCGCGTCTCGTGGCCGGGCGGGAACTGCTGCAGCGCGCCGTTGCTCATGTGCAGCTGCAGCGCTGGGATCGCGAGCGCGAGCAGGATGGCGGTGGCACCGCCGGCTGCGAGCACGGGACGGCGCATGATCGCTCCGGTCCAGCGCGCCCAGAAGGTCCCCGCCTCCGCACCGCGGCGGCGGGGCACGCGGCGGGCGAGCCAGCCGGTCACGCTGCCGACGACGCGCCCCTGCTCCCACGCCCGCCGGCCGGCAAGGCTGATGAGCGCCGGCAGCAGCGTCGTCGCGGCCAGCACGGAGACGGCAACGACGAGGATCGCGCCGAGCGCCATCGAGCGCACCGCCATCGTGTCGACGATGAAGAGGCCGGCGAGCGAGACGATCACAGTCAGGCCCGAGAAGGTGACGGCGACGCCGGAGGTGGCGAGCGCGATCGCGCGCGCGTCGTCGGGCGTTCGGCCGCCGGCGATCTCCTCGCGGTAGCGCGCGAGCACGAACAGCGAGTAGTCGACCGCGACGCCGATCCCGATCATCGACGCCATGTTCGTGACGAAGACGCTCATACCGGTCATCAGCGACAGCGCGTAGATCAGCGCACCGGTCACGAGCACCGCGACGAAGCCGAGCGCGACCGGCATCAACGCCGCCACGAGCGAGCCGAAGACCGCGAGCAGGATCAGCAGCACGATCGGGAAGCCGATCGACTCGGCCTTCGCAAGGTCCTCCTTCGAGAGGTCCTGCATTCCCGCCCACAATGCACCCTGGCCGACGAGGTGGGATGACACGAATCCCGCCCGCCCGTCCGCCGACTGGTCGGCGATCCCGAGCGACTTGCGCAGATCGACGGCGACGTCGATCGCGTCGGAGTCGCCGACGTCGGTCGTGAGTGGGACGACGAGCGTGCGCGGACCGTCAGCCTGCAGCTCGCGCAGCGCCTGCGCGCGGGCGGCGGGTGTGAGTACGACGTGGCCGGCGTCGCCGGCGGCCGTTCCGACGCTGGCGAGCGCGCCGCGCAGCTCAGCGGTCGTCGCGCCGGCGTGCGGCACCAGCACGGCCGCGAGCGTCGAGCCCTGCGCGCGCTCGAAGTCGCGCTCGACCGCTTGCTGCACCGCGACCGACTGCGAGCCCGGCACGTCGAAGCCGCCGCCGGAGAGGTGGTCGGCCTGGCGCGCGGCGAACGGGAACGCCGCGAGCACGATCAGTGCCCAGGCGCCGAGGAACAGGCCGCGGCGCCGGCGAATCAGCGCGTCGAGGCGGAGCATGACGGTCTGCACGGGGCCCTCCTCGAGGTCAGCCGGCGGGGTCTCCGGCAGGCAACTGGCTGTGTGACCAGCCGACCCTCTCAGATCGAACCGGGCACAGAGTGTGCGATCACTCACACATCATGACGTCCGATTCCCACGTGTGCGTCGGTCAATACTGGAACACGACTTTGTTTCCCGGTGTATCGATAGACTCGTGCCATGGCATCGGCCGGCTTGGGGGCGCCGGCGGCGGCGTCTGCACGGGTCGGCGAGCCAGCGCCTCACACATTGCGAGACGAACGCGCACTGGCGGCGTGGCTGAGCGCGATCCCGTGCGCGGCCGTCGTAGCACTCGCAGCCTGGCTGCTCGGCCCCCCGCTCGGCACGCTGACGGCGTCGAGCGGCGGCTATACGTTCACGCCCGAGATCGTCAGGGTCGTGCACCCCGAGCCGACCGAGCACGCGCGCTACCTCATCGCGCTGATCCTGCCGCTCGCGATCTCGCTCGCAGTCGGCACGTCCTCTCGCTGGCTGCCGCAGATCGCGCCGCGCACAGCTCGCAGCGGCGCGACAGCCGTGCAGGCGCTGCTCGCTGCGCTCGTCGCCGCCTGCTACGTCGCGCAGCACCAGCTCACATACGGTGCCATCTACACGCAGGATCAAGGCACGCTCCAGGCGAGCTACTTCACGCCGGCCACGCTGCTCGCGGCGGCAGCGCTGGCGGGGACGACGATCGCCGTGTTGTGGCAGGAGCGCACACGAGCCGTCGCGCGCTCGCTCATGCGCGACTCGCGCGCGAAGCGCATTGCTGCCTTCTCGCTCGCCGTGCTGGCGACCGCGCTCTGGCTCTCGCACGCCGTCGAGACCGACCGGACGCTCGCGAACGCACCATTCGACATGCGCTTCAACTTCGCGTTCACGCTGAACGAGACGTTCGCGCTGCTCAACGGCCTGACGCCGCTCGTCGACTTCACCGCGCAATACGGCTCGCTGTGGCCGTACGTGGTCGCGCTGCCGATGTCGGCGCTCGACAAGAGCGTGCTCGTCTTCTCGATCACGATGTGCACGATCAGCGGCCTTGCGCTGCTGTCGATCTACAGCGTGCTGCGGCGCACCGCCCGCAGCGCCGTCGGAGCGCTGCTGCTGTACCTGCCGTTCCTGGCCACGAGCGTCTTCTGGGTCCTCGGCGAACCGACGAACCACTCGACCGTCGCCACCTACTACGCGATCTTCCCGCTGCGCTACGCGGGCCCGTACTTCCTCGCGCTCCTTACCGCCCGCCTGATCGAGCGCGGCGTGCGGCCGCTCGCGGTGTATCCGCTGTTCGTCGTCGGCGGGCTGACGATCCTCAACAACCTCGAGTTCGGCGTTCCCGCGCTCGGTGCCTCGGTCGCCGCGATCGCGTGGACTGCGGCCGGCGCGCCGGACGCACCGCTTCGATTGCGGCGCCTCGCGCTCGCCGCCGCCGCCGGGGTCACGACGGCGGTCGCGCTGGTGTGCCTGGTGACGCTCGCGCGCGCCGGCTCGCTCCCGCAGGTCGACCGTCTGACGGACTACTCACGCCTGTTCGCGGTCGCGGGGTTCGCCTTGATGCCCGTCCCCGGCCTGCTCGGCCTGCACCTCGTCATCTACCTCACGCACGCAGCGGCGATCGTCGTGGGGACGGTGCGTGCGGCGGGCCGCGCGCAGGATCGCCTGCTCACCGGCATGCTCGTGTGGTCGGGCATCTTCGGGCTCGGCTCGGGGACCTACTACATCGGCCGCTCGCACCCGCTGCCGCTCAAGTTCCTGTTCTCGGCGTGGGCGCTCACGCTCGCGCTGCTGACGATCGTCGTCGTGCGGGAGCTCGCGCAGCGCCGGCGACTGTCGATCGCCGCCGCGCTCGTGCTGTTGGGGTTCGGCGTGGCAGCCTGCTCGATCGCCCAGGCACCGACGCCGTGGGGCGAGGCGCACCGCCTCGACAGCGCGTACGTGCCGACCGAAGAATCGGACAACGGCCCGCGTCCTCTGGCACCTCCAACGGACCCGATCCCACGCCGCTTCGTCTCGGCGATCGCGGACGGCCCCCATCGCTTCGTCTACGCGCGTGGCGCACCGATCGCGATCATGCTGCGCACCGGGCATCGGATCGCCGACGCGTACGGCGTGCGCAACGTCTCGCCCTACAGCGGGATCGAGTCAGCGCCCACGGTCGAGCGCATCGAAGCCGTCCTGGACGCGCTCGAGCGAGCCGGCGGCAACACGCTGATCCTGCCGAACCCGGTCGACGCCGGCGTGTTCCGGGTGCTCGAACGGCGCGGCTTCCGCCTCGTCACGCACCATGGTCTCGACCGCTACGACCCCACGGTGCCGCACGGGGACGCGGTCATGCCGTTGTGGCCGTACAACTACGTGATCAAATGGGTCGACACGCGTCACCTGCACCCGGAGTGGCTGCGGCGCTGAGCGGGACGCAGCCGAACGCATCGGCGATCAGCTCATACGAGCGCAGGCGGGCGGCATGGTCGTGGGTGATCGTGACGACGATCGCCTCCTCGGCGCCGTAGTCGCGGGCGACCTGCTCGATCTCGGCGCGGACTCTCCCCGGTGTGCCGAGGATCGTGCGGCGGCCGTGGCCGACCTTGTCGAGCGGGATCCCCTCGCGTTCGAGGAAGGCGATCGCCGTCTCGATCGGCGGGACCGGCACGAGCTGCCCGCGGCGCAGCAGCGTGAACGACATCTTCGCGCTGGCGCCGAGACGCAGCGCCTCCTCGTCCGTGTCGGCGGCGATCGCCCACACGGCGACCGCCACCTGCGGGTTCTCCAGCCGCATCGACGCCTGGAAGCGCTGGCGATACTCCTGCGCCATCGGGGCGCCAAGCGCATTGATGAAGTCCGCGAACGCGTACGGCAGCCCCAGCTCCGCCGCCCACAGGCCGCTCTGCGGCGAGGAGCCGAGCAGCCACGGCTCCGGCGCCTCAGGCCGGCCGGGGAGCACGCGCGCAAGCGAGGCGAACGGATGGCCGGCGGGCAGCTCGCCGTCGAGGTAGCCGAGCAGCTCGGCCAGCTGCTGGGGGAAGTCGTCGACCATGCCGTGGCGGCGGTCGCGCTGGAGCGCCAGCATCGTGCGCTGGTCGGTCCCGGGCGCGCGGCCGATGCCGAGATCGATGCGGCCGGGGTTGAGGCCCGCCAGCATGCTGAAGCTCTCCGCCACCTTCAGTGGGCTGTAGTGCGGCAGCATCACGCCGCCGGAACCGACACGGATCCGCTCCGTCGCCGCCGCGATCGGACCGATCAGCACCTCCGGGCTCGCGCAGGCGAGCATCGGACCGCCGTGGTGCTCGGCAACCCAGTAGCGGTGATAGCCGAGCGCGTCGGTCAGCCGCGCGAGCTCGAGCGTGTTGCGCAGCGCATCGGCACCCGTCGCCCCATGGGCGATCGGCGACTGGTCGAGGACGGAGAGACGCATGGAAAGTCCCCCCATCGTTGCACGCGCAAGCAGATCCGCGCGGTCGGCATCGGCGCGAACCCCGGAGGCGGCGGGTCGAGCGACCGCGCTCCCGACCGCCCCCGGAGGCCAAATCACCCGTTTACTATATTAGCGAAATCCTCAATTCACCACCGCTCGCCGCACTGACGAGGCCTGTGCCTTCGAGCGATATCCCGTTGCATTCGGGCACGAGGGACGGCGCCGTCGAAGACGGCGTGCTCCATCTCGTGGCCGCTCCCGTAGCGATGCTTATCCTGTTCAGCCATGGCGATTCCCTCGTAAAGCTCGCTAGGCATAGGAATTCTCTGAATATTAGGCTCAGGTGATATAGGATTCCTGCGCCTACGATGGTCACATCCATGCGTTCTATTCTCGGTAGCGTGCCGGCGAAGCCTTCGTAATTCATGCTCCACGGAAGCGTTTCTCTTAGGATCGTGTACAGGTTGCCCAACGAGCAGTTTTCGCGCGTCGCTTGATAGATCACCCCGACTCTGCTCCTGAGCGCCTTGACGAACGTTCTCGCGTGAAAGCTGCCCGTCAACGTGACGTTGCATCTTATCGATAGGCCGCTCGCGTTGACGTTCAACTGTTCGGCGGCGCCTCCCCAGATCACCCTGAAGGTGCTTTCGCTCACGCTCAGCTTGTTCGCCGACGCGATGCCGACCGCGGCGGCGAGGACGAGCGCGGCTGACACAGCAAGCGCCGCCATCCTCTGCTTCCTCATGACTGTTCCCCCTCTCGAGTCTTCTGTCCAGCCCGTGCGCTCCTTCTCACCCCCTCTCGTCGTTGCCGCCGCGGCTCAGCCGCGCGCCGGGCGCTTGCGCATCCCCAGCCACAGCCACACCGGGTACGTCGCGAAGATCGCTGCGGCGAGCTTGTGGGTTCTGGGGCCGGCCTTGGCGGCGTCGAATCTCGTGACGCCGGAGTTGATCATCCAGTCGCGGCCGGACTTGGCGCGGACCGGGCGCCAAATCGGCTTCGTCCACTCGTGGTCGAGGTAGAGGCCGACGCTGACCGCATAGAAGAAGGCCATCGTCTGCGCACCGACCTTGAGGTCGTTCGCGAGCGTGCGCTCCTCGGCGGGCGTCGTCGCCGCGTATGTGCGACCGCCGGCGTAGAGCAGGGCAGGATCGATCAGGAAGGACATCGGTCGCGTCTCCTCGGTAGATGGCGCATCTATGCGACGCGCTCCCGCGCGGCGTCGGTCGTCTCGGTCGGCGGCACGGCGCGCCCGAGCAGCCCGAAGGCCAGACGGGTCGCGAGCGCCATGATCGTCAGCTGCGGGTTGACGCCGAGCGAGCTCGGCACGACGGAGCCGTCGGCGACGTACACGCCCTGCACCCCGTGGAGCTGCAGGTCGCCGTCGACGACGCCCTGCTCGGCGCGCGCGTCCGCGCGCGCGGTGCCGAGCGGGTGGAACGCCATCAGCTTGAGGTCGCGTGCCCGGGCTCTCTCCGGGGACACCCCTCCGGGCAGGCCCAGGTACACCTCGCGCGCTCCGGCCGCGCGGAACAGCTCCTCCATCCGCTGCAGACCTCTGCGGAAGCGGACGACGTCCTCCTCCACCAGCTCGTAACGGATCACCGGCCGGCCGCCGAGCGCACGCACGCTGCCGCGCGATCGGTCGCTCACCATCAGGCCGAACATCGCGAGGTTGCGATAGCTCGCCATCGCAGCCGCGTGGCGCTTGCCGCTGAGCGGCAGCGACATCGCGACGTACGACGGCGGTCCGGCGACGCCCTCGAACATGATCCCCTCGGACGCGAACTCGTCGATATAGAAGCTCTGCGGCACACCCCGCGCCATGTCGACGACCTCGTCCATCAGAGCGAAGGCGCCCGTCGCCGGATGGAGCGCGAGGTTGCGGCCGAGCTCGCCGGACGCGCGCCCGAGCCCGCTGCGCGCGAGCAGCAGCGGCGTATGGATCGTGCCGGCCGCGACGATCACCGTCGACGCGCGCACCTCGAGGCGACCGCCGCTCGCCAGCCGCGCCTCCACCCCGCGCGCGACGCCGCGCTCGACGAGCACGTGGCGCACGTCGGCGCCGGAGATCACCCGGGCGCCGGCCGCCTCGGCCCGCGGGACGTAGGTGATGCCGACGTGCTGCTTGGCCGACGTCGGGCAGCCGAACGCGCACACGCCCGAGCCGACACAGCCTCTCGCGTTGCGTCTGAGGAAGCCGTGGGACCAGCCGAGCGCCTCCGCCCCGCGCCGAGCGACGGCGGCGTTTCTGCCGGCCAGCTCGGGGGTGACCTCGGAGATCGAGAGGGCTTGTTCGACGCGCGCGAAGCAGGGGTCGAGGGCATCCTCCGTCAACGCCTCCAGACCGAACTCGCGCTGCCAGCGCTCCAGCATGGCCGACGGCGTGCGGAAGCACGTGCCCGAGTTGACGAGGGTCGTTCCACCGAGGCCGCGGCCGAGCGGCAGCAGGATCGGCGGCGTCCCGAGCGTCGTCGTCTGGCCGCCGTCGCGGTAGAGGCGCGTGAGCATGTCGAGCGGGCGGGCGCTGAAGCGGTCGGCGTCGTGGCGCGGGCCCTGCTCCAGCACGACGACCGATGCGCCGCCCTCGGCCAGCTCGGCCGCGGTGACGGCACCGCCGGCGCCCGCGCCGATCACGCACACGTCAGCCTCGATGACGCGCGCCTCGCGGCGGCGGCTCATGGCCGCACCTGCGGCGAACGGCGTCCTGTCCTACGGTCGCAGTGCGACACCAGGGCAGGACAGCTCCACCCGGCGACGGACGCGACCACGCTCACAGCCGCCCTTCCTCACGCCGCAGAGCGCGGCCGCGGGCGGCGATCGCGTCGGCGTCCCAGCCGAGCGCGAGGGCGTTGGCGGGATCCTCGTAGTGGCCCATCGCGAGCAGGCCGTTCGCGAGCTGGTCGACCACGGGCGCCCGGCTGAGCATGCGCCGCCCGCGCGGGCGGCGCTCAAGCGCGACCAGCAGCCGCAGGCCCGAGCGCTCCGGCTGCGGCGCCGCGTCGACGAAGCGGTCGAGCCCCTCGCGGCCGAGGTCCGGCTTCGCGCGGCTCACTCCGTCGCCCCCATCACAGCGCGCTCCTGCGCGAGCGCCACGTCGGCGACGGCCTCGGCGGCCGCGTCTCCGTCACGCTCGCGGATCGCGGCGGCGGCGCGCAGGTAGGTCGGTGCCCACTCGTCGCGGTGGGCCACGATCCCGCCGAACGCGCCGATGCGCGGCAGGTACAGCGCGCGCACCGAGTTCATGATCAGCTGGAAGACGATGTTGCCCGCAGCGTCGACGACGGCCGCCATGAAGTGCCAGTCGGCCAGCAGCCCGCCGTAGTCGTCGCCGGCGGTCGCGACCGCCCCGGCCAGCTCGGCGATCTCGTCCATCTGCGCCTCGCTCGCGCGTCTCGCCGCCAGCCGCGCCGCCTCGGTCAGCAGCAGCCGTCGCGCCTCGAACAGCGAGCGCACGACCTCCTGGTCGACGCTCGTCAGCAGCGCAAGCGCGTCGAGCCCGCCGGACTGGCGCCAGTCGCGCACGCGCATCGCGTCGCCGTGGCGCACCTCGACGAGCCGCAGCTGCTCCAGCCGCTTGACCGCCTCGCGGACGGTCGCGATGTTGACCCCGAGATCAGCCGCGAGCGCGCGCTGCGTCGGCAGCCGCTCGCCGGGCTGGTACTGCCCGCCCAGGATCGCTTCGCACAGCCGCCCGAACACCTGGTCCGGGACTGACTCGCGCAACAGCGGTGGTGAGGGCTGCTCGGCCATCTCGGGCGGCAGTGTATCGGTGTTCGGAACAATCTGGAGCACATCGTCTATGCGGTAGACGACCAGCGCCTTCGCCGTCTTACTTACGTCGATGCTCGCCGCCATCCCACATGCGTCCTCGCGGCGCGCACGCGGCGGGTATGATGAGCGAGTTCATACCCACGGAGGCAAGCATGGCCCGCCGAACGATCAACCTGCCGGACAGCGTCGAGACGATTGCCCGCGAAGCGGCGGAGAGCGGCGAGTCCTTCTCGGCCACGGTGTCTCGCCTCATCGTGCAGGGCGCAGAACGCGCCAACGGCCTCAAGCCGCCGAGCTACACGGGCGCAGGCGAGGGCCCGTCCGACCTCGGGCGCAGAGCCGAGCACTACCTCCAGACGCTGGTTTCGGCCCGCTGAAGGTCGTCGCCGACACGGGACCGCTGGTCGCGATGGTGAACCGGCGGGACGAGGCTCACGCCCTCGCCGTCGAGTTGGTCACGCGCCTCGGGCGCAACCTAGTCGTGCCCGCACCGGTGATCGTGGAAGTCGACCAGCTCGCGCGTGCGCGGGTCGGAGGCCACGCCGCGCGTCGTTTCCTCGCCGCACTCGACACCGGCGAGCACGAAGTCGCCTACCTCTCCCCCGGCATCCTCCGTCGCGCGATCGAGATCGACCACCGCTACGGCGACCTCGATCTCGGACTGGCCGACACATCCGTCATGGCGCTCGCCGAGCGCCACAGATTGCCGATCCTCACGTTCGACTTCGCACATTTCCGCGCCACCCGGCCGCCAAGCGGGTACTGGAGACTGGTCGTCGACGAGGCGCGCTACGCCGAGTCGACCGGGCAGTAGCGCCGCCTTCTCAGCCATATACGAATAAACGAATATTCGTATATGCATTGAACGATCGATCGTTCGTCTGATCGTCTAGATGTTCGTCCGATTCCGGCCCTGAGCAGGGAAAGCGGCGGTCGCGGGTTGAGCGCGACCGCCGCGGATGTAGCGCGATGTGACCGGCCCTACTCCGTCTCGGTCACCGGCTTCGCACCCGCCGGCACGCCCTCGTGAGCGTGCGAGGGCGGCACGCGCAGCAGCCGCGCGAACCAGTCGGGCAGCCACCAGTTCGCCTTGCCGAACAGCGACACCGCCGCCGGCACGAGCAGTGCGCGGATCACCGTGGCGTCGAGCAGGATGCCCGCCGCCAAGCCGGTCGCGAGCACCTTGATCTGTGTGCCGGGACTCGCCGCGAGCGACATGAACGCAAGGAACAGGATCAGCGCGGCGCTCGTGACGAGCCGGCCGGTGCGGCCGATGCCGGTGATCACCGACCCGTTCGTGTCACCCGTGTTGTCGTACTCCTCGCGCATGCGCGAGAGGATGAAGACCTCGTAGTCCATCGACAGGCCGAACAGGAACGCGAACACCATCAACGGGATCCACGACTCGATCGAGCCCGACGCGGGGATCCCCCAGATCAGCTCCGAGCCGTGGCCGTTCTGCCACACGATCACGAGCACGCCCCACGCCGCGGCGACGCTCAGGACGTTGAGGATGACCGCCTTCGCCGGCAGCAAGACCGAGCGGAACGCGCGCGCCAGCAGCAGGAACGTGACGATCCCGACGAGCGCGAGCATCAGCGGGAAGTTGCCGTAGACCGCATCGATGAAGTCGAAGTTCTGCGACGGCTGCCCGCCGACGCCGACCTCGCCGCCCTGAGCATGCGCCACGTCGCGCACGTCCTCGACGACGGTGCGCCACGAACCCGACGAGCCGTCCTCGATCGGAAACGCGAGCACGACCGAGCTGTCCGCCTGATGCCACGACGGGACGGTCGGCGCGGTCGCGCCGGAGATCCCGTCGACGCCGGCGAGCGCGCTCGCGACGCCCTCGGGCGCGGTCCCTCTCACGAGCACCTCGTTCGGCACGAGCGCGCCGCCGCCGATGCCGGAGTCCTGCAGCGCGACGAGGCCCGTCTTCGCGTCGCCCTGCTGGGCGAGCGTGTCGAGGTCGGACAGGCCAGGGTGCATCTGCGTCGCAGCGAACACGAGCACGCCGAGGATCAGCAGCGCTGCGCCGGCCGCGATCGCGCGGTGCTTGACGATGCCTCTCGCCCAGCGGGTCCAGAAGCGCGACGCTCTGTCGTCGGTGCGGATGTGAGGCCAGTCGAGGCGTCTGCCCATCGAGTGCAGCACGACCGGCAGCAGCGTCAGCGCGACCGCGACGCTCATCACCGGAATCAGCAGGCCGCCGTAGCCGACCGAGCGCAGGAAGGGCAGCGGGAGCGCGACGAGCGCGAACAGGCCGATCGCGACGGTCGTACCGGAGAAGACGACGGCTCTGCCGGCCGTCTCCATCGCGCGCACGATCGCCTCGTCGCCGACGCGCCCGTGGGCACGCTCCTCGCGCCAGCGCATCGAGATCAGCAGCGAGAAGTCGATCGCGACGCCGAGCCCGACCAAAGCGATCAGGAACTGCACGATCGGCGAGACGCCGGTGACCTGCGTAAGGCCGTAGACGGCGAGGAAGGACGTCATGATCGCCGGGATCGCCATCAGGATCGGCACGAACGCGAGCAGCGAGCCGAACACGAAGCCGAGCACGATGAGCGCGCCGAGGCCGCCGACCAGCGCCTCGAGCAGCACGCCCGGGCCGTCGGAGTCGCCGCTCTGCGCGTTGAGCGCGTCGTAGCCGGACAGGTGCACGGGCGCACCGCCGACGGTCATGCCGGCGAGCGCCGCGCGCGCGGCTCTCTCCGCTCTCGGGTTGTCGCCGAACGGCTGATCCGGGTCGGGCGTCGCGAAGGCGACGGCGAAGGCGGTGCGGCCGTCTCTGGAGACGAACGCGGCGTCGCCCGTGGAGCCGTAGCCGGCGATGCGTGCGCCGGGCAGTGCCGCTCTCAGCTTGGCCTCGACCGCGCGCAGCTCGGCGCGCACGGCCGGCGTCTCCACCGTTCTCCCCGCCGGCAGCTGCACGACCGGCACGAGCGGCGCGGCGTTGCCGCCGGTGCCGTGGTAGAGCCGCTGGATCTGGACGTTCGTCTCCCACCCCTCGCGGCCGGGGACGGAGAACTTCTGGTTCATCGCTCTTGAGGCGGGGCCGGCGGTGGCGATCCCGATGATCGTCACGACGAGCCAGAAGGCGACGACGAGTTTGCGATGCGCGAGTACCCAGCGTGTGAGAGCGGTCATGGAGTCGTTTGTATCACGAATAGATCGGGGAGCGTATATTTCGTGTTACCGATGACCATGGTCGACGGGGAGAGACCGCCGCCTCAGCTGGCCCAGTACTCGGGCTTCCTGCTCAACTGGGTGGCTGCGCGTTCGCGCATGCGCTTCGCCGCGGTCCTGGCGGAGCACGACCTCCACCTGCGCGAGTTCGCCACGCTCAACATCGTTGCAGCTCGCCCAGGGCTGACACAACACGATCTCGCGGCCGCCGCCGAGATCGACACGTCGACGCTCGTCGCGACGCTCGACGGGCTCGAGCAGCGCGGACTCGCCGAGCGGCGGGTCCTGCCCGATGACCGGCGCAAGCGGGCGATTTACCTCACGCCCGCGGGCGACGCGGCGCTCAAACAAGGCCGCGCGCTCGCGCGCAGACTCGGCGACGAGCTGTTCGGAGCGCTCGACGCCGACGAGCGGGCGCAGTTCGAGACGCTGCTGCGCAAGCTCGCCGGCCTGTGACGTCGGCCGCCGAAGGGCGAAACCGTTATGCCGAGCGCCCGCCGCCGCCGACGGAACCGTGGTGGCGCAGGCGCCGTTCGAGCTCCGCCAGCTCGTGGCCGAAGTCTTCGATCGCGGCGCGCAGCGGGCGCGGAGCCCCGCCCGCCGTATCGCGCGCTTCGGCGCGCTCGCGCAGGGCGTGGATCACCTGGCGGACGCGTGCGGCTCGCTGTTCGATCCGGTCGCGCTCGAGCTGGTGAGCCAGCGAGCGGGCGGTCGTCGTCGAGCGGGTGGAGGAGCGCCCGGCCGCATTTCGAGAGGTCGCGGTGACAGCTCCGGCGAAGGAGGGAGTGGATGACGGCGTGACGATTTCCATGACGCCCATCGTCCCCGAAATCAGGGATTCCATGCCTCCGTACTCCACCGCAGTTCCGGCGCCGGCGCTACCGATCTCGGCTCCGTCCTCAGCTTAGGACGGGCACGACGCCGGCAGCGCGCTCCGGCGCATGACGGGCGCCGCGCGCCCGCCGTTCATGCCGTCGCTTCGCCCCTCGCCAGACGGCGAAGATCGCCAGCGCGGAGTCGAGCAGCGGCCCCAGCTCGTCGACCACCGGGGCGGTCAGCCGGACCGCCCGCTCGCGGTCGGCGCCGGGCGCCGACAGGTAGAAGGCCGCCGCGCCCGCGACCGTCACCAGATGATGCGCCGCCCGCGGCAGCTCAGCGGCGGCGGCGACCGCTTCGCGCGCGAGCAGACGGAACCGCTCGGCGAGGTCCTCGTCGTCGTCGTAATAGGCGAGATAGGCGTGCCCGCCGGTGGCGGCGTCCGCCTCGGCGTCGATCAGACTGTCGAGCAGCGTCGTCAGCGCGCACGTCGTCAGGTACGCGTCGGCGACGCGCTCGGCATCGGCGCCCGTCGCCGCGGGATCGCCTGCCAGCGCGATCAGCGCGTGGCCGGCGAGCACGGATGCGGCAGCACCGGCGGCGACCTCCGGCCAGCGCAGCGCCCGGATCTCCGGCTGCGTCTGCGCCCATGCCTGCAGCTGCCCCGGCCCGAGGCGGGCGACCGCGTGCGTGCGCGTCTGCGCCTCGCCGCAGCGTGCCAGCACCGCACTCACCACGGGCGCGACGACGGGTGCCGCGGGCAGCGACCACAGCCCGTGCCGGCACGCTCCAGCGAGCGCGGCCAGGTAGCCGCCGTCGTCGCGCCGCGGATGCGGGCCGTGGTAGTCGGCGAACGGACCTGCGGGCGCCACGGTGTCGGCGAAGGCGCGGTAGAGCCGGCGCCCGTCGGCGAGCGGGTCCGAAGACGACTGCTCGGTGATTCCGTCGAGGTAGTCGTACATCACCTCGAGCGCGACGATCGCCTCGACCGCATGGTGGCGGCGCACCGGCGTGACGAGCGTCGCCAGCGTGGCCGCGACCTCGGTGTTGAAGCGCTCGTGCCGCAGCTTCGCAAGCGCCTGCGCGCGCAGCATGTCGTCGGGGATCGCCTGCGCCTGTCGATCCCAGCGGCGCAGCTCTCGTCGAACCTCGGGGAAGACGGTTGGCCAGAAGCGCGTGTTCGCCCGCACAAGCGCGACGGCGGCCGCCGCGGACGTGCCACGGCCCCTTTCCTGCCGAACCATACGATCATAGTGCGTAACCCCAGTTTCTGGAGTCATATCTCCCACTCAGACGACGGGCCGAATCCGGCTCCCGCGCGTGCGTCAATAGTCCTGAAGGCCGAGCTGCGGGGGGACGCGGGCGGCGAACCAGCCGGGGACCGCGACGACGGCGAGTGCGGCGACGACGACGAGCGCGACGATCTCCACCGTCGACCAGCCGGCGAGCGTCGAGGCGACCGGGAAGCCCGTCACGCTGCGCAGATAGCGGTCGATCACGACCTGCCCGTAGATGCCGACGAGCGCGCCCGTGAGGCAGCCGGCGCCCAACACCACGCTCGTCTCCAGCAGCAACACGCGCCACAGCTGCCGCGGGCTGAAGCTCTGGATCCGCAGCGCCGCAAGCGACGCCCGCCGCTGCCAGATCGCCGCACCCATCGCCGCCGCCATCGCCAGCACCGCGGCGATCAGCAGCAGCGCCGAGATCTGGCCGAGCCGCGCAAGCCCCTGGCTCGCGGAGGCGTCGATCCCGACTGCGCGCGCGTCAGCCGTCTGCACCAGCAGACCGCCGCTCGGTCCGGCACCGACGGCCTGCGCCACGCCACGTTGGACGGCCGCCTGGTCGGCGCCGGGGACGAAGTCGACCTCCAGCGCCGTCGGAGCCGCGGTCGCCCATGCGCGGCGGTAGTCGGCCGCCCCCATGATGATGGCGCCCGGCGGCCACCCGAGGTTCGTCGTCGTCGCCGCGACGCGCAGGCGCGTCGTGCCGGTCGGCGTCGGAATCGCGATCGAGCTCCCGAGCCCGACGTGGTGCGCACGCGCGACCTGGTCCGACATGACGGCCCACCCGCCCTCGCGCAGGCGGCGTGTCGCCATCGCAGCATCGCCCCTCACGAGCTGGCTGGCCGGCACCAGCGCACGATCCTCCGGCGAGCGCGCGATCACCCATACGCGCCGGCCGTCGAAGTCGAGGAAACCGCCTTGATATGCGCGCACCGCGGCGACGCCCGGGACGGCCGCCGCGCGTGCGGTGGCGGCACCGCCCCCGATGATGTCGTTCGTCGCCTGGTTGTCGAGCGGGTTGACGATCCACAGGTCGGCCGTCGAGACGTAGTCGTCGGTGTAGCGCGCGATCCCGTTGAGCAGGTCGTTGCGCGCCCCGCCGATCGCGACGCTGCCGAACACCGCCACGGCGCCCGTCGCCGCCAACGCGAGCGAGCGCACGGTCGTCGCGCGCAGCCCGAGCAGCGCGACCGACAGCATGTTGAGCCAGTCGAAGCGCGCCGTCAGCGCTTCAGCGAGTTTCAGGACAGCGCTGAACATCAGGGGGATTGCGAGCACAGTCGCGAGTGCGAGCAGTCCGCAGGCGACGAGCGCCGCCCACGGCGCCGCCAGCAACAGCGCCGTCGCGAGCGCGATCAGTACGAGTGCAACGGCGAACAGCTGCCGGCGCGTGCGCAATTCGAGCGCGTTGCCGGGCGCGCCGCCCGCATGGAAGATCGCATCGACTGCCCGCCCGCGGCGCAGGTCGAGCAACGGCGGAGCAGCCGCCAGGCAGCACGCGAGCGTTCCGCCGCCGAGCGCCAGCGCGATCGGCCACGCGCCGACGACCGTGCTTGCTCCCAGCGTGAACGCCGGCGAGAGGTAATCCGGCGAGGCGTCGAAGACGCTGTGCGACAACACGCTGCCGATAGCCAGCCCGGCGAGCGAGGCGACCGCGCCCAGGACGAACGCCTGGAACAGCAGCAGGCCGATCAACTGGCGCGGCTTGAAGCCTTGAATCCGCAGCTCGGCGAGCATCCGCCGACGCTCGGGCGCCGTCAGCAGCATCGCGTTGAACGCGAGCAGGAAGCCGAGCAACGCGCTGATCGCGGCGAAGAAGCTCGTCGCCTGGTTGCTGGGGCCAAGTGCTTGCTCGAGCAGCCCGGCCTCAGCCGTCGTCGGCGTGAGCGCCAGGTCGTGCCGTCGCGCGACCGCGGCAAGCCCGGCGCGCGCCTGGGTCTCCTGACCGGGGATCGTCTCCACCAGCACGCGCGTAAGCCGGCCCTCCATCCCGGCCAGCTGCTGCAGGCGTCGCAGCGGCAGCATCCCGACGCGCGCGGTCGAGACGGGACCGATCGTTTCGCGGCCGAGCACGGCGGCGACCGGCAGTCGATGAACCGCTCCGCGCAACACCACCCGCACCGGCGGCAGCGGCCTCAGGATCGCCTGGTCGACGGGATTCGGCAAGCCGAGCGCTTGTGCCGTTGCGCTCGGCAGCATCACGCCGTTCAGGAAACGGAAGCCACCGGCGACGAAGTTGCCCGCAAGCCGCCCAGACAGCGCCGCCAGTCGCGGGTCGAGGCTCCCGAGGTTCACCGGAACCTGCTCTCCGCTCGGACCGATCAGCACGGCGCGCTGCTCGACCAACGGAGCGGCTTGTCGCACCCCCGGCAGCCGCTCGACCTCGCTCAACACGCTGGCGTCGAAGCCGCGCGTGTCGCGCGCCTGCAGCTGCAAGTCCGCGCGCCCGACGACGGCGCGCAAGATCTGGTTCGCCGAGCCGGCAATCGAGCCGTTCGCGACGAGCACCGCGAACGCGAGCGCGACGCCGATCGCGATCCCGAGGCCGGCGAGCAGCTCCTGGATCGGATGCGTGCGCAGGCGCCGGCCGTAGAAGTAGATGAGCGTTTGGACGCGCACCCGCTCCTCTCAGGCCCGCCGCGCAAGTGCGATCGAGGTGCTGCGGACCAGTTCGTCTGGCGCATACTCACCCAGCCGCCCGTCGCGCAATGTCAGCATGCGGTCGGCGACCTCGGCGGCATGCGGATCGTGCGTCACCAGCACGACCGCCGCTTCCCGCTCGCGGCTCATGCTCAGCAGCAGCTCGAGCACTTCCTCGCCGCGGCGCGTGTCGAGATTGCCGGTCGGCTCGTCGGCCAGCACCAGCCGCGGCTCGTTCGCAAGCGCCCGCGCGATCGCCACGCGCTGGCGCTCTCCGCCGGACAGCTGCGCGGGCATGTGGTGCAGGCGGCGGCCGAGCCCGACGCGCTCGAGCCACGGCGTCGCCTCGCGCCGCGCGGCGGCAAGCGGCACGCGGTCGGCGAGCAGCTTGACGGCCGCGTTGTCGACCGCGGGCACGCCCGCGAGCAGGTCGAACGACTGCGAGATGAAGCCGACGTCCCGGCGCTGATACACGGCCGCCTGCTCGTCCGACAGCCCGCCGACGTCGCGGCCGCCGAAGCGGACGCTTCCCGCATCCGGGGCGACGAGGCCGGCGGCGAGCAACAGCAGCGTCGTCTTGCCGGAGCCGCTCGGACCGTAGAGCGCGACGACCTCGCCGGGCGCGACGGCGAGCGTCACGCCGTCGACCGCGCGCACCGTCTCCTCTCCGCTCGGGTAGTGCTTGACGACGTCGCGCAGCTCGAGCCCGCTCACGCGACCGGCTCCACGCGCCGCGGACGAAGCGGCACGACGGGCGCCTGCTCCTGCACGGCGTGTCCGCGCAAGCGGCCGCTGTCGAGCGCGAGCACGCGGTCCGGACCGGCGAGCGGCTCGCCGACCGTCATCAGCACGGCCGTGCCCCCGTCGGCGGCTGCGCGCAGCAGCTCGAGGATCCCGTCGCGCTCGAGCACGTCGACGCCGTTGGTCGGCTCGTCGAGCAGCAGCAGGCGCGGCCTCATGACGAGCGCACGCGCGATTCCCGCGCGCACGAGCTCGTCGAGATGCAGCTCGCGCGGGTCGAGGTTCGCGCAGCCGCTCGCGCCGGCGCGAGCGAGCGCCTCCTCGGCTCGCGCGCAAGCGCGCGAGCGCCCGATGCCGCGCGCGAGCAACGCGACGGCCACGTGGTCGGTCACGCTGCCGCCGTGCGCGGGATCGAAGGCGGGACTGCAGTAGCCGATCCCCACGCCGAGGGCACCGGCCGAGCGGTCGGCGAGGTCGCGTCCGTCGAAGCGCGCCGTGCCTTCCTCGAGCGGCAGGATCCCGGCGACGACGCGCAGCAGCGTCGTGCGACCGGAGCGGCGCAGGCCGTAGATGGCGACGAAGTCACCGGGGTCCAGCTCGAGCGAGACGTCCTGCAGCGCAAGCGTCTCGCGCTGCCCGCTGGTGAAGCGCTTGGTCGCGTGCGCGAGCTCGAGCAGGCTCATGACGACTCCGTCGGCAGCTGCCGTCGCGGGGGCGCCCCGACCGCCTCCAGCTGGCGGCGGGCGAACAGGATCCACTTCATGCGCGCCTCGAGCACGAGCCGGCGCTCCTCTGCCAGCAGCCGGTCGCGCATCGCTTTGACCGCCGGACGGGCGTCGGGGTGCAGTTCCGCCATCTCGTCGAGGCACGCCTGCTCGTAGCGGTCGACGACCGCTAGCAGCGTCGGGACATCGTCTGCTCCCGTCGCGAGCAGGCGGCGATTGAGCTCGAGCCGCGCCGGATCGCCGCGCAGCTCCTCCGCGAGCCAGGCACGGTGGGCCCGGGTGCCACGGTCGGTCGCGCGGTAGCACGGGCGCGGCTGCCGTCTGCTGCCCACGGCAGCGCCGGACGCCTGCTCGATCAGACCGTCAGCAAGCAGACCATCGAACGCCTGGTAGATGCGCGAGGCGCCAACCTCGATGACCCCGCCGAAGCGGGCTTCGAAGCGCTGCCAGACCTCGTAGCCGTAGCTGGGTCTCTCGATCACAAGCCCCAGCACGGCAGCGTTCACCGGCGTGCGTCTCTGCTCTCTGTGCTTTGCGCGCCCGGCCGTCACGTCGCGATCCCCGATTGCCCGTAACTTAGATTGCCAAAAACCTACCCTCCGGTGGGCTAGTTCGCAAGCGCCAATCGACGCATGAGTAGGCGCGTACCCGCTCTGCCGGGTATGCCGTACGCCGTAAATCGCCGGCGCACTGCTCATGCCGCCCAAGAGTCAGGTCCGACCGCCCCGTTGCCGATGCTTTGGGCACAAATGCGCTCACGTCGTGTTCCTCCGGGTCTAGCCCAGGTCGCTGGGCCGCTCGCCTTCGCGCTCGGCTACTTCGCCCTCTCGCGGCTCGGGCTCGCGTTCCTGTCCGACGGTCAGGTCGCGTTGCTGTGGCCGGCGAGCGGCCTCGCCCTCGGTGTGCTCGTGGCAGTGCCGCGGCGTGCCTGGCCGCGCTATGCGCTCGCCGCCTTCTTCGCGAACCTCGCCGCGCAGGCGTGGGCGCGCGGCCTCGACACGCCGGCGGTCGCGCTCGCCGCGGTCAACGCCTGCGAGGGCGTGCTCGCCGCCTGGACGCTGCAGACGATCGCGCCGATGCGCAGACGGCTGACGTTCGAGTCGACGCGCGAGGTCGCGGCGCTGGTCGCCGCCGCGACGCTCGCGAACGCGGTGACCGCGATCCTCGGTGCGGCCGTCCTGACGGCCGCCTACGACGCGCCGTTCCGCGACGCGGTGGCCCAGTGGTGGCTCGCCGACGGGCTCGGCATGCTCGCCGTCGCGCCCGTCGCGATCCTGCTGCGCTGGCAGCGCCCAGTACGAACCGACGCAGGCGCGATCGTGTCCGTCGCGGCAGTCTGGATCGTCGCCGCGCTGATCTGCTGGGAGCCGATCGCCGACCTGTCCGAACTGCTGTACCGCTCGCGCGCGATCCTGCCGCTGCTGCTGTGGGTCGCCGTCCGCTACGGCGCGCGCTCCGCCGCCATCGCGCTCGTCGGCGTCGCAGCGATCACGACGAGCGCCACCGTCGCCGGCTTCGGCCCGTTCCTCACCGACGGCGGCGCGACCGACGCGCGGGCGCTCCAGGGCGCCCTCGCGGTGGCGATCGTCTCCACGCTGTTCGTCGCGACCGTCGTCGCCGAGCGCCGCCGGGCGGAGGCCGAGCTGCGCACGATCTTCGAGTCCTCGCCCGCCGGCAAGGCGGTGATCGACGTGGACGGCTCGATCGTCAACGCCAACCGCGCGCTCGCACGGCTGGCCGGCTGCACACGCGAGCGGCTGTGCACGATGGCGCCTGAGCAGCTCGTGCGCGAGCAGGACCGCGCCGGCCTCGTCGCCGCGATCGCAGACGTCTGCGCCGGACGCCATACGGCGGTCGAACTGGAGGCCGCGCTCGTGGAGATCGGTGGCGGGGAGACGACCGTCGCGATCCACGTCGTCCCGCTCGACGGCGAGCACGGAACCGTCGCACTGCTGCACGTGCTCGACGTGAGCGAGCGCAAGCGCTTCGAGACGGAGCTGCGCCATCTCGCCGACCACGACCCGCTGACCGGTCTGCTCAACCGGCGTCGCTTCGAGCTCGACGTCGAGCGCCAGCTCACGCACGCGCAGCGCTACAGACGACCCGGGGCGGTGATCGTGCTCGACGTCGACCGCTTCAAGCAAATCAACGACACCTTCGGGCACAGCGTCGGCGACCGCCTGATCCTCAGCGTCGCCGATGCACTGCGGACACGCCTGCGCGCCAGCGACACGATCGCCCGCCTCGGCGGCGACGAGTTCGCGGTGCTGCTGCCGGAGATCGACGGCGCCGGCGTCGAAGCCGTCGCGCGCGAGCTCGTGCAGGCGGTCGCCGCGCACACGACGTGCGTCGACGGACGTGTGCTGCCGCGCGTCACGATCAGCGTCGGCGTCGCGACGTTCGGGGCGGATGCGGGGCTTGAGCGCGAGGCGATCGTCGTCGCCGCCGACACGGCGATGTATCGCGCCAAGGAAGCGGGCCGCAACGGTTACGCGATCGCGGACGCCGACAGCGGCCCGGCGACGGCCGCTACGGCCGACGTGGCCTGACGCGTCAGCGCGCGCGTCGAGCGTCGCGGCGCTGCTCCGCTCACCAGCCTTCGGTGCCGCCCGCCTCGATCCGCTCGATCCCCTCGCGCACGCCGGCGAGCACGCGCTCTCGGGCGTGCAGCTTCGTGTTCGCGTGAGCGGCGCGGTCGATCGCGGCGAGCGCGCCCGCCGCTGCGGTCGCCGCGTCGCGCACCTGCTCGGGCGCGACGACGCGGTCGAGGAAGCCTGCCGCGCACGCCTCCTCGGGCTCGAGCAGCGCGCCGGTGAGCAAGCAGCGGTCGGCGTAGGGACGCGTCAGGCGATGCTGCGCGAGCGCGATGCCGAAGCGCGGGACGGTGAGGCCGATCGCGACCTCGTTGAGGCCGAGCTTGAACGCGCCGGCCGCACCGACGCGCACGTCGCACGCGAGCAGCAGGAAGCCGCCCATCGCGACGGCGTTGCCGTTGCAGGCGGCGATCGTCGGGTGCGGGAAGGACAGGATCCGCTCGGCAAGGCGCGCGCCGCCGGCGACCATCGCGGGCCAGCCGGCCGGCTCGGTGCGCAGGTCGAAGCCGCCCGAGAACGTTCGCTCGCGGCCGGTCAGCAAGACGATCGCACCATCGCTCTCGGCGCGGTCGAGGGCGGCGGACAGCTCGGCCAGCATGGCTGGAGAGAGGGCGTTGGCCTTGCCGTCGTCCATCGCGATCGTCGCGATCCCGTCGGCGAGGGCGTACGTCGTGAGTGAGCTCATGCGAGCGATCGTAACAGTGTTTCGGAACATTGTTTGCAGTTCGCCCTGGCTACGCTACTCTCGCGCCCATGCCGAAGCCCAAACAGCGCACGCCCGAGCTCGGCGAACAGGTGCTTGCCGCCGCCCTGCGGATCGTCGAGCGGGACGGCGTGGCGGCGCTGACGGCCCGCGGCCTCGCCGAGGAGGCGGGCACATCGCCGCCTGCCGTCTACGAGCTGTTCGGCGACAAGACGGGGGTCGTGCGGGCGATGTTCTTCGCCGGCTTCGCGCAGCTCGGCGCGGCGCTCGCGGCGCTGCGCGAGAGCGATGATGCGGTCGAGGACCTCGTCGCGCTCGTGCAGACCTACCGCGGCTTCGTCGTCGAACACCCGGCGCTGGCGGCGGTGATGTTCTCGCGCCCGTTCGCGAGCTTCGACCCCGCTCCAGAGGAGCTCGCCGCCGGCGCCGTGGTGCGCGAGCGGATCGTCGCGATGGTGCGCCGCGCAATCGCCGCGGGCCGTCTCCGCGGCGACCCGACCGACGTCGCGCACGCCTGCGTCGCGCTCGTCCACGGGCTCGCGGCGGCCGAGAGCGCGAGACGGCTCGGCGGCTCGGCGGCGGCGATCGAGCGGCGCTGGGACCTGGCGGTGCGGGCGCTGCTGCGCGGCTTCGCGGCGTAGCCGCGCGCTCAGCGCACGACGCGATAGCGCAGGTGCGTCACGCCGGGCGCCTCGACGGCGTCGAGCTGCTCCAGCCGCGGGGCGGCGCCAGCGAGCGGGCCATCGAACAGCCGCGTGCCGCTGCCGAGCAGTACGGGCACGACCTGCAGCTGCAGCTCGTCGAGCAGGCCTGCCGCGAGGTATTGCTGCACGACGTCGGCACCGCCGCCGAGCGAGACGTCTTTGCCGCCGGCGGCGGCGAAGGCCTGCTCCAGCGCCGACTCGATCCCGTCGGTGACGAACGTGAAGCTCGTCCCGCCTTGCAGGTCTGTGAGCGGCTCGCGCGCGTGGTGCGTGAGCACGAAGACCGGGTGGTGGAACGGCGGGTCCTCGCCCCACCAGCCGTCCCAGCGCGGCTCGCCCCACGGTCCGGTCCCACCGCCGAACATGTTGCGGCCCATGATCGTCGCACCGACGTTGTCGAGCGCTCGCTCCATGACCGGCGTGCTCGCGTTGACTTCGCCGCCTTCCCGTCCGTGCGGCGCACGCCACGCGGCAAGCGCGAACGCCCACCGGTGCAGGTGCATCCCGCCCTCGCCAAGCGGCTCCTCGACGCTCGGGTTGGGACCGGCGACGAAGCCGTCGAGTGAGACCGAGATCTGGCAGCGCAGCCGTGCCATCGCGCGACCCTACCCCACGCGGATCGCGTCGAAGCGGCAGCGCTCCCGCCCGGCAGTGAAACCGCGCACCATCGCGTCCGCGTTGTGGCGCTCCATGCCGAGGTAGGTCGCGCCGTCGGAGCCGGCCGGGCCGAGCGTGTCGCCGTAGAGCTCGTAGTCGGCTGAGGCGCCCGTCTCGCGCGCGATCGCCCGCGCGAGCTTCTGGCTCAGCGAGCGCTCCGGGAAGACTGCGTGGACGTGCTCGCGGCGGATCGTGTCGGTCAGCTGCGCGACGTCACCGGCCGAGGGCTGCGCCGCCGTCGTCTGCGACGGGATCACCGCGCCGACCACGTCGATCCCGTAGCGGCGTGCGAAGTAGCCGAACGCGTCGTGGTCGGTCACGAGCTTGCGCTGTGTGGCCGGCACGCGACGCATACAGGTCGCGATCCCCGCGTCGAGTCGCCGCAGCTGGCGCAGGTAGGTGCGCGCGTTGCGGGCGTAGATGGATGCAGCCGCGGGGTTCGCGCGGCTGAGTGCGTCGCGGATGAGCGGGATCGCCGCCTCGACGTTGCGCGGGTCGTGCCACCAATGCGCGTCGTATCTGGACGCCTCCGACCCGGATCGCTCGCCGGCGACATGCGTCACGTTCGCGGCGGCGAGCACGACGACGCGCGGATCCGCGCCCGAGGCGTCGAGCACCTTGCCCATCCAGGCGTCGAGGTCGTCCCCGCTCTCGAACACGAGCGGCGCGTGGAGCAGGGCGCGCACGTCGTCGGGGCGCGGCTCGTACTCGTGCGGATCGCTGTTGGGTTGCAGCACCTGCACGACCTCCACGCGCTCGCCGCCGACCGTGCGCACGAAGTCGCCGACCTGCGTCGTCGTCGCCACCACCTTCACCGAGCCGGCGCGCGCCGGTCCGTCATCGGTCGCGGATCCGCAGCCGGCGATCGCCAGCGGCGCGGTCACCGACAGCAGAGCGAGCAAGCATGTCGAGAGCCGTCGGAGCGAGCGCATGCACGGCGCAGGCTAACAAGAATGGTTCTCATTTGCATGTAGCGCGGCAGGCGCTCGCGCTTCGCAGGCGCAGAGACGACCCGGGCCCGCGATCGAAATCGCGGGCCCGGTCCTCGCTGCGTGTTCTGTCAGGCGCGCCTGCGCGCGCCACCCCTCATCTGGGGTCGTTCGGGCAGCCGAACACCCCGGAGGCGGTGTTGTTCGTCTCGTCGGTCTCGCTGACCTGTCTGGTCGAGTCGGCCAGCGCGGTGCGCGACCGCAGCGGCAGCGAGGCACACGCGAACTGCTTCGTCGAGCTGGCTCCGGCGGCGAGGCCGTCGAAGTCGAACGTCAGCACGTTGCTCTGACTGTCGGTGATCGTGGCCTTGAACGGGCCGGCGCCACCGGCGCCCTGGTTCTTGACCGTGATCGAGCTCGACGTCAGCTCGCTCACGACCAGGTCCGGCAGCGGGACGTCCGCCACCGGCACCTTCACCGGCTGCCCGCCGTCGGGCTCGACCGCGACCTCCAGCTCGCCCGGCTTCACCGAGCCGTCGCCGAACGCGGCCGGGATCGTCGCCGTGCCGTCGCCGGCCAGCGCCTTCCCGATCACCTGCCCGTTCTGCAGGAGGCTGATCGGCTGCCCCGCCAGCTCTCTCGGCAGCGTGACGAAGACCTCGAACGGCGGGTCGCCCGGCGTCGGCGGCTTGGCTCTGTAGATCGCCGTGAACTGCGCGGCGGTGAACACGAGCGGCGCGGTCCCGCCGCCCCACATCTGCATCGACGGGTCGCCGTAGTAGTGCCAGAGGTAGAACTCCTGGCGGGTCGTGCCGTTGGGCAGTGGCGAGATCCCGTTGAGCCGCAGCTTGCCGTTGATCAGCGCGTCACCGGTGCGCTGCTTCGTCGCCGGCCCCTCGCCGGGCAGCACGCTCGGCAGCAGCGCGTCGACGAAGCCGAGCGACATCTGCGTGTTCGCGGTCGACGGCGAGTCGCGCGTGTCGCCGAAGACGCCGACCGCGCCGCCGTTGGCCTTCACGAGCGCCTCGCCCGCGAACGACGTCTCGTCGTAGTCGTAGGCGCCGCTGGAGCAGTTGACGCTCAGCACGACCGGCAGCAGCGAGCCGTTCGTGAGCCCCTGCACGTCGGCCGTGCCGTAGCCCGGCGTGCCCCAGCCATCGGACCAGCCGTGGTCGCGGTGCACGACCATGAAGCGGCCCTCGTTCCAGCCGGCGCTCACCTGTGCGCCGGTGCCGTTCCAGCCGAAGCCCGGTTTGAGCAGCGAAGCCGGAAGCGCGCTCCCGTCCTGGAAGCGCTGCGGGTTGTTGCCCGGGCTCTCGCCGTAGACGCGATCGACGGTGTTGCCGCGGGCCACGAGCCCGTTGCGGACCGTCTCGGCCATCGTGATGAACGTGCGGTTCTCCTGGCCGTCGTTGTCGTCGTCCTGGAACTGCGCGGCGACGAGCGCCTTCGTGAGCATCCCGTTGGCGGTCGGCGCGGTCGTCTCGTAGCCGAGGATCTTCGTCACCGCGGTGCCGACGGCGGCTTGGTCATTGCCGAGGATCCGGCCGATCGCGAGGTCCGGCAGCTCGTCGGCGTCGGTCTTCAGCGAGTACTTCAGGTCCGACGGGATGCCG
>DATFPW010000069.1:0-8847 GCA_035264605.1 Conexibacter sp. | reverse complement strand
CGCCGAACTGCCAGCGGTTCACGTTCGGGCCGAGCACCATCAGCAGCGCCGGCATCATCGTCAGGGCCACGGTCACGGCCACGATCGTCGCGACGAGCAGGCCGAGCGAGGACGAGACGAGCAGCGAGCCGGGCGCCATCGCGAGCGCGGTCAGCATCCCGATCGCAAGCGCCGAGCCGGCGAACAGGACGGTGCGGCCGGCACGCGCGGTCACCTCCTCGATCGCGTCGGGCACGCTGCGCCCGTTCGCGAGCTCCTCGCGGAAGCGCGAGACGACGAGCAGCGAGTAGTCGACCCCGAGCGCGAGCCCCATCATCGCGACGAGGGCCAGCGCGAGTGCGTCGATCTGCACCCCGCGCCCGATCAGCCCCATCAGCGCGATCCCGACTCTCGTCACGAGCAGGCCGCTGATCGCCGGCACGAGCGCGGCGATCGGGCTGCGGAAGATCGCCAGCAACATGATGATCAGGACCGGCAGCGCGATCAGCTCGCCCTTGTCGAGCGCGTCGAGCGCGACGCCGTTGATCGCGCGCATCAGCGGCGACTGGCCGGTCAGCTCGACTCTGAGGCCGTCTCTGCCTCTGTATCTCGCCAGCAGCCGCTCGACCGCGGGCGTCGTCTCGTCGAAGATCTCGCGCAGCGACTTGCGCACCTGCAGCGTCATGAGCGCCTGCCCCGGCTGCTCCGTCAGCACGCGTCTGCCGCGGGCGTCCCAGGGGCTGAGCACCTCGACGCCGTCGATCTGCCCGAGCTGGCGGACGATCGTCGGCCCCTCGCGCTCGACGACTCTCTGCGGGCCGACGAGCAGTACCGCAAGGGCGATGGTGCTGCCGAACTGCGACTCCGTCAGCTCGGCCGCGCGCGCCGAGTCGCTGCCGGGGATCCGCAGGTCCGTCTCGTGGATCTGCTCGCGGGCGTTGGAGGCCGTCAGCGCCGCGACGACGAAGACGACCGCCCAGGCGCCCAGGATCCATCCTGGTCGCCGCGTGGCGAAGCGTCCGAGCCTCCTCACGCCGACAGCGCCTCTCCAACCGTCACCCGATGGCTTATACCTGGGGCGGGCTTGGCGCCGCGCAGCTACCGACCCTGAGGCCCACCCTGAAATTACATGCGGAAAACGGGTGCGGCCCGGGGGGCGAGCGGCGCGTTTGCGCAGGCCCCGAGCGCGAGACCGACGACGGTGCGCGTGTCGAGCGGGTCGATCACGCCGTCGTCCCACAGGCGGGCGGTGGCGTAGTACGGATGGCCCTGCGCCTCGTACTGCTCCTTCAGTTGCGCGCCGACCTCCGGCTGGCCGACCTCGGTCATGACCATCGCCGCCTGCTCGCCGCCCATCACCGAGATGCGCGCGTTAGGCCAGGTCCACAGGAAGCGCGGGTCGTATGCGCGGCCGCACATGCCGTAGTTGCCGGCACCGAAGGAGCCGCCGACGATGACGGTCAGCTTCGGCACACGGGTCGTCGACACCGCCGCCACGAGCTTCGCGCCGTCCTTCGCGATCCCCCCTGCCTCGTACTCGCGACCGACCATGAATCCGGTGATGTTCTGGAGGAACAGCAGCGGGATGCCGCGCTGGTCGCACAGCTCGACGAAGTGGGCAGCCTTGAGGGAGCTCTGGCTGAACAGAATCCCCTGGTTGGCGACGATCCCGACGGGGTGGCCGTGGATGTGAGCGAAGCCGGTCACGACGGTCGTGCCGTACTCGGCCTTGAACTCGTGGAACCTCGATCCGTCGCTGATGCGGGCGATGATCTCGCGGGGGTCTGACGGGGTGCGGCTGTCCGGCGGCACCGCTCCGTAGAGGGTCGTTGGGTCCACCGCCGGGGGCTCGACCCGCTTGCGCTCCCACGGGACCTCGGGCTTCGAGGGAAGGGTCCCGACGATGCTGCGCACGATCCGCAGGGCGTGGTCGTCGTCTGTTGCGAGGTGGTCGACGACGCCGGAGGTCTTCGCGTGGAGGTCCCCGCCGCCCAGCTCCTCCGCCGTCACCTCCTCCCCGGTCGCGGCCTTCACGAGCGGCGGGCCGCCGAGGAAGATCGTCCCCTGGTCTTGCACGATCACCGTCTCGTCGCTCATCGCCGGCACGTAGGCGCCGCCGGCGGTGCACGAGCCCATGACGGCGGCGATCTGCGGGATGCCCTGCGCCGACATGTTGGCCTGGTTGAAGAAGATCCGCCCGAAGTGCTCGCGGTCGGGGAAAACCTCGTCCTGCATCGGCAGGAACGCGCCGCCGGAGTCGACGAGATAGACGCACGGCAGGCGGTTCTCCAGTGCCGCGCGCTGCGCGCGCAGGTGCTTCTTGACCGTCATCGGGTAGTACGTGCCGCCCTTCACCGTCGCGTCGTTGGCGACGACGATCACCTCGCGCCCGTGTACTCGCGCGATGCCGGCGACGACGCCGGCGCCGGGGGCAGCGCCGTCGTACATGTCGTGCGCCGCCAGCGGGCTGAGCTCCAGGAAGGGGCTGCCGGGATCGGCCAGCCGGTGAACCCGATCGCGTGGGAGGAGCTTGCCCCGCGCCGTGTGGCGCTCCCGCGAGCGCTCCCCACCCCCGAGCGCCGCTTGCGCCTGGCGGTCGCGCAGATCCGCCACGAGCGCCTGGTGGGCCTCCTCGTTGGCAGTGAACTCCGGCGTCCCCGCTCGCGCGTGGGTATGCAGGACGATGCTCACGCCGGCACCTCGGCGAGCGCGACGAGCGGCTGGGATTGGGCGACGCGGTCGCCGATAGCGACGAAGACGTCGGCGACGGTGCCGTCGGCAGGGGCCTGGATCGCGAGCTCCATCTTCATGGATTCGAGGACCACCAACGTGTCGCCCTCGGCGACGGCGGCGCCCGGCTCGGTGCGGACGTCGATGACGGTACCCGGCATGGGCGCGTCCAGAGCTCCCCCGCCACTGCGCGCACCGGCGCGGTCGACGGCCACGGCCCACCGCGACGGAACGCCGTCATCGACGAGCCACACGGCCTCCCCATCGGGATAGACCTCGACCGTCCGGGCCACGCCCCCCTCCCCCTCGATGCCCAGACCGCCCCGTACGCGGCGAACGCCGGCGGAGGGCGCGTCGGCCGAGACCTCGCCGCCGGGACCGGAGAGCCGCATCCGCGCCGGCGCCCGCGCGCCCCCGAGCCGCCACCCGTCGAGCGCGTCCCATGGATCGTCGGAGCGGGGCGAGCCGAGCAGCGCGACGACGGCAAGGCCGCCGAGCGACGGGTCCGCGGCCGGCAGCGCGACCTCGTCGCCGAGCCGCTCGATCAGCGTGGTGTCGAGCTCCCCCGCCCGCACCTCCGGCCGCGCGAGCAGCGCACGCAGCCAAGGCGCACTCGTCGTCGGTCCAACGGCGCGCAGCTCGGCCAGCGCCCGGTCCAGACGCCCGAGGGCCGCGGAACGATCCGGGCCGTGGGCGATCGCCTTGGCAAGGAGGGGGTCGTAGTGAGCGGTGACCTCGGACCCCTCCTCGATGCCCGAGTCGACGCGCACTCCCGCGGGCGACCGATAAGCGACCACCCGCCCGGTTGACGGCAGGAACCCGTTCGTCGGATCCTCCGCGTACACCCGCGCCTCGACCGCGTGGCCCGACAGCGCCACGTCGGATTGCGACAACCCCAGCGGCTCGCCGGCCGCCACCCGCAGCTGCAGCTCCACGAGGTCCAGGCCGGTGACCGCCTCCGTCACCGGATGCTCCACCTGCAGGCGCGCGTTGACCTCGAGGAAGTAGAACGACGACGGGTCATCGCGCTCGGCGATCAGCTCGACGGTGCCGGCGCCGACGTAGCCCGCCGCGTGCGCGAGCGCGCACGCGGCCGCCCCGATCCGCTCGCGCAGCGCCGCATCTACAACGGGCGACGGCGCCTCCTCGATCACTTTCTGATGGCGACGCTGCAGCGAGCACTCGCGCTCGCCCAGGTGCAGTGCCGTGCCGTGCGCGTCGGCGATCAGCTGCACCTCGATGTGGCGGCTGTGCTCCAGGTAGCGCTCCACGAGCAGGCGGTCGTCGCCGAACGCAGCGGCAGCCTCGCGGCGCGCAGCGCCGATCGCGTCGGGCAGGTCGTCCAGAGCGCGCACGACGCGCATTCCCTTGCCGCCACCGCCTGCGGTCGCCTTCAGCAGCACAGGCAGCCGCGCACCGCCGACCCACTCGATGATCTCGTCGTCCGTCAAAGCGCCGCGAGCGCCTGAGCTGAGCCCCGGCACGACCGGCACCCCGGCCGCCGACGCCGCCTCCTTCGCCGCGACCTTGTCGCCGAGCAGCGCCATCGCCTCGGCACTCGGCCCGACGAACGCCAGCCCCGCCTTCGCACACGCGCGCGCGAACGCCGGCCGCTCAGACAGGAAGCCGTAGCCGGGGTGGATCGCCTCCGCCCCGCTCGCCGCAGCCGCCGCGATCACCTTCTCGATGTCCAGGTACGACTCGCCCGCCGGCGCCGGACCGAGCCGCACCGCACGATCGGCCGCGCGCACGTGCACGGCGTCGGCGTCGGCGTCGCTGAACACGGCAACGGATTCGACCCCCAGCCGGCGCAGCGTGCGCGCGACGCGGACGGCGATCTCGCCGCGGTTGGCGATCAGGACGCGGGAGAACATCCCGCGTTCCTCGTCGAAGCGTCCTGTCCTGCTGTCGTCCTGCGACCGCAGAACATGACGACGATTCGCCCCCGCATAGTCACCCGCGTTCGCCGTCTCGATGCCAGTCGACGCCGCCAGCCACGAGCGTGTGCGAGCCCAGCGGACGTCCGAGCACGCGCTGGACCTCACGCGATGCGTCGAGCAGCTTGTCGAGGTCGACGCCGGTCTCGATCCCCATCTCGTGCAGCATCGAGATCAGGTCCTCACTCGCGATGTTGCCGGTCGCGCCCGCCGGCACCGGGCAGCCGCCAAGCTCGCCGAAGCTCGACTCGAACGACGCGCAGCCGGCCTGCAGCGCGGCGAGCACGTTCGCGAGCCCCTGGCCGCGCGTGTTGTGGAAGTGGGCGGTCAGCTCGACGTCGCCGCCGAGCGCAGCGCGCCAGCGCGGGAACAGCTCCGCCACCTGCCGGGGGTTCGCCATCCCGGTCGTGTCGCCGAAGCCGACCTCGTGCGCGCCGGCGTCGGCGAGCGCGCGCGCGATCTGCGCCACCCGGTCGGGGTCGACGAAGCCCTCGTAGGGGCAGCCGAACGAGGTCGAGATGACGCCCTCGCAGCGCAGGCCCTCCCCCCGCGCGCGCTCCAGCACCCGCGAGACGCCGTCGAGCGACTCGGCGATCGAGCGGTTGACGTTCTTGCGGTTGTGCGTCTCCGACGCGCTCAGGAAGACGTTGATCTCGTGGATGCGGTCGCGGTGATGGAGCGCGTTGTCGAGCCCGCGCTCGTTCGGGACCAGCACGCTCACGCTCACGTCGCCGGGCAGCTCAATCGCCTCCAGCACCGCGGCGGCGTCGGCGAGCTGGGGGATCACGTCGGGCCGCACGAAGCTCGTCACCTCGAGGCGTCTGAGGCCGGTGCGCGCGAGCTGCTCGATCAGCCGCACCTTGTCGACGGTCGCGATCACCTCCGGCTCGTTCTGGAAGCCGTCGCGCGGGCCGACCTCGCGGATGCGGACGCTGTCCGGCAGCACTGCTCAGGCCCCCAGCGCCCGCGCGATCACCATCTGCTGCACCTCGTCGGTCCCCTCGCCGATCGTGAGGATCTTCGCGTCGCGGTAGAAGCGGCAGACGGGGTACTCCTCCATGTAGCCGTAGCCGCCATGGATCTGCACGGCCTCCTCGGCGCAGCGGACGGCGAGGCGGCCGGTCTTGAGCTTCGCCTGCGCGGCGGTGAGCGTGAAGTTCTCGCCCGCATCCTTCAGGCGCGCGGCCTTGTAGACGAGCAGCCGCGCGGCCTCGATCTCCGTCGCCATGTCGGCGAGCTTGCCCTGGATCGCCTGGAACTTCGAGATCGGCTGGCCGAACGCCTTGCGCTCCTTCGCGTACGACAGCGCCTCGTCGAGCGCGCCCTGCGCAAGCCCGAGCCCCATCGCCGCGACGCCGATGCGGCCGATGTCGAGCACGTGCAGGAACTGCCTGAAGCCGCCGCCGCGCGGGCCGAGCAGGTTCTCCTCCGGCACGCGGCAGTCGGTGAACGTGAGCGGGCGCGTGTCGGACGCGTTCCAGCCCATCTTGCGGTAGGGCTCGCCCTGCTCGTAGCCGGGCGTGCCGTTGGCGACGATCAGGTTCGAGATCTCGTCCTCGCCGGTCTTGGCCGTGATGCAGACGACGCCGGAGATGTCGGTGCCGGCGTTGGTGATGAACTGCTTGGCGCCGTCGACCACCCATTCGCCGCTGTCGAGGCGGGCGCGCGTCTTGACGTTGCCGGCGTCCGAGCCGGCCTCCGGCTCGGTGAGGCCGAAGGCGCCGAGGATCTCCCCGGCGCAGAGGCGCGGCAGCCACTCCGCTCTCTGCTGCTCGGAGCCGAACAGGTAGATCGGCTGCGTGCCGAGCGAGGTGTGCGCGCACAGCGTGATCGCGACGGAGGAGTCGACACGCGCAAGCTCCTCGACAGCCAGCGCGTAGGCGAGCGAGTCGCCGCCACCCCCGCCGACCGACTCGGGGAACGGGATGCCCATCAGGTTCAGGGCGCCGAGCTGTCTGACGAGCTCGTAGGGGAAGCGCTTGTGGTGGTCCAGTTCCTCCGCGACAGGCGCGACCTCGTTGGTCGCGAAGTCGCGCACGGTGCGCTGGATCAGGCGGTGGTCGTCGGAGAGATCGAAGTCCATGCCGGCGACAATACCGAATGATTGCTCGAATTTCGAATGGTTGCTCGGTGCTGCGCTAGCCTGTGTCGATGCCCGCCGCCTCGCCGCCCACGCGCCCCGCCCTGCGCGCCCGCTACGACCGCAAGCAGCAGGAGGTCGTTGCGACCGCCGCGCGCCTGTTCGCCGAGCGCGGCTACCAGGCGACCTCGATGCAGGACCTGACCGAGGCGACCGGGCTCGCCGCCGGCGGCCTCTACCACTACATCGGGAGCAAGGAGCAGCTGCTGATCCGCATCTGCGACGAGCTGCTCGAGCCGCTGCTGAAGCGGGCGCGCGCAATCGTCGCACGCGAGGCGCCCGCCACCGAGCACCTGCATGAGCTGGTGCGCGCGTGGCTCGCGCACGTCGCGACGCATCAGGACCACATGCTCGTCTTCGCGCAGGAGCGCCACGCGATCGAACGCGGGCCCCAGTGGCGCGAAGTGCGCCGCCAGCGCAAGGCGTTCGAGAAGATCCTCGACGACGTGCTCGCACGAGGCGAGCAGGACGGGACGATGGCCTTCGCCGACCGCGGGCTGACACTGCTCGCGCTGCTCGGCATGGTCAACCACACGGCGACGTGGTTGCGGCCGCGCGGGCGACTGAGCGCCGAGCAGATCGCGGACGGCTACTGCGACTTGCTGCTGAAGGCGGGCGCACCCGCGGGCGGCGACGCGCTCGCGGCCGCACGCGGGGTGGCGGATCGGTGACCGCGACCGCTCCCCCGATCCTCTGGACTCCCTCGCCCGAGCGCACCGAGGGCGCGTGGCTGACGCAGTACCGGCGCTGGCTGGAGCCCCAGCTCGGCCGCACGTTCGGCTCCTACCGCGAGCTGTGGCAGTGGTCGGTCGACGACGTCGACGCCTTCTGGCGCTCGATCTGGGACTTCTTCGACGTGCAGGCCGACGGATCGCCCGAGCGCGTGCTGGGCCGCCGCGAGATGCCGGGCGCCGAGTGGTTCCCGGACGTCGCGCTCAACTACGCAGAGCACGTCTTCCGCGAGCGTGACCCGACCGCGGTCGCTATCCGCCACGCCGGCGAGGGTCGCGAGCTGGCGCAGATGACGTGGCGCGAGCTGCGCGCGCTGACCGCCCGCATCGCGGCCGGCCTGCGCGCCCAGGGCGTCACGCGCGGAGACCGCGTCGTCGCCTATCTGCCGAACATCCCCGAGGCGATCGCGGCGATGCTCGCGTGCGCGTCGATCGGCGCCGTCTGGTCGAGCTGCTCGCCGGACTTCGGCGCGCGGTCGGTCGTCGACCGCTTCGCGCAGATCGAGCCGACCGTGCTGCTGACAGTCGATGGGTATCGCTACAACGGGCGCGCGTTTGACCGGCGCGAGGTCGTCTCCGGGTTGATGGCGCAGATGCCCTCGTTGAAGGCGACGGTCCTGCTCCCATACCTCGATGCGGACGCGGCGCTCGAGGGCACCATCGCCTGGAACGACTTCCTCGGGCCCGCCGATGCGCAGCTGACGTTCGACCGCGTCCCGTTCGACCACCCCCTCTGGGTCCTCTACTCCTCCGGCACGACCGGCCTGCCCAAGGCGATCGTCCAGGGGCACGGCGGGATCCTCATGGAGCAGCTCAAGAAGCAGCACCTGCACCTCGACGCACATGCCCAGGACCGGGTCTTCTGGTTCACCACGACCGGCTGGATGATGTGGAACTTCCTGCTCGGCGTGCTGCTGACGCCGGCTTCCGTCGTGCTCTACGACGGCTCGCCGGCGGAGCCCGACATGGACGTGCTGTGGGAGCTGGCAGCGCAGGCCGGGGTGACCGTCTTCGGCACGAGCGCTTCTTACATCGCACAGTGCATGAAGGACGGCGTCGAGCCGACTGGCGGCGGACGCGACCTGTCCAAGCTGCACGCGGTCGGCTCGACCGGCTCGCCGCTTGCGCCGGAGGGCTTCCAGTGGGTCGCCGATCACCTCGGCGCCGACACGTGGCTGTTCTCGACCTCCGGCGGGACCGACGTCTGCACCGCGTTCGTCGGCGGCGTCCCGACGCTGCCGGTCCACCGCGGCGAGCTGCAGGCGCGATCGCTCGGCTGCAAGGTCGAGGCGTGGGACGAGGACGGCAGACCGCTCGTCGGCGAGGTCGG
>DATFPW010000068.1:0-3099 GCA_035264605.1 Conexibacter sp. | reverse complement strand
CTCTTGCGCTCGTCGAGCAGCTCGAAGAACTGCTGCAGGGTCTCGGCGTTGCGGCCGGGCGAGCTCCACACGATCCGGCCGCTGTGGTGGTCGGCGACGTTGGTCAGGTAGCGCTGCCCGCGTCGGTAAGACAGCTCGTCGACGTTGTCTTCATTCTGCGCCTCCGTCAGCGGTTGTTGGGTTGAGATATCGGGTTCGGGGTGAGTCTGCGAGTCGTTGCCGGCGGGCCGCCTCGGTGTCGGCGTCGAGGCGGATCGCGAGGCGGCGGCGGCCGGCGCGGCGGACCGTGAGCTTGCCCTGCCTGATCCAGGCGTAGATGACGTGGTCGCCGACGCCGAGGCGTTGGGCGAGTTCGTGGACGCCGATCTCGTCGTCGTGCAGCGGCGAGGGGGACGGGATGCGGTGCTGCCAGCGCAGCCAGCGGACGCCGTCCTCGTCGAAGGTCAGGCCGCCGGCCGTGAGGTGTCCGGACCGGTTAAGGTGCTCGGCGAGCTGGGCGTTGGTGTGCGTCGGCCCGAGCTCGCGCAGCAGGTCGGCGACGGCGGTGGCGCGGGCGGTGCGGGCGGCTTGGGGTCGCAGGACGGTGAGCTGGTCGCTGGCGCCGGAGCGCCAATGGATGCCGACCTCGATCTCGGGGCCGTCGGGTTGCGAGGTCAGGGTCACGTCGTTGATGAGCGAGCGCAGGAGCCGCTTGCGGTCGCGGTGCGAGGTCGACGGGGCGGCCCACAGGCGCGGGAGGTCGCGCGCGAGCGCTTCGAGGTCGGCGCGCGCCGGCGGCGCGGGCTGCGCGGCTTGGCGAACGAGTTCGGCTTCGGCGTCGGTGAGGTCGCGCAGCTTTGCTTCCCAGCGCGACTCCAGCGTGCGCGCGACGAGCCGGTTGTCGGGATCGCACTGGTGGAAGGCGCGTTCGGCGCGGGCGGCGTCGTAGCGGGCGCGTTCGACGCGCAGTTCGACGGCGCGGGTCGCGCGAGTGGCGCGGTCGGCGACAGCATCGGCCGCAGACAGCGCGAGCGTGATCTGGTCGGGCGCGACGGCAGCCAGCAGCCGCTCGGCGATCGCCTGCTCGATCGCTTCGCCGATCACGCCGCGACAGGCCGGCGTGTTGACCTTGTCGCTGCGGCTGTGAGCGCAGTCATGGCCCGGCTTGCCGGCGCTGTAGTAGGTGGACATCGAGCGCCCGCAGCCGCCGCAGCGGACGATGCCCTGCAGCAGCGCGCTGCCGGCCCGCGGCGGACGCGCGCCTCTGCTGGTGTTGTTGGCAGCCAGCCGTTGCTCGTTGCGCACGAACCGGTCCCAGCCGATGTAGCCGGGATGGTGGTCGTAGATCACCACGTCCCACTGGTCGCGCGGCAGGATCGTGGTCTTGGCGTGGATGCTGCCGTCGGGGTCGACGCGGCGCCGGCTGGCGCGCCGTCCGAACACGTAGGCGCCGGCGTAGGCCGGGTTGCGCAGCACCGTCTGCGCGCGGCTGTGCGTCAGCCGGCCGTAGCGCAGCTGCCCGGCCCAGGCGCCGCCGTAGGCGCGCGCCGGGAACCGCCGGTCGGTGAACGCGCCGACGACGCCGAACGCCGACCCGGTCTGCTCGAAGCACGCGAACACATCAGCGATCGCCGCGCGGACTTCGTCGTCGGGATCGATGACGACCCCGCCGTCGTCGTCGTAGACGTAGCCGACGGGCAGCGCGAAGCGCAGCTCGCCGCGCTGCGCGGCGGCGCGCCGGGCGCCTTGGAGCCGGCCGGCGAGCAGGTGCAGCTCGGCCTCGCTCATCGTGCCCTTCAGGCCGAGCAGCAGCCGGTCGTTGAACTGGCCCAGGTCGTAGACGCCGTCGCCGTCGACGATCAGCGTGTCGGTCAGGCTGCACAGCTCCAGCAGACGCTGCAGATCCGCGCTCGAGCGCGCCAGCCGCGAGACCTCCAGGCCGAACACGGCACCAACCTCGCCGCAGCACACGCGCCCGACCAGATCCTTGAACCCCGACCGGGCCGATCCGCCGCGACCCGACAGACCGAGATCGGCATCGATCACGAGGATCCGCTCGGTCGGCCAGCCGAGTCGCTCGGCGTCCTCGACCAGCGCATACTGGCGCAGGGTTGACTCGCCGTGGTCGCGGACCTGCGCCAGCGTCGACTGACGGACGTAGACGACCGCCAGCCGGTCCAGCTGCTCGCGCGTGATCTTCGCCTGCCCCATCGTCATCGTGCCCATCGATCGCTCCCGCGGCCAGCGCCGCCTCGACCATGTTGGCCACCGCCGCCACTGCCTCGGCGCTGACCGCTGACATGCGCCATCACCCCAGCGCCCGTCGCCGCAGCAGCTCGACGTTGATGCGCGCGATCTCCTCCAACGCGGCCTGATTCGCGTGCGCGACGCCGACGTGCTCGGCGACCGCCGGTTCTGAAGCGGCCGGCACATACAGCGTCCGGTTGCGCCCGCCCAAGTACAACGCCAAGTACAGATAGGGACCGTGCAGCTCGCCGCGCCGGCACCGGCAGCCGCCGCTCGAGCAGCGACGCCCCTGGCGCACGAGCGAGCCCGGCAACGTCAGCTCGACGCGTTCCACCGTCGCCGCCAGCCGCTGCCGTCGCGTGCGCAGTTGCCGCTCGCTGAGCCCTTGAAGACCGTCACCCATTAGCTTGTGTGTGTTTCTAGCACAGGCTACGGACACCTTCCCCACGATCACCCATCCAGCCCGCTGATTGCCGCCACCAGCTCGACCAGCCCGGCCAGGACCTCCGTCGTCAGCGGCGTCGACGCCGGCGCCGGCGCGCGATCGGTCGCATCCTCCGGGACACCGATCGTCCCGGACGGACCGCCCTCGCACACGTACAACCGGCCGTCGGCGTACCGCCGCTCGAACAGGACCGCCAGCCGCTGCCCCCGCAACGGATGGAACGGATGCGTGACCAGCAACGAGTCACACATCGCGTTGGCGACTCCCGCACTATGCGCGCGCCGTCTTCGATCCCGATCCAGCGCAACCCGGCGAGCAGATCGCGCCGCCCGCTCGTCTCGGCCGCGACGCGTTCACAGATCGAACCGACCGTGCGCCACGCGATCCGCAACAGCTCCGCGACGGCCTTGCGCGAGCACTGCACCGCC
>DATFPW010000067.1:0-21261 GCA_035264605.1 Conexibacter sp. | reverse complement strand
CGTAGATGACCATCTCCTGCACGAAAGGCTCCTCGCCGTTTCCCATTCCACGGGTCCTCGCCGGGGTCGGCCAAGTATAGGCGTCGGTCACCCGTCACTTCGCGGGCGTCGCGTCACATGGTCCCGGCTCTGGCCGGAGGGCGGAAAGGCGTTCGTCGGAGCGCTGCCTAGGACGAACAAAGGCCCGCCGAAGCGGACCTCGGGATGGGCGATGGAGGACTCGAACCTCCGACCTCTTCCTTATCAGAGAAGCGCTCTAACCGACTGAGCTAATCGCCCCTGCGGCCGCTCATCATACCGGTAGGCCGGGGCTGCGTCAGGCGGCCTCGAGGGTGCCGAGACGCCGTGTCAGTGCTTCCGCCGCGCCGGCGTGCGGGAAGTCGACGACGACCCGATAGCCGTCCCCGCGCGGGGTCACGTTGACGTCACCGCCGAGCGCTCGGGACAGGGCGTCGCCCAGCCTGCGGGCGGCTTCGAGCTGGTCCGGATGGGGCTCGGGGGCGCGTGGTGCCGGTCGGCGGCGGCCGGCCTCGCGCGCGCGCGCCTCGGTCTGGCGGACGCTCCAGCCCTCGTGCGCGGCGGCGCGCGCGAGGCGTCGGCGCGCGTCGTGGTCGGACGCCGCCAGCAGCGCACGGCCGTGGCCCTCGGTCAGGTCGCCCTGAGCGAGGAGCTCGAGCGCCTCGTCGGGCAGGTCGAGCAAGCGGATCAGGTTCGAGACGGCGACGCGGCTGCGGCCGACGCGGCGGCCGACGTCCTCGCGCGTGAGGCCAAGCTCGTCGACGAGCGCCAGGCAGGCGCGCGCCTCCTCGAGCGGATTGAGGTCCTCTCGGGCCATGTTCTCGATCACGGCCAGCTCGATCGAGGCGGCATCGTCGTGGTGGCGGACGATCGCGGGGATCTGCTCCAAGCCGGCGATCTTCGCCGCGCGCCAGCGGCGCTCGCCGGCGATCAGCTCGTAGCGGCCGCCGGGCAGCGGGCGCACGAGCACCGGCTGCAGCACGCCGCGCTCCTCCAGCGAGCCCGCGAGCGCGGTCAGCGCCTCCTCGTCGAAATGACGGCGCGGCTGGTGCGGGTTCGGGCCGATCAGCTCGACCGCGACCTGGCGCAGCTCCTCCGGCTCCTCCTTCGGCGAGGCGGCGAGGATCGCCGCGAGGCCCTTGCCCATGCCGCGGGTCTTCGAGTGGGGCTTCGGCAGCTCGTCGTTGCGCAGCCGGGCGCGCTCCAGCGGCGGCTTGCGGGCCTTCTCAGCCACGTGCGGCCACCTCCCGCGCAAGGTCGAAGTAGGCGTCGGAGCCGGCGCAGTGTGGATCGTGGTGGATCACCGGCTGGCCGAAGCTGGGCGCCTCGCCGATCCGCACGTTGCGCGGAATGACGGTGTCGAAGACGAGCTCCGGGAAGTGCGAGCGCACCTCGTGCTCGACGTCCTGTGCCAGGCGCGTGCGCCCGTCGTGCATCGTCAGCACCATCCCGGCGATCGTCAACCGCGGGTTCAGCTCGCGCTGAATCAGCGACAGCGTGTCGAGCAGGCCCGCGAGGCCCTCCAGCGCGAAGTACTCGGCCTGCACCGGCACGATCACGCGGTCGGCCGCGACAAGCGCGTTGACGGTGAGCGGCCCGAGCGACGGGGGGCAGTCGAGAATCGTGAAGGCGTAGCCGTCGCGCACGCCGGCGAGCGCGTCGCGCAGGCGGTGCTCGGAGCCCTCGATCCGCGGCAGCTCGACGTTCGCGCCGGCGAGGTCGGGGCTTGCGGGGACGAGCGCGAGGTGCTCGATCGCGGTCCGCTGGATCGCCTCGGCGAGCGGCGCGGTTCCCGAGAGGACGTCGTAGATGCTCGGCGAGGCGTCCTTGGGCAGGCCGAGACCGACGGTCGCGTTCGCCTGCGCGTCCATGTCGATCAGCAGCGTCTCGTAGCCGGCCTCGGCGATGCAGGCGGCCAGGTTCACGGCCGTGGTCGTCTTGCCGACGCCGCCCTTCTGGTTGGCGATCGCGTAGACGGTGCTCATGCGCGGCGTCCCATCGCCCTCACGGTAGCGACGAACACGGTCAGAGGGCCGGCCGGTCGAGGATGCGTCCCGGAAAGAGCGCGAGCCCGAGGCGGCCGCATCCGTGGATGCCGGGCGATGGTCGGTCGCGCGGCCAAGGCTCGTGCCTTGGCAAGCGACCGGACGGCGATCCGGCGCCGCGGGGCGGCCGCCTTCGGCCGCGGTCTTATCGGGGGCGCGCCCCGGCACCGAGCGGCCGTTTCCGCGCCATGCCCGGACGGCGGGGGAAGCGCTCAGGCGTGGGTGCAACCTTGCGCAGCACGTGCAGATGACGGTGCTCAGCGGCCGCGTACGGATGCACCGGTCGAATCTCCTCGACGACGAGGCCGAGTTGCTCGGCGGCCGCGGCGCCGTCACGCTCCTCCTCGACGTCGCGGCGACCCTTCCACGCCACCAGCACCCCGCCCTCGCACAGCAGCGGCGCGGCGTACTCGGCGAGGACCGCGAGCGAGGCGAGCGCCCGCGCGGTCACGAGATCGCGCGTCCCGAGTCCGGCATTCCACGATTCGGCGCGGTCGGCGACGACCTCGACGTTCGTCAATCCCGCGGTGTCTGCGGCAGCGCGGATGAACGCGCACTTGCGCGCGACGCTCTCGACGAGCACGACTTCCGCCGCCGGCAGCGCCACGGCGAGCGGCAGCCCCGGGAAGCCCGCCCCGGCGCCGAGATCGGCAATCGCCGTCGCGTCGCGCACATCCGGCAGTTCCAAGGCCACCAGCGAGTCGCCGAGGTGCGTGTGCACCGCCTGCCCGGGAACGCGGACGGTCGTGGGAGCGTGCGCGTCAGCCGCGAGCAACTCCAGCAGCGCGGCCAGTTGGCCGATCGCAGCCGCCGGAAGCCCATACCGATCGGTGAGCGATGCCAGTTCCGCGTCGCGTTTCACGTGAAACGGTGCGCGCCGGCTACTGCGAGTCGGCTGGCGCGACGACGAGATGGCGATCGGGCTCGGCGCCCTCGCTGTACGTCTCGATCCCATCGCGGTCGCGCAGGTACTCATGCACGACGCGTCGCTCGACGGCGTTCATCGCGTCCAGTGCCACGGGCTTGCCGGTCTCCAACACTTCCTCGACCGCCTCATCGGCGTCCTGCTGCAGCAGCGCGGCGCGGCGGTCGCGATAGCCCGCAGCGTCGACCGTCACGCGCTTGCGATCGTCCTCGCCGCGATACGCGACGCGGTAGGCAAGGTGCTGGATCGCGTCGATCGTCTGGCCGTGGCGGCCGATCAGCAGCCCGAGATCCTCGCCGTCGAGGTTCGCATGCACGCCGACCTCGTCCTCGGACACCTCGATCGCCGCGTCGACATCGACCGCGTCGACGATCTCCTCCAGCATGCGACGCACCCGCGCGGCGGCTTCGCTGTCTCTCCGCGGGCTCATCGGCGACGGCCCGTCCGCTTCTTCTTTCTGCGGGATGGCGGCGGTCCTCTGGCAGACGCGCCGTTGGCGTTCTCCTTGCCGGCGGCAGGCTTCTCCTCAGCCTTCTCAGAGCCTCGCCCGAGCGCGCGTTGGACCGCTCCGATCCCGCCGTCCTTCCCGCCTCCGCCCGCCAAGGCGGCCGCCCCTGCGGGCGCACCAGCAGTCGCCAGCGCCGGTCTTCTCGGGACGCCGACAGTCTTGCGCACGATCAGCTGCTGCACGATCGTCCAGACGTTGGTGGTGATCCAGTACACGAGGAGGCCAGCGGGGAAGTTGATGATGAACGTCACGAAGACGATCGGCAGACCCAGCATGATCATCCGCTGGTTTCTATCCATCGAGGACGAGCTGAGCAGGCCGGACGCCAGTTGGCTCGCGACGTACATCACGATCAGGATGACCAGCACCGCGCCGGTCGCCTTTGCCGTCAGATCCGGGATGAAGAGGAAGCTCGGGTCGGCGACCGTGATGTGGTGCGCGGCCGCATAGGCCGAGTCGCCGAACTGCGTGCAGGTGACGTTCGAGACGCTCTTGTCGATCGAGTCGGCGTAGCCCTCGATCCCCGGACACATGTCGACCTTCAAGTCCTCGCGCAGCATGTAGTACAGCGCGATGAAGAACGGCAGCTGGAACAGCAGCGGCAGGCAGGAAGCCAGAGGGTTGACTCTGTTCTCCCGGTAGAACTTCATCATCTCCTGCTGCTGGCGCTGCTTGTCGTCTCTGTACTTCGCCTGGATCGTTCTCATCTCCGGCGCGAGCACCTGGAGACGCTGCATCGACGTGACCTGCTTCAGCGTCAGCGGCAGCAGCACGAGCCGGACCGTGATCGTCAGCAGGATGATCGAGAAGCCCCAGCCGACTCCCACGTTGTCGTGGAAGAACAGGAGCACCTGCTCGCAGACGTCGATCAGCGGCTGGAGCGGGTTGGCGAAGGGGATGAACATGGGTGGGGGCAGTTCCTGACCGGTGTCAGGCGCTCGGCGCTGTCGGTCGACGCGGGCTGAAGAGGTGCTGCTCGTGGACGGGGTCGTAGCCCCCGTGGCTCCACGGATTGCAGCGCAGCAGCCGCCATCCCGCGAGGATCAGCCCGCGCAGTATGCCGAACTCCTCAACGGCCTGCGCGGCGTAGTGCGAGCAGCTCGGCTCGTACTTGCAGCGCGGCGGCAGCAGCGGTGAGATCAGCCGCTGGTAGGCACGGATCGGAGCGACGGCGACGGTGCGCAGTGCGCTCATCTGCCGTCCCCCTCTACTCGCGCACGGAGCTGGTCCATCAGCTCCACGAGCGCGGTGCGGATGCCCTCGAGTCCTTCTCTCTCCGCGACGGCCTTCGCCTCGGGGCGCGCGACGATGACGACGTCGTGACCCTCCGGCAGGCGCGCGAGCTCCTGCTCGAAGGCCTCGCGCAGCAGGCGCTTCACGTGATTGCGCTCGACGGCGCCGCCGACTCTGCGCGAGACGGACAAGCCCAGCCGCAGTTCACCCTCCCCCGAGCGTGGGAAGCCGTAGAGGACCAGAACGCGGTTCGCGTGCGATCGTCCCTGGCGGAAGACCCGGTCGAACTCGGCGCTGCGGGAGAGCCGCCCGCGCTTGCTTCTCCGAGCTGCGACGCCCGGGCGGCCGCTCATCAGACGGTGAGGCGTCTGCGGCCCTTGTCGCGGCGACGCTTGAGCGTCAGACGGCCGGCGCGCGTCTGCATGCGGGCGCGGAAGCCATGGGTGCGAGCGCGCTTGCGCTTCTTGGGCTGGTAGGTGCGTTTCATGTCTGCTCCTGCGGGGACCCGCCTGCGCCGGCCACATGACCGGCTCCGGCACCCCTGACGATGCCGTCGGGAACGGCCAGTATACGCGCCGGCGCCTGTGGACTATCTCCCCCGTTCTGCACAGACTTGTCGACAGCTTCTCCACAGCTGTTCACAGACTCTCCGTCGAACCTCCGCGACCTTTTTTCCGCGATTTGCGCACTCCCACGCAGACCTGCGCCAGGGGTGCGGAGCGCGGCCGCGCGCCGCTGCTATATTCGCCGCCCGCCGGGGCCGAGAGGCCCCTCCATCCCCCGCCACGCAACCCGACGAGGAGTCGGTCGACGACCCCTGTGCACACTGCGCTCGAGCACACCTGGTCCCAGATCCAAGCCGAGCTCCGGCGCGCGGTCACCGACTCCACCTACCACCTTTGGCTCGCGCCGCTGCGCGCGCGGGCCATCGAGGGCGAGGCGCTGCTGGTCGGGGCGCCTGAGGAGATCCGCACGTGGGTCGCAGACCGCTTCGCGCGGGTCCTGCAGACGTGCGCTGCGAGTGTGCTCGGCGAAACGACGACGGTCACGATCGTCCCGCTCGACACACCCCTTCCCGGCGCGCCCGCGGAGCCGCCACCCGGCGCTGGCGCAGCGCATCGCTACCCAGCCGGTCCGCCGCTCCCGTCGGGCCAGCCGAGCGACGTCTTCAATCCGAAGTACACGTTCGACCAGTACGTGATCGGGGATGGGAACCGCCTCGCCCACGCGGCGGCGCTCGCCGTCGCCGAGCTGCCCGGCCAGGCCTACAACCCGCTGTTCCTCTACGGACCGCCGGGGCTCGGCAAGACGCACCTGCTGCACGCGATCGCCAACTACGTCAACGACTACGGCGACGGGATGGCCGTGCGCTACACGACGCTCGAGGCGTTCACCGGCGAGTTCGTCGGCGCGCTCAAGTCGAGCTCGATCGAGCGCTTCAAGCGCCGCTATCGCGACACGGACATCCTGCTGATCGACGACGTGCAGTTCCTCGAGGGCAAGGCCAAGATCGAGGAGGAGTTCTTCCACACCTTCAACGCCCTGTACGAGACCGGCAGCCAGCTCGTCGTCACGTGCGACCGCATGCCGGGCGACATGAACGCGCTCGCCGACCGTCTCCGCGAGCGCTTCGAGTCCGGCCTCGTCGCCGACCTGCGCCCGCCCGACCTTGCCACGCGCATGACGATCCTGCGCAAGCGCGTGCATCACGACGGGCTGCAGCTCGACGATCCCGACGCCATCGTCCCGATCGCAGAGCGCGTCACCACCAACGTCCGCGCCCTGCAGGGCGCGCTGATCCGCGTCGTCGCCTTCCACTCGCTGACCGGCCGGCCGATCGACCGATCGCTCGTGACGCACGTGCTCGACGGCCTCTATCCGGACGGGATCGCGCCCGGCCCGCGCACCGTCGAGGAGATCCAGGCCGCCACGTGCGAACGCCTCGGCATCTCCCCGGACGTGCTCAGCTCACCCGATCGCAGCGCGCGCGTCGCCTGGGCCCGACAGGTCGCGATGTACCTCTCGCGCGAGCTGACCGACGCCACGCTGCCGGCCATCGGTCGCGCCTTCGGCGGTCGCAACCACTCGACCGTGCTGCACGCCTGCCGCCGCACGATGGAGCGCATCGCGGCAGACGCCGAGGCGCACGAGCTCGTGCGCAGCCTCACCGCCTCGCTTCAACAGCCCAATGGCGACCGCTCCGCCTGAGAAACTCCTACGCTCGTGTCCACAGTGCCTGTGCGCAGATCCTCACCGTCCCCGTCGGCGATTCCCGCACTTGTCCACATGTCCACGTCCCCTATGACAACGATCCTCCTCAAGACAGGGTTCTCATCGTGAAGTTGTCCGCCGCGCGCGACGAGCTGCTCACCCAGCTCCAGACCGTCAGCCGCGTCGCCTCCACGCGCGGGGCGATCCAGGCCCTCTCAGGTGTCCAGATCCTCGCCGGCGCCGTCGGCGTGGAGCTGCGCGCCACCGATATGGAGGTCGGCCTGCGCGTCCCACTGCCGGCCCAGGTCGAGCAAGAGGGCTCGGTCGTGCTTCCAGCGCGCCTGCTCGTGGACGTCGTTCGCTCGCTGTCGGGCCCGACCGTGACGATCGAGCTGCGCGCCGCCGAGCAGGACGTCGAGCTGGTCGCCGGCAACGCCACGTTCCACATCCGCACGTTGCGCGGCGAGGACTTCCCCCCCTTCCCCGAGCCGGACGAAGGTGGCGCCGTCCGCGTCCCCGCCGGCGCGTTCGTGGAGACGATCCTCAAGGTCGCGAACTCCGCCTCGCGCGACGAGACGCGCCCCGTCCTCACCGGCATCCTCGTCTCGGCGTCCGAGCGCGAGCTGCGGATGGTCGCGACCGACTCGTACCGCCTGAGCGTGAAGGAGACACAGCTCGAGCAGCCGCTGCAGGAGTCGTTCGAGGCCAATGTGCCGGCGCGAGCGCTGCAGGAGCTCGCGCGGCTGGTGCAGCAGCTCGACGGCGAGGAGCTCACCGTCGCCGTGCGCCAGAACCAGATCGTCTTCGCGATCGCCGGCGTCGTGCTGTCCTCACGCTTGATCGAAGGCCAGTTCCCCAACTACCGCCAGCTGCTGCCCGAGACGTACGAGCACGAGCTGACGCTGTCCGGCGGCGAGGCGACGGACGTGGTGCGCCGCATCAGCCTGCTGGCGCAGAAGAACGCGCCGCTGCGGCTGTCCTTCCAGCCTGGCGAGCTGGTGGTCTCGGCCCAGACGCCGGACATCGGCGAAGCGCGCGAGTCGCTGCCGGTCGCCTTCCAGGGCGAGCCGTTCGAGATCGGCTTCAACCCGGAGTTCCTGCGCGACGGGCTCGAGGGGATCGAGTCGGGCAACATCGTCCTGAAGCTGATCAGCCCGCTGCGGCCGGGGTTGATCCAGGCCGGGGACGACGCCGGCTTCCTCTACCTCATCATGCCGATCCGGCTGAACGTCTAGACCTCGCGATGCGGATCGTGCGCCTGGCGATGCGCAACTTCCGCAGCTACGCCGCCGCCGACGTCGAGCTGGGACCGGGCGTCACGGTCGTCACCGGCCGCAACGGGGCCGGCAAGACGAACCTGCTCGACGCGCTCTACTTCGGCTGCACCGGACGCTCCTCGCGCACGACGAACGAACGCGAGCTTGTGCGCTTCGGCGAGCAGGTGGTGCGCGTCGAGGTGACCACCGAGGCGCCGGACGGGCTGCACGAGCTGAGCGTCGGCTTCACGCCCGGCGAGCCGAAGAAGATGATGGCCGACGGCGTGCGCGTCGAGCGGCTGCTCGACGTCCCCGGACGCCCGCTCGTGAGTGTCTTCCTGCCGGACCGGCTGGAGCTGATCAAGGGCACCCCCTCGTTGCGCCGGGCGCACATGGATCAGCTCGTCGCCGCGCTGTGGCCGGCCCGCGTGGCGACCCGGCGGGCATATGCGCAGGCGCTTGCGCAGCGCAACGCACTCGTGGCGCGCATTCGTGGTGGCGGCGCAGCGGTGGACTCGTTGTCGGCATGGGACCGCGAGCTGGCGCGCCACGGGATCGCGCTGATGGCCGACCGGGCGGCCGCGATCGACGCTGTGGCTGAGCATTTCGCCGTGCGCGCCGAGGAGCTCGGACTCGACGGCGAGCCCACCGTCCGCTACCGCCCGCGCTCCAGAGCCGCCGACGCCGACGGGCTGGCGGCGGAGCTCGGCGAGCGCCACGCGCAGGACGTCGAGCGTGGCTTCACCGGGCACGGGCCGCATCGCGACGACCTGCTGCTGGGCCGCGAGGGGCGCGAGCTGCGCGCCTACGGCTCGCAGGGCCAGCAGCGGCTCGGCCTGCTCGCGCTGCTGCTCGCCGAGCGCGAGGCGATCGCGGCTACGCGCGAGGCGACGCCGGTGATGCTGCTCGACGACGTCATGAGCGAGCTCGACAGGGACCGCCGTGCGCGGCTCGTCGGGTTGCTGCGCGGCCACGGCCAGAGCGTCATCACGACGACGGACCTGGAGCATGTGCCGGGCGCGGAGGAAGCGGACGTGACGCGGCTGTCGGTCGCGGACGGCGCGATCGTCGCCGAGGCCGAGGCGGCATGAGCCGCCGCGCCCCGCGCCCGCTGGCGAATGCGCTCGCGCCGCTGCAAGCGTCGCTCGCCCCCCAAACGCTGCTCGCCGAGGTGCAGCGCGCGTGGCCGGAGGCGGCGGGCGCCGCGATCGCCCGCGAGGCGGCGCCTGTGAGCGAGCGCGGCGGGGTCGTCACGGTCGCCTGCGCGTCGTCGGTTTGGGCGCAGGAGCTGGACCTGATGGCGCCCCTCCTGATCGACAAGTTGAACGCCGCGATCGCCGTTGGCGAGGTCAAGCGGCTGCGCTGCGTGACCGGCGCTCGAGGGCCGGCATGAGACCCGCGTGGAGCGGCCGCCGGACGGGCCCGCGGCAGACTGTCTCGCAAGCCCATTTTTCCGTGGATTTTGCAGGACTTTTAATGGGCTGGTGGACCCGGTTCGACGGGCCCCTTGTGCTATCCTTGTGCACATCAGTCTTCGACGCCCCGGCGCGCCTCTTCTCCAGGTGCGGCTCCGGGGCGTTGCAACGTCATCGGAGGACCGTTGGCCAGCGATAGACCCTCGGCTGACAAGCCGAACCGTTCGTACGACGCCCAGGACATCACCGTCCTCGAGGGCCTCGAGGCGGTCCGCAAGCGGCCGGGCATGTACATCGGCTCGACCGGCCCGCGCGGCCTGCACCACCTCGTCTACGAGGTCGTCGATAACTCCGTCGACGAGGCGCTCGCCGGGCACTGCTCCGCCGTCGCGGTGACGATCCACCCGGACAACTCGATCACCGTCGTCGACGACGGTCGCGGCATCCCCGTCGCGATCATGGAGAAGGAGCAGAAGCCGGCCGTCGAGGTCGTGCTGACGGTCCTCCACGCGGGCGGCAAGTTCGGCGACGGCGGCGGCTACAAGGTCTCCGGCGGCCTCCACGGCGTCGGCGTCTCGGTCGTCAACGCTTTGTCGGAGTCCCTCCACGTCGAGGTGCGGCGCGACGGCTTCACGTTCAGCCAGGACTACGAGCGTGGCAAGCCGCAGGGTGTGTTGGAGAAGGGCGCCGCCACGAGCGAGACGGGCACGTCGATCAGATTCCTGGCAGACGACGAGATCATGGAGTCGCTCGAGTACGACTACACGACGCTCGAGGAGCGCCTGCGCGAGACGGCCTTCCTGACGCGCGGCCTGAGAATCTCGCTCACCGACGAGCGCGGCGAGGGCAGACACGTCTCCTTCCAGTACGAAGGCGGCATCGAGGACTTCGTCAGATACCTGAACGAGAACAAGGACCCCGTTCAGAGAAAGATCGTCTTCTTCGCCGGCGAGAGCGAGGAGGGCGCGGTCGAGGTCGCGATGCAGTGGAACGGCTCCTACCAGGAGTCCGTCTTCTCGTTCGCGAACAACATCAACACGCACGAGGGCGGCTCCCACCTTTCGGGCTTCCGCTCGGCGCTGACGCGCACGCTCAACAAGTACGCCCGCGAGAAGGGCCTGCTGAAGGAGAAGGACGACAACCTCGCCGGCGAGGACGTCCGCGAGGGCCTCACCGCCGTCATCTCCGCGAAGCTCGCCGACCCGCAGTTCGAGGGCCAGACGAAGACGAAGCTCGGCAACCCCGGCATGCAGGGGTTCGTGGAGTCGGTCGTCAACCAGGGCCTCGCCGAGTTCCTCGAGGAGAACCCGCAGGACGCACGCGCCGTGATCACCAAGGCCGTGTCCGCTGCGCAGGCGCGCAACGCCGCCCGCAAGGCACGCGACCTCACCCGCCGCAAGTCCGCGCTGGAGAACTCGCGCCTGCCGGGCAAGCTCGCCGACTGCTCCGTCAAGGACCCGGCTTTGAGCGAGATCTTCATCGTCGAGGGCGACTCCGCCGGCGGCTCGGCGAAGCAGGGCCGCGACCGCTCCACCCAGGCGGTGCTCCCGCTGCGCGGCAAGATCCTCAACGTCGAGCGCGCGCGCATCGACAAGGTGCTCGCGAACAACGAGATCCAGGCGCTGATCACGGCGATCGGCACCGGCATCCGCGACGAGTTCGACATCGAGAAGGCGCGGTACCACAAGATCATCCTGATGACGGACGCCGACGTCGACGGCGCCCACATCCGCACGCTCGCGCTGACGCTGATCTTCCGCGAGATGCAGGAGCTGATCGAGGCCGGTTACATCTACATCGCGAAGCCGCCGCTCTACCGCATGAAGGCGGGCAAGACCGAGCGCTACATCCAGAGAGAGTCGGAGCTGGAGGAGATCCTGCTGGCCGACAAGCTCGAGAAGTTCGAGATCCGCGACCGCTCCGGCAACGTCCAGCCGCGGCTCACCGAGACGCGTTGGAAGACGTACACGCGCCTCCTCAAGCAGTACGCCGGCTGGGCCTCCGCCCTGCGTGCCATGTCGCGCCACGACTTCGTCGACTTCCTCGAGGAGGCGGGCATCCTGGAGGAGGCCGTCACCGACGAGGGGAAGCTGATCGAGCTGCTGCAGCGCCCGACCGCGGACGGCGCGCCCTATGCGATGGAGCTGGTCTCGGAGGATCCGATCGAGCTGGTCGTGCGCTCGGTCGAGGCTAGAACGGGCCACGCCCGCGTGCGCCACGTGCGTCGTGCGCTGCTGCAGGCGAACGAGTACCGACAGCTGATCCGCGTCTACGAGCAGCTCGTGAGAACGGTCGGGACGCCGCCGTTCGACATACGCCTCGGTGAGCACGGCGGCGAGGCGCTGTCGTTCGAGCAGCTCCGCACGGTCGTGATGGACCTCGCGGCGCGCGGCGTGAGAATCAACCGCTTCAAGGGCCTCGGCGAGATGAATCCCGAGCAGCTGCGCGAGACGACGATGGACCCCGCCTCGCGCACGCTCGCGAAGGTGACGATGGAGGACGCGACCGCTGCCGACCGCGTCTTCTCGATGTTGATGGGCGACCAGGTGGAGCCGCGACGCGACTTCATCGAGGAGAACGCCCGTCTTGTGACCAACCTCGATGTCTAAGCGAACGGGCTGAAAGATGAGCGCGACCGATCAATTGAGCGGCGGCAACTTCGAGCTTCGTGCGCTCGAGGAGGAGATGCGCTCGGCGTATCTCGATTACGCGATGTCCGTCATCGTCGGGCGCGCCCTGCCCGACGTGCGTGATGGCCTGAAGCCCGTCCACCGCCGCGTCCTGTTCGCGATGAACGAGGCCGGCCTGCAGCCGAACCGGCCGCGCGCGAAGTCCTCGCGCATCGTCGGCGACACGATGGGCAAGTATCACCCGCACGGCGACGCGTCGATCTACGACACGCTCGTGCGCATGGCGCAGGACTTCTCGATGCGCCACCCGCTCGTCGACGGGCAGGGCAACTTCGGCTCCGTCGACGACGACCCGCCCGCCGCCATGCGCTATACGGAGGCCCGGCTCGCGCGCATCGCGACGGAGATGCTGCGCGACATCGACGCCGACACGGTCGACTTCGGACCCAATTACGATGGGCAGAACCAGGAGCCGCTCGTCCTGCCGGCGCGCTTCCCGAACCTGCTCGTCAACGGGTCCGCTGGCATCGCCGTCGGCATGGCGACGAACATCCCGCCGCATCGCCTGAGCGAGGCCGTCGCGGCGACGATCGCCTACATCGACGATCCGGAGATCACGGTCGAGGGCCTGATGAAGCACATGCCGGGCCCGGACTTCCCGACCGGCGGCGTGATCCTCGGCACCAGCGGCATTCATTCCGCCTACGAAACGGGCCGCGGCAAGATCCGCGTGCAGGCGAGAGCGCACATCGAGCCGCTGTCGCAGGGCAAGGAGGCGATCATCGTCACCGAGCTGCCCTACCAGGTGAAGAAGGGCGGCGAGGGCGGGCTGATCCAGAAGATCGCGGACCTCGTCCACGACAAGAAGATCCCCGAGATCAGCGACCTGCGCGACGAGTCGGATCGCCGCGGGATGCGGCTCGTAATCGAGCTCAAGCGCGACGCGCTTCCGAAGGTCGTGCTGAACAAGCTCTACAAGCACACGCCGATGCAGACGACGTTCGGCGTGAACATGGTCGCGCTCGTCGACAACGTGCCGAAGACGCTCTCGCTGCGCGAGGTCATCGGCCGCTACGTCGACCACCAGCGCGAAGTGATCGTGCGCCGCACGAAGTTCGAGCTTCGTCACGCGGAGGATCGCGCGCACATCCTCGAGGGCCTGCTGATCGCGCTCGCGAACCTCGACGAGGTGATCGCGACGATCCGCAGCTCGCCGGATCGCGAGACCGCGCGCGTCAACCTCGTCAACAAGTTCGAGCTGTCAGAGCGCCAGGCCGAGGCGATCCTGCAGATGACGCTCGGCCGCCTCACGGCGCTCGAGGTCGACAAGATCAGACAGGAGCACGCCGACATCCTCGAGCGGATCGCCGAGCTGCGCGCGATCCTCGGCGACGAGGCCCGCGTGATGGCGATCGTGCGCGACGAGCTGCAGGAGATCTCCGACGCGTACGGCGACGAGCGTCGCACGCAGATCTCGTTCGCCGAGGGCGAGATCGACATCGAGGACCTGATCGCTGACCAGCAGATGGTCATCACGATCACGAACAGCGGCTACATCAAGTCGCTGCCGCTCGCGACCTACCGCCAGCAGCGCCGCGGCGGGGTCGGCGTGACGGGGATGGACATGAAGGACGGCGACTACATCGAGCACCTGTTCGTGACCTCGACGCACGACTTCCTGCTGTTCTTCACCAACCGCGGCAAGGTCTACCGCTTGAAGGTCTACGAGCTGCCGGAGGCGCAGCGCACGGCGAAGGGCCGCGCGCTGGTGAACCTGCTGCCGCTGCGCGAGGGCGAGCGGGTGCAGTCCGTGCTCTCCACGCGCGACTTCTCGGAGGCGCCGTACCTGCTGTTCGCGACGCGCAACGGCACCGTCAAGAAGACCGAGCTGCAGAGATACAACACGCCAATCAGAGCCGACGGGATCATCGCGATCTCGATCAGAGACGACGACGAGCTGGTCGCCGTGCGCCGCGTGGATGAAGGCGACGAGGTCATCATCGTCTCGCGCGCCGGCCTGACCGTCCGCTTCAGCGAGGAGGACGCTCGCGCGATGGGCCGCGACACGAGCGGTGTGCGCGGCATGAACGTCGGCAGAGGCGAGGTCATCGCGATGGACATCGCGCGCGACGACCAGGACCTGCTCGTCGTGACCGAGAACGGCTACGGCAAGCGCACGAGAATCGACCAGTACCGCAAGACCTCGCGCGGCGCGATGGGCGTCAGAACGATCAAGCTGACCGAGGCGAAGGGCGGCCTCGCCGGCGCGCTGGTGGTGCGCGAGCACCAGGAGCTCGTCTTCATCTCGCAGGAGGGCATGGTCCAGCGCACCGGCGTGCGCGGCATCTCCCAGCAGGGCCGCGCGGCGACCGGCGTGCGCGTCATGAACGTGCGCGACGAGGGCGACTGCGTGCGCGCGATCGCCCTGGTGGTCGAGTCCGAGCCGGACTCCGGCGCTGAAGAGCTGCCGCTGGAGGGCGCCGATCTCGGACCCGAGGGCAACGGCGCCTCGCATGAGCCGGAGGCCCTCGGCGAGGACGCCGGCTCGGTGCCGGATGTGCCCGCGGAGGACGGCAACGGCGATGCGGCGAGCGCGGCAGACGGGGGCGACGAAGAAGCCTGAGAGGATTCTCTCCCCGCCGTCAGCCGCGTTCGCTACATTTGGATCACCAGAGAAAGGAGGTGGTCCGTACGTTGACTGACAGTCCTTGCGGGACCCTGGAGGTGTCCGGCCACTAGGTCGGAAAGGCTGGCCCGCCTAGCGGAGTCCACACCGAGACACCGCCTCGACCAGTGCCGATATTGGTCCCTTCGGCACCGGCGCTTTGAGCGCCGTCCCTCTGGTTGAGGTCTTGTCCAGCCACAGTCGTTCGCGGAGGGCGCCTTTAGTCGAAGGCGCCCTCCGTGCGTTTCGCTGCCGTGGCAGGGGCGAGAGGCGCCGAGCTTTGGCCTGCGGGGCCCTAACAGAGACCCGCAGACCAAACTCGCGCCTCGCCCCGCCAACAGCGTTCCGCGCCCTGGCCGGTTGCCTCGGGGGCGCGCCGCGACTTCGGCGTTGCTGGGTGCTCTGTCGCCTGGCCGGGCGTGCGGGTCAGTCGGGCAGGTATTGCGGGCTGAGGTGTGCGATTGCGCGTGCGAGGGCTCTGCGGAATGCCTGCTCGGTGACCTGGAAGGCCGGAGGGTGCGCGTCGAAGTAGCCCTTGCTGCGCGCTCTGTCGATCGCCTGCTCGGAGGCGGCGGTCTGGCCGAGGCGGTGGAGGTCGATGAGGTAGGCGCCGAGGAAGTCGATCGCCGGACCGTTGCCGCAGCGTCTGGGCCATCTTCGCTTCCACTGGCGCGCGTCGCGGCTCACCGCCTGGGGGTGGGCATTCGTCACGTCGCTGAAGCTGCCCCTGCGGTAGGCGATCAGCTGTACCGGATATCCGGCGCAGGAGTGCGGGCCGGCCAACAGGAACTCGGTGTGGGCCGCGAACGCCTGGGAGCCGTCGCCGAGGCGATCGATCCGATACAGGCCGCCGAGTCCCAGCAGCTGCGACGGCGCGTACGTCCTCCGGTTCCAGCGGTAGACGCGCACGCCGAAGCAGCAGGACGCGCCGCCCGTGTAGACGGTCACCACGACCTCCGGCTCACTGTCGCCGTCGAGGTCCACGACCTGCACCGGAGCTGGTGCATAGCTGTTGTCGAGGACGCCGAAGACCGAGTGCACCACCGTGGCGTCCTTGAGCGCAACCGCACCGGCGCGCTCCACGTGCAGGTGGATCCTCTTGTCGTAGAGCCCGATGTCCGTGCGCCACGAGAGCGTTGCGGTCGTTGACCCGGCGGTGGCCGTCGCCTGCTCGCCCTGCGCCGTGGCGACGCCTCCGGTACTCAGCCAGATGGCGCTGAGCAGCATGAACGAAGCTGCAAGCGCGACAGCGCGCCGCACGCCGGAGATCGGACCCCTGTCCCGATGCACCACAAGTCGGACCCTAGTCTGGGCCGGCAGTGCGGTCAACCGCGGGCACGCGCCCGCTTCAGACCACGAGGTAGGTGCGCCAGGCGCTGGGAATGCGCGGGCTGGCGACCTGGATGAAGACGTGGGGCCCCGGCGTGCGGGGGGTGCGCTTCGGGATCATTCTCGCGACGTGGGGGAGGGCGTCGCCCTTGCGGCGGTTGCAGGGGGCGCAGGAGGCGACGATGTTCTCCCAGCTGGAGTCCCCGCCTTTGGAGCGCGGGATCACGTGGTCGACCGTCAGCTGGCCGCGGGAGCCGCAGTACTGGCAGGTCCAGTTGTCGCGGGCGAAGACCGCGCGGCGGGTGATCTTGCGGCGGTGCGTGTCGCGGGGGACGCGCACGTAGCTGACGAGCCGGATCACGACAGGCCGCGGAACGGTGCTGCTGCTCGAATGCAGCATGAACTCGCTGTGCTCGAGCACCTCGGCCTTCTCCTTCAGGAGCAGCACGATCGCCCGTCGGACGGTGCAGACGTTGATCGGCTCGAACGTCGCGTTCAATACGAGCACCCGGCCAGACTCGCGCCCGCGCCGCTGGTGCTCCAGAGGCGGCGCGGACGACCGTTGCGCTGGTGGTACTGACGCAGTGGCAGCCATGACCGTGGGCGAAGTGTAGCGGCCCGTTATGTCCCGTTCGACCGCTCAGGAGCCGCGACCAGGGCTCTGACAGGCGGTGTGACGGCTATGCGGCTGGGAAGGAGCCCAGCACGCGCAGGTGCTCGACGTGCGTGCGCAGTCCTGCGAGCGCCTCGGCGACGGGGCCCTCCGAGTCGCGTCCTTCGAGGTCGCAGAAGAACATGTAACGGCCGAGTCCCTGCTTGCGCGGACGCGACTCGATGCGGGTCAAGTTGACCCCGCGGTCGGCGAACTCGGACAGGCAGTGCACGAGCCATCCGGGCGCCTCCGCGCCGACGCCCCAGAAGACGATGGCGGTCTTCCAGGGGCCGTGCTCGGCGGCGCTCGCCTGGCCGGAAGAATCGCGCCTCCCGAGCCACACGAAGCGCGTCTCGTTGCCGGCCGCGTCGTCGACGTCGGCGCACAGGATGTCGCAGCCGTAGAGCTCCGCCGCCGTGCGGCTGCCGAGTGCGGCGCTCGCGTTGTCCTGCTCGGCGACCGTGCGGACTGCCTCCGCGGTTGAGCTGGCCGCGAGCACATGCGCCTGGGGCAGTCGCGTGCGCAGGAAGTGCGCGCACTGCGCGTTCGCCTGGGGGTGGGAGTGGACCGTCTCGATCGTGCCCAGCTCCCGCGGGCGCTTGGCGATCAGGCAGGTGTGGATCGCGTGGACGTGCTCGCCGACGATCGCGACGTCCTCCGTCTCGACCGCGAGTGCGTCGAGCGTGGCGTTGACGGAGCCCTCCAGGGCGTTCTCGATCGGCACGAAGGCACGCTCGGCCTTGCGCTGCTCCACGGCTACGACGCAGTCGTAGATCGTTGGCAGCGAGACGAGGTGGTGGTCGGCGGGTGTGCCGTCGGTGGCGTCGAGCAGCGCCTCGTGCGAGTTCGTGCCCTCGGGGCCGAGGTAGGCGATCCGCATCAGGCGGTGTCCTCGGGCACGGCCGCGTCGGCAGGCGCGGGAGGTCGCGGCCGATTGCGTGGGGGCGGAGGCGCGCTCTCCAGCGCCAGGCGCACCGCCTCCTGTTCCTCCGGGGACAGCTCGAACTCGCCGACACCCGCTTCCACGCGCTTCGCGTACAGGCGCGCCTGCTCGCGGTGGATGATCGAGGACAGCACGACGCCGTTGCGGCGGGCGTCGAGCAGTGCGATCGAGGTCGACTGGTGGCCGGACATCTCGCCGTAGGCGTCGTAGCGCACGAGCGCGCGGTAGGCGACGGCGCCGTCGAGCCGCGCCTCGGCGGCGGCCATCCGCTCGTGCAGGCGGCCCGCGGCGTCCTCGACGTACTCGTGCAGCACGCGGAACTCGCGCTCGAGCCCGGCCGCATGGGCGACGAGGTCGCTGGCGCCCGAATCGCCCAGCACGACGCGCTGGTCGCGCCGCAGACGCCGCACCGCGAATCCCAGCCAGATCGCCGTCACGAGCGCGATGAACGCAAGCGCGCCAGCCGCAAGTGCGACGATCCCGGTGGTGCTCGTCAGCTCGTCCACGGCTGGAGAGGATAAGGACCCCGCCCGCCGTGCTCACGACGGGCGGCGCCTGCGGTCACTCGAACAGCGCGGTGTACTCGGCGACGTTGTTGTCGAGCGTCTCCTCGCCGGGGACCTGCTCGACGGTGACTCTGATCGTCGACGGGCCGCTCGTCGACGGCGACTGTCTGAGCGTCACGTTCGCGGTCGCGGCTTCGCCGGCGGTCGTGTTCGGGACGATCGTCGACGCTCTGATCGGCGCGCCGCTGCCGGCGATCTCGACCGTGACTCTGACGTTCGTCTCGTCGTTTTCGCCGCCGTTCGTGAAGTTGACGACGAACGTCGGCGGCGGACTGGCGGGAATGCGGTTCGAGCCGTCGGTCGTGAGGTCGACGCCGCCGACGCTGACCGAGTCGATCTGGTGGCCGTGCAGGCCGGGCGCGGGCGTGCCCGTCGTTCTGCTGCTCGCGGACGTGGAGCCGAGCTGCTGGGCGACGACGTCCGGGCTCATCCAGCTGATGTCTGGCAGGAAGTCGGCATAGGGGAGCACCTGCTCGCCGGCCGTCCCGTCATAGCTGGCGGCGATCCCGTTGTCCTTGAGGCCCTTGAGGATCAACGGCGCGACACGCTGCGAGTAGATCACGTCGGAGGCGTTGAACGCCTGCATCTGACCGGCGACCGCGTCGACCGCGGTTCCCGCACCGGCGGTGCCGCCGAGCGCCGTCTGGATCTCGTCGGCGATGTTGGCGACGCCGTCGCGGCGCAGCGACAGCAGCAGCTCCAGATCCGACTGCGCGCCCTTCATCTCGTCGGGCGTGTCGATGCGGCCCGCCTGGGAGAGATCTTCGTCGGCGACGACGCGCAGCTGGTTGATCGTCTCCTGCACCTGCGTCGGCTCGGCGCTGGCGGCGCCGCTGAGCGCGTCGAACAGCTGCTTGGAGACGGCGCTTCTGGAGTGCTCGACGAGCGTGCGGACGCTGCGGTTGTAGTCCTTCAGCGCGGCCTCTCGGCGATTGTCGACGCAGCCCTTGACGAGCACCACGAGCAGCACGACCACGAGCACCACGCCACCTGCGGCCACCAGCCGACGCACGAGAAGTGTTTGGTGATCCATGGGGGGGCGCTGTCCGCCGCCGCCGCGAGATTGGGGGATACGGCGCGGGCGGGGGGTCCTGCGGGTTTCGTCAGACTCGTCGAAGAACGACAGAATCGTGCTCCTTGCGAGAACGTGAAAGGCGCAGTATGACCGGGCCGGCGGCTGGACAACCATCGCGACGCGCGGCAGGGAGCCCTGCGGCGATGTGGAACAGAGCAGGGTGAGTCGCACCGACGCCCCGAAGGAGTCGGTCCCGCCCGCCCGCAACGCCCCGACCGACGCGATCCCGCCGTCCAACGAGGCGGTGACCCGCGTGGCCGGGGCGCGGAGCGGCGCGGGCGATGGGACGCTCGGCGGCGGCTCCTCCGCGCTCGTGCTCGAGCGTTACCGGCTGTACGAGCGGCTCGGCTCCGGCGCATTCGGCGTCGTCTGGCGCGCGCGCGACGAGCGGTTGGAGCGCGACGTGGCGGTGAAGGCGATCAACGGAGAGCAGGTCGCATCGGGCCGCGCGACGCGCGAGGCGAGAGCGGCCGCGCGATTGGCGCATCCGGCGATCGTCACGCTCTACGAAGCGGGTGCCGAGGAGGACACCACCTATCTGGTGTCGGAGCTCGTGCGCGGCGGCACGCTCGCGCAGCTGCTGCACGAGGGCGCCTTGAGCGATCGCGACGTCGCGGAGATCGGCATCGCGCTGTGCGCCGGGCTGGCGCACGCGCACGCGCAGGGCGTCGTGCACCGCGACGTGAAGCCCTCGAACGTGCTCGTCCCCGACGCACGCCCGCCCGGCTCGCCGGCGGCGAAGCTGACCGACTTCGGCGTCGCCCGCGTCGTGGGAGCGGGCAGCGACGCGCTCACGCGCACCGGCGACGTCGTCGGCACACTCGCCTACATGGCGCCCGAGCAGGCGGAGGGCAAGGAAGCAGGCCCGCCCGCCGACCTCTACGCAACCGCGCTCGTCCTCTACGAGGCGCTCAGCGGCGTCAACCCCGTGCGCGGCGGCAGCGCCGTCGCCACCGCGCGCAAGCTCGGCGCGACCCTGCCACCGCTCTCCCGCCAGCGACGCGACCTGCCGCCGGACCTGTGCGACGCGATCGACCGCGCGCTGCTTCCTCGCCCCGGCGACCGCGGCACGGTCGCGATGCTCAGCCGCGCCCTGAGAGCCTCCCTGCGCGATCTGGGCGACGAGCCGGGCACCGTCGAGGCGCCGGCGATCGAACGCGCGGCGACGGCGGTCACGCGCGTCGCGGCCTACCGCCCACTGCGCCGCCGCAGCCGCGAGCGCGAGCTGGCCGAGGTTGCCGCTGAGCTCGGTGCGCTCGACGGATGGACGGTGGAGGACCGGCGCGCCGATCGGGCGGGTGGCGGTGAGGATGCACGTGCCTGGGTCGGAGACCCAGGTGCGCGCACCCGGAGCCGTCAGGACCCGCCCGCCACGGCGCCGATGCTGGCCGGCCACGTGCTGCCGGGCCTCGCCGCAGGTGGGCTCGTGGCGCTGGCCCTCGCCACGCTCGGCGACGGAACGCCGCCAGTGCGGCCACTGCTCGCCGGCGCCCTCGCAGCCGCGGTCGTGGGGCTGCTGCCGCGCATCGGCTGGATCGCCACAGCCGCCGTGCTGCTCGGCTGGGTCGCTGGCGACGCGATCACGGGCGGCGGAGCGGGCCTCGCGCTCGTGCTCGCATGCGCACTCGTCGCACCGCCGCTGCTGCTCCCGCTGCGCGGACGCGCATGGTCCGTGCCGTTCGCGGCGCCACTGATGGGCGTCGCGCTGCTCGCTGGCGCCTTCCCCGCCGTGGCCGGCCAGGCGCGCACGCTCTGGCGCCGGGCCGCGCTCGGCGCGCTCGGCTTCTGGA
>DATFPW010000066.1:0-97869 GCA_035264605.1 Conexibacter sp. | reverse complement strand
GGGACGATTCGTCCTGCGACGGTGCTTGTGTTGGGTGCCGGCGTTGCCGGTCTCCAAGCGATCGCGACGGCGCGTCGCTTGGGTGCGGTGGTGCAGGGGTTTGATGTGCGTGCTGCGGTGAAGGAGCAGGTCGAGTCGCTCGGCGCGAACTTCCTCGAGTTTGATCTTGGTGGGGATTTGGAGGGTGAGGGCGGTTACGCGAAGGAGCTCTCGCCGGAGCAGCAGGCCAGGCAGCAGGAGTTGATGGCTGAGGCGATCGGCAAGGTGGATGTGGTGATCACGACCGCGTTGGTGCCTGGTCGTCGCGCCCCGATTCTTGTGACGGAGGATGCGGTCAGGCGGATGAAGCCCGGTTCGGTGGTTGTGGATCTGGCGGGTGAGGCTGGGGGGAACTGTGAGTGTTCAGTGCCGGGGGAGACGGTGATCCGGCATGACGTGAAGGTGATGGCGCCGTTGAATGTGCCGTCGACGATGGCTGAGCACGCGAGCCAGTTGTACGCGCGCAATATCGAGGCGTTGTTGGGGCTGATGGTCAGAGATGGTCAGCTGGCGTTGGATTTCGATGATGAGGTGATCGCGGGTGCGTGTGTGACGCGTGGTGGGGAGATTGTTCACGAGGGCGCGAAGGCCGCCGCCGGCCAGCCGGCCTGAAGGGACTAGTCATGGATTTGGTTACGCAGATTGGCGTGTTGGTGCTCGCGGCGTTTGTTGGCTTTGAGGTCATCAGCAAGGTGCCGAACACGTTGCATACGCCGTTGATGTCTGGGACGAACGCGATTCACGGGATCGTCGTCCTTGGCGGGTTGTTGGTGTTGGGTGAGGCGGTGCAGGCCAACGACACGCTGTCGAAGATCATTTTGGTGATCGCGATCGTGTTCGGGACGATCAATGTCGTTGGCGGGTTCTTGGTGACGGATCGGATGTTGGGGATGTTCAAGAGAAAGCCGACACCACCCAAGCCGGCTGACGCGGATGCGGGGGCAAGCAAGTGATCGTGCTCGGCAGCTCTTTTTTGCAGGATCCGGATTTCATTGATGGCCTGTACATCCTTGCGGTGATCTTGTTCATCGTCGGGTTGCGTGGTCTTGCGGGTCCGCAGACGGCGGTGCGTGGGAACAAGATCGCGGCGGTTGGTATGGCGATCGCGGTCCTCGCGACGTTGTTGAAGCCGGGTGTGATTCCGGATACGGAGACCGCTGTGCTGATGGCGTTCGGTGTCCTGGTCGGCACGGCGGTTGGTGTCCCGGCGGCACGTAGCGTGAAGATGACGGCGATGCCGCAGATGGTCGCCCTCTTCAACGGGGTCGGCGGCGGTGCGGTCGCGTTGATCGCCTGGAGCGAGTTCCGTCGCCATTTCACCGGCGATTCCGGTGAGTGGGATACGACGGTGATGATCGCCTCGTTGTTTGCGGCGATCATCGGCTCGATCAGCTTCTGGGGCAGCAATATTGCGTTCGGGAAGTTGCAGGAGATCTTGCCGGGCCGGCCGATCAAGGTGCCGGGTCAGCAGCTGCTGAACCTGATCCTGTTGCTGATTTGTGTGGGGTCTGGGATCGCGATCGCCACGGGCACCCACAGCCAGGCGTTGTTCATCTTGGGGATCCTTGTTGCGGCGGCGATCCTGGGCAACATGGTCGTGCTGCCGATCGGTGGGGCGGACATGCCGGTCGTGATCTCGCTGCTGAACGCATTCACCGGCCTCTCCGCCGCCGCTGCCGGTATTGCGCTCGACAACTTCGCGCTGATCGTCGCGGGCACGATTGTCGGGGCCAGTGGTTCGATCCTGACGAATCTGATGGCGGTCGCGATGAACCGCAGTGTGCCGTCGATCATTGCCGGCGGGTTCGGTGGCGGTGACGCCACCCCCGCCGGCGCCGCCGCCGGTGCCGGGGCCGGTGGCACCGCCCGCTCCACCTCCGCGCAGGATGCGGCGATCCAGCTCGCCTACGCCCGCCAAGTCGTCGTCGTGCCCGGGTATGGGATGGCGGTCGCGCAAGCCCAGCACGCGGTGCGTGAGATGGCACTCGCCCTGGAGAAGAAGGGGGTGGAGGTCAAGTACGCGATCCATCCCGTCGCCGGCCGGATGCCCGGCCACATGAACGTGCTCCTGGCCGAGGCGGATGTGCCGTATGACCAGCTCAAAGAGATGGACGACATCAACCCCGAGTTCGGTCGCACCGACGTCTCCCTGATCATCGGCGCCAACGACGTCACGAACCCGGCGGCTAACAACGACCCGGGCTCCCCGATCTACGGGATGCCGATCCTCGAGGTCGACAAATCCCAATCCGTCATCGTCCTCAAACGCAGCATGAGCTCAGGCTTCGCCGGGATCGATAACCCCCTCTTCTACGACCCCAAAACAGCGATGCTGTTCGGCGACGCCAAAGCATCCGTCTCCGAAATCACCACCGAACTCGGCGGACTCTGACGTCGAGACGAGACGCGACCGGCCGCGAGTCGGTCGCGGCTCCTCGTCGGGCAACAAACGCTGAGTGAACGTCAGCGTTCTTACCAAACGGCTTTCCCTAGGGTGCCTGCCCGTGGGAGTGTCGAGCGGACGTCGGGAGCATCGCACGGCCGAGCCGACCGGGGGGTTCGTGCATCGGCCGCAGGGAGTTATGCGTCCGCGTCGCGTCGGGAATCGAGGGGGAAGGTGAGCGGGGCCGAGGAGGCCGGTCCCGATCGCCGCCCTCTCTCGTTCCCCGGCCGCACCGGCCAGCGCGGCCGTCCGTCCGCGCCGGCGCCCATTCCGGCAACGCGTCGCCCGCATGGCGTAACTTTCGCCACGCCGGCCGGTTGAAGCACGCAATGCCGCGCCCGGCGCCGTCCGCCATGCCACGTTCCCCGCTCGCGTCCCGCCGACCAACCGTCTCCACGCTCGTCCCGCTGCTCGCGGCGGCGGCGGTCGTGCTGCTGTTCACACTCGCTGCCGTGCCGGCCCGCGCGGGCGTCTTCACCGGCGATCCGGTCGTCGGGCCCTCGCCCGCGGTGCACGGGCTCCATGGGATCGATATCGCGCCCGACGGCAGCGGCGCGATCGCCTACACGATGGATGACGGCGGGGCCGAGCACGTCTTCGTCCGGCGCCTCGTCAACGGCGCCTGGAGCGCGCCCGAGCGCCTCGACGCCGATCTCGGCAGCGCCGCCACCCAGGCGGCGGTCGCGGCAGGCGACGGCGGTCGCGTGCTGGTCATCTTTGTCAACGGCGGGAACGTGTACGCGTCCACGCGCCCCGACAGCGGCAGCGCTTGGGCGCGGCAGACGCTGTGGAGCGGCGGCGGCGCGTCCGACCCGGCCGTCGACTTGAGCGTCAACGGCAAGGGCTACACGGCCTTCGCGGCACCGGGCGGCGGCGGCCACGACGTCCGCGCCGCCTATGCGCGCGACGCGGGCGCTTGGACCGTCATCGGCGCACCGCTCGACGCGAGCGCCGGCAACGATGCGGGCACCGGCACTGCGCGCCCGAGAGTCGCCGCCTCCGCCGACGGCGTCGCGATCGCCGTCTGGGGCGAGGCCAGGCACGTCTTCGCCCGGCGCGTGCAAGGCGCCCGCACGAGTGTCGTCGTAGCCGACGCGCTCGCGGGCCTGACGGTCGAGGGCGTGCAGGCGGCTGCGGCTGACCTGCCCGTCGTCAGCACGCAGGACGACGACAGCTTCACCGGCGTGGCAATGCGCGCCACCTTCGACCTCGGCGGCGGCACGCTGCGCACGCGCGCCGTCTTCCGCCGCCTGCGCGGATCGCGCTTCGAGACGCCGATCGCGGTCGAGGGGGCCCCGTTCGCCTCCGGCCAGGGCTCCGGCGCCCCGCACATCGCGACCGTCGGGACCGGACAGGGCCTCGTCGTCGCGGGCAACGACACGACGAACGGCACGAGCGCGCTCCAGCTGCTGTTCGACGTCGAGCCCTCGACGCTCTTGCCGATCGACTCGCTCGTCGCCAACAGCGCGCCCGGCTTCGCGGTGCCCGCAGCGGCGACCTCACGCAAGATGCTCGTCGCATGGCAGGTGACGCCGCTCGGTGGCACGCCCGAGATCCACGCCCGCTACCGCGACGGCGGCGACTTCGAGGCCGAGCAGGTCATCTCGCGCGGGGATCTCGGACCGACGGCGGCCGCCGACGGCCTCTTCACGGCCACGGACGACGCCGGCGACATCGCCATCGCGTACGCCCAGGACGTCCCCGGCCAGGGCCGCGCGATCGCCGTCGCCACCGTCGATCAGCCGCCGGGTCGTTTCGCCGTCGAGCGCGTCGACGGCTTCCAGCGCAGCGATCGCCCGACGCTCGCGTGGACCACCTCGCGCGAGGCGTGGGGCCGCTACTTCAAGGTCACGATCGACGGCGTCCAGGCGGGCGTGACCGGCCGGCGCAGCTTCCGCCCGTCCGCGCCGCTCGCCCAGGGCGCCCACAGCTGGCAGGTCGTCGCGCTCGACCACCGCGGCCAGCAGTACACGGCGCCTGCGGCGAGCGTGAAGATCGACTCTGTCCCCGCCTTCGTGACGGCGCGGCTCAGCGGCGCGCGCCAGGCCGGCATCGCGCTGCGGCTCGCTGTGCAGGCAACCGATACGCCCACCGGAACCGCGCGCAAGGTCCAGGGCGTCGTCACGTCGGGCGTCAGAGCGATCCTGCTCGACTGGGGCGACCGCACGCCCGCCGAGCAGATCCGCCGCGGCTCCCAGCACGCCTACGCGAGACCCGGCCGCTACGTCCTGCGGCTGCTCGTAACCGACCGGGCAGGCAACAGAACGACGCTCAGACAGGTCCTGCGGATCGCCAAGCCGCCAAGACCGAGCAGAGGCGCCAGATCGAGAAGACGCAGAAGCGCACCCGCACCGGTGCTCGTGCTGCGCTCCGCACCGCCCCGTCGCGCGCCCGTCGTCACGCGGTAGCCTCGCTCGCGCATGAGCGAGCCCAGCGCACCGCAGCTCACCGTTCGCGCCGGCGCGCGCACGCTCGCGCTCGGGGTGCGGCCGTGGTTGATGGGCATCGTCAACGCGACGCCCGACTCGTTCTCTGACGGCGGCGTCCATCGGACGCTCGACGAGCGCGTGGAGCTGGCACGCGAGCTGCTCGCGTCGGGCGCGGACGTGATCGACGTCGGCGGCGAGTCCGGCGTCACCAACAGACCCGCGGTCGACCCTCAGGAAGAGATCGCGCGCGTCGTGCCGCTGATCGAGCGGATCGCGGGGGAGCTTGGCGCCGTCGTCTCGGTCGACACGTACAAGCCGCCCGTCGCCGCGGCCGCGATCGCCGCGGGCGCGTGCATCGTCAACGACGTCAGCGGCCTGCGCGACCCGGCGCTGGCGGACGTGTGCGCCGAGACGGGGGCGGCGCTCGTGCTGATGCACACGCGCGCGGCACCAAAGCAGAAGCTGCTCGACCCGTCGTACGACGGGCGCATGGCGGCCGATGTCGTCGCCTTCCTGCGCGAGCGGATGGCGCTCGCATCCGAGCGCGGGGTCGCCGCGGAGCAGCTGATCCTCGACCCCGGCCCGGACTTCGGCAAGACGCCGGCACAGACGGTCGAGGTGCTGCGACGGCTCGACGACGTCCACGCGCTCGGCCGGCCGCTGCTGCTCGCGCTCTCGCGCAAGGACTTCATCGGCGCTGTCACCGGCCGCGCCCCGCGCGAGCGCGGGGCCGGGACGCTCGCGGCGTTGGCCTGGGGACTCGACGTCGGCGGGCACATCTTCCGCCTGCACGACGTGGCCGCCGCGGCCGACTTCATCGCCGTGCGCGACGTGCTCGCCGGCCGCCGCGCGCTCGAAGTCGACGCGCGCCTGGCCGAGACGCTGCGCCGCGAGCCGGCCTGATCAGACACGTTCATCCGGGCACGCCGCCGCTCCGGCCAGCCACGTGTCGCCGCAGGCGTCCGCTAGGGTTCCCGGCGCTGAGCCCGAATACCGGGCTCGAACATCGCCGGCCGCTGACGCCAACGCGGCCGGAGCCCACCGAAGTCCCGACAGGAGGACCATGCCCGTACTTGAACGCTCCGCGCTGGCGGACAGCCCGCTCGCCGATCTGCACGCGATCGCCTCGGAGATCGGCATCGACGGTTTTCGCCGTCTGCGCAAGGAGGAGCTGATCGACGCGATCGTCGCGCGGCAGGGCGGGGAGCCCGCCGCCGTCAATGGCGCCGCCGCTTCCGATGACGACGAGGCGCCCGCCCGTCCGCGGCGCCGCCGCGGAGGTCGCGGCCGTGCTCGCGAGGAGCGTGAGGAGGAGCCGGCGGCTGAGGTCGAGGCCGAGCCGGAGGCTGACGTCAAGCCTGCACGCCGCGAGCGCGGCGGGCGTGGTCGTGACCGCGACCGCGGCGACCGTGAGGAGCGCGCCAAGCCTGAGCGCGAGCGTGAGCGTGGCGGCAAGCCTCGCGAGGAGGGCGAGCGCACCGTCGAGGGCGTCGTCGAGCTGGCCGAGAACGGCTCCGGCTTCCTGCGCGTCGGCAAGGGCGGCACTGCCTCCGACGACGACGTCTACGTCTCGGCGGCGCAGGTGCGTCGCTGCGAGCTGGTCGACGGCGACCGCGTCGGCGGTCCCGTGCGCCCGCCACGCCGCTCCGAGCGCTTCCCGTCGCTCGTGCGCGTCGACACGATCAACGGCCGCTCGGCCGACGAGGTGTCCGAGGGCGTCCGCTTCGACGAGCTGCCGGCCGCCTTCCCGACCGAGCGCTTCGCGTTCGGCTCGGACGACGAGACGGTGCAGGTCGTCGAGTTCCTGACGCCGATCGGTCGCGGCTCGCGCGTGACGATCGCGGGCGCCGCGCACACCGGCAAGAGCGAGACGCTGCGTCGCCTCGCGGCTTCGTTCGCCGCCCTCGACGCCGAGCTGGAGACGAGCGTCGTGCTCGTCGGCGCGCGCCCGGAGGAGATCGCGGAGTGGCGTGAGGGCCCGATCGCCCCGGTCGCGGCGCTCAGTTTCGCCGCCACGGCCGACGCGCAGGCGCAGGCGGTCGAGCGCGCGATCGAGCAGGGCAAGCGCGTCGCGGCGCGCGGCGGCCACGCCGTCGTGCTGATCGACACGCTCGCAGGCCTGCCCGACACTGCGGCCCGCAAGGCGCTCGCGGCCGCGCGCAGCATCCCCGGCGGCGGCTCGCTGACGGTCATCGCGACCGCGACGGGGCCGATCGGCGGCGAGACGACGATCGTCGCGCTCGACATGGCGCTCGCGGGCGAACGCCGCTACCCGGCGATCAACCTGCTTGCGAGCCGCACGCTGCGGGCCGAGCTGCTCGTCGGCGAGGCCGGCGCACAGGCGATCGCCGAGGCCGTGCGCGAGCAGGCCGAGTAACAAGCACCCGCACTGCGTGGCGCTCGCCAACCGGCGGGCGCCACTCGCGTCGCTCAGCGGGGGGAGTAGGCGACCCGGCCCCAGGAGGGTTCGGGCGCCAGCTCGATCGGCTCGTTGTCGCGATCGGGCTGCACGTAGGAGAAGGTGTGCGTCAGCTCGTCGAAGGCGACATCCAGCTCGCCTTCCTTCACGCGCTGGTCGAGCCACGCGCTGCGGAAGATCAGCCGCCGCAGCCAATGCACGAGCGAGCGCTCGGAGGGACCGACCAGCTCGGGCCAGCAGTCGTTGACGTGCTCGCCGAGCGCGGAGGCGGGATCGTGCACCTCGCCGTTGACGACGAGGTTGACGAGATCCTCCGCCTCCTCGTCCTCCAGGCGACCGGCGACGAAGCCGAGCTTGCGCGCTGCCTGCTCGCAGCGCTCAGCAAAATCGCGCTCGTTGAAGGTGAAGCGAAGCTCCCCGTATTCGAGCACGAAGTCGTCGCCTGAGCTGTAGTTTCCGCGTTGGTTGAGCATGGTGATGAGCGTCCCGGTCCGTGGGCGTCGGCATCATATGCGCGACTCCTCCGTTGGCGGATGGGCTGCACGCGAACTTGCAGTCCGCGGCCGACATGCGTCCGCCATCTGCATCGGATCTGCGGCGCGTCGCCTGCGAAGCGGCGGCGACGGGGGCGAATCGTGGCTGTCCCGTGACTCAGGGCGGCCATGACCGAACAACGTTCCACCATCCTCATCGTCGAGGACGACCGCCATACGCGGACGTTCCTCGCCGACAATCTGGCGGCCGACGGCTTCGAGCCGATCGGTGCCGGCAATGCCCGCGAGGCAGTGCGCCTGATGGAGACGCGCTACCCCGACCTCGCGATCGTCGACCTCACCCTGCCGGACCGCGACGGCCTCGACCTGCTCAAGCAAGTGCGGGATGCCGACGGCGTCGCCAGTCGCATCGATCCGCTGCTGCCGCTGCTCGTACTGAGCGGCCGCATCGACGAGCTGCATCGCCTGCGCGGCTTCGACAAGGGCGCCGACGACGTGATGGCGAAGCCGTTCAGCTATCCGGAACTGCGGGCGCGCGTCAAGGCGCTGCTGCGGCGCAGCGAGCGCACCGTCCGCCACGGGAGACTGCGGGTCGGGACGCTGGAGGTCGACCCGGCCGCACGCAGCGTGCTGCTCAACGGCCGCCGTCTGAGCGTTTCGCAGAAGGAGTTCGCGCTGCTGCGCACGCTCGCCGCCGACCCGACGAGAGTCTTCTCGAAGGAGGAGCTCTTGCGGTCGCTGTGGGGTTTCCGCACGAACGGCTCGACCCGCACGCTCGACTCGCACGCTTGCCGCCTGCGCCAGAAGCTCGCGCGCGACGGCGATCGCTATCTCGTGAACGTGTGGGGCGTGGGGTACCGGCTCGTTGACGGCCCGGTGAGTGCGGAGGTCGACGCCGCCGTGCTTGCCGGAACGGAGGTGGCGCAATGAACACGCCCATTGCCATCGCTGGCTGGGTCGCGGCGCTGGGAGTCGCGACGGCCTGGCGCGTCGTGCTCGCGCGGCGGATGGAGCTCGTCGCGCGTGCCTGTCACGAGCTGCGCGGGCCGCTGACGGCCGCCCGGCTCGCAGTGCACCTCGCTGCAAGCGCCTCCTCGCAGGGCGCGCCGCGCGGCCCGCTGGCCGCGATCGACCTCGAGCTGGGCCGCGCCGGCCTCGCGCTCGCCGACCTCAGCGCCGCAAAGCGCGGTGCGCGGGCAGGCGATCGCATCGAGACGTTCGCGCTTGCGCCGCTGCTCGCCGACGCGGTCGCCGCCTGGCGCGGCACCGCATGGACGAAGGGTGTGCGGCTGCGGCTCGAGGCGCCGCCGGAGGGGGTGCTGCTGCGCGGCGACCGGCTGCGGCTCGCGCAGGCGTGCGGCAACCTACTCGCCAACGCGATCGAGCACGGCGGGGGCCAGGTGCGCATGCGGGCCCGAGCGAGCGCCCATACGGTGCGGGTCGAGGTGCTCGACGACGGTCCGGGCCTGCCGGCGCCGGTCGCGGAGCTGGTCCGTCGCCCGCGCGGCGGGCGCAGCGCGCGCGGACGCGGGCTGGCGATCGCGGAGGAGGCCGCTGCGCGCTTCGGCGGGCGGCTGGCCGCGGCGCCGAGCGAGCAGGGCGCCCGCCTCGTGCTCGAGCTGCCGACGGCGCCTCCGCGGGCGTGAGCGGTCCGATCTTCGACTGCCCCGGACAGGAGCGCGCGGCGTGACGCCTCGTCGCCGCGCACTCCTGCTGCTTGCGCTCGCGCTGCTGCTCGGCACATTGGCAGCGGCGAGCATGCGCCGCCGCGAGGCGGCGCTCGCGCGGGCGCTCGGCCCGAACGTGCTCGTGCTCGTGACGCGGGCGCCCGTCGCGGCCGGTGCCCCGCCGGCGGAAGGGCGCCCGCTGCTGCGCCCGCTGCCGCGCCGCTATGCGCCGCCGGACGCCATCGTGAGCGCGACGCGGCTGGCTGGCGCGCAAACGGCGGTGCCGTTGCCCGCCGGGTCGATCCTGACCGCGTCCGTGCTGCGCTCGCCCGGTGCAGGCGAGGTCGCGCTCGGCCCGGGGGAGCGCGTCGCGGAAGTCGTCGCGCACGGCGACCCGCGGGCGATCCTGCCGGGCGCGCGCGTCGACGTGCTCGTGACGCGGGAGGGGGACGGCAGTCGCGCCGGAGCGACGGTGCTCGCGCTCGAAGACCTCGAGGTGCTCGCGGCGCACGAGGCACCGGCTGACCCCTCGCCCACGACCGTAGGCGGCAGGCGCGTCGTCGCCGATCTGCGCGTCCGCGTCCGGGACGCCGTCTATCTCGCGGCTGCGCAGACGTTCGCGCAGGACATCCGCCTGCTCGCGCGTGCTGCCGGCGATCGCAGCTCCGGGCGCACCGGTCTGTCGGTCGACGAGCGGCTGCGCTGACCTTCAGCACTCAAGGGATCGGCGCGAATAGCCGATCCAAGCGTCGAGCGCATGTCCCGACCCCTCCTCATCGCGGTTCTCGCTGCCTGCTTCTGCCTGCTGGCGCCCTCCACGGGTGCCGGCAAGGTGTCCTCGCTGCACGCCACGGCGGCGAGCGTGTCGCCGGACACGCCGTTGCCGACGATCAAGCAGGTCAAGCCGATGAGACTCGAGATCGGGCAGCAGCTCACGATCGTCGGGCGGCACTTCATCCCCGGCAGAGGCAGAAACACGGTGGTGTTCCTGCGCGACGGCGCCCCAGCAGTCTTCCTGAAGGCCCAGAGAGCGACGCGCACCCGCCTGACCGTACGGCTGACGAGCAAGCTCGGCCGCTACCTGATCGGCCGCAACAACGGCGAGAAGGGACCCACGCGCTTCCGCCTGCGCGTGCTGGCCCGTCGCTTCGGCCCGCGCTTCACGCCGCGCCGGCTGTCGCCGCTCGTGCTGCCGGCGACACCGCATCAGGACGGCGGCTCGAGAGATGTCGGCCCGGTCGCGCCAGTCTGCACCGCCGCGAGCGCGAGAGCCGTGCCGAGCGCCGACGTCGACGGCGACGCGCTGACCAACGGCCTCGAGCTGCAGATCCACACCGATCCCTGCCTCGCCGACAGCGACGGCGACGCGATCCCGGACGGCTACGAGTACGAGTCCGCGCTCGACTACAACACGCGTGCGCTGCCGTATCCGGGCAAGCGTCCGTATCCGAATCCGCTCGATCCGAGCGATCGGGACACCGACTACGACGGCGACGGCCTGACGATGGCCGACGAGCACGCCGCCTGGGTCCTCTACGGCCACTCGACCTTCCCGCTGCTCTACAGCGACGGCACGCAGACCTCCGGCGGACCCGTGCAGGTCACGCCGGAGACGAGATGGCAGGACATGAACGGCGACGGCTTCCTGACCGACGACGAGAAGGACATCGACAACGACGGGATCGTCAACTGGGACGAGGCGCACGGCCGCATGTGGCCGGAGTGGTGGAAGGCGTTCTACGACAAGGAGAAGCCGTTCCCGCTCCCGTACCTGCAGACCGACTGGCTCGATCCGGACACGGACGGCGACACGCTGCCCGACGGTCCCGACGACGTCGACCACGACGGCTACGCGAACGCGAGCGAGATCAGCCGCGCGGCGACCCTCACGTGGGTGCAGCCGTTCAATCCCTGCCTGCCGGATCCGCTGTCACCAACCTGCCCCGAGCATCCGCCGATCAGAGATCCCTACGCGCCGTTCGCGCAGCCCGGCGGCTGGATCCCGGGCGAGCCGATCCCGCTCAGATGGCCGCGCTGATCGGGGACATCGAGACGCCGAAGGCGCGCCCGGACGTTCCCGGCCTGCCGCCCGGCGAGCCGATGCCCCAGCCGACCGAGCGCCGGCCGGCGCGCGGCGAGGCGCCGACGTGGCACGAGTACCGCGCCGAGCTGGCCGTCGGCGTGCCGTTCCTTGCCGCAGCCATCGCGCTCGCGCTGCTCGGCAGTGACCCGGGCACGACTTTGCAGGCCGGGCCGGCGATTGCGCTCGTGCTGTCCTACGCGCTGCTCTCGCGCGTGCGCTTCCACGCAGGCGTCGGTCACACCGTGCCGACCCAGCTCGCGTTCGTGCCGATGCTGTTCCTGCTGCCGACGGAGCTCGTCCCGCTGCTCGTGCTGCTCGGGATGCTGATCGGCAACCTGCCCGACTACGCGCGCGGCGCACTCCATCCGGGTCGCGCGCTGATGCTGCCCGGCGACGCATGGCACGCGATCGGCCCGGCGGCCGTGCTGCTGGCGGCCGGCGCCACGTCTCCCGAGTGGGGGGACTGGCCGTGGTACGTGCTCGCGCTCGGTGCCCAGTTCGCGATCGACCTCGGCGTCTACGCGGTGCGCGCGCGGCTCGCGCTCGACATCCCCAGCCGCGAGCAGCTGAGAGCGCTCGTGTGGGTGTGGATCGTCGACGCGCTGCTCGCGCCGATCGGTCTGCTGGCGGCGTTCGCGTCGGTCTCGCACCCGTACGCCTTCCTGCTCGTGCTGCCGCTGGCCGCGCTGCTGACGCTGTTCGCGCGCGAGCGCAACGAGCGGCTCGACCAGGCGCTCGAGTTGGGCGGCGCCTACCGCGGCATCGCGATGCTGCTCGGCGACCTGCTGGAGGAAGCCGATGAGTACACCGGCGGCGACCACACGCGCGGCGTCGTCGCGCTGTCGCTCGAAGTGGCCGACGAGCTGGGACTCAACGAGCGCGAGTGCCACAACGTCGAGCTGGCGGCGCTTTTGCACGACATCGGCAAGATCGTGATCCCCGACACGATCATCAACAAGCCCGGCCCGCTGAACGACGAGGAGTGGGCGCTGATGAAGACGCACACGGTTGAGGGCCAGCGGATGCTCGACCGCGTCGGCGGCGTGCTGCGCGAGGTCGGGATGATCGTGCGCGCCTCGCACGAGCGCTGGGACGGCGGCGGCTATCCCGACGGGCTCGCCGGCGAGCGCATTCCGCGTGAGGCGACCGTCGTCGCTGCAGCCGACGCGTTCAACGCGATGACGACCGACCGCTCCTACCGCCGTGGCCGCTCCGTGCAGGAGGCGGTCGCGGAGATGCACGCCTGCTCGGGCTCTCAGTTCTCGCCCGAGGTCGTGTCCGCGCTCGTGCGCGTCGTCGCGCGCAGCACGCCGGACGTCGCGTCGGCCCAGCCGACCGCGCTCAAGTAGAGATCGGCGACCGCCACGCCCGGCAGCCGCTCGGCGACGACGTCGAGTTGGCCGCGCTCGTAGGCGAGCGTCGCGGCGAGCGCGTCGCCCATCGGCCCGCGGTGCTCGATCAGCGCGGCGCGCGCCTCGTCGGTCAGCGGCAGCGCCTCGATCACTTGCGCGAGCGGCGCCGCGGCGATCGCGTCGACTGCCGAGAAGAAGCCGACGGTGAACCAGGCTTCCGGCTCCGCCGCGATCGCGGGGTCGACCTCACGGCTGATCAGCTCGCACAGCCGCGCGCGCACGAGCGCGGTGACGGTCAGCTCGTGGGGCGTGTCCTGCGCGCCCGAGAGCACGATCAGCGTCGCCCAGCGGCGGACGGCCTGCATGCCGAGCAGCACGATCGCCTCTCTGACGGAGGCAACCTGCCGCGCGAGGTTGAAGTACGCCGAGTTGAGATATGTCAGCAGGCGGTAGCTCAGCCCGACGTCGCTTGAGATCGTCTGCTCCAGCTCCTCGAACGTGCTCTGCGCGTACAGGCCCGCGAGCGCGCGCAGCTCGCCGAGACGGGCGGTCGGCGGCGCGCTGCCTTCGACGATGTCCGGCGTGGAGAGGAAGAAGCCCTGGAACTGCGAGAAGCCGGCTGCATGGCAGAGCTGACGCAGGGACGGCGTGTCCACGCCGCACGCGATCAGCGTGTCGCTCATCTGTCCGAAGCGCTCGGCGCTGTCCTGCAGCTCGGCCTCGGCGAGGCCGCCGACGTCGAGCTTCACGCTCTCGGCAATGCGCGCGAGGTCGAGCGGCGCGGGGCTGCGCGGATCGCACACGAGCGAGATGCGGTAGCCCTGGGTCGCGAGGCGGTCGAGCACGGCGCGCAGGGACACGTCGTCGGGGGCCGGGTCGGCGACCTCCAGCACGACGCGCTCGGGCGGCAGCGCCAGCGGGTGCAGCTCCAGCAGGAAGCGGCGTGGGACGCGCACGTGCGCCGGCAGATCACCGGACATCGCCGCGATCCCGATGCCGGTGAACGTCTCGACGATCACGCGCGTGGCGGCGTGCTCCTCGTCGTCCGCGAGGACTCGGCCCGCGGTATCGCGCAGCAGCAGCGCGTAGCCGACGACCTTCGTCCAGCGGTCGTGGATCGCCTGTCGCGCGATCGCGACCGGCGCGTCGCCGGGCAGGGGGGTGGGGATGGCGTCGACGCTCATCCTCCCGGTCATCGGCCGCAGGCGCTGGGACTTGCGGCATGATCGCGGCATGAGACTGCGCGAACAGACGTGCGAGGCGTGCGGCCGCGACTTCGGCTGTGGTGCGGAGGTCGGCGGCTGCTGGTGCAACGAAGTGACGCTCGATCCGGCTACGCTGGCTCACCTGCGCGCGACGCATGAGCGCTGCCTGTGTCCGACCTGTCTGACGGCATTGGCGGCCGACCCATCGGGGCGGGGGCGAATCACGGGCTGAGCGGGCCTCGGAGCCCTCGTGCACGAGGGAGCCGAGGGTCTGGAGCAGCTGGCCGGGGAGCTGCGCGAGCGGCTCGTGCGGTCAGCGGGAGAGGACGGCGGCGACGCGGTGCAGCGGGTCGCAGCGCTCGTCGAGCGCGAAGGCGCGCTGCTGAGCGAGGCCGAACGCGAGACGCTGCGGCGGCTCGTGACCGAGCGCTCCCTCGGCCTCGGTCCGCTCGAGGCACTGCTCGCCGATCCGGACGTCGACGAGGTGATGGTGAACGGGCCGGGCCGCGTGTACGTCGAGCGGCGGGGGCGGATCGAGCCGACCGACGTGACGTTCGCGAGCGAGGCGGACCTGCGGCATGCGATCGAACGGATCCTCGCGCCGCTCGGCCGCCGCGTCGACGAGGCCGAGCCGCTGTGCGACGCGCGGCTCGCGGATGGCTCGCGCGTCAACGTGGTGCTGCCGCCGCTCGCGCTCGACGGGCCGCTGCTGACGATCCGCCGCTTCCGTGCCGGCGGCTTCGCGCCGTCGGACCTGGTCGCGAACGGGACGCTCGACCGGCCGCTTCACGATCTGCTCGCCGCATGCGTGCGCGCGCGGCTGACGATCCTCGTCAGCGGTGGCACCGGCTCAGGCAAGACGACGACGCTCGGCGCGCTGTCCAGCTTCATTCCCGACGACGAGCGGATCGTGACGATCGAGGACGCGGCCGAGCTGCAGCTGCGGCAGCCGCACGTCGTGCGCCTGGAGGCGCGGCCGGCGTCGCTGGAGGGGCGCGGCGAGGTGACGATCCGCCGGCTCGTGCGCAACGCGCTGCGGATGCGCCCGGATCGGATCGTCGTCGGCGAGGTCCGCGGCGGTGAGGCGCTCGACATGTTGAGCGCGATGGCGAGCGGCCACGACGGCTCGCTGTCGACGGTGCACGCGGGCTCGCCGGAGGAGGCGCTGCGGCGCGTCGAGACGCTCGCGCTGATGGCCGACGTGGCGCTGCCGCACGCCGCCGTCCGCCAGCTCGTCGCCGGCGCGATCGACCTCGTCGTCCAGCAGCGCCGCGAGCGCGACGGGCGCCGGCGAATCGTCGCGGTGAGCGAGGTGCTGCCCGCCGGCGACGGCATCACCACGCGTGAGCTGTTCTCGCTTTGCGATGGGCGAGCACGCTGGCGCGTGCCGCTGCCGGCCGGTCTGGCCGCGCGGCTGGCCGATGTGCCGGCCGCGAGCGAGCCGGCGTGCGCGCGTGAGCCCGGCGACCCCGGCGGTGTCGACGTAGCCGCGAGCACATCCACCGCCGACCCGCTCGTACGCCTGGAAGCCGCACGGCGCCGGCTGCGGGCATCCGTCGCTCCGCTGGACGGTTCTGCGTGAGCGCCGCACCGCTCGTCGCGCTCGCCGCAGCCCTGGGCGTGCTCGCGCTGTGGGACGTGCTCGCGGCGGCCGAGCAGCTCGTCCGCGGTGCAGGGCTCGGAAGCGTGCTCGCCCCGCTTGCGCGCGCCCGCCGCGCCGGCGCGGAGCCGAGCGTGGTCGAGCGCCGCCGGCTCGTGCTGGTAGCGGTGCTCGTGCTGTTGGCGGCCGGCTGGCTCGTTGCAGGACCGCTCGTGGGCGCGGCGCTCGCGGCCGGGGGACCGTGGGGCCTGCGGACGCTCGTGCGCGCTCGACAGCGGCGCTATCGCGCCGAGCTGGAGCGCGCGGCGCCGGCCGTCGCACGAGCGGTCGCCGACGCCCTCGCCGCCGGCCATGCGATCTCCCGAGCGCTCGCGGAGGCGGCGCGCAGCGTCGACGGCGCGGCGGCGGTGGAACTGGACGCACTCGAGCGAGCGCTCGCCCTCGGGCAGACGCTGGAGGCGGCGCTCGCGACGTTCCGGGCGCGCGCGAGCAGCCGCGCCTACGACACGCTCGCGACGGCGATCGTGCTTCAGCGCGACGCGGGCGGCGACCTCGTCGCATTGCTGCGCGAGCTGGCTCGGGCGCAGGAGGAGGCGGCGCGCGGTGCAGACGACGCTCGCGCGGCGACCGCGCAGGCGCGCTTCACCGGCGTCGTCGTGGGCGTCCTGCCGGCGGGCGCCGCAGCGCTCGCGGAGCTGGCGAGCCCTGGCGCCCTGGCGGGCGTGCTGCGCAACCCGCTCGCGCTGTGGCTGGCGGTCTTCGCCGGCTTCCTCCAACTGCTCGGCCTGCTCGCGATCCGCCGGCTGGGGCGGGTGGCAGGGTGAGTCCGACGGCGACGCTCGCCGGAGCGTCGGTGGGGCTCGCCGTGACCGCCCTGGTACAGCTCGCGCCGCAACGGCAGAGCGCGGGGCGGCGTGGCACTGCGTGGGCCGCCGCGCTCACGCTGCTGGCGCGCCTCGGCCGCCGCGTCGGCGCGCCCGCGGCTCCGCGCGACCTCGACACACGCCTTGCCGCCGCCGGACGCCCGCTCGGTTTGCGCACAAGCGATCTGATGGCGGCGAAGGGGGGAGGCGGGGCGCTCGGGTTGATGCTCGCACTGCCGCTCGGCTCACTGCTGCCGGGCCGCCTCGGCCTGCTCGCTCCGTTCGTGCTCCCGCTCGCCGCGTTCCTCGGCCCGGACCTCTGGCTGCGCCGCCGCACGCGAGCGCGTGGCGCGGCGATGGCGCTCGAGCTGCCGGACCTGCTCGACCTGCTGCGCGTCGCGCTCGGCGCAGGCCTGTCGCTCGACCGCGCGCTCGCCGAGGTCGCGCGCCGCGATCGGGGATTGCTCGCGCGGGAGTGGCGCACGGCCGCGATCGAGGTCGAGCTCGGCGTGCCCCGCGAGCGCGCCCTGGCCGGGATCGCACGGCGCTGCCCCTGCGAGGGGATCGTCCCGCTCGTGCGCGCGCTCCAACGCGGCGCGCGCCACGGCACGCCGCTCGCCGAGGCGCTCGCTGCTCAGGCGGCCGAGGCGCGCGCCGCCCACGCTCGTCGGCTCGCCGAGCGCGCCGCCAAGGCCGCGCCGCAGATCCAGCTGGTCGTCGCCCTGCTGCTGGTCCCGTCCGTCCTGCTGCTCGTCGCCGCCGCCCTGCTCGCGAGTTTCACCGGCTGATCCAGTCGGCAGCCGCTACCGTCCCGCCATGGACCGCTTCTCGCCCGCCGCGCTCGCGCTGTCGATCGTGCAGGCGCCGCTCGCCGGCGGTCCGTCCACGCCGGCACTCGCGGCGGCGGTGTCGGAGGCTGGCGGGCTTGGCTCCCTCGCCGCCGGCTACAAGACGGCTGACGCGGTGGCCGCGGACATCGAGGCCGTTCGGACCGTGACGGCCGCACCGTTCGGCGTCAACGTCTTCGTCCCGGGCCCGGCGCCCGCTGACGCGGAGACGGTCGCCCGCTACGCGGAGACTCTGCAGCACGAGGCGGGGCCGCTCGGCGAGCCGCGCAGCGACGACGACGACTGGGACGCGAAGCTCGCGCTCCTGCACGCGGCGCGGCCGGCGGTCGCCTCCTTCACGTTCGGCTGCCCGTCGGCCGAGAGGATCGCGGCGCTGCAAGACGACGGCATCGCCGTGTGGGTCACGGTGACGACGCCGATCGAGGCGCGCACGGCCGCGGCCGCCGGCGCCGACGCGCTCGTCATACAGGGCGCCGAGGCGGGCGGCCATCGCGGCTCATTCGACGACGCGACGCCGGGGACGATCGGCTTGCTGGCGCTGCTGCAGCTCGTCGCGGCCGAGACCGAGCTGCCGCTGATTGCCACAGGCGGGATCATGAGCGGCGCCGGCATCGCCGCTGTGCTCGCTGCGGGCGCGTCGGCGGCACAACTCGGCAGCGCGTTCATGCTCACCCCCGAGGCCGGCACGTCCGCGCCGCACCGCGCGAAGCTCGCGAGCGAGGGGGAGACGGCGCTCACACGCGCCTTCAGCGGCCGCACCGCGCGCGGGATCGTCAACCGCTTCCAGCGCCAGCACGACGCCGACGCGCCGAGCGCCTACCCTGAGGTCCACCACCTCACGGCACCGCTGCGCGCCGCCGCTCGCACGCGCGGAGACGCGGAGGCGATCAACCTGTGGGCGGGGCAGGCGCACCGCCTTGCACAGGCGCGGCCGGCGGGGGAGCTGGTCCGGGCGCTCGCGGCGGACGCGCGCGCTGCGCTGCGCGCCGCCGCCGATCGCGCCGGCTGACTGCTCGCAGTCGCTCTCAGCTCGGCGCCAGCACGGCGTGGCTCGTGACCGCGCGCGCGATCGTGTGCTCGCCCTGCGTGATCTCGGCCTCGGCGGACGCGATCCGCCGGCCGGCCGAGACGCAGCGCCCCCGGCAGACGAGCGTAATGCCGGGCAGCGCCGCGCGCACGAACTGGACGCTGATCTGGACGTGCGGGGCAGCGACGCCCGGCGCCACCTGCGCGTGCACCGCCCAGCCGGTGGTGGTGTCGAGCAGCGCGCTCAGGTAGCCGCCGTGGACGATCCCGCCGCCGTTGAGGTGCTCCGGCGCCGGCTCTGCCTCTACGCACGCGCCGTCCTCGTCCACGTGAACGAGGCGGAAGCCGAGGTGCGCCGAAAACGGGCCGGGCTCGATGCGCTCCTCGGGCATGCCCGGAGTGTCGAGGATCGCCGGTCGCGCCGCGCCGCCCTTCGGCGTCCCACCACTGCACTTATCGCCTCGCATAGCGAGGCCAAAGGTGCAGTGCTCCGTGCACACGGCGCATTTGCACGCCGACTTGCGGCCCGCTGGACGAAATACGCTCCACCGCGCCCCACCGCGCGATGCCCCGCCACAGCTGCGATTTGAGCGGCTGCGAGGGGTCGTTTGCGCCAGAAGTGGGATGTCCTGTGCGATTTGGGTTGCAAAGTGGGAGAAGGTGGGATAGCTTGCGCGCCCATCGGACCGGGGTGGCAGGGCTCCTCCCACCCAGCCACCCCGGTCCGCCTTTCTTTCCAAGGGACGACCTTGACTTTCCGCGGCACCTTCGACCTGACGCTCGACGCGAAGAACCGCCTCACGGTTCCGACGCGCTACCGGGCTGCCTACGCCGAGGGCGTCGTGCTCGCGGCCGGCCTCGAGGACTGCGTCGCGATCTGGCGCCCGGAGGACTACGACGCCTGGACCACGGCTGCCCTCCAAGGCCACAGCCCGCTCTCGCCCGAGTACCGCAAGCTCAACCGCCACTTCATGGCCAACTCGCAGCCGACCGAGCTCGACGGGGCCGGCCGCGTGATGCTGCCGAGATTCCTGCTCGACTCGGGGAAGCTCACGAAGGACGTCAGCGTCGTCGGCGCGGGGGAGTGCCTCGAGATCTGGGATCGCGGCCTGTGGGCCTCCTACAACGGCGAGGTGCTCGAGAACGTCTCCGAGATCGCCGCCGGCCTGCAGTCCGCCGGGTGACCGTCCTCCATGACCACACTCCTTGACATGGTCTCCATCCACATCCCGGTCCTCGCCGGCGAGCTGATCGAGCTGCTCGACCCTCAGCCCGGCGCCGTCGCTGTCGACTGCACGATCGGCGGAGGCGGCCACGCGCGCCTCGTCGCCGACCGCATCGGCTCCGCCGGCACGCTGATAGGGATCGACCGCGACCCGATCGCCGAGGAGCGCTTCGCCGAGCTGGCGGCCGAGGTGTCGTGCGCGACGCGCTTCATCCGCGCCGACTTCGCGAGCGGGCTCGAGCAGCTGTGCGAGGAGGGCCTGCAGGCGGACCTCGTCTACATGGACCTCGGGATGTCGTCGATGCAGGTCGACACGTGGGAGCGGGGCTTCTCCTACGCCTACGACGCGCCGCTCGACATGCGCATGGATCCGTCGCAGGACGTCAGCGCCGCCGACGTCGTCAACGAGTGGGACGAGCGCCGCCTCGCTCGCCTGCTGCGCGAGTACGGCGACGAGCGCTACGCCGCCCGGATCGCCCGCGCGATCGTGCGCGACCGCGCACAGGCGCCGATCGAGACGACGCACGCGCTCGTAGAGACGATCAAGTCGGCGATCCCGGTGCCGGCGCAGTTCGCCGGCGGCCACCCGGCCAAGCGCACCTTCCAGGCGATCCGCATCGCGGTCAACGAGGAGCTGGAGCAGCTCGATCGTGCGCTGCCGCTTGCGTGGGACGTGCTCGCGCCGAACGGCAGACTCGCCGCGATCTCCTTCCATTCGCTTGAGGATCGGCGCGTGAAGCGCTTCCTGGCCGAGCGCGCGCGCGGCTGCATCTGCCCGCCCGACCTGCCCATCTGCGCCTGCGGCCGCACGCCTGAGGGCGAGTTGCTGAGCCGCCGCGCGATCGCGCCGACGCCCGGCGAGGTCGCGCACAACCCCCGTGCCAAGTCCGCGCACCTGCGCGGAGCCCGCAAGCTCGAGGAGGCATCGTGACGCCACCAGCCACCGTTGCCGGCCGCCGTAGAGCCACGGGCATGCGGCCTGGGAGATCGAGCGTCGCCAGAGGCCGTCCGCCGCGCCGCGTCTCCGGCCCGGCGCGTCCGGCGCCAAGCCCGGCTGCGCGCTCCGCGAAGCCTGCACAGCCTCGTCCCGCCGCGGCGCGCATGTCGTCCCGGCCGACATCGCCTGCGAAGCCGCGCCCATCGGTCCGACGGACGAGCGGGGCTGCCGCGCGCACCGCCGTGAGCGATCGTCCGATCGCCGCGTTCGGCGGTCGCCTCGCAGCGGCAGCCGCGGCTGCGCTGCCGCTGCCCGCCACGCGCCCGTCGACCGCCCCGCGTCAGCGTCCGCGGCCCGTCCCGCGTCCGGCCCGCCGACCAGACCTTCCGCTTGGAGCACGCGTGCTGGCGTGGGTGCGCGCACTGCCCGACCACCGTCTGCTCGACCGCCTGATCGGCGGACGCATCTGGATCGTGCTGCTCGGCACGCTGCTCGTGGGCATCGTGACGATGCAGCTGTCGCTGCTGAGAATGAACGCCGGGATCGGCCGCGCGGTTGAGAAGAGCAGCACGCTGGAGCAGCGCAACGCCGCACTGCGCCTGTCGATCTCGCAGCTGTCCGACAGCAAGCGGATCGTTGCGCTAGCGACGCAGATGGGCTTCGTGACGCCGCCGCAGGGCTCCCCACGCTTCCTGAGCGCGAGCGCCGCCGACGCCGGCAAGGCGCTCACGACGATGCGCGTGCCGGATCCAACCGCCGTCGCCGCCGCGACCGCGGCTGAGACGACCACGACGGATCCGACCGCGACGGATCCGACCGCGACGGATCCGACCGCGACGACGGACACGACGGCAACGCCGGTCGACACGACGTCGACGGACACCGCGCCGGCCGTGACGACGGCTCCGGACACGACCGCCACGACCGTGCCCGAGGCCACCGCAACGCCGCCCGCCACCGGTACGACTGCACCGGCGACCGGCACCGCTGCACCAGTCACGTCCTCGACCCCCGTCGCCGGCGGCGCGTCCGCACCGCAGGGTTAGGTACCGGGTGTGCCAGGCCTGACCGACCGCCGCATCGGCCTCCTCTTCCTCGTCTTCATCGCGGCGCTCGGTCTCGCGACCCTGCGCGCGGGCTGGCTCGGCGCCGTCCGTGCCCCAGCGCTCAAGCGCGCGGCCGCGACCCAGCAGGTCCAGACCGTCGCGCTGCCGGCGCCGCGCGGCACGATCACCGACCGCAATGGCACCGTCCTCGCGGTCTCCGAGCCCGCAAACGACGTCAGCGCGACGCCGTACCTCGTCAGAGAGCCGTTGAGAGTCGCCGCGAAGCTTGCGCCGCTGCTCGGCGTCGACGCGAGCGAGCTGCTCGGCAAGCTGTCCGAGCAGACCGGCTTCGTCTACCTCGCGCGTCGCCTGCCGGCCGCGAGAGCCGACAGAATCGCCGCGCTGCGCGTCGAGGGCATCACGCTCACGCCCAGCTCGCGCCGCACCTATCCGCGCGAGTGGCTCGCCGCGCAATTGCTCGGGAGTGCGGGCGAGAAAGCGGACACCGGCACCGGCTTCGAGTATGGCGAGGACGACATTCTGCGCGGCCAGGACGGCATCCGCCGCATCGTCAGCGACGCGCTCGGCCAGCCGATCTCGATCACCGACGAGCAGCTCACCGTGCCGGGCAGAGATGTCGAGCTGACGATCGACGCGAACCTGCAGGACAAGGTCGAGTCGGTGCTCGACGGCGTGGGCCAGGTCTATCGCCCGAGAGGCGCGACCGCGATCGTCATGAACCCGCAGACGAGCGAGGTGCTCGCGCTCGCGAACTGGCCGCGCGTGGACGCCAACGATCCCGGCGGCGCGCCGGCGTATGCGGGGCAGAACCGCGCCGTCGGCTTCACGTTCGAACCGGGCTCGACGTTCAAGGCTTTCACGGTCGCCGGCGCCCTGGCCGACCACGTCGTCGCGCCCGACACCCCGATCGCGGTGCCGTATGAGCTGCACGTCGCCGATCGCATCCTGCACGACGCCGAGTCGCACGGAAACGAGACGCTGAGCGTGTCGGACGTCCTGAAGCAGTCGAGCAACATCGGCGCCGTGCAGATCGCGCTGAAGATGGGCGCCAGACGCTTCTCGCAGTGGGTCAGCCTGTTCGGCTTCGGCAGACCGACCGGCGTCGACCTGCCGGGCGAGGAGCGGGGGCTCGTGCCGACGTACGATCACTACTCCGGCTCCTCGATCGCCAACCTGCCGATCGGGCAGGGGCAGGCGGTGACGCCGATGCAGATGATGGCCGCCTACGCCGCGATTGCGAACGGCGGGATGCTGCGCACGCCGCAGATCGTCCGCGAAATCGGCGGCAGAGCGGTTCGCGAGCCGGCCGGCAGACGCGTCGTCTCCGAGCAGACAGCCGCGAGCGTGCGCGAGATGCTGCGCGGCGTGCTGGCGGCCGGCGGCACCGCCTCGGAGGCGAGCATCGAGGGCTACGACCTCGCCGGCAAGACCGGCACCGCCAACAAGGTCGACCCGGACGGCCAGTACTCGGAGACGCGCTACATCGCCTCGTTCATGGGCTTCGCGCCCGCCAGCCACCCCGAGCTGCTCGTCTCCGTCGTCGTCGACGAGCCGCAGGGCGCGATCTACGGCGGCCAGGTCGCCGCGCCGGCGTTCCAGAAGATCGTCGCGTTCGCGCTGCCGTATCTCGGCATCAGACCGAGCTGAGACCTTTGCAAGCCGGGGCCGGGGCTAGATGGTCGATTCCACGATCTCGCGGCGCGAGGGTCACGCTGGGCGGCGCTGGGCGCCGCACGGCGTCTCGCCAATGCCCCCGGCATTGGCTTCGACACCGCGCGTCCCCCAGCATCCGCCCATCGCACCCCTCGCATCCACGAATTCCGTGGAATCGACCATCTAGACTCGGGCGTCGATGAGGTTGCGGGACGTGATGGGCGCGACGGTCGCCGAGGGCGGCGACGTCGAGATCTCGGCGCTCGCCTACGACAACCGCCAGGTCGTCCCCGGGACGCTGTTCTTCTGCGTGAGAGGGTTCACGCGCGACGGGCACGAGTTCGCGCCCGACGCGGTCGCACGCGGCGCGGCGGCGCTCGTCGTCGAACGCCCGCTGGGGCTGGGCGTACCGGAGGTCGTGGTGGAGTCGGCGCGCGCCGCAATGGCGCCGGCTGCTGCACGCTTCAACGGCGATCCGACGGCCGAGCTGGACGTCGTCGGCATCACCGGCACGAACGGCAAAACGACGACCGCGTTCCTTGTGCGCGCGCTGCTGGAGGCGGCCGGGCGCCAGTGCGGGCTGCTCGGGACCGTCACCTCGTTCATCGGCGGGGTCGAGCGACCGGTCGAGCGCACCACCGCCGAGGCGATCGACCTGCAGCGCGACTTCCGTGCGATGCGCGACGGCGGCGACGTCGCGTGCGCGATGGAGATCTCCTCGCACGCGCTCGAGCTCGGCCGTGCCGACGCGATCCACGTGGCTGCGGCGATCTTCACGAACCTGACGCAAGACCACCTGGACTTCCATCCGACGATGGAGGAGTACTTCCTGGCAAAGCGGCGGTTGTTCCTGCCTGAAGGCAAGGAGCCGCCGCGGGTCGCGGTCGTGAACGCCGACGACGCGTACGGGCGCCGGCTTGCCGACGAACTGAGCGCCGCCGGCCGTCCCCCGCTCACATTCGCGATCGACCGCGAGGCGTCCTACCGCGCCATCGAGGTCGAGAGCGGCTTCGCCCGGTCGACCTTCACAGCGCTCACGCCGGAGGGCCCGATCGCGCTCTCGACGCCGCTGCCTGGGCGCTTCAACGTGCAGAACGTACTCGGCGCGCTGGCTGCGGTGCGGGCGCTCGGCGTGCCGTTGGAGACGATCGCCGCCGCGCTGCCGCACGCCGGCCGCGTGCCGGGCCGCTTCGAGCCGGTCGATGAGGGCCAGCCGTTTGCCGTGCTCGTCGACTACGCCCACACGCCCGACTCGCTGGAGAACGTGCTGAGCGCTGCACGCGCGCTCACGGACGCGCGCCTGCACTGCGTCTTCGGCTGCGGCGGCGACCGTGACAGAGGCAAGCGGCCGCTGATGGGGGAGATCAGCGCTCGACTCGCCGACCGCACGATCGTCACGTCCGACAACCCGCGGTCGGAGCAGCCGGAGGCGATCGTCGGGGAGATCCTCGCCGGGATCCCGGCCGAGCTGCGCGCCGCGCGCGTCACCGTGGAGGTCGACCGGCGCACGGCGATCGCCCGGGCGCTCGCCGCGGCCGAAGCGGGGGACGTCGTCGTCATCGCCGGCAAGGGCCACGAGCAGGGCCAGGAGTTCGCCGGCGGGGAGAAGCTGCCGTTCGACGACGTGACCGTCGCGCGCGAGGCGCTTCGCGCCGCAGCCGAAGCAGCTGCGCGATGAGGTCCTGGACGCCCGAGCAGGTCGCCCAGGCGGCCGGCGCACACCTCGCCGCGCCCGCGCCCGCCCCGGCCGGTGCGCCAGGCCCCGCCCGCGCAACGATCGACTCGCGCGCCATCGCCCCCGGCGACCTGTTCGTCGGCCTGCCGGGCGAGACGCACGACGGCGGGCGCTTCGCGGCACAGGCGCTGGCGGCCGGCGCGTGGGGGGCGCTCGTCGCTCCCCAACACGCCGAGGAGGCGGCGACCGGCACGCCGAGCGGCGTCCTGCTGGCCGCAGACGATCCGCTCGCCGCGCTCCAGTCGCTCGCCCGCAGCTGGCGCCGCGAGCTCGGCGCGCAGACGATCGCGATCACCGGTTCGACCGGCAAGACCTCGACGAAGGACATCCTCGCCGCGCTGCTGGAGCCGCACCGCCGCACGTTCGTCAGCCGCGGCAACTTCAACACCGAGATCGGGCTGCCGCTCGAGCTGCTGGCCGCGCCCGCGGGCACCGAGGCGCTCGTGCTGGAGATGGGCATGCGCGGGGCCGGCCAGATCGCCGAGCTGGCGCAGATCGCCGAGCCCGACGTCGGCGTGATCGTCAACGTCGGCCCCGCGCACCTGGAGCTGCTCGGCAGCATCGAGGCGATCGCGGCGGCGAAGGCCGAGCTGATCGCGGACCTCCACAGCGACGCCACGGCGGTGATGCCCGCCGGCGAGCCGCTGCTGGACCCGCACCGCCGAGACGACATCGCCACCGTCACCTTCGGTCCGGGCGGCGACGTGACGCTGGTGCGCCAGGATCCCGACGGCGCCGTCGAGATCGACGCGCAGGGCGAGCGGATCGCGCTCCAGCTCGACTTCCGCCAGGCGCACCTGCGCGGCAACCTGCTCGCCGCGGTCGCCGCCGCACGAGCGATCGGGGTGAGACCGGCCGGCGCGGTGACGGTCGCGTTCAGCGGACGCCGGGGCGAGCGGACCCGCCTCTCCAACGGGGTCACCGTCATCGACGACTGCTACAACGCCAACCCGATGTCCATGCGCGCGGCCCTCGACGACCTCGCTGCGACCGCCGGCGAGGGGCGGCGCGTGGCCGTGCTCGGCGACATGCTCGAGCTGGGCCCGGAGGAGGCGCGTTTCCATGCCGAGATCGGCGCGCACGCGGCGACGCTCGGGGTCGACCTGCTCGTCGCCGTCGGCCCGCGCAGCCGCGAGATCGCGGACGCGTTCGGCGATGCCGGGGAGGTGGTCCTCGCGCTCGACGCGCCTGCCGCGGCGAAGCTCGTCCCCGGTCTTGTCGAGCCGGGCGACACGGTGCTCGTCAAGGCCTCGCGCGGCGTCGGCCTCGAGCGCGTCGCCGAGGCCCTCGCTGCCGCGGCTGAGGCCACCGCCTGATGGGCCGCGTGCTGATAGCGGGGACCGCCTCGCTGCTGATCTGCATCTTCCTCAGCCCGAAGTTCATCGCCTTCATCCGCGAGCGCGAGTTCGGGCAGCACATCCGCGAGGAGGGGCCGGAAGGCCACCACACGAAGGCGGGCACGCCGACGATGGGCGGGATCATCATCTTCACCGCCGTGGCGATCCCGTTCCTGATCCTCACGAACTACGACTGGCAGGCCGTCGGCGTCTTCGGCGTGGCGATCGCCTGCGCCCTGATCGGCTTCGCCGACGACTACATGAAGATCATCCGCCGCCGCTCGCTCGGGCTGCGCGGGCGCACGAAGCTGCTCGCGACGATCGCGATCTCGATCGGCCTGTGGCTCGCCGCCACGAAGGGCGCCGGACTGCAGGAGACCGTGCGGTTGCGGGTCGTCGACGCGCAGATCGACCTCGGGTTCCTCTACCCGGTGTTCATCTACCTCGTCGTCGCCGGCACGACCTCCGGGGTGAACCTGACCGACGGCCTCGACGGGCTCGCCGCCGGCTGCGCGGCGATCGTGCTGCTCGCCTATATCGGCATCACGTTCGTCACGACCGGGCAGGCCGAGTTGACGCTGCTCGCCGGCTGCCTCGTGGGCGCCTGCGTCGGGTTCCTGTGGTTCAACTCGTTCCCCGCGAACATCTTCATGGGAGACACCGGATCGCTCGGGCTCGGCGGCGCGATCGCCGGGCTAGCGGTGATGACGAAGACGGAGATCCTGCTCGTGATCCTCGGGGGGATCTTCGTGATCGAGACGCTGTCGGTCGCGATCCAGGTGTTCGCCTTCCAGACGTTCCGCAGACGCGTGTTCCTGATGGCACCGATCCACCACCACTTCGAGATGCGCGGCTGGTCGGAGACGAAGATCATCCTGCGCTTCTGGATCATCGCGTCGGTCTGCGCGGCGGTCGGCTTCACGATCTACCAGCAGTCGATCCGCTGAGCACGATGCCTGCCCGTCCGCCCCTTCCCGGCGGCCCGTACCTCGTCGTCGGACTCGCCCGCAGCGGGGTCGCCGCGGCGCTCGCGCTGCGCGCGCGGGGGGAGGAGGTGGTCGGCGTGGACGCCGGCGCGCCCGAGGTCGGAAGGCTTGCGGAGCGGGGTGTCGAAGTGCATCTGGATGATCCCGGCGTTCAGCTGCTCGACCGCGTCAGAACGCTCGTCAAGAGCCCGGGCGTGCCGCACTCCGCCGCAGTCGTCGAAGCGGCGCGCGCCCGCGGGCTCACGATCGTCGGCGAGCTCGAGTTGGCTTGGCGGCTGCTGCCGAACCCCTTCATCGCCGTGACTGGGACGAACGGCAAGACGACCACGACCGAGCTGATCGGTCACATCCACCGCGAGGCGGGCCTGTCGGTCGCGGTGGCCGGCAACGTCGGCACCGCCGTCGCCTCGCTCGTCGGCGAGCAGGGGCCGGATGCCGCGATCGTGTGCGAGTCCTCCTCCTTCCAGCTCGAGGACACGACCGCATTCGCGCCCGATGCGGCGGTGCTGCTCAACATCACCGTCGACCACCTCGACCGCCACGGCTCGCTCGTCGCGTATCGCGAGGCGAAGCTGAACGCGTTCCGCCGCCAAGGGCCCGACGACGTCGCGGTCATGCCGGCCGCGCTCGCGACCCATCTGCCGGGCACGGCGAGGCGCGTGACGTTCGGGGACACCCCCGGCGCAGACATGGCCTACGACGCCGACAGCGGCACGATCCGCTGGCGCGGCGAGCCGCTCATTGCGGCGGACGAGATCCGCTTGTCCGGTCCGCACAACCGCGAGAACGCGATGGCCGCGGCGGCCGTGACGCTCGCGCGCGGCGTCGACCCCGACGCGGTGCGCGCCGGCCTGCGCAGTTTCCGCGGCGTCGCACACCGGCTGGAGCCGATCGCCGAGCTCGACGGCGTCGCCTACGTGAACGATTCGAAGGCGACGAACGTCGACTCGACGCTCGTCGCGCTGCGCTCGTATGCCGACGGCATCCACCTGATCGCGGGCGGGCGCACCAAGGCGCAGGACTTCTCGCCGCTCGTCCCGCTGGTGGCCGAGCGCTGCGCGGCCGTGCACCTGATCGGCGAGGGAGCGGGGGAGATCGCCGCCGCGCTCGCGAGCGGGGACGTGCCGCTGATCTTCTCGGAGGACCTTCCGCACGCAGTAGCAGGCGCTCGAGCTGCCGCTCGCCCCGGCGAGGTCGTGCTGCTGTCGCCGGCGTGTGCCAGCTTCGACCAGTACCCCGACTTCGAGGCCCGCGGCGAGCATTTCCGCGCGCTCGTGGAGGCGCTGTGAGCAGACGTGCGGCCCAAGCGCCTCGCGCCGGGCGCTCTGCCGGCCGTGCCCGCACTGCCGCGCCGCGTCCCGTCGAGCAGCGCGTCCTGTTGACGGCCGCGCTGATCCTGCTCGCGTTCGGCGCGGTGATGGTCTACAGCGCCTCCTCGGCGCGCAACCTGCTGCAGGGCCACGGCGACGGCACGCAGTTCCTCGTGCGCTACGTCGCCTTCGGCAGCGTGGGGCTCGTCGTGATGCACGTGCTGTCGCGTCGCGGCGTCGCGCTGATGCGCCAGTTCACGCCGCTGCTGCTGATCGGCTCGTTCGGGCTGCTGCTGCTCGTGCTGATCCCCGGCATCGGCATCTCGGTCAACGGCGCGCGGCGCTGGATCGGCCCGGGCACGCTGTCGTTCCAGCCCTCTGAGCTGATGAAGCTTGCGCTGATCCTCTACGTCGCGCAGTTCCTCGCCAACCACCCGCGGCGGATCCAGACGTTCAAGGGGATGGTCAGCCCGATCGTCGTCGTGACCGGCGCCGCAGCGATGCTCGTCGCGGCCGAGCCGGACCTCGGCACCGCGCTCGTGATCTCGATGTCGGTCGCGGCGCTGCTCGTCGCCGCCGGCGTGCCGCTGAAGTACCTCGGCTATCTCGCGGTCGGCGGCGTCGTGCTGATCGGGATGCTCGTGCTCGTGCAGCCCTACCAGCAGGCGCGCCTGACGGCGTTCCTCGACCCGTGGGCGAGCGCGTCGACCAGCGGCTTCCAGTCGGTCCAGGGGCAGATCGCGCTCGGCTCGGGCGGGCTGCTCGGCGTCGGGCTCGGCCAGTCGGTCCAGAAGGTCTTCTACTTGCCGGAGGCGCACACCGACTTCATCCTCGCGGTGATCGGCGAGGAGCTGGGCGTGGTGGGGGTGAGCACGGTGATCGCGCTGTTCGGCCTGATCGCCTGGTCGGGCCTGCGGATCGCGCGGGCGGCGACCGCCCCGTATGCCAAGCTGCTCGCGACCGGTCTCACCTCCCTGATCCTGTGCCAGGCGACGCTCAACATCTTCGTGGTGCTCGGCATCGCGCCGCTCACCGGCGTGCCGCTGCCGTTCATCTCGTACGGGCCGACCAACCTGATGGTGATCCTCGCCTCCGTCGGTCTGCTGCTGAACGTCGCGGAGGGCAACCGGGCCGGCCTGCGGCTCGTCGAGCCCTCCTCGCGCCGGACCGCGCCGCCCGACCGTGACGGCGGCGCCGCGGATCGCGATCGCCGCCGGCGGGACGGCGGGCCACGTCGTGCCGGCGCTGGCGGTCGCAGACGCGCTGCGGGCTGAGGGCGCGTCGGTCACGTTCATCGGCGGGGAGCGGGCGGAGGCTGAGCTGGTCCCGGCCGCTGGCTACGAGCTGCGGGCGATTCGCGTGGCCGGCCTTGACCGCCGCAACGCGCTGCGCGCTGCTCGCGCCGCGCTGCTCGCCGCGCGTGCGGTGCTGACGAGCGTGCGGCTCCTGCGCGAGCTGAGGGCCGACGCGGTGATGGGCGGCGGGGGGTACGTGGCGGGGCCGGTTGGTCTCGCCGCCGTGCTGTTGCGGATCCCGCTCGTGCTGACCGAGGCCGACTCGCACCTGGGGATCGCCAACCGGCTACTCGCGCCGTTCGCGCGGCGCGTCTGCCTCGCGTTCCCGCTCGACGGCCGGAGCGGGAAGCGCTACCGCGTCACTGGTCGTCCCGTGCCGGCCCCGTCGACCGACGTCGCCGCGGCCCGAGCGCGCTTCGGCCTCTCGTCCGAGGAGACGGTCGTCCTCGTCTTCGGCGGCTCGCTCGGCGCCCGCTCCATCAACCACGCGGCCGTCGAGGCGTTCTCCGGCGCGTCGTTCCGCGTCCTGCACGCGGCCGGCGCACGCGACTTCCCGTCCCTCGTCGCGCCCGGCCCGCACTACGACCTGCGCGAGTACATCCACGAGTTCGGCGACGCGCTGCTCGCCGCCGACCTCGTCGTCGCACGTTCAGGCGGCTCGGTCTTCGAGATCGCCGCCCACGGCAGACCGGCGATCCTGATCCCGTACCCCGCCGCCGCCGCCGACCACCAGACGGCCAACGCCCAATGGATGGCCGACGGCGGCGCCGCGATCGTCATCCGCGACGCCGACCTGACCGCCACCCGCCTCGCCCACGAGGCCGGCGAGCTGCTCCACGACCGCACCCGCCTGACCGCGATGTCCCACGCCTCAGCCGCCCTCGCCCGCCCCGACGCCGCCCGCGACATCGCGGGGGAGCTGTTCGCGGCGGCTCATCACAGATAGGGCTGTTTTCCAGCTATTTCGTTGTGTTTGTGTGCGGATTTTCCGCACCTGGGTCGCTACGGTGGTTGGCATGGAGCAAGCCGAGCACATCTCCCTGGCCAAGGACAGCGCGCTGAGCGCGGCGCTCGCCCACGCCGCCGCGCTCAACAAGCCGGGAACGTCCGAGTCTGAGCTGCTGCGCTACCTCGCGCTCGTCGGGTCAGAGAACCTGCCCGAGCCCTTCGTGGAGCCCACGCCCGAGCAGCTCCAGAGAGCGTTCGATGTATGGATCCAGATTTCCCAGCGGTTCTACGAGGAGCAGGGGCGTGACGACTGCTGTGGCGGCGAGCGATGAACGCTCCGTTCGAGGGTGAGGTGATGATTAGCGATGCGTCGGCGATCCATCGCGCGAAGCGCCCGGCCGTCCGCGAGTCGGTCCTCGCCGCAATCAATGCACGGCAGATCGTCACATGCGAGATCGTGACGCTTGAGCTACTTCAGTCGGCGCGTAACCGCGACGAGGTCGAGAAGCACGAGGCGTCGCAGTCGACCTTTCATCATGTGCCCGTCACACGCTCTGTCCAGCGAGCCGCGCTGACGGCGCTGCGGGAGCTTGCACGACGCGGCGCCGGCTACCACCGTGTTCCCGTCCCAGACGTCCTGATCGCGGCCGCAGCACAGGAAGCCGGCATCGGCGTGCTGCACTACGACCATCACTTCGACCGGCTCGCCAAGGTGCTGCACTTCCGCAGCGTCTGGCTGGCGCCGGCCGGATCGCTGTCGTAGCGCAACTCGCGCGGGTCACGGCGTGCCGGCTGATCCGGCCGCTAGCCTCCCCGCCGTGACGGACGAGCGACCCTGGGCCGGCCGGCGGCTGCACTTCATCGGGATCGGGGGCGCAGGCATGAGTGGGCTGGCGCTTGTGGGGCACGCGCTTGGCGCCCAGGTGAGCGGGTCCGACCGCGCGGAGTCGCCGATGCTGATGCGGCTGCGCGACGCAGGCTGCGAGGCGATCGTCGGCCATGACGCCGCCAACGTCCCCCCGGACGCCGAGGTCATCTACTCGACGGCGGTCCCGCCGGACAACCCGGAGCGCGCGATCACGCGCGAGCGGGGCCAAGCCGAGCTGCACCGCGCCGACCTGCTCGCCGAGATCACCGCCCTGCGCCGCTGCATCGCCGTCACCGGCACGCACGGCAAGACGACGACGTCGAGCATGGTCGTGCACGTGCTGCGCGGCTGTGGGATGGACCCCGGCTACCTCGTCGGCGGCGACGTGCGCTCGACCGGCTCCAATGCCGGCTGGGGGGCGGGGGAGTGGGTCGTCGTCGAGGCCGACGAGTCCGATCGCTCGCTGCTGAAGCTGCACCCCGACGTCGCCGTCCTCACGAATGCCGAGCTCGACCACCACAGCACGTACGGCTCGCGCCTCGACGTCGACGAGACCTTCCGCCAGTTCCTCGCGCGCGCGCGCGAGGGGATCGTCGTGTGGGACCGGCCGGAGCTGACCGCGCTCGCGCCGCCGCAGGCGCCCGCGGTCGTCGCCTACGACGTCCCGAACCCATCGCTCGACGCGGACGGCGCACGCTTCGACTGGCGCGGCATCCGCGTGCAGCTCGCCGTCCCGGGCGCTCACAACGCCCTCAACGCAGCAGCCGCGCTGGAGGCCGCACGGCTCGCCGGCGCCGATCCGGCGCAGGCGGCGGCAGCGCTCGCAGACTTCCAAGGAGCCGGCCGCCGCTTCGAGCTGCTCGGCACGACGGCGGCCGGGGCGGCCGTCTACGACGACTACGCCCACCACCCGACCGAGGTCGCCGCCACGATCGCCGCCGCCCGCACGCTGGCGCCGACCCGCGTCGTCGCCATCTTCCAACCCCACCTCTACTCGCGCACCCAGGCGCTCGCCCGCGACTTCGGCCGCGCTCTCGCCAGCGCAGACGTGACGGTCGTGCTCGACGTCTACAAGGCCCGCGAGTGCCCGGAGGACTTCCCCGGCGTCGACGGCAAGCTGATCGCCAATGCGGCCGCGGACGCAGCAGCGGGCCGAACCGTCGCATGGCTTCCCGCCTTCGACGACGCCGAGTCGTTCCTGCGCGCCAACCTGCGCGCCGGCGACGTCTGCCTCGCGATGGGCGCCGGCGACGTCGACCGCCTCGGTTGCAGTCTGGTGACGGAGCCGTGATGGGCACCCTCCCGCCCGGCGTCCAGCCCGACTACCCGCTCGCACGGCTCACCACCGTGCGGACCGGTGGAACGGCTGAGTTCTTCGCCCGCACGGCCACCGCCGAGCAGCTCACCGCGCTGTTGGCATGGGCACGCGACCACGGCCACCAGGTAGGGGTCGTCGGCTCGGGGTCGAACCTGCTGGTAGCGGACGAGGGCGTCCGTGGAGTCGTGATGAAGCTCGACAAGGACCTCGCACAGATCGAACGGGACGGCACGCAGCTCGCCTGCGGCGGTGGCGCGCGCCTGCCCGCCGTCTCCGCGCGTGCGGCCAACGCCGGCCTGACGGGGATCGAGTTCGGCGTGAACATCCCCGGCACGGTCGGCGGCGCGGTACGGATGAACGCGAACGCGTACGGCGGGGAGCTGGCGCAGGTGCTGGACCATGTCGACGTGGCGACTGCCGAGGGCGTGGAGCGGCGAACCCCGGACCAGCTTGGCTTCGCCTACCGCCGCTCGAACCTGAAGGGCGGCGAGATCGTCGCGCGCGCCAGCTTCAAGCTCGCACCGGCGCCGGTTGAGCGCGTGAAGGCGACGCTCGCGGAGATGCGCGCGAAGCGCAAGGCCGCCCAGCCGTCGGGGATCAAGACGTTCGGGTCCACATTCAGAAACCCCCCCGACGACGATCCGCGCGCCGAGGGCCGCACCGCCGGGCAGCTGCTCGACGCGGCCGGCTGCCGCGGGCTGCGCGTCGGAGGCGCCGGCTTCTCGGAGAAGCACGCGAACTTCGTCGAGAACCACGGCAGAGCGAGCACGGGGGACGTACTCGCGCTGATGGCCGAGGGCCGCCGTCGCGTGCACGAGCGCTTCGGCATCGTCTTGGAGCCCGAGGTGCAGACGCTCGGCGACGTGGCCTGGCCGGCAGACTGGGAGCTCAGCCCGTGAGCACCACACCTGTCGGGTCCGCGCCCCGCCGCTTCGCGCAGTCGCTGCGCCAGCGAGCGCTCGCCGGGCTCAGCCGCCGCCCGACCAGAGGCCCCCGCGTGCACATCGGCAGCGCCGCCCGACCGGCCATCCGCCGTCCCCGTCCACGCACCCTGCTCGCCACCGGCGCCGCGCTCGTGCTGCTGCTGGCCGGCTGGTTCTGGCTGCGCGACTCCTCGCTCGTCGCCGTCCGCACCGTCGAGGTGACGGGCATCGACGGCCCCCAGGGCACACGGGTGCGCGCCGCGCTCGACGAGGCGGCCCGCTCGATGTCGACGCTGCACGTCCGCCAGGGAGCGCTCGACACCGCCGCCGCGCCGTTCTCGATCGTCAAGCGGATCGAGGTCAGCACCGACTTCCCGCACACGATGCGGATCCACGTCGTCACGAACGTCGCCGTCGGCGCGGTCGTCGTCGACGGGCGGCGGATCGCCGTCACCTCCGACGGGACGATCCTGCGCGATGTCACGGCCCCGGCCGCGCTGCCGGAGATACCCGTGCGCTCCGCGCCGGCCGGCACGCGCCTCACCGAGTCGGCTGCGGTCGCAGCCGTCGCGGCGCTGGGTGCCGCCTCGTCCGCACTGCGCGGCCGCGTGGAGGGCGTTCAGACGACGGTCGACCGCGGCCTCACGCTCCAGCTCGCCCACGGCCCGCTGCTGATCTTCGGCGGCGACGAGCGTCTGGCGGCCAAGTGGGCCGCTGCCGCCGCGGTGTTGGCCGACCCCGACGCAGCTGGTGCCACCGCGATTGACGTCTCCGCTCCTGAGCGTCCGGCCGTCTCAGGGCTGCCGGACGGCGCGCCGGCGACCGGCGAGTCCGACGTGCCGACGCTCCCGGAGGGGGACACCGGGGTTGACCCGACAGCCGACCCGGCGGCCGCGGCGACCGACCCCGCCGCCACCACGGATCCCGCCATCGCGACGGATCCCGCGGCGACTACCTCACCCTAAAGCTGAGGTCGAGAGTGACCCCATCCAGTGGTCAACTCTCAACCTCAAATGGAGACTCTGGCATTCTGCAACGTCTCTTGCGGCACGCGAGTCGCGTTGACAGCCCGCCGAACAAGGCCATAACGTGCCACACTCTCGCACGCCTTCAGTCGGGCCAAAGTCTCGACGCTAACTCAAGGGTCGGACGGTAACCATCATGGAAAGCGGCAGCTACCTCGCAGTCATCAAAGTCGTCGGAGTCGGCGGCGGCGGCACCAACGCGGTCAACCGCATGGTCGACGCAGGCCTGCGGGGAGTCGAGTTCATCGCCGCGAACACCGACGCCCAGGCGCTCGCGATGTGCGACGCCGACATCAAGCTGAACATCGGCCACGAGCTCACCAAGGGCCTCGGCGCCGGCGCCAACCCGGACGTCGGCCATGGCGCCGCGGCCGAGTCGCGCGACGAGATCAAGGAAGCGCTCAAGGGCGCGGACATGGTCTTCGTCACGGCCGGCGAGGGCGGCGGCACCGGCACCGGTGCCGCACCCGTGATCGCCGAGATCGCCAAGAACGAGATCGGCGCGCTCACCGTCGGCGTCGTCACGCGCCCGTTCGGGTTCGAGGGCTCGCAGCGCGGGAGACAAGCCGACGAGGGGATCCAGCGCCTGCGCGAGCAGGTCGACACGCTGATCGTGATCCCGAACGAGAAGCTGCTCGGCATCGTCGAGCGCCGCACGACGATCCTCGAGGCGTTCCGCGAAGCCGACAACGTCCTGCGCCAGGGCGTCCAGGGCATCACCGATCTCATCACGATCCCCGGCCTGATCAACCTCGACTTCGCCGACGTACGCACGATCATGCACAACGCCGGCACCGCTCTGATGGGTATCGGCAGCGCGTCCGGCGAGACGCGCGCCGTCGACGCGGCCAAGGCCGCGATCGCCTCCCCGCTGCTGGAGGAGTCGGTCGAGGGTGCGACCGGGATCCTGCTCAACATGACGGGCGGACACGACCTCGGCCTGTTCGAGGTCAACGAGGCGGCCGAGATCGTCGCGGCTGCAGCCGACAAGGAGTCGAACATCATCTTCGGCGCCGTGATCGACGACTCGATGGGCGACGACGTGCGCGTCACGGTGATCGCAACCGGCTTCGACCACAGCGGTCGCGGCCCCGCGCGCGCGAGCGGGGCGCGCGAGGAGGCTCGCCGCACCCGTCGCGATCGCGACGTCACGCTCGACGACCGTCAGCGCTCTTCGCTCGAGATCTCCGACGACGAGATCGACATCCCGTCGTTCCTGCGCGACAAGTAGCCCGCGCGCATCGCCCCGCCGAGCCCGGCTCCCCACAGAGCCGGGCTTGACGTTGGTCATAGACTGAACCTAATGGTTCAGCATCAGCCGATTGACCGCACGCTCGCCGCGCTCGCCGACCCGACGCGCCGCGGCGTGCTTGAGCGGCTCGCCGGCGGCAGCGCGACGATCACCGAGCTCGCGGAGCCGGTCGGGATCTCGCTCACCGGCATGAAGAAGCACGTGCGCGTGCTCGAGGAGGTCCAGCTCGTGAGCACCGAGAAGATCGGGCGGGCGCGGCAGTGCACGCTCGGTCCGCGGCGCCTGGAGGACCTCGAGGCGTGGATCGCGAGCTACCGGCGGATGCTGGACGAGCGCCTCGACCGCTTCGGGGAGCTGCTCGAACGAACGAGAGGAGCGTCGCCATGACGAGCGACCAGCAGACCGCAAGAGCGATCCTGACCACCCCGAGCGACCGCGAAATCCGCGTCGAGCGGATCTTCGACGCGCCGCGCGAGCGCGTCTTCGCGCTGTGGACCGACCCTGACCTGATCCCCGAGTGGTGGGGCCCGCGCGGCACCACGACCGTCGTCGACCAGGCCGACGTGCGCCCCGGCGGCGCATGGCGCTTCGTCGTCACCTCCAGAGGCGTCGAGCAGGGCTTCCGCGGCACCTACCGCGAGATCGTCGCGCCGGAGCGGATCGTCCTGACGTTCGAGTGGGAGGGGATGCCCGGCCACGTCTCGGTCGAGACGGCCGTCTTCGAGGACCTCGGCGAACGCACGAAGGTGATCGCCACGTCGCTCTTCCACACCGCCGAGGAGCGCGACGGCATGCTCGGATCCGGCATGGAGAGCGGCATGAACGACACCTACACGCGCTTCGACGAGCTGCTGGCGCGTCGCGCCTGAAGCGCGCTTTCAGCTGCCGTCTGCCAGCAGGGTCCGAGCGGCGTCGGCGACGTCGGCGGCGAGCCATCGCGGCAGCGCCTTGCCGTCCCCGCGCGCGTGGCGGCGGACCGCCGCGGTCGGCACGTCGACGACCGCTCGCGTGACAAGGTCGACGGAGCGGGCGTCGGCGCGTCCGTGCAGCGCCCGCGCAATGCGCACGATGGCTGCTTCCAGCGGCGCGTTGATCTCGTCGAGTCGGGCGCGCAGCTGCTCCGGCGCCCCGTCGAGCAGGTCGTCGCGGCGGACGGTCAGCAAGAGCCGCGCGTCGTCGGGGTAGACGGCCGCGAACGTCACCGCGGCGCGTGCCATCGCGACGCCCGCCTCGACCGGGTCGTCCCGGTACGCCGCATCTGCTTCCAGCGCACCTCGCTGAAAGCGCTCCAGCGCACGGAACCAGGCGGCGGCGAGCACGCCGTCGCGGTTGCCGAAGCGGTGGTAGAGCGTCCCGACGGGCGCGCCGCTGGCCTTCGAGATCGCGGCGACGGACGCGGCGCGCGGCCCCTCCGCGAGGACCAGCGCGCGAGTGGCGTCGAGGATCTCTTCGGTTGAGTGCTTGCGTGGAGGAACCAAAACTGGAACGATCACTCTATATGGAGCCGCTGCCCTACGTCGACGAGCATGCCGTGAGCATCGGCGCACCGCGCGAGCGCGTCTGGGTCGCGCTCACGAAGGTCATGTACGGCGAGACGCGTGGCGGCAGCGGGATCGCCCGGGCACTCGGCTGCGACCCGGCCCGCGGCACCCCGCGCTTTGACGGCAACCTGGGCGAGACGATCCCGGGCTTTCGCGTGATCGAGTCCGAGCCGGGCCGCAAGCTCGCGCTGCGCGGTCGGCACCGCTTCTCGCAGTATCAGCTGACGTTCCTGCTCGACGACGACCGCCTGCGCGCGCAGACGCACGCGGCATTCCCCGGCGCGCTCGGCCGCCTCTACCGCGCCGCGGTCATCGGCACCGGCGGCCACCGCATCGTCACCCGCCGCCTGCTGCGCCAGGTCGAACGCCGCGCATGATCGCCGCGCGCTGGGGAGTCACCGACGCCGAGGTCGCCGCGTCCCAACCGTGCGACGCGCTCGCCGGCGAGGGCGCCACGCACGCCGACCGCGCGATCTCGATCGCAGCCCCCGTCGACGTCGTCTACCGCTGGCTGTGCCAGCTGCGCGCGGCGCCGTACTCGTACGACCTGCTCGACAACTTCGGCCACCGCAGCCCGCGCACGCTCACGCCCGGCCTGGAGCGGCTCGCGCCCGGGCAGCGCGTGATGCGGCTGTTCACGGTCGCGTCCTTCGCGCACGACGAGCACCTGACGATCGTGAGCGGCGGCCACACCGCGGTCACGTACGCCGTCGCACCGGAGCCGACGGGGACCCGACTCGCGGTGCGCGTCGCCTTCGCCCTGTCGCGTGCCGTCACGCAGCTGCTGCTGATCGGCGACCTCGTGATGATGCGCAAGCAGCTGCTGACGCTGAAGACGCTCGCCGAGCGCGACGCGCTCCGCCGCTGAGGCTCATCTGATCGTGCAGTGCACCTTCGAGTCGATCGTGGTGGTGGCGGTCTGTCCCGAGGGCCAGTCCTTGAAGTCGAAGACGCCGTGCATCGGGATCCTGGGGCAGGTTCGCGCCTTCAAGTATCTGTAGTCGACGCCTCGCACGCGCGTGAGCCCGCCGAGCGTGACGTCGAAGTCCTGCACGCCGACGAACACGCCCGAGAGGACCTCTTGCAGCGAGCGGGGGACGGTGAGCGTGAGCTTCTCGCCGTATCTGCCGTGCAGCTGCGCGAGCGGGGCGTCGATCGACTCGTTGATGTACGCCGGCAGCAGCGTCCGGATGTTGAACGTGATGCTTCTGCCGCCTGGGCCGTTGAACATCGCCACCTGCCCTCTCGCGGTGATGCCCAGCTGCAGCGCCTGCGCCGTGACGGTCCCGCTGCCGATCTTGGAGCCTTTGGGGCAGCGTTTGACGTTGCCGCGAAAGCGCTCGATCTGACTGGCGCTGCAAGACGGGAACAGCCGTCCGTTCGTGCCGGCGTGGTCCGGGAAGAAGATGACGGCCTGCTGGATCGTGAACAGGGGCGCCCCCGGCGTGTCGGTCGAGAAGCGCGTGATGACGTGGAAGTTGGCTGGGTCGATGGTGCTGCCCGGTGCGTCTGCCAGCCACGCTTTCCCTCTGAGCTGCACGACGGGGGAGACGGCGTGCGCCGCCGTCGCAAACGCGAGCGTCGCCACCACCCCGACCCCGACCAGCGCCTCGATGCATCGCTTCATGGCACGCTCCTTTCGTGTGGCAGGAGTCTCCAGTCCGCTGGCGCAGATCGCTACCGGGCGAGCACCCTGAGATCGACCCGAACATCGCATGAGTGACCTGCTCGAGCGCGAGCGGGAGCTGGTCGAGCTCGACGCGCTGGTGATTGAGGCATGCGCCGGGGCGGGGCGCCTTGCGGTGATCGAGGCGGCGGCCGGGCTCGGCAAGACGCGGCTGCTGCAGGTCGCGCGCGAGCGCGGCGGCGCGGCCGGCATGCGGGTGCTGCACGCCCGCGCGACGGAGCTGGAGCGCGACTTCCCGTTCGCGCTCGCGCGGCAGCTGTTCGAGCCGGCGCTCGCGGGGTTGGACGAGTCCTCGCGCGAGGCGCTGTTCGAGGGGGCCGCCGGCGCGGCGCGCAGTGCGCTCGGGATGGCGGAGGATGGCGCAGCGGTTGAGACGGCCGACGCGTTCTCTGTCCTGCACGGCCTCTACTGGCTGACCGCCGCCCTTGCCGAGCAACAGCCGCTGCTGCTCGCGGTCGACGACGTGCACTGGTCTGACGCGGCCTCGCTCGACTTCCTCGGCTTTCTCGTCCCGCGGCTGGAGGAGCTGCCGCTGCTGCTCGTCATCGCCTGCCGGCCGGAGGAGGCGGGCGCCGAGCGCAGCCTGGGGCGGATCGCAACCGACTCGCTCGCACGGCGGCTCGTCCCGCGCGCGCTCAGTCCCCGAGGCGCCGCCGCATTGCTCGCCGGCGAGCTGAAGCGCGAGCCCGAGGAGCCGTTCTCCGCCACCTGCCACGAGGTCAGCGGGGGCAACCCGTTCTTGCTCTGCGAGCTGGCGCGCACGCTCGCGGCCGAGGAGATCCGCCCGGCGGCCGGGCAGGCGTCCCGCGTGCGCGAGCTGCTGCCGGAGCGGGTGACGCGCACCGTGCAGGTGCGCCTCGCGCGTCTCTCGCCGGAGGCACAGGCGGTCGCGCGGGCCGTCGTCGTGCTCGGAGACCACGCGGACGGGCGGCTCGTGGCCGAGCTGGAGGGCCTCGACGAGGCTGCCGCGGCGCACGGCGCCGACGAGCTGCGCGCCGCCGCGATCCTTGACCCCGATGCGCTGCTCCGCTTCATCCACCCGCTCGTGCGCACGGCGCTCGACGCCGAGCTCCCGGCCGGCGAGCGCGCCGAGGCGCACGCGCGCGCGGCTGAGCTGCTGCGGGCGCACGGCGCGAGCGCCCAGCAGCTCGCCGCGCACCTGGTCGCGACTGAGGCGCGCGGCGAGCGCGCGACTGCCGAGACGCTGCTCGAGGCCGGCCGGCAGGCGCTCGCCAACGGCGCTCCGCGTTCGGCGATCGCCTATCTCACGCGTGCGCTGCGCGAGCCGCCGCCGGACGACCTGCGCCCGGCGATCCTCTCCCGGCTGATCATGGCCGGCATCCGCGCGCCCGACCAGGAGCTGTTCGCGGCGACGCTGCCCGAGGTCCTGGAGGAGCTCGAGCGCGACGAGAGCTTGCGTGTGCGCTGGGCGATCAAGGTGGGCACGTGGATGATCTTCAACGGCCGTGCCGCCGATGCGCTGGCGCTGCTGGAGCGCGGGATCGTGATTGCCACGGAGCGGGGCGACGTCGAGGGCGCATTCCGCCTGGAGGCGCAGCGGAGCCTGCTCGTGCGGCAGTCACTGACAGAGCAGCGAGCACGGCTCGCTCCGTACGCCGACCGCATCGAGCCGGACAGCGGGAGCGGCCGCCTCGCGGCCGCCTTCGCGGCGGAGTGGCACGCGTTTGACGGGACTGCAGCCGACGCGACGGAGGCGGCGCGGCTCGCGCTCGGGCGCGACGGCCGCATCTTCGCCGAGCAGCCGGAGTTCTTCGCGCCGGGCCGGCCGGTGCTCACGCTCGTGGTCGCGGACGAGCTGGACACGGCCGAGCGCGTCGTCGCGCGGGCGCGCACGATCGCGCGCGAGCGCGCCGCGACCCCCGAGATCGTCGCCTCCTGGTGGATGAATGGTGGCGTCGCGTGGGCGCGTGGGGATCTGATCGCAGCCGAGGCCGACGTGCGTCAGGCACTCAGCGTCGCCCGCCTCGGCAACCTGCAGCTCGCAGAGCTGCCGCTCCGCGCCACGCTCGCGAGCGTGCTCGTCGCGCGCGGGGAGCTCGACGCGGCCGACGCCGAGATCGCGGCGAGCAACGTCGGCGAGAAGATCCCGGACGTCATCTGGCTCACGTTCACGCTGTTCGCGCGCGGGGTGCTGCGCCTCGCGCAGGGGCGCTTCGAGCAGGCCGCCGCGGACCTGCTGGAGCTTGAGCGGCGCGCGACCCGCTGGGGGGTGTTCGGGATCCCGGCGCCGCCGGCGGAGATCTGCGCGGCGCGCGCCGTCGCCGCGCTCGGCGACCGCGAGCGCGCACGACCGATGGCCGAGGCGACGGTTGCTCACGCACGCCACTGGGGCGCACCCGGCCTCCTCTCCCGCGCGCTCTGCACGCTGGCGATGACCGTGGACGGTGCCGCTCGCCTCGCTGCGCTCGAGGAGGCGGTCGCCGTGCTCGACGGCTCGCCGGCACGGCTCGCACGGGCTGAGGCGCTCGCCGACCTCGGCGCCGAGCTGCGCCGCGCCGGGCGGCGCGTCGACGCGCGCCCGCCGCTGCGCGAGGCGCTCGAGCTCGCGCGCCGCTGCGGCGCCACCGGGCTCGCGAAGCGCGCCTACGACGAGCTGAGCGCCACCGGCGAGAGAGTGCGCCGCTACACGCCGATCGGCATCGAGTCGCTCACCCCGAGCGAGCGGCGCGTGGCGGAGATGGCCGCTGGCGGGATGACGAACCGTCAGATCGCACAGACGCTGTTCCTCACCGTCAAAACGATCGAGGCGCACTTGGCTGCCGCCTACGACAAGCTCGGCATCCGCTCGCGCCAGCAGCTGCCGGCCGCGCTGAGCAAGCGAGGTTGATTTCCGCCAGGCCCGAGGCTATTTCTGCAAGGATCCGCGAACAATCCCGGAGCCAGGAGTCGCGGTGTCAAAGCATCAGGACCAGATCGTTGCTGCGGCGAAGGGAAAGGTCGATGAGGAACTGCTCGGCGCCGCCTTCGGGAAGCCACGAGGGGCCACGACCGCGGCTGTCAGCGGCGGCCTGATCGCGACGGAGGCCGGCGCTCGTCGGGCTGGGAGCCAGGGCCGAGGGGCCGATGCCGCGGGGATCAAGCTCGGTAACCCGGGAGCCGTCGCCGTGACTCGGACGCGCTTCGTGACGATGGAAGTCGGCGTCAGCATGGGCGGCCAGATCAAGGAGATCAAGGAGGTCCTGAGCACGGTCCCGCTTGCGCAGGTGGACTCGGTCGAGGTCAAGCGGATGGGGCTCGCCGGTGTGATGGAGATCAGCGCCAACGGCAGCTCGTTCAAGCTTGAGGGCAAGGTCAACGACATGCGGGAGTTCGCCGCGGCGTTCGACCGCGCGAAGGCCGCGGCCTGACGCAGGCTTGCCGGGGTATTCGCCGATGCGCGAGCTGCAGCTCATCCGCTCAGTAGATGACAAACGCCGTCTTGACCTGCACGGCATCGGCAGTGTGCGCTTCGAGAACATGTGGGGTACGAAGCTGTGCCTGTCGGCGCCCGGCCACGTGGACTGGCACGTCGCGCGACGCGGGCGCCGCGGCGGCACCACGGCTATCGACGCCACCGGGGCAGCAGTCGCGACCTTGGACGGCCGACGCGTCGAGCACGGCCACCGCGCCGTGGACGTCACGACCCCGCATCAGGGCATCCTCGACCGTCGCCCGCCGTTCGTGCTCGTCGAGGGTGATCGGGAACTGGCGAAGGTTGCGCCACACGTGTGGAGCGAAAAGCCCGTGGACGTGACAATCACGGATGAGGACTTCGCTGCCGAGGAGCCCCACCTGCTGCTCTTCGCGCTGTGGGCGGCAAACCGCATCGCCGCCTCCCGCCAGGCGGGTGCAGCGGCTGGGGGAGTCACCTGACTCGCCGCTCGTCTTGCGCGGATTGACTCCGTCGATCGTGCGCCTGGCCGGGTCGGAGCGGCTTGCGCACGATCCGGCTCACGGTCGCGGTCGATCCGGGCGCCACGGCAGGGTTGGTCACCAGCTCGTTCCAGGTCTCGGGCGGCGGGCTGGAATCGGCGAACACGGTCGACCCGACGACGATCTGGGCCACCTCGCCGGGCTTCGGCGTCGACGCGATCGACGGTCAGGTCACGGATTCGACTGGCGCCCCCTTCGCCCAGGCCGCCGGACATCCGTTCGCCGCCTCGACGACGATCGACCTCAACACGGTCACGAACCCGAACCCACCGTTCGGGCCGCTCTGGCCGGTGGAGCCGACGAAGGACGTGATCGTCGACCTGCCGGCTGGCTTTATCGCCAATCCGATCGAAACGACCCAATGCACGGCCGTCCAGCTGGCGAACGCGCAGGGCGCAGAGCCCCAGCCGCTGTGTCCGCCGTCGTCGCAGGTCGGAACGGCGCTCGTGCGGCGGAACGATCTTCCGGGGCCGGTCGTGCTGGGCCCTGTGCCGGTGTTCGACATGGTGCCGGCGCCCGGCGAGCTTGCGCGATTCGGCTTCAACCTCGCGGGGACCGTCGTGACGCTGAACGGGCAGCTTCGCAGCGGGTCGGACTACGGGCTGACCCTGAGCGCCGTGGTGCCTCAGGCGCTTGCCGTGGCGGGCGTGAGCCTGACGTTGTGGGGGGTGCCGTCGGACCCGAGCCACAACGCCGAGCGCGCGTGTCCAGGGGGGCTCAATCCCTGGCGTGACGGTCCGACGTGCGCGAGCGGCGCATCGCGCCGGGCGTTCCTGCGCAACCCGACCTCCTGCGCCCACGCCGGCCTGCCAACCACGCTGAGAGTCGATTCGTGGAGGCATCCCGGTGTGTTCAAGAGCGCGACGGTCTTCAGTCATGACCCGCCGGCGTATCCGTCGCCGCCGATCTACTGGGGCGGGAGACGGGGGCTGGAGGGGTGCGACGTTGTGCCGTTCGATCCATGGGTGACCGCGGCGCCGGTGTCGACCGCGCAGGCGGGACAGCCGGTCGCGTTCGCGTTCGACGTGGACCTGCCGCAGAGCAATGCCCCCGACTCGCGTGGGCAGGCAGACCTGAGGTGGGCGGCCATGACGTTGCCGGAGGGCGTGCGCGTCTCTCCGGTCGGGACGAACGGATTCGACGGTTGCTCACCCGACCAGATCGGGCTGGATACGACGACCGAGCCGACGTGCCCCTACGCATCCACGATCGGCTCGGCGACGATCACGACGCCGCTGCTCTCGCAGCCGCTGACGGGATCGGTCTATCTCGCGACGCCGAACGGAGTTCGTCGTGACCGCGCGGCACCATTGGATGGCGGCTGTGCGCTTGGCGAGCACGTCTTCGTGATTGGCGTCCTTGTCCGACTTGACCTCGAGGATCCAGGTGACGCCTTCGACGTCGTAGGCGAGGAAGTCCGGGTTGTACCGCCGCCGCTCCGGACCCCACGGGATCTCCAGATCCCCGTTCGCCAGTCTCAGCCACTCGGTTATCTGCGGGTCTCCGTCGAGCCGGGTCGCGAGCGTCCGCTCCGGGGTGGAATCAAACGTCACCTCCGAGAAGTGGCGCTTCGCCCAGCCCACGTATGCGACGGAACGCTCGAACTTCCCGTTCGGCGCGGGCTTGAGCGCTCTGCCGGCCCTGCCCTCGTGGGCGAGTGCGCAGGCGGTCCGGTGGCCTGGTTGGCCCGCGCAGGTAGTGTGGTCGGATGGCGAAGGTCGGTGAGTCGATCGAGAACCCGATCAGCGGCGAGCGGGTCGTCTGGATCGAGACGGCGGCAAGCTCCGGTGGTGAGCTGCTGGCGGCAGACCTCTACCTTCGCCCGGGGGCTGCGGTTGCAGCGACGCACCGCCATCTGCGCCAGGAGGAGCGCTTCCGGGTCGCCGCCGGTCGGGTCGCGCTCGAGATCGAGGGCGAGCGACGCGACCTTGAGGTCGGGGACGAGGCGACGGTTCCGGCTGGAGCTGCCCACCGTTGGTGGAACAGCGGCGAAGGGAAGGCGGCGGTGCGGGTCGAGCTTCGGCCGGCGCTCGACACCGAGACCTTCTTCGAGACGTTCTTCGGTCTCGCGCGCGACGGCAAGACGAATAGCAAGGGGATTCCAGGCCTCCTGCAGATCGCCGTCGCGTACCGCGAGCTCGGCGACTCCTGCCCGGAGCTGACCAAGCCCCCTGCGTCGATGCAGCGGATTCTCTTCGCCGTCCTGGCACCGATCGGCCGGAGGCGCGGCCGTCGCGCGGTCTACGCCAGTTACAGCCCGGGACATCGGAAGCTCTGAGGTTGTGATCGAGAGAACTTGGCGTCGCGCAAACAGCGCCACGTTCGGTGTCGGAGCGCTCGATCTGCGCTGGTATCACAAGCTGGCCCAGCGTGAGCAGCCAGTCTGCCGATCGAGCGTTGCGGCGCGCCTTCGGTGATGGTGCTCGATCACGCCATGCTCGACATCCGTCGGGGTATGCCGAGCAGCGTCGCCTTCTCCAATGCATGGGGGAAGCCGTGTCTTTATGGAGAGAGCTTGGCGTCGCGCAAACCGTGTTGTGGCGTTCGCCCTCTGCCTTTGACGAACTGCCGGGCCCTTATTGCTGTGCGGGAACGACGGCGCGGTGTTGCGCTGCGGCCGCGCCGAGGCCACGGTCCCAGGTGACCATGACGAGGTTTGGATCCTCGATCGCGATGGCCGATGCGAGATGGACGGCGGCGTAGCCGCGCAGCGCGTGCCGCTCGGCGAGTTCGCCTGCGGCGCGTGCGAGGGCGGCGTCGAGGCCGATCACGTCCAGCTCATCGCGCAGCTCATCGATGCTTTCGACGGCGCTCCGAAGGGTGCGTGCGTTGATTCGCCCGCCTCGATGCGCCGCGGCTGCTGCGGCGCGCGCTTCAGGGTAAATCAGCTGGCTGGAGGCAACGGCTTCTGCGCGATCCCACAACTCTGCGGCGATGTCCGATCCGGGCTCGTCAAAGACGAGCTTGATCAGTGCGGAGGTGTCGAAGTAGACGATCAGCGCCGCTGCTCGGCGACGAGGTCCGACACAGGCGCGGAGGCCGCGAGTCGCTTGCGGCCATGGAGGTTCCGCTTGGAGCGCGCCGGCTCTTGCACGAGTCTGCGTGCACGCAGCTCTGCGAGCGGGTCGCCGATCTCCAGCGGGGAGAGCCGGGCGACGCGCTGCCCGCGCATGGTGACGACGACCTCGCCACCTTCAGCAGCGTGCCGTACATAGCGACTGAGCTGGTTGTGCAGCTCGCGCACGCCTACCTCGCTCTTCAGTCCCGAAGAATGTGGCGTCATGTCCACGAGCTTAGACGCTACATGCGGCGACGGCAGGCTCCCGCTGACACCGGCATCACCGCGGGTCCGCTCGCAAACCGTGTCCCTGGCTGCCTCGTACCGCGAGGACCGCTGGAACGACCTTCCTCTAGGGGACCGGTTTCTATGGAGAGAACTTGGCGTCGCGCAAACCACGAGATGCTTGCTGCTTCGGCGATTTGCGTTGAGTGAGCCGACGAAGCTCGCGTAGGGTTCAGGCGACTTCGCTGGGCGTGATGACTGGGAGGCCGGCTTCGATGCCGCGCTGGCGCATGCCGCCGTCGTTGGTGAGCACGATTCCGCCGACACGGGTAGCGAGCGCGACGTACGTGGCGTCATAGGTGGTGAACCCGTGCGAGAGAGCCAGCGCGAGCGACTGTGCAACCAAACTGCTGATGGGGTGGAACTGGATCGTCGCGGCTGACAGGTCTGCGATGGCAGTCATCGCGTCCTGAGCGTGAAGTTCCTCGCGTCGCACGCGCTTCCACAGCACGTTTGCGACTTCGAGCAGCACGAAGTCCGGGGCGTGCAGCTCGTCGGCTTCGACACGCGCCAAGGCGGCTTCGGATTGCTCGGTGGCCGGATCGTCGACGTAGAGGGCGGCGAGCACGCTCGCGTCAAGCACGTAGGCGGTCACGGCTACCGCTCGCGGTCGGCGCGAATCTCGTCAGCCACCGAGACCGCCGCGGGCCGCACCGCACGGGCGCGGACCTTCCGAGCCCGCTTGAGCACCTCGCCGACCGTCAGCTCACTCCGCTCGCGCAACTCGGCTTGAAGGATCTCGACTGCCGCTGCGCCGATCGAGCGACGCGATCCACGCGCCTCGTCGCGCAGACGGGCGTACAGGTCGTCGGGCATGTCGCGAACGTAGAGCGTGGCCATGAAGTCGATGCTAGCACTTTGCAAGCAAGCTGCAAGCAGGCGCGGGCCGCGTCGGACCCGATCCGCGTGTAGTTCCAGCGCCCATGGCGCTCCTCGTAAGGCGCCTGGGCGAGAGATCGAGTCGACACCGCAGAGAGGCTGACGGACGCATCCCGCCGCGTCTACACACAAGACATGTGATCCGCAACGGTTTGCGCGATGGAGAGAACTTGGCGTCGCGCAAACCAGGTTGTGTCCGCGTCTGGCTGGACGTGTCGCTGCGGTAGGTTGCGGGGGTGCGGTCGCCGGTGCTGACCATTGCCGCCGTGCAGCCGGCGTGCAAAGCGAATGACCTGCCAGCGAACGCGCTCTCGCATGCGGCGGCTGTGCGTGCGGCGAAGGCGAAGGTGGTCGTCTTTCCAGAGCTGTCGCTGACCGGCTACGAGCTGGAGGCGGCTCCCGTGGCGGCGACCGATGCGGCGCTCAGCACTCTCGTGGAGGCGTGTGCCGTGACGGATTGCATTGCACTCGCGGGCGCCCCTGTCGAAGGCGAAGACGGACGGCTCCACATCGCGATGCTCTGCGTGAGCCGGCGTGGTGTTGGCGTGGCGTACCGCAAGTGCTATTTGGGTGGCGAGGAGCCGGCGCGCTTCAGTCCCGGACCGGGGCCGGCCGTCCTTGACGTCGATGGCTGGCGTCTCGGCATGGGGATCTGCAAGGACACGGGGGTCGCCGAGCACGTCAGCGATACCGTCGCGCTGGGTATCGACGTGTACGTCGCCGGCCTCGTGCATATGCGGGAGGAGTTGCCCGTGCAGGAGATGCGCGCCGCCTCGATCGCACGCGAAGGCAACGCCTTCGTCGCCTTTGCAAGCTTCGCCGGTCCTACCGGCGGCGGATACGAGCGCACAGCCGGCTCGTCTGGGATCTGGTCGCCAGAAGGCGATGTGCTTGCGAGCGCTGGCCCGGAGGCCGGCGACATGGCACGCGCGTCGCTCCGTGGAACCACAACTGACTGATCGAGCGCGTCACATGTACCGCCAGCACCCCAGGAACGACCTTTCTCCGGGGGAGGGGGCGTTCTCTGTGGAGAGAACTTGGCGTCGCGCAAACCGGGTGGTCATGGCGGCATCGGCGCTGTGCGTCTAGGCTCGCTGCGAGTCGAGAACGGGAGGATGAGATGGCAGAGGCGCCGACGCTGTTCGTTTGTCACGGCGACGACGGCGGCCCGCGGATTCATCCGTGTCGCCGGGTGCAGGAAGCGCTCCGTGCCGCGGGCATCGAGTACGACAAGGTGATCGCGGGCCACGGCAGTCCGATTCCCTTTCTGCGCAAGGGCTCGCGCGACGCCTTGCGCGATGCGACTGGCGCGACGAAGCTGCCAGCGCTCAAGCTGCCCGATGGGACGGTCGTTTCCCATTCCAGCGCGATCCTCGCCTGGGTCGCTCAGCAGAAGTGACCAGACCGTGGCGTACGCACCGCCGCCTGCGGCAGAGGGTCAGGACCTGGGAGCGCGGTACATCAGTTGGATTGGCGGCGCTCCGAGCGGCCGGATCGTTTCACGCGTCGCAAATCCGAGTCGCGTGTAGAGGCGGGCGCAGCGGGGATTGGAGGCCTCCAGGTAGGCGGGCATTCCCTCGTGGTCGCAGCGATCGAGGATCGGAGTGAGGAGCGAGGTCCCGACGCCGCGTCCCTGTGCGGCTGCTACAACGCCGATGTAGGGGAGGTACCAGTGCGGATCGCGAGTGTGGCGATGCTCCATGTGCATCAGCACGCCGAGCGCCTGTGGCAGTCGGCGACCGAAGATGCGGAGGTAGCTTGGAGCATGGGTCGCCGCGACGCGCAGAGGCGTGCGCCAGTGGCGAGGAGGGAGCACGAGCGCAGTGCCGATCGGGGTGCCGCGGTCATCGCTGCAGAGCAGGCTGCGGCCATGTCCAAGCACGATGCCACGGGTCTCGATTGCGAAGAAGCGCTGCAGCGCTGGGCGGCGCTTGGCGTCGTTGGGCAGCAGCCAGCGGAAGACAGGGTCGTTGTAGAACGCTGCGACCAAGACGGCGGTTACCTCATGCCAGTGCTCGCGCCCGACTACTGCGCGGCCTTCATCTGCCGTCGATGTGCGGACAGTCATGTTGTCTCGCTGGTCAAAAGACCCATTGGGCGATCATCGCAGACGAGAACCGGACCTCATGCGCCGCGCGTGGTCCTGATCGACGAGTCGGGCTGGCTGATCGAGCGCGCCCTCGTCCGCATCGCCACGATGACCCTGCTCGAGGTTGGCTACTCCATCCCTGCCGAACCTGTTGATCGCCGCGACCGCCGAGACCGCTGGCCTTGTCGTCCTGCATGACGACAAGGACTTCGAGCTGATCGCCGAGGTCACAGGTCAAGGCACACAGCGCCTCGACATCTGACGTCGCGTTTGCGCGACGACCAGTTCAGTGGAGCTAGTCGGGCTCGAACCGACGACCTTCGCGCTGCCAGCGCGACGCTCTCCCAGCTGAGCTATAGCCCCAAGGTCGCCGGAAGTGTACCGCGCGGCGCCCGCGAGCTCACCCTGCCGGCGTCGGCACCGCAGGCCGGTCTCGCAGACTGACGGCGACCGTGAGGAGCGTCGCCGTGCAGATCCCCGCGAGCAGCAGGTAAGCCACGGTGTCGCTCGTTGTCGCTGCGAGCGCCCCGCTGCCGACTGCGCCGATGACCTGCCCGCCGCCCCACACGAGATTGACGATCGCGAAGCCGAGGCCGTAGTCGAGGCCGATCTCCTCCACGCCGTCCGACAGCAGCGTCATCGCGGGGGTGTTGACGATGCCGCTGAAGACGCATGCGAACACCACGGGGATCGCGAACAGCCACGCGACCGTGGGCAGCGGGAGCAGCACGAGGCAGACAACCGTCCCCATAAAGCCGATGCGGATGGGAAGACCGCGCCCCACCCGGTCGGTCGCGCGCCCGATCCCTATCTGAGCTACGCCCTCGATCGCGGCCGCACAGAGGAACGTCGCGCCGATCGCGACCCCGCTCGCCCCGAGGCGGTCGAGCGCCAGCGGAGCGAGCACCTCGACGGTCCCGTACACGAGCGCCGGCACAAGCACGAGGAACGCGCCGGTCCGCACGCGCCGGTCGCGCAACGCCGTCAAGTAGGGCCGTCTCGTCGTCGTCACGAAGGCGGGCGGCGCGGGCATCCGCAGGGCCACCAGAGCGAGCATCGCGGCGAACACGCCGATCGTCGTGAACGGCAGCTCGGGCCCGATGCCCTGCGCGACAGCTCCCACCACCGGGCCGAGCAGCACGCCCGCCAGCGCCGCGCTCATCGCGGCGCCGATCGTCGCGCCGCGCTGCTCCGAGGGCGTGACCGCGATCAGCCATCCCATCCCGCCGGTCCACGCGCAGGCGCCGCCGACGCCGTCGAGGAACCGCAGCGCGGTCAGCAGCGCGAACGTGTGGCCGAACGCGAAGCCGACGCTCGATATCGCCATCAGCGACAGGCCGACGAGCGCGGTGCGACGCGAGCCGGCGCGCGTCGCGAGCCAGCCGGCCGGAAACGCGCCGATCACGGCGCCGGCGGCGTACGAGCCGGAGAGGATTCCCGCGCCGGTCTTCGACAGGTCGAAGCGCTCCGCGTAGTGCGGCAGCAGCGGCGTGATCGCCGAGAAGAACATCGTGTCGACGAAGACGATCGCGCCGACGAGCAGCAGCAGCTTCCGCATCGGTCGAGCGTATCCAGCCACCGGCCGTCGGCACGGGACGTCCCGATAACCTCCTCGATCCGATGAGCGAGCTGCGATACGACGCGACGACGATCGAGCCCAAGTGGCAGGAGACGTGGGCGCGCGAGCGCACGTGGGAGGTCTCCAACCAGCCCGACGGCCGCGACTCCTACTACGTGCTGGAGATGCTGCCGTACCCGAGCGGCGAGCCGCACATGGGGCACTTGAAGAACTACTCGCTCGGCGACGCGGTCGCGCACTTCAACCGCCGCATCGGCCGCCGCGTCCTGCACCCGATGGGCTACGACGCTTTCGGGCTGCCGGCCGAGAACCACGCGATCAGAACGGGCGAGCACCCCCGCGACTCGACCGCCTCCTCGATCGAGTCCTTCCAACGCCAGTTCCGCCAGTGGGGGATCTCGATCGACTGGACGCGCGAGTTCGGCACCCACCAGCCCCGCTACTACCGCTGGACCCAGTGGCTCTTCCTCAAGCTCTACGAGCGCGGCCTCGCCTACCGCAAGGAGGCCGCCGTCAAGTGGTGCCCGAACGACCAGACCGTGCTCGCCAACGAGCAGGTGACGGCTGAAGGGAACTGCGAGCGCTGCGGCGCCGTCGTCGAGGCGCGCCAGCTGGAGCAGTGGTTCTTCCGCATCACCGACTACGCCGACCGCCTGCTGGAGGACCTGAGCACGATCCAGTGGCCCGAGCACGTCAAGACGATGCAGCGCAACTGGATCGGTCGCTCCGACGGCGCCGAGGTCACGTTCCGCTGCGACGAGCTGGGGATCGACTACCCCGTCTTCACCACGCGCCCCGACACGCTCTTCGGTGCGACCTTCTTCGTGATGGCGCCCGAGCACCCCGACGTGCTCAAGCTCGTCGCCGGCACGCCGCAGGAGCAGACCGTGCGCGACTACGTCAACCATGCGCTGACGGAGTCCAACGAGGAGCGCGGCGACGTCGACAAGACGAAGACGGGCGTCGCGCTCGGCCGCACGGTCACCAACCCGGTCAACGGCGAGCAGATCCCGATGTACGTCGCCGACTACGTGCTGATGGAGTACGGCACCGGCGCGATCATGGCCGTGCCCGGGCACGACGAGCGCGACTTCGCCTTCGCGCAGGCGTATGACCTGCCGATCCGCCGCGTGATCGAGGATCCCGAAGGCGGCGAGCTGCCCTACAGCGGCAACGGCCCGCTCGTGAGCAGCCACCGCGACTTCGACGGGATGGGCAACCGCGAGGCGCTCGAGGCGATCGTCGCGTGGCTCGACCGAGAGGGCAAGGGCCACGCCTCCGTCAACTATCGCCTGCGCGACTGGCTCGTCTCGCGCCAGCGCTACTGGGGCTGCCCGATCCCGATCGTGCACTGCCCGAGCTGCGGGATGGTGCCGGTGCCGGAGGACCAGCTGCCGGTCGAGCTGCCGGACGTCACCGACTACAAGCCGAGAGGCAAGTCGCCGCTCGCCGCCGTCGAGGACTGGGTCAACGTCGACTGTCCGTCGTGCGGCGGCGCCGCGCTGCGCGAGACGGACACGATGGACACGTTCGTCGATTCCTCCTGGTACTTCCTGCGCTACTGCGACGCGAACAACGACGAGGCCGCGTTCGACCGCAGAGTGCTCGCCGAGTGGATGCCGGTCGACCAGTACATCGGCGGCGTCGAGCACGCGATCCTGCACCTGCTGTACGCGCGCTTCTTCACGAAGGCGTTCGCCGACATGGAGCTGCTCGACGCGCAGGAGCCGTTCCAGGCGCTCTTCACGCAGGGGATGATCACGCGCGACGGGGCGAAGATGTCCAAGTCGAAGGGCAACGTGATCAGTCCGGCGACGTACGTGGACAGATACGGCGCCGACACGGCCCGCTGCTACATCCTCTTCATCGGCCCGCCCGACCAGGACGCCGACTGGTCCGACGAGGGCGTCGAAGGCGTGCACCGCTTCCTCGCGCGGCTGTGGCGGCTGGGCGTCGAGCTGGGGAAGGGAGCGCTGCCACCCGATGGGGCGGAGCTGGCCGGAGCGGACCTCGCCGTCACGCGCAAGGCGCACTGGGCGATCGACAAGGTCACGAACGACATGGCCGGCCGTTTCGCCTTCAACACTGCGATCGCGGCCGTGATGGAGCTCGTGAACGAGGTCTACCGCCACCGCGAGTCGGCCTCGCCCGAGGTGCAGCGCTTCGCGACCGCGGCTGCCGCCTCGCTCGTCTTCCCGTTCGCGCCACACGCCGCGAGCGAGGTCTACGAGCTGACGACGGGCAGACGCGTGTGGGAGCAGCCGTGGCCGACGCCCGACCCGGCGATGCTGGAGTCCGACACGTTCGAGCTCGTCTGCCAGGTCAACGGCAAGGTACGCGACCGCGTCCCCGCGGCCGTGAGCGCCTCGCGCGAGGAGCTCGAAGTGCTCGCACGCGCCCAGCCGAACGTGCAGGCGCACGTCGACGGCCACGAGGTCGTCAAGGCGATCGTCGTGCCCGGCAAGCTCGTGAACCTCGTCGTGCGCTGAGCAGGCGGTCAGCGCTCAGCGCACTGCAGGTTTTCGCACGGGTTGGGGCTCGCAACCTGCGCTAAAGTCGCTCAGTGCATTCGACGCGCCCGGTGCCACGCGGCTCGACGGTTCCCCTGCGCGCGATCCTCGCGACAGCGCTCGCGCTTGGGCTCGTCCTGGCATTCGCCGCCGTTGCCTCGGCTGCACCCTTCGTGACGATCGACTCCGGTCCATCCGCGCAGACCAGAGAGACGCTGCCGTCGTTCGACTTCTCGGTCGACAGCGCGCTGACGGTCGACTGCTCCCTCGACCAGGGAATCGAGGCGTATGCGCCGTGCACGAGTCCGTATACGGCGACCTCATTGCTGGAAGACGGCGACTGGACGTTCCGGATCCAGGCGAGCGACGGCGTCGATCCAACCGTCGAGACGTGGTCGTTCACGGTCGACACCGTGGCGAGACTGTCGATCGCCTCCGGTCCGGCTGGTCCGACGAATAACACGACGCCGACGTTCGAGTTCAACGCCGAGGCGGGAGCAACACTGGAGTGCTCAGTTGATGGAGAGCCGTACGCAGGGTGCACCAGCGCGACGACTCACGTGGTCGGCGCGCCGCTCTCCGAAGGGCCGCACACGTTCAGAGTGCAGGCGACGGACACGCTCGGCAACCAGAGAGAGTTGTCGCGAGCGTTCGTCGTGGACACGGTCAGACCCACGGTCGACGTGATCTCCGGCCCGCCCGGTCCGACGAACGACAAGACGCCAACGTTCGGCTTCACGGCCGAAGCGAGAGCGGCGCTGCAGTGCTCGATCGACACGGGGACGCCCGACTACGGCGACTGCACGACGGCGAGCACGCACACGGCGACGGCGTTGGCGGATGGGTCATACGTGTTCCACGTTCAGGCGACTGACGCAGCCGGGAACCGGGCGGAGGCCTCGCGGAGATTCGACGTCGACACCGTCAGACCCACGGCGAGAGTGACCTCCGGTCCCACGAACACGAGAAGCAGAACGCCGAGCTTCGAGTTCACAGCGGATGCGCCGGTGCAGTGCTCAGTCGACAGAGGGACGTCGGACTACGGCGACTGCACGACGGCGAGCACGCACACGGCGACGGCGTTGGCGGACGGGTCGTACACGTTCCGCGTGCTCGCGAGAGACGCGGCGGGCAACCAGACGGAGGCCGTGTGGAGATTCACGGTCGACAGTGCGGCGCCCGCGCTGTCGATTGACTCGGGTCCGGCAGACTCGACGAACGACACGACGCCGTCCTTCGTGTTCACGACCGAGGCATCGACGAGTACCGAGTGCTCGATCGATACCGGGACGCCGGTATACGAGCCGTGCACCAATCCGTACACGCCGGCCTCGCCGTTGCCCGAGGGGACCTACACGTTCCGCGTGCATTCGACGGACAGAGCGGGCAACGACGCCGGCGAGGTGCAGTCCTTCACGATCGACACGACGCCGCCGACACTGTCGATCACACTCGGTCCCACCGGGACGACGGGCGACAGCACGCCGCTGTTCCAGTTCGCCGCCGAGGCGGGAGCAACACTGGAGTGCTCGATCGACCAGGGCACGCCGATGTACGGCCCGTGCGCAAGTGCGACGACGCATGCCACAGTCGCGCCGCTGGCCGACGGCGCCTACACCTTCCGCGTCCGGGCGACCGACAGAGCGACCAACCAGACGACCGCGACGCGCGCGTTCACCGTCGACACCGTCCCAGAGACGCCCGGTCCTGAGAGCCCGAGACTGGATCCCACGCCGCCGGTCACGCCGCCCGTCACAACCCCGACACCGCCCACACCCACCAAGCCACAGCTGCTGAGCCCGTTCCCGCTGGTGCGGATCTCGGGAACGCTGACCTCCAGGGGAGCGCGCATCAGACTGCTCACCGTGCGCGCCTCGCCCGGCACGCTCGTGCGCGTGACCGTGAGCCCGCCCTGCAGCAGCAGGAGACACTCCTCGCGGCGCTGCCGCGTCGTGCAGGCTGCTGGCACGGTAGGCAGAAGAGCCGTCATCGGCTTCAGAGGCCTCGAGCATGCGTATCGCAGCGGCACCGTCATCGTCGTGCGGGTCTGGCGTGCGGATCGGATCGGCAAGTACACGCGCTTCACGATCGTGCGCGGCAAGGCACCCCGCCGTGTCGACCAGTGCCTCGTGCCGGAGGCGACCAGCGGAAGCCGATGCCCGACCGGCTGAGCCTCGCGACCGTCGCCATCTGCGCAGTGCTCGCCGGCGCTGTGTTCGGCGGCGCCTATGCGCTCGCCCACGGCGATCCGGCGAAGCCCGCGCCGGCGCCCGCGTCGCCGACGGCGATCCGGCTCGAGCACGAGCCGATCGGCGAGCTGGGCCGCGTGAGCCCGTTGCCAGCGTTGATCGTTCCGCCGCCGAAGCCCGCGCCCGTGGAGCCCGTGCCGGTCATCGAGGAGACGCCGGCGCCCGTCGTCTCCCCCCCCGCGCCGGTGGTGTCGGCCCCCGAGCCCACGCCCACCCCGGAGCCCACACCCGCTCCGGCGCCGACGCCCCCGCCGGCGAAGAAGCCGCTCACCTTCGACGACTCCGGCTGACCGTGCTGGATCGCGAGCACAAGCATCCCTCCGGCCGCGCGCGCAGCGCGATCGGCCATCGCTTCGGCTCGCTCCGGCTGCGCGAGCTGCTGGCAGTGCGCGGCGAGGCGGGGCTGTGGCGCGCAGAGGACGACGACGGCGGCGAGACGCTGCTGCGGCTCTACCCGGGCCTGCCGACGCTGGAGGAATGGCACACGCTCGAACTCGCGGCCTCCCAGCTCATATACGCCGTCAACCCGCGGCTGGTCCCGGTCAAGGGGATCGCGCTCGACGTCTGGCCGCACTTGAGCTTCGACTGCTCCGGCGCCGAGTCGCTCGCTCAACAGATCGCCCGCGGGCCGATGTCACCCAGAGCGGCCGTCGCGATGTGCGCGGACGTCTCGGCCGCACTGGCCGCCCTCGGACGCATAGGAGTGCCTGCCGTCGACATCAGTCCCGCGGACATCGTGCTCGTCGGCGAGCAGGCACGGCTGCTGCCAGACGTCGGGCTGCCGGGCGGCAAGGTGGCACACACGTGCATCGATCTCGACCACGTCGCACCCGAGCGCGCGGCGGCGATCGCCGACCGCGCGCGGGGCGTCCGCGCCGAGCACCCGGGCGCCGGCCATCCGACCGCGGAGAGCATGGTCTATGCGCTGGCGTCGATCGTCTCCGCTGCGATTCGCGGGCCTCAGCCGGCCGGTACGGGCACTGCTCCGATCGCGCTGCCCACGCGGCTCGAGCAGGTGCTGCGCCGCGGCCTCGCGCAGGGCCCGTCCGAGCGGTACGGGACGCCGGCAGCGCTCGTCGAGGCACTCTGCGACGCGATCGGGGTCCCGCTGCGGCGCAGCGGCGCGAGACCGCGCGCGACCCGTGCGCGAGGCACCCGTACAGCGGCCGCGCGTCGACCGACGAGGCCGGGACGTCGCAGCCTCAGCATCGCGATCCCGATCGCCGTGCTGCTCGCAGCGGCGGTGATCGGCAGCGTCGCCGGCTCGGCGACCACGGCGCCCGACGCACCGGCGGCGGTGACGCTCGCCGGTGCCGGCCTCAGCGTTCAGGCGCCGCGAGGCTGGCTGCGCGGAGGGAGCGGCGAAACCCCGCCTGTGCTCGGCGACCCGGCGCTCGTCGCGCACTCGCCCGGGCGCTCGAGCGCTACGGCGCTCGTGGTCACGCGCGCAGCTGCGCCGCTCCTCGCACGGCTGGCGAACGCCGAGCCGGAGCCTGTGCGGTTGGTCGACGACGACGCGTGGCGCTACCGGGACGTCACGGTCGACGCCGAGCGCGTCGCTGACGTGTACGTGCTCGAGGACGGCGACGGCGCAATCGTCGCTGCCTGCCTCGGGCCATCTGACGCTCCCGCCTCGGTGCGCGCAGGGTGCTCCGCCGCCCTCACGACCTTGCGCCTTCCCGACGGTCAGGCCACTGCGCTCGGCGGCGACGCTGCGGCGCGGCGGGAGCTGACGCGGGTCGTGGAGGACCTCGACCGCACGCGCGAGAGCGAGCGCCGCGCACTGGCGACCGCGGCGACGGGGCGGCGACAGGCCGCAGCGGCGGACCGCCTGGCAGCCGCGTACGCGCGGGCCGCCGAAGGCGCTGGGAAGACCGGAACGGTCGGTGCACCCGGCGACCTGCCGCGCCTCGTCGACGAGCTGGAGGAGACCGGTCGGGCCTACACCGCGCTCGCCGCGGCGGCGCGCGCGGCGCGCCGGACGGCCTACGCGCAGGCGCGCGAGCGCCTCGTCGCGCACGAGCGAGCGCTGCAGAAGGACCTCGCCGCGCTCGCCTCGACGTCGAGCTCCTGACCTCGTACGCGGGCCTCGCCCCGGCTCGCGTCCTTTCGTTGCAAACCGAGCGTGAGATGCGACGGCGCCGTCGATAGCGTCGCGCCGGTGCCGTCCTCGCCGACCCGTCCCCAGCTCGCGATCTACGCCGCGCTCGCGATCGCCGTCCTGCTGATCGGGTCTCGCTCCCTGCGCTCCGGCGAGGGCACCGGGAGTGGGGCCGCAAGCACGCCTCCCGCCTTCGAGACCGCGACGTCGCCGGCCAGCGCGCCGGACGGTCTCGACACCGGCAGCCAGGCCACCGCGATGGTAGCCGCGACGCCCCTCGTCGTCGACGTCAAGGGCGCGGTGCGCCGTCCCGGCGTCTACCGACTCGACGCCGGCGCGCGGGCATATGACGCGGTCCGCCGCGCGGGTGGGCTGACGCGCCGTGCCGATCGCGTCGGGGTGAACCTCGCGGCGAGAGTCGTGGACGGGGGAGAGGTCGTCGTGCCGGAGCGGGGTGGAGTCGCCGTGACGAGTGGCCCGACGACGGGCGCAACTACCTCTGACGACGAAACGGGCGCGGACGTCCCACTGTCGATCGACCTCAACACGGCGACCGAGCAGGAGCTCGAGCAGCTCGACGGCGTCGGTCCCGCGACTGCCGCCAACATCGTCGCCTACCGCCAGGAGCACGGCGGCTTCGCCTCGATCGACGAGCTCGACGAAGTCAGCGGCATCGGCGAGGCCAAGCTCGCCGCGATCCGCGCCCAGCTCGGGCAGTGACCACCGGCCGGCAATGGGCGGTCGGGCGCGCCGCCGACGCGCTCGCGATGCTTCGCCGGCACCCGCGCCACCTCGTGCTGGCGTCGCTCGTCGCGGGTCTGCTCGCGGCGCCGCTGGCGCCGGCGACGATCTTGCTGCTGGCGCTTGCGGCCGCCGCGCTCGGCGCTTGGCCGCTGCCTGCCGACTGCGCGGCAGACGCGCCGGCGCCCGGCGGGTCCCCGGCGCTCGCCCTCCTCGCTGCGGTCGCCCTCGTCGGCGGCGCGCTCGGGGCGCAGGCCCGGCTCACCGCGCTCGACCGCACCCAGCTTCCACCGCGGTTCGGCACGACCGTCACGGCGCGGGCCGCGCTGCAGGAGCAGCCGCGCCCGGTGCGCTACGGCCACACTGCGCTCGCGAGCATCGCAGGAGAGAACGTCATGCTGCGGATCGGGCAGGACGTCCCGTGGCCGGCCACCGTGACCGGCGCGATCCTCGATGTACGTGGCCGCCTGCGTGCACTCGGTCCGTTCGAGCAGCACTACGCACGTCGCGGCGCCCACGCGGCGCTCTCGCTCGACGCCGTCGCAGCAACCGGCACTGCGCGCGGCGGGGCGATCGGCTTCGTCGACGGCATCCGCACGCGCGCCGAGCGTGCGCTCAGCACCGGGCTCCCGCAACGGCAGGCCGCGCTGCTGCGCGGCATGACGCTCGGTCAGGACGAGGCGCTCGACGAGCAAACGCGCGAGGAGTTCCGCGTCTCCTCGCTCGCACACGTGCTGGCCGCGAGCGGGCAAAACGTCGCCCTGCTGCTCGCGCTCGCGCTGCCGCTGCTCGCCTACGCCGGATTGGGTCTGCGCGGCCGCCTGATCGGCGCGCTCGCATTGATCGCACTCTACGTGCCGCTCGCCGGCGCCGGACCATCGATCCAGCGAGCCGGCACGATGGGCGCCGCCACGACCGTCGCCGCCCTCGCCGGCCGCCCAGCCTCCCGCTGGTACGCGCTGCTGCTGGCCGCGGCCGCCACGCTCGCGCTGAACCCACGCGCGAGCCAAGATCCCGGCTGGCAGCTCTCCTTCGCCGCCGTCGCGGCAATCGCACTCTTCGCCAAGCCGGTCGCGGCGACCCTGCGCGCACGGCGAGTCCCTCAACCGATCGCCGACGCGATCGCGATGTCGCTCGCCGCCACGCTCGGCACCGCACCGCTGCTCGCCCTCCACTTCCACCAGCTGTCCACGGTCGGCATCCCGGCCAACCTGCTCGCCGCCCCAGCGATCGCACCGATCACCTGGCTCGGCATGCTCGCCGCCGCACTCGGCCAGCTGACACCGGCGCTCGCACAACCGCTGAACGCCATCAACGCCTACCTGCTCGCCTACGTCGGCGCCATCGCGCACGCAGCAGCGAGCATCCCGCACGCCAGCATCGAGGTCTGACGAAGCGCCCAATCAGCCGAGGCGCGAGCTTGGACTGCGAGGCGTCTGTTTCAGCGCCTCGCAGGGCAAGACTCGCGTCTCCGGCGTACCGGCCACATCGATGTCTAGACTCGCCCGCAGTGCCTGCTTTCAAGCCCGCCTACCTGATCCACGGCGACGACCACGGCCGTCTCGCCGAGCGCCGCGCCAGACTGCGCGCGCTCGCCGAACAGGAGAGCGGGACACAAGGCATCGAGCTGTTCGAGGGCGAGACGGCGACCGCCGAGACGGTCGCGGGCGCATTGTCCGCGATGACGTTCGCGATGGGCCGCCGCTTCCTGATCGTCGACGGCGTCGAGCGCTGGAAGGCCGCCGACGTCGCGCTCGTCGCGCCGGCGCTCGCGAGCCTCCCGCCGGAGACGACGGTCGTCTTCTTCGGTCGGGAGGAGGGCCGCGCGAAAGTCCCCGACGGACTGGCCGAGGCCGTGAGCAAGGCAGGCGGCGACGTCAGTCAGGAGCAGAACCTGAAGCCGTGGGAGCTGCCGAGATGGGCGTCCGCCCAGGCCGCGCAGCTCGGCCTCGATCTCCACCCATCCGCGGCACGGGTGCTCGTGCAGCACGTCGGCGAGCGCCAGCAGCGTCTGCTGCGGGAGCTGGAGAAGCTCGCGCTCGAGTTCGGCGCCGATCGCTCGAACCCGGTCCCGCTCGACGTCGAGCAGATTGAGCAGCTGACCGCCAGCTCGGCCGAGCACAAGAGCTGGACGCTCGCCGACGCGCTCGTCGCCGGCGACGGCGCCGCCGCGACGCGCACCTACTACGAGCTGCGCGCCCAGGGCGAGAACGTCGGCGGCTTGCTCTACTGGATGGCACGTCGCCTGCGCGAAGCGCTCGACGTAGCGGCGCGCCTCGCCGGTGGTGAGTCGGCAGCACAGGTGCGCCGCGGGCTGCGAATGCCGCCGAAGGTTGCCGAGCGCTTCGTCGCCGACGTCCAGCGCACCGACGTCAGCAGCCTGCGCGAGGCGCTCGCGACGATCGCCGACCTCGAGCTCGCCTCGCGCGGTGGCAGCCGCGGCGGTCTCAACGAGGACACGCTCACGATCGCAGCCATCGCGAAGATCGCCGCCTGAGACGGAAGGGCTTACGAACCGGCCCACCGCTGCCGATAACGCGGAGGTGAGCATCGAGACCCTCCCGGCCGGCCTGACCGCGCCTTCGACGCGCGGTCGCTCCAGACTGCTGATCGGCGAGCTGATCGTCGAGATGGGCTTTGCGACCCCGGACGCCGTGCACGCGGCGGTCGGCGAGGGCCGCGCGACCGGTCGCGCGACCGGCCGCGTGCTCGTCGACAACGGCACGATCACGGCCGATCACCTCGCGCAGGCGCTCGCGCGGCGCCTTGGCCACTACCACGTCGACCTCGCCCAATACCCGGTCGACATGGGCGCCGCGAACCTGCTCGATCCGAGCGTCGCGCGCCGCCACGGCGCTGTCCCGATCGGTTTCCTCGACGACGAGCGCCGCGTGCTGCTCGTCGCGATGGCCGATCCCGGGAACGTGCTCGCGGTCGACGACATCGAGCTGATGACCGGCTGCGAGGTGCGCCCAGCGATCGCCTCGCCGCGCGACGTGCTCGAGCTGACGGCGAAGCTCGACCGCTTCGGCGAGGCCGCCGAGCAGGCAGCCGCCACCATCGCAGCCGACGAGGAGCCCGAGGAGCTGGAGGGCCTGACCGAGGCGGTCGAGGAGGCGCCGGTCGTCAAGCTCGTGCACTCGATCATCGCGCAGGCGGTCGAGCGTGGGGCCTCCGACGTCCACGTCATCCCGGAGGGCCGCGAGCTGCGCGGCCAGTACCGCATCGACGGCATCCTGTCCGACAGCTTCTCCATCCCGGCGCGGATGGCCGCACACGTCGTCTCGCGCATCAAGATCATGGCCGACCTCGACATCTCCGAGCGGCGCCGGCCGCAGGACGGGCGGATCGCGTTCGCCCTCGGCGACCGGCGCGTCGACGTACGCGTCGTGACGCTGCCGCTCGTCGACGGCGAGTCGGTCGTCATGCGCATCCTCGACAGCGGCGATTCCGGCGTCGTCAGCCTCGACGGGCTCGGCATGCTCGGCCTTGAGCGGGCGCGCTTCGAGACGGCGATCGGGCGCCCCTACGGGGCGGTGCTTGTGACCGGTCCGACCGGCTCCGGCAAGACGACCTCGCTCTACGCCGCGCTGCAGACGCTCAACACCGGCGAGCGCTCGATCCTCACCTTGGAGGATCCGGTCGAGTACCGCGTGCCGGGCGTCAAGCAGATGCAGGTCAACGCAAAGGCCGGCGTCACGTTCACGACCGGTCTGCGCTCGATGATGCGCGCCGACCCCGACGTGATGCTGGTCGGCGAGATCCGCGACCGCGAGACGGCGCAGATCGCAGTGGAGTCCGCGCTGACCGGCCACCTCGTGCTCTCGACGCTGCACACGAACGACGCGCCGACGGCGATCACCCGCCTCGTCGAGATGGGGATCGAGCCGTTCCTCGTCGCCTCGGCGATCGACTGCGTGATCGCCCAACGGCTTGCGCGTCGCCTGTGCGAGCGCTGCCGCAGACCGCTGCGGCTGAGCGCGGAGGTCCTGCGCGCGAACGGCTTCGCCGCCACCGAGGACGTCGAGGCATTCGACGCGGTCGGCTGCGGGAACTGCAACGGCACGGGCTACCGCGGCCGCGTCGGCATCTTCGAGGCGATGACGATCAGCGACGCGATCCGCGCGCACGTGCTCGCGCGCGAGCCCGCGACGGCGATCGCCGCAACCGCCGTCGCCGAGGGTATGCGCCGCCTGCGTGACGACGCGCTCGAGAAGGTCCGCGCGGGACTCACCTCGGCCGCCGAGGCGGCACGGGTGACAGTCGCTTCCTGAGCGGGCCAATCGCGAAGATCGCCGCCTGAGGCGGTCAGGCGACGCACGCTGCGCCGCCTGACCACCATCCAGCTCAGCGCGACGAGCTGAGCCCGCGCGGGGAACTTCCCTCGGGGGTGACGCGCTCGGTGCCCTCGCTCACCGGCTTGCCGTACACCTCCGGGTCGAGGTAGCGCCCGCGATCGTCACCGATCTTCCGCTGCACCGGGTGGATCGCGTCGTGCTTGGCCTGCGGATCCAAGCGCACGCCGGTCACCGACCACGACACCTTCGTGTTCGGGTGCTCGCTGCGGATGGTGAAGCGACCGGAGGTGCCGACCTCGCGCACGACGATCGCCTGGCCGAAGCGGCCGATCGGCGTGAGCTGGTAGCGCCAGTCGCTCGCGATCGCCGTCGCGTACGACGGCAGCTGCACGACCGCGCGGCCGTCCTTGCCGGTGCGCGCGTTGCCGGTGTAGACGACGGTCAGCTTGTCCGTCTCCACGGGCGTGTGGGTCAGCGTCCGCGTCGTCGGCGAGCGCGGGTCATCGATGTGGAAGCCGCTCTTGGTCCCGGTGACGGTGAGGTCGCCGTTGATCTGGACCGCGCCGTTGAACGTGGCGGCCGTGGTTCTGCCCTGCGCGAAGAGCGCCGAGCCGTTGCCGTTCGTGACGGCCTCGAGCGCGTTGCCGTTGTTGGCAGCGTTCACGTTCTCGGCGCGCACGCCGGTGCCGGTGCCACCGGAGATGCCGGCCTGACCGAGCACCCCGATCGCCCCATTCGGGTCCGTGACGAAGCCGCGCACGCCGTAGCCGCCGGTGCCGTCGTGACGGCCGACGATCGCGCCTATGCCGTTGCATCTGCCTATGTTTCTCTCGCAGATCGCGCCGTTCTGGCGCGCGACGACCGCCTCGCCGCTCGAGCTGTCGCCGATCACGGCCGCGGACGATATGGAGCCGGTGACGCCCCAGATGGAGTTGCCGCCCACCGTGTTGGCGAACACGCCGGGGCCGACGCCCTGGTTGTCGACGCTGATGCCGCGGCCGCCAGAGCCGTTGTTGGACAACGAGACGTCCAGTCCGTTGCCGATGCCGCTCTCTCTGATGCTCACCGCTGTCGAGGTCGACGCCGGGTTGGAGAGCGCCAGATCGAGCACGTTGCCGCTGGTGTCGCTCTGGTCCAGTCTCAGCGGTGCGGTCACCGGACCGCAGGTGGCGGCGCCGGCGGCGTCGATCGCCTGCATCCAGGTGTTGCCGCTGCAGGTGTCGGTCACGCGCTGTTGGTAGTCGGCGCCGTCGAGCCCGTCGAGCAGGTCGGCGTCGAGACCGGAGCCGGTGCCGTCGACCGAGAGCAGCTTGGCGAGCACCTCAGCGGGCGTGTCGGCGGAGCCGGCCGGGCCGGTGGGGCCCTGCGGCCCGGTCGCGCCGGCGGGTCCCTGCGGTCCGGTTGCGCCTGGTGTCCCCTGTGGGCCTGCCGCGCCTTGCTGCCCGGCGGGACCCGTTCTGCCGCGTCTGCCGGCCGGTCCTCTCGACGGCTCGATGCTCCACGAGACCTTGAACTGGCCCGCCGCGCAGATGGCGTTCTTGGTCGAGAGGTTCAGCGTGTTGTACGTCGCGGTGACGCAGGCGTACAGCTTCGTCGGGCGTCTTGCGGCGTTCGCACTCGCGGTCAGTGCGAGCATCATGGCCAGGGTTATGGCAGCGGCCGCCAGCATGCGCGGCAACCCTCGGCCGAGGGAAAGTCCCATTACCTGCTCCTTGGTCGGTTCGGTGAGCGGCCGCATCCTCGCAGCCTCAGGGCCGCAAGTACGAGGTCTGGCCAAAAGGGCCGGACTTTGGGCGCCGAACCTGGCGCGACTAAGACGCGCGCGAGGCGAGCGTGCGGGCCGCGCGGGCCTTCTTGCGCGAGCCGGTGTTCTTGTGCAGCGCGCCGCGCTTGACGGCCTTGTCGATCGTTCTGACCAGCTCGAGATGCGCGGGCTCGGCGTCGGCAGCGTCGCCACCCTCTGCGACGGCAGCCTCGAGGCGCCGGAAGAGGGTCTTGACCTTCGACGTGTAGCGGCGGTTCTCGAGCCGCTCACGCTCGGCGCGGAGGATGCGCTTCTTCTGTGAATGAATGTTGGCCATGACGTAATGAGGCCGCGGTCAGGGCCGCGGCGCGCCGTACTATAGCGCGCTCGTGCCGACCGAGACGGAGACCCCGGCCACGCCGCCCGCCGAACCGACCAGACGGACCCGGGGATTGGCCCGCAACACGGCCATCTTCTCGATCGCGACGGGCCTCTCGCGCATCGCCGGACTCGTGCGCGAGGTGATCGCGTCGAGCTACTTCGGCACCTCGGGCGCGTTCTCGGCCTTCTCGCTCGCGTTCCAGATCCCGAACCTCGTGCGCAGCTTGTTCGCCGACGCGGCGCTGAGCGCGGCGTTCGTGCCCGTCTTCATGGAGCACATCGCGCACGGCAGAAAGCGCGACGCCGCGCGGCTGGCCTCGACGCTGCTGTTCGTGATGCTCGCCGCGCTCGGCGCGCTGACGGCCTTCTTCATCCTCTTCGCGGGCGTGATCATGCCGCTGTTCACGGGTGACACGTTCACGGCGCAGCTGGACCAGCTGACGATCGGCCTCTCGCGCGTCCTGTTCCCGATCGTGTTGCTGCTCGGGATCAACGGGCTCGTCGTCGGGATCCTCAACTCGTACGAGCACTTCGCGATCCCGGCGATCGCGCCGCTCGTGTGGAACGTCGTGATCATCGTCGTGCTGGTCGCGCTCAAGCCGCTGTTCCACGGCGACAATGAGATGTACGCCTATGCGATCGGCGTGCTGGCCGGCACGACGGTGCAGCTGTTGATGTCGCTGCCGATGTTGCCGCGCGTCGGCTTCCACTTCGAGTGGGCGTTCGACTGGCGCGACCCGCACGTCGCGCGCGTCTTTCGCCTGATGCTGCCGGTGACGATCGGGCTCGGGGTCATCAACTTCGACCTCGTGATCAACTCGTCGCTCGGCACGCTCGTCTCCGAGGAGGCGCCGCGGGCGATCGACGCGGCGTTCCGCATCTACATGCTGCCGCAGGGGATGTTCAGTGTCGCGCTCGCGACCGTGCTGTTCCCGACGCTCAGCCGCTTCGCCGCGAACCATGACCTGCCGGGCCTGCGTCGCACGATGGCCTCCGGCGTGCGGCAGATCTACTTGCTGTTGATCCCCGCCGCCGTCTTCACGGCGGTACTCGCGACGCCGATCACTCGCCTCGTCTACGAGCGGGGCGAGTTCGACGCGCACTCGACCGAGCTCGTCTCGTCCGCACTGCTGTGGTTCTCGTTCAGCCTGCCGTTCGCAGGTGTGAACCTGCTGCTGACGCGCACGTTCTTCTCGCTGCAGCGGCCGTGGGTGCCGACCGCGCTCGCCGTCGGCAACATGGTGCTCAACGCGGCCGTGAGCGTCGCGCTGTACAAGCCGTTCGGCATCCCCGGCCTCGTGTTCGGGACCGTCGTGGGCAACGTCGCGATGACGATCGGCCAGACGTGGCGCCTGCGCGACTTGCTGGAGGGCAGCCTCGAAGGCCGCCGCACGCTGACCGTGGTGCTGCAGATGCTCGCCGCCTCCGCACTGCTCGGGCTTGTCGCCTTCGGCGTCTGGTGGGGGCTCGATGAGCTGCTCGGCCGCTCGCTGCCGGCGCAGATCGTCTCCGTCGGCGCCGCGCTCGCCGCGTCCGTCGGTGTCTACGTCGCCGCTGTGCTCGCGATGGGCATCCCGGAGGCGCGCCAGATCCAGGCGCTGATCGCCGGGCGCTTCAGACGCGGCGCCGCCTAGCTTCGGTGGCGCTCTCCTGCGTCGCCCCGCCGGGGCCAGCTGAGGGTGGACGCAGAAGCCGCTGTGCATACCTGCCGGGCAGAAGCAGCAACCCTGCGCCTCGTGCGAGCGCCTTGAGCCAGGCGCGCACGCCGACGCCAAGCGCGACGGCCGCAGCGGCAACGAGCCAGGCGACGTCGAGAAGCCCGGCCACTGACTCCTCCTGCAGCAAGGAGGGATCGGCGATGACGACCGCATGTCCTGCAAGCAGGAGCAGCAGCCCGACTCGGAGCGTCACATCGCGCTTGATGGGCCGCCGCGGTCGTCCGCGCAGCGCGATCAACGCCAGCGGCAGGAGGGAAGGCATCCCGGCGAAGGCTCCCCTCATCATCGATTGCAGTACTCCCAAGTCGGCGAAGCACCACGACACGACGATGACGACGCAGTCGATGGGCGGGGTGAGCAGCAGCGCCACGTTCGAGCGCAACACGCGTATCGCCTTGCGGCCGGCGGAGGCTGCTGCATGGCACATCGTGGGGACGATGGCTGCGGCTCGCGGCAGTCGTCTGCTTTGCAGCGCATCGTGTCGCTTCGTGGCGGAGGGATGCGAGTGCGCGCGCGCTCGCACGGTGTAGAGGCCAACGTCGATCTCTTTCTCCGACATGCCGACGAGCCCGCCGAAGAAGTCCTCGAGGGGCTCGGCGTATCCGCACCGTGCGGCGAGTCGATCAGCCTCCAGCTCCATACGGCGTCCAAGCGCGACGCCCGTGAGGCGTAGCAGGAGAAGCGGCACTGCCAGCACGGTGAAGGTGAGGGCGTATGTCATGGCCGTGACGAGCGAGCCGGGGATGACACGCGAATCCAGCTCTGTCCGCGTCGTCTGAACGGCGACTCGTTCATAGCCGAGCAGGCATCGCTCGAGCGCCCAACAGGTGAGGGAATGTCCGAGCCGGAGATGGGCCAGCTCGTGCGCCAGGATCGCTGCCTGACGGCGAGGCGGCTCGCCGGCCAGGCCGGCGGTGACGACCAGCTGCCGGTTGCCGATCACGAAAGCGTTCGTCCGGCGGATGGGGAGGAGCCAAATCTCTAACTCGCGACTGCATGCCAACCGGCGCTGGACCTCGGGCAGCGTCGGCAGCAGACGCGGCAGCTCGTCCCGCTCCATGGGCTGCGCGAACGTCGCGATCCACTGCCGCTGCCGCTGGCGACCGCACCACCACCATCCAAGCGCCGTCAGGGAAGCGAGCGCGAGTGGAAGCTCCACCGCGTTCGGCCAACCGTTATCGCGACACCAGATGTGGGCGAGCCCGAAGAAGAGGACCGCCGTCGGCGCCGCCGCGAGGAGGGCGATCGCCATGACGGCACAGGACGTCCAAGGCCACAAGCGCCGCAGGTGCTTCCTCTCGCATCGCTGCACCGGGAAAGAGACTAGTCAGCGGACGGGTGGTTGTCCGGCCGGTCGAGTCGGGCCAGTTGGGAAGCCGACAACCGTCCGACGCGCGTGAACGCCTCGTCCAGTCGCGCGTCAAGCCATTCCCGCCCCTCGTGCGAGAGTCGCACCGCCGGTTGCTGCCGGTAGGCCTGGCGCGGGTCGACGTTGCCGCTGCCCACCAGCGCGTTGTGCTGCGTGCTTGCGAACGCCTCGGCGCCGAGCGCGTCCATCAGCTCGCCCAACGAAACGCCGTCGGCGAGCATGCCGTCGACAAACTCGCCATCGCGCACACGCACGTAATGCGGCCAGCGTCGCTTCCATGGGCGCAGCGCGAGCTCCTCGGCGCTCGCGTCATCGCGGCCCTCGACGTGCCGCAGCGCGATGGCGCGACCGAACACGAGGATGTCGGCGATGCCGGCGTCCGTCACGAGCCGCGCCTGGAACATCCGGTCGCCATCGCGCACGCTGCGCGGCCGCCGGCCGGCGGGGTACGAGCCGGCCCGGTGCGCGCCGGTCCGCTCCAGCACGTCGAGCACCGACGTGGCCGGCGAGACGCGGTTTCGCGCGTTGCCGAAGAACTTCACCCATGCTCGCTCGCCGCCGGTCACGCCCGTCCATCTACCCTGTGTCCGCCCATGGCCGACCAGGACCACATCCGCAACTTCTCGATCATCGCCCACATCGACCATGGGAAGTCGACGCTGGCCGATCGCATCCTCGAGCTGACGAAGACCGTCGAGATGCGCAACATGAGAGCGCAGCTGCTCGACTCGATGGACCTGGAGCGCGAGCGCGGGATCACGATCAAGGCGCAGGCCGTCCGCGTGCTGTTCGACGCCTCCGACGGCGAGACCTACCAACTGCATCTGATCGACACCCCGGGCCACGTCGACTTCACGTACGAGGTCAGCCGCTCGCTCGCGGCGTGCGAGGGCGCACTGCTCGTCGTGGACGCCTCGCAGGGCGTCGAGGCGCAGACGCTCGCCAACACCTACCTCGCGGTCGATTCCGGGCTGGAGCTGATCCCCTGCCTCAACAAGATCGACCTGCCGGGCGCTGAGCCCGAGCGCGTCGCGGCGGAGGTCGCCGAGCTGCTCGGCGAGCCGGCCGACGGGGTGCTGCGTATCAGCGCGAAGACGGGAGCGGGCGTCGTCGAGGTGCTCGACGCCCTCGTCCAGAAGGTCCCGCCGCCGAGCGGCGACCCGGAGGCGCCGCCGCGCGCGCTGATCTTCGACTCCGAGTTCGACCAGTACCGCGGCGTGATCGCGTACATCCGCGTCGTCGACGGCACCTTCACCAAGGGCGAGGCGATCCGCGCGATGGCAGCCGGTACGGAAGCCGACATCGACGACATCGGTTTCTTCAGCCCGCGCATGACGCCGGCGACGCATCTCGGTCCCGGCGAGGTCGGCTACCTGATCACCGGCGTCAAGGACGTCACGATGCTGCGCGTCGGCGACACGCTGACGACGAAGACGAACGCCGCGACCGAGGCGCTGCCGGGCTATCAGGACGTCAAGCCGATGGTCTTCTGCGGCCTCTTCCCGATCGACTCCGACGACTACCCGGACCTGCGCGACGCGCTCGAGAAGCTCGTGCTCAACGACGCGGCACTGTCGTGGGAGCCGGAGACCTCCGACGCACTCGGCTTCGGCTTCCGCTGCGGCTTCCTCGGCTTGCTGCACATGGACATCGTGCGCGAGCGGCTGGAGCGCGAGTACGACCTCGAGCTGATGACGACGATGCCGAGCGTCGGGTTCGAGGTCGAGCTGGAGAACGGCACGATCGTGGAAGTCCACAACCCGACCGACATGCCGGACCCGAGCAAGATCCGCGTGATCCGCGAGCCCTACATCAAGGCCAGCGTGCTCGCGCCGAAGGAGTACGTCGGGGTGATCATGGAGCTGTGCCAGGAGAAGCGGGGCACGCACTCGGGCATGCACTTCCTGTCGGCCGACCGCGTTCAGATCGAGTACGACCTGCCGCTGGCGGAGATCGTGCTCGACTTCTTCGACCAGCTGAAGTCACGCACGAAGGGCTACGCCTCGCTCGACTACGAGCTGACCGGCCTGCGCGAGAGCGACCTCGTCAAGCTCGACATTCTGCTGTCGGGCGATCCGGTCGACGCGCTGTCGATGGTCGTGCACCGCAGCAAGGCGCACGACGTCGGCAGAGTGCTCGCCGAGAAGCTGCGGCAGAAGATCCCGCGCCAGCAGTTCGACGTGCCGATCCAGGCGGCGATCGGCTCGCGCGTCGTCGCGCGCGAGACCGTGAAGGCGTTCCGCAAGGACGTGATCGCGAAGTGCTACGGCGGCGACATCTCGCGCAAGCGCAAGCTGCTGGAGAAGCAGAAGAAGGGCAAGGCCCGGATGAAGCAGGTCGGCCGCATCGAGGTCCCGCAGGAGGCGTTCCTCGCCGTGCTCGAGCTGGGCGACGCGAAGTAGCGACCGGTGCTGCTCGACCGCCTCGGCCTCGCCGCTCCGGTCGTGCAGGCGGGGATGGGCGGCGGGCTGAGCCGGCACGAGCTGGCGGCCGCCGTCTCGGAGGCGGGCGGGCTCGGCACGATCGCCGTGCCCGGAGCGGCGGCGATCGCGCGGGAGCTCCGGGCGGCGCGGGCGCTCACGGGAAAGCCGCTCGCGGTCAATCTGCTGCTGCCGTTCGCGCGGCGCGACTGGTTCGTAGCCGCCGCAGCGGCTGACGTGGTCGTCACCTTCTGGGGCCGGCCGCGGCGTCGCACGCCGGGCGTGTGGCTGCACCAGTGCGGCTCAGTCGACGAGGCGCGCGCGGCGCACCACGCAGGTGCCGACGGCGCGATCGTCCAGGGCGTCGAGGCGGGCGGTCACGTGCGCGGGCGGGTCCCGGCGCACGAGCTGCTCGCGCAGGTTCGCGCGGCGCTGCCGCCGGACTTCCCATTGCTGCTCGCGGGCGGGATCGCCGAGCACGCTGACGTGGCGGCCGCGCTCGAGGCGGGCGCGGTCGCGGCAGTCGCCGGCACGCGCTTCCTGCTCGCGGACGAGAGCCACGCGCACTCCGGCTATCGCACGCGGCTGCTGGCGGGGAGCGAGACGCTCCTGACGGAGCTGTTCGGCCTCGGCTGGCCCGCACCGCACCGTGTCCTGCCGAACGCTGCGACGGACCGATGGCTGCGCGCCGATGTGCGCGGCCCGCGCATGCTGCGCACGCTCAATCAGCTCTCCGGGGCGGGGGCGCGCCGGACGCCTGCGACCGTCCAGGCATGCGTCGCCCGCGCGCAGCGCCCCGAGAGCCGACTGCTGTCGCCCACGCCGGCGACCGACGACGGCCTGGCGACGCTCGTCGAGGCTGGTCCGCTCTACGCCGGGCAGACGGTTGCGCGCATCCACGACGTGCGGCCGGCGGCCGAGCTGGTGGCAGCGCTCACGCCCTGAGGTCGCGGCGGCCGCGCGACGCGGCATGATGTCGGCCATGGACCTCGGCCTGCAAGGCAAGCGCTGCGTAGTGACGGGCGCCAGCAAGGGCATCGGCCGCGCGACGGCCGAGCTGCTCGCGGCCGAGGGTGCGCGCCTGCTGCTCGTTGGGCGTGACCGCGACGGGCTTGCCGAGGCCGCCCCGCGCGACGCCGAGATCTTCCCGGCCGATGTGACCAAGCCGGAAGCGGGGCAGCGGATCGTCGCCGCCTGCGTCGAGCAGCTCGGCGGGATCGACGTGCTCGTCAACAACGCCGGCACGTCCTTCGTCAAGCCCCTCGACGAGCTGACCGACGAGGACTGGGACGGCCAGTGGCAGCTCAACGTGCGCGGGCCCGAGCGGCTGATGCGCGCCGCCGCGCCGCTGATGGCCGAGCAGGGGTGGGGGCGGATCGTCAACGTCGTCTCGACCTCGGGCAAGCGGCCGTCGCTGCGCAACGCCGCCTACTCGGTCACCAAGGCCGCGCAGCTCTCGCTTTCTCGCACCTACGCGGAGGCATGGGTGGGGCAGGGCGTGCTCGTCAACGCGGTCGCTCCCGGCCTCACCGCCAGCGAGCTCTGGAGAGGGAAGGGCGGCCTCGCGGATCAGACGGTCGCGGCCGGCGTTGCCGAGGACCGCAGAGCCGCGATGGCGGACGCCGCCGCGAGAGTCCCGCTCGGCCGCTTCGCCGAGCCGGAGGAGATCGCGTCGGTGATCGCTTTCCTCTGCTCCGAGCGCGCGAGCGACGTCGTCGGCGCGGCCTGGTCGGTCGACGGTGGCGCGGTGCCCACGATCCTCTGATTGACTGCCGCGCCATGCCAGTCAACACATCCGCCGTCGGGAAGGAATACCCGCCGGTCACGTACGCGGTCGGTCGCGAGAAGGTGAAGGAGTACGCCTCCGCGGTCGGCGAGACGAACCCGCTGCACCTCGGCCCGGCGGCAGCGCGCGCCGCCGGCTACGACGACGTCGTCGCGCCGCCGATGTTTGCCGTCGTCTACCAGTCGGGCGCCGTCATGCCTGGGATCTTCGACCCCGAGGTCGGGATCAACTTCGCGATGATGGTGCACAGCGGGCAGGACTTCCGCTGGGAGCGCGTCGTCGTCGCCGGGGAGGAGCTGACGACGCAGGCACGTGTCGCCAATGTCGAGGAGAAGGGCGGCATGGGCTTCTACGACTTCGAGGTCGTGACGAAGGACGCCGGCGGTGCAGTGGTCTGCACCGGCATCTGGAAGATGATCGTGCGGGGGGTCTGACGATGGCTGCGAATTACGAGCCGGGCGCAACGCTGCCGGAGCTGAAGGTCCATCCGGACCGTTTCATCACGGTCCGCTACGCGGGCGCCTCGGGCGACTTCAACCCGATCCACATCGACGAGGAGTTCGCGAAGTCGGTCGGCCTGCCGGGACGGATCCTGCATGGGCTGTGGTCGATGGCGCAGGTCGCGCGGGCCCAGACGGAGGCCGCCGGCGGCCCGGAGAAGCTGAAGGCGCTGTCGGTCCAGTTCCGCGGCATGGGTGTGCTGGAGCAGGAGGTCTCGGTAACGAGCACCGTCAGATCGGTCGAGAACGGCGTCGCGACCGTCGACGCCGAGGCACGCCAAGGCGACACGCGCATCGTGCGCAACGCCGTCGCCGAGATCGCGCTCGCCTGAAGCAGACGGCCGCGGGGCGGTGCCGGCGGCCCTCCCGCCTAGAATCACCTGCATGCTGACGCCGCGCCAGGAGCTGATCCTCCGCAAGGTCGTCGAGGTCTACCACGAGGGCGGCCAGCCGGTCGGGTCGAAATCCCTCGCGATCGACGTCGACCTCGAGTGGGGTCCCTCGACGATCCGCAACGAGCTCGCGATGCTCGAGGAGCACGGGCTGCTGGCGCATCCGCACACCTCGGCCGGCCGCGTGCCGACCGACGCCGGCTACCGCTACTTCGTCGATCGCCTGCTGCCGGCGAGCCGAGCCGGAGCAGCCGAGGAGCGTCCGCTCGCACTCTCGCTCGTGCGCCGCGAGGTGGACGAGGCGATGCGCGTCACGACCGAAACGCTCTCGCAGGTCACGAACCTGCTCGCGATCGTCTCCGCGCCGCCGATCGAGACGGCGACGATCCGCCACGTGGAGGTGCTGCGGCTGCAGCCGCAGGTGCTGATGGTCGTCGTGATCACGTCGACCGGGGGCGTGACGAAGCGGATGCTGACGTTCGAGGCGCCGATCGACGCCGGCCTCGTCGACTGGGGCGCGAGCTATCTGAACGAGCAGCTCGTCGGCCTCGGGCTCGGCGCACGCCTGCTGCACCAACGGCTCGACGATCCGAAGCTCGGCGTGCGCGAGCGCGGCTTCCTCGCAGCCGTAGCGCCAGCCTTCACGGAGCTGACGGAGACGGCCGACGAGTCACTCTATGTCGACGGGCGCTCGCGGCTGCTGAGCGGCTACCGCTTCGAGGACCACGACCAGCTCAACGAGGTGATGGAGATGCTCGAGCGGCGCGTGTCGCTGCTCGGCGTGTTGCGCTCGGCGCTTGACCAGCGCGACGTCTTCGTGCGCATCGGCAGCGAGAACGAGGCGCCGGCGCTGCGCTCGCTCGCGCTCGTGGCGGCCGGCTACGGCCTGCCGGCGCGCAACCTCGGAACCGTCTCGGTGATCGGGCCGCTGCGGATGGACTACGGGCGCGCGATCGCATCCGTGCGCGCGGCCGCGACCGAGCTGTCGCGCTTCGTCGAGGACGTGTACGAAACTTGAGCACCATGTCGGCGGACTACTACGAGCGTCTCGGCATCGCCCGTGACGCGAGCGAGGCGGAGATCAAGAAGGCCTTCCGCCGGCTCGCGCGCGAGCTGCACCCGGACGTCAACGCCCACGACCCCGAGGCGGAGGAGAAGTTCAAGTCCGCCGCCGAGGCGTACGAGGTGCTGTCGGACCCCGAGCGCCGCGCGACGTATGACCGCTACGGACCCGAGGGGCTGCGCAGCGGCGGCTTCCAGCCGAGCGGGTTCGGCTCGTTCTCGGACATCTTCGACGCCTTCTTCGGCGGCGGTGGGGGGGACATGTTCGGCGGCGGCCGCGCCGGTCCCGCGCAGGGCGGCGACCTGGCCGTCACGGCGACGATCGAGCTGGCCGACGCCGCCACCGGTCACGCGATAGAGGTCGACTACGACGCCGTCGTGCGCTGCAGCATGTGCCACGGCAACGGCGCCGAACCGGGCACACCGATCGAGACATGCGAGCGCTGCGGCGGCGCCGGGCAGTTGCGCGCCGTCACCCGCACCCCATTCGGCCAGGTCGTGCGCGCAACCGTCTGCGACGTCTGCCACGGCGACGGGCGTGTGCCCAAGCAGCCGTGCAAGGAGTGCCGCGGGCGCGGCCGCAAGGTCGACCGCCTGAGCCTGTCCGTCGACGTGCCTGCGGGGATCGCCGACGGCCAGCGGATCCGGCTCGCCGGCCGTGGTCACGCGGGCGAGCAGGGGGGACCGCCCGGCGACCTCTACGTGCTCGTGCGCGTCGCCGAGGACGAACGCTTCGTGCGCGACGGCGATGATCTCGTCACGGTCGTCGACGTGCCGGCACCGCTCGCCGCGCTGGGGACGACGATCGACGTGCCGACGCTCGACGAGCCGTTCGCGCTGGAGATCCCGCCGGGCACGCAGCCGCACGACACGCTCACGCTGCGCGGCAAGGGGATGCCCGCGCTGCGCCGCGGCCGCCACGGCGACCTCCGCGTCGTCGTCAACGTCGTGATCCCGCGTCGGCTGACCGACGAGCAGCGCGAGCTGCTCGAACGCCTCTCCGGCACGCTTACCGAGGACAACCTGCGCTCCGACGACGGCGTCTTCTCGAAGCTCAAGCGCGCCTTCGGCGCGTGATCCGCCTGGCCTTGCGCGTCGACCGCGCGCATGCCGAGATCGCGCTGGCGGAGCTGCTGGAGCTGGCGCCGGGCGGGGTGGAGGAGGTCGATCTCGGCGACGCCGTCGAGTACGCGGTCTACGGGCCGCCGGGTGAGCTGCCGGTGCTGCCGGACCTGGAGGCCGCGGTCGGCGGAGCGCTGATCGAGGTCACGACGAGCGAGCTGCCGGACGACTGGTCCGAACGCTGGAAGCAGTTCCACCACCCGCTCGTGCTGGGCGAGCGGCTTGCGGTGCGGCCGCCGTGGGAGCAGCCCGTCGGCACCGACGTCGAACTGGTGATCGACCCTGCGCAGGCATTCGGGACAGGAGCCCACGCGACGACGCGGCTGTGCCTGGAGCTGCTGCTCTCACTGGCCGACGCGAGGGCGGAGCGCGGCCGGCTGCTCGACCTCGGCTGCGGTTCGGGCGTGCTCGCGATCGCGGCGGCGAAGCTCGGCTTCGAGCCGGTCGCCGCGGTCGACTTCGACCCGCTGTCCGTCGAGGCGACCGCGGCGAACGCGGTCGTAAACGACGTGACGCTCGAGGTGGCGCGCTGCGACCTGCGCAGCGACGCGGTCCCGGCGGCGCCGATTGTCCTCGCGAACCTGCTGCGCCCGCTGTTGCTCGACTACGCCCGCCTGCTCGGCAGCGCCGGTGGTCCGGACGCGCCGCACACGCTGATCGCCTCAGGCCTGCTGGTCCACGAGGCCGACGAGATCGCCGCTGCCTTCGCGGCTCTCGGTCTGCGCGAGCAGGATCGCCGCGAGCGCGGCGAGTGGGCCGCGCTGCTGCTCAGTCGCCGGGCTTGACCGGCGGCGCCTGCAGCCACGCGAGCAGACCCGCGCCCAGCAGCGTCTGCGCCAGCAGGTCGTAGCCCCTGGCGGCAGGGTGTGCGCCGTCGCCGGCGGCGGCCTCGTCCAGCCACGTGCGCGAGGCGATCAGCGGCTCCGCGACGGGCCAGAACGGCACCTCGCGCGCGGCGCACACCTCGGCGAACGCGTCCGACAGCGCGACCACCCGCCCCTGCTGCGCCGCGTCGCCGGCCGGCGGCGGGCCGGCGACGGCGACCGGAAGCCCCAGTGCAGCGACCTGGTCGAGCATCTTGTCGAGCGCCATGCACGAGCGCTCGGGCGCGACGCGCACGGCTCCGTTCTCGAACGTCGTGTCGTTCGCGCCGACGGCAAAGACCACGCGACAGTCCGCACCCGCAAACAGCCGCGGCATCGCCTCGAAGCGCCAGCGCACGGCCACCTCGATGGACGTCTCGCGGCGCACACCGAGGTTGTAGGCCATCAGCGGCCGCCCGGCGGCGTGGGCGGCTTCCACCACACGCCCGACCCAGCCTTGTCCGCGCGGATCGCCGACGCCTGCCACGAAGGAGTCGCCGAAGCAGAGCAGGCGCAGGTCGTCCATCGCGCACACCCAACCAGATAACGAGGCGGGGAGGACTTTGTGACATGTTTGTGCGGTTGGTCTCTTCGGCCCAGCGGGCATAGCCTCGTAGGCATGGCCTGGGACATCGTCATCGCAGGCGGCGGCTTCGGCGGCTATTACGCAGCTCGCACGCTCGAGAAGACGCTCCCGCCGCACAGTGCCCGCGTCACGCTCGTCAGCGACGTCAACTTCCTGCTGTTCACGCCGCTGCTGCCGGGCGCCGCAGCGGGGACGCTGGAGCCGCGCCACGTCGTCGTCCCGCTGCGCGAGCAGCTCACGACGACCGACCTGTGGCTCGGGCGGGTCAGCGGCGCCGCGCCGGAGCGCAACCATCTGATCGTCGACTCGCTCGACGGCCGTCGCCACGAGCTGCACTACGACCAGCTGATCGTCGCGCTCGGCTCGACCTCGCGCACGCTCCCGATCCCCGGCCTCGTCGAGCACGCGATGGGCTTCAAGACGCTGTCGGAGGCGATCGCGCTGCGCAACCGCGTGCTGTCGCTGCTGGAGATCGCCGAGACCGTGCCTGACGCTGAAACGCGCGCCGAGTTCCTCACGTTCGTCTTCGTCGGCGCCGGCTACGCCGGGCTGGAGGGGCTCGCCGAGCTGCAGGACTTCATGAGCGACGTGATCGACCTCTACCCGCGCTGCCGCGTGCAGGGGATGCGCTGGCTGCTCGTCGAGGCGAAGGAGCGCGTGATGCCCGAGGTCGCGCCGAAGCTGGCGCACTTCGCCGAGCGCGAGCTGCAGGGCCGCGGCATCGAGATCCGCACGAACACGACGGTCGAGGAGGTCTCCGACCGCTGGGTCCGCCTCAAGGGCGGCGAGATCATCCCCACCCGTACGGTCGCCTGGACCGCCGGGGTGAAGCCGAACCCGGTCGTCGCGAGACTCGGCCTCCCGCTCACCGAGGGCGGTCGGCTCGACGTCGATCGGACGATGCGCGTGCGCGACCACCAGAACGTCTGGGCGATCGGCGATGCGGCCGCCGTGCCCGACCCCGCGCGCAAGGGACAGGCCTCGCCGCCGACCGCCCAGCACGCGATCCGCCAAGGTCGCCGCGTCGCGCGCAACGTCGCGGCCGTACTCGGCGCCGGCGGGCGCGTGAAGCCGTTCACCTACAAGACGAAGGGCGTGTTCGTCGACATGGGCCGCCACCAGGCGGTCGCCAGCACGATGGGGATCAGATGGCGCGGCTTCCCCGCCTGGTTCCTCGCGCGGACCTACCACCTCGCCAACATGCCGGGCACGAAGCGCAAGCTGCGCCTCGTCGTCGACTGGACCGTCTCGCTGCTGTTCAGCCGCGACACGAGCGAGCTCGGCCAGCTCGGCCACCCGCCCGTGCTCGAGGATCACGGGGGAGGCGCGGTCGGCGCCGCGCCGGACGCCAATTCAGGCTGATCTCGTGAACGTCGCCTCCTTCGACCCGGAGGCGACCGGTTCACGGCTATCCTTGACGTACGTGACCGTTGCAGACCAGCTGAAGACCGACCTGACCGCCGCGATGAAGGCGGGCGAGAAGGACCGCGTCGGCGCACTGCGGATGATCCTCTCCGAGCTCCAGAAGGACGCGAAGGAGGGCAGCGGGGACGAGCTTGCCGTGCTGCGCCGTGAGCGCAAGCGCCGGCTCGACGCTGCCACCCAGTTCCGCGACGGCGGACGCAGAGAACTGGCCGTGCAGGAGGAGGGCGAGGCCGACTTGATCGCCGGCTACCTCCCCAAGGAGCTCTCCGACGAGGAGATCGACGCGATCGTCGCGGCCGCCGTCGCCGAGACGGGTGCGAGCTCGCCGAAGGACATGGGTCAAGTGATGAAGGCGGCGATGGCCACCGTCGCCGGTCGTGCCGACGGCAAGCGCGTCTCCGCGCGCGTGCAGGGGGCACTCACATCGCGGTGAAGCGTCAGGTCGAGCTCGACAACGCCGTCGCCGCGGAGCTCGCGGGCACGCAGGACGCGGTGTTGCGCACGCTGGAGGGCCATCTCGACTGCGACGTGTTCCTGCGCGGAAACATGCTCACCCTGGAGGGCGACGACACCGCCGTCGAGTCCGGCATCCAAGTCGTGCGCGAGCTGTCGGATCTGATCGCGCAGGGCCACGAGATCGCGCCCGGCACGATCGATGCAGTGCAGGGCGCGCTCGACCAGCACGAGTCACCGGGTCGGATCCTGGAGGATGTCGTCTGGCGCCACCGCTCGACGAAGGTCGCGCCCAAGACGGTCAATCAGAAGAGATACGTCGACTCGATCCGCCGCAACACGATCACGTTCGGCGTCGGCCCGGCCGGCACCGGCAAGACCTTCCTGGCGGTCGCGATGGCCGCGGCCGCGCTCTCGCGCCGCGAGGTCAACCGCATCATCCTCACGCGCCCGGCCGTCGAGGCGGGGGAGCGGCTCGGCTTCCTGCCAGGGGACCTGATGGCGAAGGTCGATCCGTACCTGCGGCCGCTGTTCGACGCGCTGCACGACATGATCGACCCGGAGAGGGTCTCGACCTACCTCGACCGCGGCGTGATCGAGGTCGCCCCGCTCGCGTTCATGCGCGGCCGCACGCTCAACGACAGCTTCATCATCCTCGACGAGGCGCAGAACACGAGCCCCGAGCAGATGAAGATGTTCCTCACGCGTCTCGGCTTCAACTCGAAGATGGTCGTCACCGGGGACGTCACCCAGATAGACCTTCCGACCGATCAGCAGTCCGGCCTGGTCGCCGTCGGCGAGGTGCTCGACGAGGTCGAGGGAATCCAGTTCATCCGCTTCGGCGGCGAGGACGTCGTGCGGCACAAGCTCGTGCAGCGGATCGTCGCCGCGTACGCCGACCATCAGCAGCGCCTGGCGCCCGAGCTGCGTCCCGCCGACCGCCGGCGGGCATAAGGACCACTAGCCAATGCTCGAAGTGGAGGTCATCGGCCTCGACGACGGCGTCGTCGACGAGCTCACCGCGCTGGACGTCGAGGAGCTGTGCATGCTCGCGTTCTCCTCGGCCGGGATCGAAGACGGCCACGTCGCGGTCGCGTTCGTGGACGAGCAGACGATCCAGACGCTCAACCGCGATCACCGCGGCAAGGACGCGCCGACCGACGTGCTGTCGTTCCCGATCGACGGGATCGACGTCGACGTGCCGGGTGGGGGCGGGCCGAGATCGAACGGCGCCCCCCGAGAGCTCGGCGACGTCGTGATCTGCCCGCCCTGCACGGAGGACCTCAGCGAGGCGGTCGTCCACGGTGTGCTGCACCTCACCGGGATGGACCACGAGGTCGACGACGGCGAGATGCTCGCCCTGCAGGCCGAGCTGCTGCGCTGGGTGCAGGAGTGAGCGCCGCCGAGCCGCAGGCCACCCGCAGCGGCTTCGTCGCGCTCGCGGGGCGGCCGAACGTCGGCAAGTCGACGCTCGTCAACGCGATCGTCGGCCGCAAGGTCGCGATCGTCTCCGACAAGCCGCAGACCACGCGCCGCGCGATCCGCGGCGTCGCGACGACGGACGACTCGCAGCTCGTGCTCGTCGACCTGCCGGGCGTGCAGCGCCCCCGCGACGCGCTGACTGCCCGCATGCAGCGGCGCGTCGAATCTGAGCTGGCCGACGCCGACGCGGCGCTGCTGATCGTCAACGCCGTGCAGGGGATCGGCCCCGGCGATCGCTTCATCGCCACCCTGCTGGCCGGAGCGAGAACGCCCGTCGTGGTCGCCGTCAACAAGGTCGACCGCTGCTCGGTCGCGGATATCGCCGCGACGTTGCAGGCGGCCTCCGAGCTCGGCGTCGGCGACGACTTCTTCCCGATCTCCGCGCGTACGGGGGAGGGGCTCAGAGCGCTCGTCGATCACCTCGGTTCGCTGTTGCCGCCCGGCCCCTTCTTCTTCCCGGCCGACGAGCGCTCCGACCAGTCCGAGGAAGTCATGCTCGCCGAGCTCGTGCGCGAGCAGGTGCTGCGCCGCACCCGGCAGGAGGTGCCACACGCCGTCGAGGTCGAAGTCGAGGAGATCCAGGAGCGCCGCGACGACCTGATCGCCGTCCGCGCCGTCATGTGGGTCGAGGCCGACTCCCAGAAGGGGATCTTGATCGGCGCCGGCGGAAGCATGATCAAGGCGATCGGCACCGCCGCCCGCAAGGAACTCGAGCGCGAGCTCGGCTGCCAGGTGCACCTGGACCTGGCTGTGCGAGTGCGCAAGGCCTGGCGCAGCGACGACCGCCTGCTGGACCGGCTGGGGATCGAGTAGCGCAGCGCTGGTCGGACGCCGCGACCGATCGGTATACAATCTTTCAGTATTCAGAAGTACTGAAAGGCAGGCATGAGCGGTTTCACTGCGAAGCTCACCCAGCGCTGGCACGCGTTCCATGCGAGACGCTGGGAGGAGAGATGTCCGCCTGCGCGCATGGACGCTGTGCTACAGCCTGCAGACGATCCATACGCCGCTGCGCGAGAGGTAGATCGGATCTTTCTCGGGGAATTCGCGCGGCTCGGCCTTCGCACGCGGACCGAGTTGTCGGAGTCGGCCGCGGCGCGGGATCTCACCCTCTCTGAGGCAGGGGTCACCGCATGGATGGAGGCGGCAAGGCGACGGCGGCTGATCGTCCGTTGGAACGAACCGTCGGGTGCGGACGATCGGCGATTGCCGGAAGCGGAGTGGGAGCTGACGCCGGTGGGCGCCAGCGCGCATCAGCGGTCGCAGTGGCGGCCTCGCTTCCTGTCGGCCGGAAGAGGCATGTGGGCCGTGATCGCGGCCCTCGGCGTGTTGCTTGCGCTCATCCAAGCTCTCGCCGGCAAGCGCGTCGTTCCCGACGCGGGCCTCTTGAGCAGCGTGCACCTCTCGGGCTCGCCGGCCGTCGACCTCCAACCCATGGTCGTCGCAGCGATCTCCGTGCTGGCGATGCAAGCATCCGCCGCGGGACGGAAGCGGCATTGGATCACGCACGCCTGCCGCTTGCTGGAGTCGCAGGGAGCAAAGAGCCTGCCGGCACCAACTGACTGAGCTGCTGCCCTCGCGCGCCGGCCGGATGGCTAGCGTCGCACGGCGCGGGCACTCGCCGCAAGCACCACCACGCTGAAGCTCGCGAGGATCAGCGCGAACGTGTGCAGGCTGTCGCTGTCAACGCCGTCGGCGAAGACGATGCCGAGCAGGCTGGTGGCGAGCACGGCGCCGATGAAGCGGCACGTCTGGAACAGGCCGGCGGCGGCGCCGGTGCGTTCGGGGTCGCTCGCCCCGTAGAGCGCTGACTGCAGCCCGAGGTTGTTGAAGCCGATCGGGATGCCGAGCACAACCGTCACGGGGACGATCGCCCACAGCGGCGTGCTCGCCGAGAAGGTCAGCATCAGCAGCGTGCCGGCGACCATCGCGCAGGCGCCCGCGAGCAGCGCCGGCCGCTCGCCGGAGCGCGCCACGACGCGCGCGGCGAACGGCGTGGCGAAGACCGCCACGCCGGCGAGCGGGATCACCATCGCGCCCGCCGCGCCCGAGCTGAGGCCACGCGCCGCCTCGAGCCACAGCGGGACGCTGAAGAACACGCCGAACGCCACCACGTTGACGAGCAGGTACTGGACGCACACGCCGAGCAGCGCGCGGTTGCTGGCGAGCATCCGTACGTCGAGGAAGGGGTCCTCGCGGCGGCGGTCGTTCAGCACGAGCGCGACGCCGGCCGCGAGCGCGACGGGCACGAGCCACCACAGCGGCTGCCCGACGAGCGACAGCAGCAGCGCGAGCACGCTCGCGAGCATCACGGCGAACGCGGCGATCCCCGGCAGGTCGACGAGCCGCCGCACCGTCGCCAGCGAGACGCCGCCCTCGTGCTGCGGATCGCGCGGGAGCCAGCGCAGCGACAGCGGCAGCGCGATGACGCCGACGACCGCGTTGACGAAGAAGATCGCCTGCCAGCCGGCGAGCGCGACCAAAGCGCCGCCCACGACCGGTCCGAGCGCCGCGCTGGAGGAGCCGCCGATCGTGATCGCCGCGAGCGTCGACGGCGGCGGCCGGTGCCCGCCCGACGCGTTGCGCAGCAGGGCGAGCCCCGCCGGAAAGCCGGCCGACGTGCCGGCCGCCAGCAGCAGCCGCGCTGCGATCAGCCAGCCGAAGCTCGGCGCCAGCGGGCCGAGCACGCCTGCGACGACAATCAGCACGAAGCCCGCGCACTGCACGCGGCGCGGGCCGAACTGATCGGCCAGCCGTCCCAAAACCGACTGCCCGACCGCCGCGACGAGGTAGAAGCTCGAGATCAGCCACGACAGCGACACGACACTGACGTCGAAGTCGTCCTGGATGCGCACGAGCGCGACCGCGATCATCGACGAGTTGATCGGGTTCAGGACCGTCCCGAGCAGGATCGCCGCCATCACGCGGCGCGGGACGCGCGTGGGGGCGCTCGGCGGCTGCGGTGCGGTGGTCGACGATGCCATCGCTCAGCCACGCTAGCGTCCGGACCGCGATGCACGCCGAGTGGGAATCAGGACCGGAGCGTCCGCAGATCGCGCTGGATGTCGTCGACGTGTGGCGCGCAGATCTGGCCGCCGGCGGCGATGACCTTCACGGGTCGCTGTCGGAACAGGAGCGCGAGCGGGCGTCGCGGTTCGTGCGCACCGAGGATGGGATGCGTTGGGGGTACGCGCGCGCCATCCTGCGCACAGTGCTTGCGCGCTACACCGACGCCGATCCGCGTGCGCTTCGCTTCGCCGAGGGGGCCCACGGCAAGCCGGAGCTTGCCGGCACGGGAGCCGACGCCCTGGCGGGCAGGGCCACGGCTGGCCACCTGCGCTTCAACCTCTCGCACTCCGGCGACACGGCACTGATCGCCGTCGCGCTGCACCGGGAGGTCGGCGTCGACGTCGAGCTGCCGCGTCGCGCCACCGACCACGTGGCAATCGCCCGCCGCATCCTCGGGGACGAGGAGGCTGAGCGCCTCGCAGCGCTGGACGAGCCCACACGCGAGCGCGAGTTCCTGCGCGCATGGGTGCGCTGGGAGGCGGTCCTCAAGTGCTGGGGGACCGGCATCGGTGGCGCCGACGACCCGCCCACGGGGCCGGATCCGTGGGTCGTCGAGCTTGACGTCGGCTCACCGGCCGCCGCCGCGCTCGCCGTCGAGGACGGCCCGTGCACGGTGCGCTGCTGGCAGTGGCCCGCCGTCGGCGCATGAGCGCGCCCTACAATCTTCCGACCGTGCCCGACTCCGCCATCGCGTTCGACGACCGCGGCCTCGTTCCGTGCATCGCGCAGGACTGGCGGACGGGGGAGGTCCTCACGCTCGCCTACATGAATGCAGAAGCGCTCGAGCGCACGCGCGCCACGGGCGAGGTGCACTACTGGAGCCGCTCGCGCAACGAGCTGTGGCATAAGGGAGCGACGAGCGGCAACGTGCAGAAGCTGCGCGCGCTGCGCGTCGACTGCGACGGCGACGCACTGCTCGCACTCGTCGAACCCGCGGGACCGGCCTGCCATACGGGCGAGCGCACCTGCTTCTTCACCGGGGACCTCATCCCGGGCGCGCCGTACGAGACACTGCCCGCGCTGGAGCGCACGATCGAGCAGCGCGCCGCCGCGGCCGACACCGATGCCTCCTACACCGCCAAGCTGCTCGCCGATCCCAAGCTTGCAGGGGAGAAGGTCGAGGAGGAGGCCGAGGAGGTCGTGCGCGCGGTGCGCGAGGAGACCGACGAGCGCGTCGCCAGTGAGGCCGCCGACGTCATCTACCACCTCGCGGTCCTGCTGCGCTCTCGCGGGCTGAGCCTCGCCGACGCCGAGCGCGTGCTCGACGAGCGCAGCCGCTGAGTCGATGGCACCCTCCGACGCACCGCCTGCACCTGCCGTGCACGTCACGCCCTCGCTCGACGAGGTGCGCGAGCTCGCGCGCGAGCACAACCTGATCCCCCTGCGTCACACGTTCGTGGAGGACTGCGAGACGCCGATCTCCGCCTTCCTCAAGCTGCGCGGCGACGGTCCCGCGTTCCTGCTGGAGTCGGCCGAGCAGGGCCGCGTCGGGCGCTGGTCGTTCATCGGCTTCAGGCCGCGCAGCGTGCTGCGCTGGTCGCTCGGCGATCCGGGCGATCCGTACGAGCTGGCAGCACAAGAGGTCGCCCGCTACCGCCAGGCGCCGCTGCCGGACCTGCCGCCGTTCTCCGGCGGGGCGGTGGGCTGCTTCGGCTACGACCTGGTGCGCACCGTCGAGCCGCTCGGCGAGCCGAACCCCGACCCGGTTGGCGTGCCGGACCTCGCGCTGATGCTGACCGACGTGCTGCTCGCGTTCGACCACCTGCGCCGCGAGCTGACGATCCTCGCCAACGTCTATGCGGACGACGACGATCTCGAACGTTCCTATGCCGAAGCGGTCGAGGCGATCGCCGACGTGCGCCGGCGCCTTGCCGGCCCGGTCCCGCCGCCCGCCGAGCAGCCGACGGCTGACCGCGAAGCGCCGACCTGGACGAGCAACATGCCGCGTGAGCAGTTCGAGGGGATGGTCGAGCGGATCGTCGAGTACATCCACGCCGGCGACGCCTATCAGGTCGTCCCGAGCCAGCGTTGGTCGGCCGAGGTCCCGGTCGAGGCGTTCTCGATCTATCGCGGCCTGCGCGCCGTCAACCCGAGCCCGTACATGTACTTCCTCGACTTCGGCGACTTCGAGATCGCTGGTGCCAGCCCTGAGCCGCTCGTGACCGTCCGCGACGGCAGAATCGAGACGCGGCCGATCGCCGGCACGCGCCCGCGCGGCGCGAGCGCCGAGGAGGACAAGCGGATCTCGGAGGACCTGCTCGCCGACGAGAAGGAGCGCGCCGAGCACGTGATGCTCGTCGACCTCGGCCGCAACGACGTCGGCCGCGTGAGCGAGTACGGCTCCGTCAATGTCGACGCGTACATGGAGATTGAGGCCTACAGCCACGTTATGCACATCGTCTCGCGCGTCTCGGGACGGCTGCGTCAGGGCGTCGGGCCGCTCGATGCGCTGCGCGCGATCCTCCCGGCGGGTACGCTCTCGGGCGCGCCGAAGGTCCGTGCGATGCAGATCATCGACGAGCTCGAGCCCGTCAAGCGCGGCGGGTACGGGGGCGCGATCGGGTACCTGTCCTACACCGGCGATCTCGACACGTGCATCCACATCCGGACGGTCGTCGTGAAGGATGGCGTCGCGCACGTGCAGGCGGGCGGCGGCACGGTCGCCGACGCGAAGCCGGACTACGAGTTCCGCGAGTCGGAGGCGAAGTCGCGCGCGGTCAAGCAGGCGATCGAGCTGGCGGTGGCGCAGCCTGAATGGCCATGAGGGTCCTCGTCCTCGACAACTACGACTCGTTCACCTACAACCTCGTCCAGTATCTGGGCGAGCTGGAGGCGGACGTCGAGGTCGTGCGCAACGACCATGCGACGGTCGAGGAGCTGCTGCTGCGCGGGTACGCCGCAGTCGTCGTCTCGCCCGGCCCCTGCACGCCGGACGAGTCGGGCATCTCGCTGGAGGCGGTGCGGGCGTTCCCGGAGGCGGGGATTCCGACGCTCGGCGTCTGCCTCGGCCACCAGGCGATGGCGCAGGCGTTCGGCGGGCGCGTCGTGCGCCACAAGCCGATTCACGGCAAGTCGGACGAGATCGAGCACGACGGCAGGACGATCTTCGAGGGGCTGGAGAGTCCGCTGAAAGTCGGCCGATACCACTCGCTCATCGTCGAGGAGTCGACGCTGCCAGACGAGCTGGAGGTCTCGGCTCGCGGCGGAGATGTGATCCAGGCGATTCGCCACCGCACGCTGCCGGCGGAGGGAATCCAGTTTCACCCCGAGTCCGTCCTGACCGCCTCCGGACACGACCTGCTGCGCAACTTCCTCGCCGCCGGAACGCGCGCGGCTGTGGGAGGGATCGCCTGACATGACCGGCGGTCCGGATCGCGATGTGATCACGCGCTCGATCGACGCGCTCGCGTGCGGCGAAGACATCGGCGCCGACGAGGCAGCCGCCGTGCTCGCCGAGGTCATGGCCGGCAACGCGAGCGAGGTGCAGATCGCAGCGTTCCTGATCGCGCTGCGCACGAAGGGCGAGACGGTCGAAGAGATCGCCGGCCTCGCGCGCACGATGCGGGAGCTGGCGACGCACGTCCCGGTCGCCCACGCGCGCGGCGATCTGCTCGACGTCGTCGGCACAGGCGGCGGCCGGCAGACGTTCAACGTCTCGACAACGGCTGCGCTGATCGCGGCCGGCGCCGGCTGCACCGTCGCCAAGCACGGCAACCGCTCCGCCACCGGCCTCTCGGGCGCCGCCGACGTGCTGGAGGCGCTCGGCGCGCGGATCGACATCGACGCGCAGGCGGTCGGCCGCTGCGTCGACGAGGTCGGCTTCGGCTTCATGTTCGCGCCGACGCACCACGCTGCCACGCGCTACGTGATCCCGGTGCGCAGACAACTCGCCGTACGCACGATCTTCAACGTGCTGGGCCCGCTCACAAACCCGGCGGGCGTGACGCGCCAGCTGACGGGCGTCGCCGACCGCCGCTACCTCGAGCCGATCGCCGGCGCGTTCGCGCAGCTCGGCGCCACGCATGTGCTGGTCGTCTCCAGCGACGACGGGCTCGACGAGCTGTCGACGGTCGCGCCGAGCGCAGTCGTCGAGGTGCGCGACGGCGGACTCTCCAGGTTCAGGGTCACTGCCGCCGACGTCGGCCTCGACACCGCGCAGCCGGATGAGTTGAACGGCGGCACGCCCGAGGTCAACGCCGAGATCGCTAGGCGGATCCTCGCCGGCGAACGCGGCGCGCCGCGCGACGTCGCGGTGCTGAACGCGGGCGCCGGCGTCTACGCCGCCGGCCATGCCGAAACGCTGGAGGCGGGCGTTCGCGCCGCCGAGGCTGCGATCGACTCCGGCGCTGCAGCAGCGGTGCTCGAGCACTACGTCACGTTCACCCAGGAAGCCGCGAGGGAGGCATCGTCAGCGTGAACACGCTCGAGCGCATCGTCGACTCGACCCGCCGCGAGGTGCAGCAGCGCCGCGACGCGATCCCGCTCGCGACGCTGGAGCAGCAGCTGATCGCGCGCGGGGAGGACCGTCCGTTCACCGAGGCGCTCGTGCATCCAGGCATCTCGGTGATCGCCGAGCACAAGCGCCGCTCGCCGTCGGCCGGCACGATCCGCGAGGGAGCTACGGTGCCGGACGTCGTCTGCGCCTATGAGCGCGCCGGTGCAGCCGCGCTGTCGATCCTCACCGAGGGTCCGCACTTCGGCGGCTCGCTCGACGACCTGCGCGCCGCCCGCGCGGCGACGCGCCTGCCGATCCTGCGCAAGGACTTCGTCGTCGACCACTACCAGCTGTTCGAGTCCGCCGCCGTCGGCGCCGACGCGATCCTGCTGATCGTCGCCGCGCTCGAGCCGCGTGAGCTGATGCGCCTGCACCACGAAGCGCTCGCGCTCGACCTCGACGTGCTCGTCGAGGTCCACGACGAGCGCGAGCTGGAGGTCGCGCTGGAGCTCGACGCCGACGTGATCGGCATCAACAACCGCGACCTGACGGACTTCAGTGTCGACCTGGCGCGTACGTTCGAGCTGCTGGTCGACATCCCCGCCGGCAAGACCGTCGTGTCCGAGTCGGGGATCGCGACGCGCGACCAGCTCGACGAGCTGGAGCGCGTCGGCGTCGACGCGGTGCTCGTGGGGGAGGCGCTGATGCGCGCCGAAGACGTCGAAGGCGCCTGCCGGGCGCTCACCGGGCAGAGCGACGACGCCGTTTAGCTCTCGTTGAGTTCCCCCGGACAGACTGGCTCAGATCTAGTCGCATGCGCACCGTCCTTCGATCTCCCTTTGTCGCCGCGCTGATCGGCGGCGTCGTCGTCGCCGTCGCGCTGCTGCTGCTCGACGTCGGCGGTGGCGGCACGACCACGACGGTCGTGCAGCAAGCGCCCGTCGCGAGCCCGAGCGGCACGAGTGCCGCCGCCGCGGCCGAGCAGGGCGGCCTCACCGCGCACGACATCTACGAGCGCGACGCGCCTGGCGTCGTCCACATCCGCTCGGAGCTGAAGGCGAGCGCCTCCACCTCGCCGTTCGGGACCGACCAGGGTGGCGAGGCGACCGGCACCGGCTTCGTGATCGATGCCGAGGGCCACATCCTCACGAACTACCACGTGGTCGCCGATGCCACGTCCGTCGACGTCGGCTTCGACGACAACCGCGTCGTGCAGGCGAGAGTGCTCGGCACCGACGCGACGAACGACCTCGCGCTGCTGCAGGTCGAGACCGACGGGCTCAAGCTCTCGCCGCTCCAGCTGGGCGACTCGAAGACCGCGCAGGTCGGCGACCCGGTGCTCGCGATCGGCAATCCCTTCGGGCTCGACCGTACGCTCACGACGGGCGTCGTCTCCGCGCTCCAGCGCCAGATCACGGCGCCGAACGGCTTCACGATCCAGCACGTGATCCAGACCGATGCGCCCATCAACCCGGGCAACTCAGGCGGACCGCTGCTCGACGCCGCCGGCCGCGTGCTCGGGATCAACTCGCAGATCATCAGCGGCGGTGCGGGCAACGGGAACGTCGGAATCGGCTTCGCGGTTCCGATCAACACGGCGAAGAAGCTGCTGCCGCAGCTCAAGCAGACAGGCTCCGTCGTGCACGCTTACCTCGGCATCACCGGCGCGACGATCGACGCCTCGCTCGCCGACCTGCAGCTGAAGGTCTCCAAGGGCGTGCTCGTCCAGACAGTCGAGCCGGACGGGCCGGCGTCGAAGGCCGGTCTGCACGGCGGCACGATCGAGAGCCAGGTCGGCGGGGCGCGCATCATGCTCGGCGGCGACGTGATCCAGTCGTTCGACGGCGACGCGGTCGACTCGATGAGCGACCTCACCGCCGACATCGCCCAGCACAAACCGGGCGATCGGATCAGACTCGGGATCCTGCGCAGCGGCAACGCGAAGCAGGTGACGGTGGCGCTCGGCACCGCGCCGAGAACGGCCCCGTCGCAGTCGCAGACCCAGTCGCCGTAGCGGCCATCTACGATGAGGGCGTGTCCGACCACGCTCCCACCAGCCGAATCAAGTTCTGCGGCGTCACCCGCCTGCAGGACGCCGAGCACGCTGCCGAGCTCGGCGCCTGGGCCGTCGGGATGATCCTGTGGTCGGGATCGGCGCGCCGCTGCTCGCGGGCAGAGGCGGAGGCGATCGGCGCCGCGCTGCACCGCCGCACCGAGGTCGCGGGCGTGTTCGTCAATGCGCACCTCGACCAGGTCGCCGAGGCCGCCGACGCGTTCGGACTGACGCTGCTGCAGTTCCACGGCGACGAGGGGCCCGTCTACTGCAATGAGGCTGCCCGCCGCACGGGCGCGAAGGTGATCAAGGCCGCCCGCGTCGCCGGGCGCTCGGACATCCGCGACCTGCGCGCCTTCCAGACCGACTTCCACCTGCTCGACGCGCACGTGCCGGGCAAGCAGGGAGGGACGGGCGAGACGTTCGCATGGGAGCTCGCGAGCGAGCATCCGCGCGACCGTCCGCTGATCCTCAGCGGCGGGCTGCACCCCGGCAACGTCGCCGACGCGATCGCGGCCGTGCGGCCGTTCGCGGTCGACGTTGCAAGCGGAGTGGAGCTGGAGCCGGGCGTCAAGGACCACGTCCGGATGACGGCGTTCGCGGAGGCCGTGCGGGCGACCGCGCCGCGGTCGGAGTCCCCCGACGAGCCGGATACCGAGGCGCATGAGCCAGCGGCCCCGGCCGCCGAGCCTAAGCACGCGGCATGAGCGCTGGGCTCGAGCACCGTTACGGCCCCTACGGCGGCCAGTACGTCCCGGAGACGCTGATGCCGGCGCTGGCGGAGCTGGAGGCCGCCTGGCTCGACGCGCAGCGCGATCCTTCCTTCACGACGCGCCTGAGCGAGCTGCTGCACGACTACGTCGGCCGCCCGACGCCGCTCTACCTCGCCGAGCGGTTGAGCGAGGTCGCAGGGCGCACCGTCTATCTCAAGCGCGAGGACCTCAACCACACCGGTGCGCACAAGATCAACAACGCGATCGGCCAGGCGCTGCTCGCCAAGCGGATGGGCAAGCCGCGCATCATCGCCGAGACCGGCGCCGGCCAGCACGGCGTCGCGACCGCAACCGCCTGCGCGCTGCTCGACCTCGAGTGCGTCATCTACATGGGCACCGAGGACATGCGCCGCCAGAAGCCGAACGTCGAGCGGATGGGGTTGCTCGGTGCGACGGTCGAGCCGGTCGAGGCCGGCACGCGCACGCTCAAGGAGGCCTGCTCGGCGGCGATCCGCGACTGGGTCACGAACGTCGCAACGACGCACTACATCCTCGGCACGGCGGCCGGGCCGGCGCCGTATCCGGCGCTCGTGCGCGACCTGCAGCGCCTGATCGGCGACGAGGCGCGCGCGCAGATCCTGGAGCGCGAGGGTCGTCTGCCGCAGCGGGTGATCGCGTGCGTCGGCGGCGGTTCGAACGCGATCGGCATCTTCACGCCGTTCATGGCCGACGCGGACGTCGAGCTGATCGGTGTCGAGGCGGCGGGGGAGGGGATCGAGACCGGCCGCCACGGGGCGCCGCTGACGGTCGGCGAGCGGCCGGGGATCCTCCACGGCGCCTACTCGGCGGTGATGCAGGACGGCGACGGTCAGATCCTCGAGGCGCACTCGATCTCGGCCGGCCTCGACTATCCGGGCGTTGGGCCGGAGCACGCCTGGCTGCGGGACACCGGTCGCGCGCGCTACGAGGCCGTGACCGACGCGGAGGCGCTCGCGGCGCTCCAGCGGCTCGCGCGGCTGGAGGGGATCATTCCGGCGCTGGAGTCCTCGCACGCGATCGCCTGGACGCTCGCGAACGGCGGTAGTGATCTTGACGTCGTCTGTCTCTCCGGGCGCGGCGACAAGGATCTCGCCGAGGTGATCCGGCGGATCGAGCCGGAGCGGACGCCCGCCGACGAGGCGGCCGACGATGCGAGCGTGCCGGGCGGCCCGGCGCAGGCATGAGCGAGCCGACCGGCATCCACCGCCTCGCCGAGGCCTTCGCGGCTTCCGGCAAGCGCGCCGCGCTGATGCCCTACCTGATGGGCGGCTTCCCGGACATGGCGAGCTCGCTCGCGATCGGCGAGGCATACGCCGACGGCGGCGCCGACCTCGTCGAGCTGGGCGTCCCGTTCTCCGACCCGCTCGCGGACGGTCCGGTGATCCACGCGGCAGGCGTCGAGGCGCTGCGCAACGGGGCGACCGTCGACCAGATCCTGGAGCTTGGCGAGGCGCTCGCTCGGCGTCTCCCGGTGGTCCTGATGTGTTATGCGAACATCGTCTACGCCCGTGGCTTCGAGGCATTCACGACGGCTCTGCGCACGCACGACATCAGCGGCCTGATCGTGCCCGACCTGCCGCTCGAGGAGGCGCCCGAGCTGCGCGCCGCCTGCGACGCGGAGGGCATCGCGCTCGTCCCGCTCGTGGCGCCGACCACGCCGCCCGAGCGCCTGGCGCGCATCGGCGAGCTGGCGCGCGGGTTCCTCTACGCCGTCTCGCTCGTCGGCACGACGGGAGAGCGAGGCGCGCTCGACGCCGGGCTCGCGGGCTTCCTGGAGCGCGCAGCGGCGGCGAGCGAGGTGCCGGTCGCAGTCGGCTTCGGCATCGGCACGCCCGCGCAGGCGGCCTCCGCGGTCGACGCGGGCGCCGCCGGCGTGATTGTCGGCAGCCGCCTCGTGCGGGCTGCCGGGGAGGCGGACGATCCGACCACCGAGGTGCGCGAGATCGTGGCCGCGATGGCCGATGCCCTGCGCGCGCCGTCCGCCGACCCCGTTCGCTAGGATCGTCCGCGCTATGGGCCTCGCACTCACCACCGCGCTCGCCTTCTGCCTGTGGATCGTCCTGTGGGCGATCGGCGTCAAGGGCTTCGACGGCTTCATGATCACGATCGTGATCGTGCTCATCGCCGGGACGCTTAAGTCGCTCACGCAGTTCCTGCCCGGCGCTTCCCGCGCCAAGGGCACGCCCGGCGGCTGGTAGTCCTGCCTTCGACGCTCTGAGAGCGTCGGGGATGAAGCCGGTAGCCCAGCGTCCTCAGCCGAAGAACGTCCGCGCGATCTCCAGATAGCGCAGGTCGACCGTCTTGATCCCGTCGACCTCTTCGAGCGGGATCGAGGTCATCTCGGTGCCGTGCAACGCGACCATGCGACCGGTCTCACCGGCCATCACGAGGTCTGCGGCGTGGGTGCCGTAGCTGGTCGCGAGCACGCGGTCAGTCGCCGTCGGCGTGCCGCCGCGCTGCACGTGGCCGAGCGTCGTGACGCGCGTCTCGTAGCCGGTGCGCGCCTCGATCTCGACCGCGAGCGCGGCGCCGATCCCGCCGAGGCGGGGGTAGCCGTAGCTGTCGACCTCGTCGGAGGCGCGGATCTGGCGCTGCTCGCCGGAGGCGAACGCCAGCTCGGCACCCTCGGCGACGACGATGATCGAGAAGTCCTTGCCGCGCTCGTGCCGGCGCTGAATGGCCCCTGCGATCTCCTCGACCGTCAGCTCCAGCTCCGGGATCACGATCCCGTCTGCGCCGCCGGCGATCCCCGCGAAGACGGCGATCCAGCCGGTGTTGCGGCCCATCACCTCGACGACCATCACGCGATCGTGCGACTGGGCGGTCGTGTGGAGGCGATCCAGAGCGGAGGTGACCGTCTGGACCGCGGTGTCGAAGCCGAACGTGTAATCCGTCCCGACGACGTCGTTGTCGATCGTCTTCGGCACGCCGATCACCGGCAGGCCGAGCTCCTCGGACAAGCGACGCGTGATCATCATCGTGTGCTCGCCGCCGATCGCGATCACCGCGTCGAGCGGATCCGCATCCTGCGCGGCACGCACCTTCTCGAGTCCGTCGGGCTCGCGGAACGGGTTGTAGTTCGATGTCGACAGGATCGTGCCGCCGAGCGGCAGGATCCCGGAGACGCCCTTCTGGTCGAGCGCCATGTGATCGCGCTCGGCGAGGCCGCGGTAGCCGCGCCGCAGGCCGATCGGCTCGTGGCCGTGCAGCAGCAGCCGCCGGGCGGCTGCGCGGATGACCGCGTTGAGCCCGGGGCAGTCCCCGCCGGCGGTGAGGATCCCGACCCGCATGGCTGGGAGCCTAGCCCGTCGTCGCCGCGCGCAACCACCGACTCAACCGATCACGTGAGGGGACAGGCGGCCCTTCCGCAGCCCGCTCGACCTAGAATCCCGGCCGGTGTTCGGTCGCGCCCTGCTCCGATTCGCGCTGACGCTCCCGGCGTGTGCGCTTGCGCTCGCCGGCTGCGGAGGCGGCGGCGCGTCGCAACCCGATCCGCGCCTGCACAGCACGCAGCTGACGATCTACAGCTCCTCACCACAGCGCGGCCCGCTCCGTGCCGTCGCGGCGGACGTGGTGGACGCCGAGCAGCTTGCGCTCGCCGAGCAGGGCGGTCGTGTGGGCCGTTATCGCGTGCGCCTGCTCGCTCTCGACGCATCTACGCCCGGCGCCGGGCGCTCCGATCCGGCGCAGATCTCGCAGAACGCACGGCGCGCCGCGAAGGACCCGCGCACCGTCGCCTATCTCGGAGAGCTCGCGACCGGCAGCTCGGCCATCTCGATCCCGCTGCTCAACGAGGCGGGGATCCTGCAGGTCAGCCCGCTCGACACCGCGATGTCGTTGACGACGACGAGCCTCGCCGTCGCCGGATCGCCAGAGCGCCTCTATCCGAAGCTCAGAGACGTCGGGCGCACGTTCGCGCGCGTCGTCCCTTCGGATCGCAGCCAGGTCGACGCGCTGCTCGCCGACATGCGTCAGAACGACGTGAGGCGACTCGCGATCCTGACCGACGAGGACCCGAGCGGCCGCGCGCTTGCCACGAACCTGCGCGCGAAGGCGCACGCCGCGGGCATCGTCGTCGTGGCACGCGAAGAGATCGACGAGCACGCACCGCGGCACGACGATGCGATCGTTCGCATCGGCGAGGCGCAGCCGGACGCGCTGCTCGATGCGACCGGCGCCCGCCCAGGGGCGGCGCGCTTGTGGCGCGAGCTGCACGCGGCCGAGCCTCGGCTGCAGCTGTTCGCGCCGGCCAACCTCGCCGATCCCAGCTTCGTCGCCGGCCTCGGGTCGGCGGCGGCCGTCGCCCACGTGACGCGACCCGTGCTCGCCGAGGGCGACGACACGCCCGCCTCCTGGCGGTTTTCCCGTGTCTTCGCGCGTCGTTACGGCCATGCGCCCGCGCCCGAGGCACGCTACGGCTACGAGGCGATGCGCAGTGTGGTGGACGCGATTCGCCGCGCCGAGCGCCGCACATCCGACGGCCTGATCACACGCGCGGCGGTCGTGCGCGCGTACTTCGCGACGGCGCCGCGTGACGGCGTCCTCGGGCGCTACGCGATCGATGCGGCGGGCGACACGTCGCTGCGCGATTGGGCTGCGTACCGCGTCGCCGACGGCCATCTGGGCTTCAGCGGAACGCTCAGCGGCGGTCGCGCTGGCTCAGGCGAGCGCTGAGCGCAGCGCCTCGTCCAGCTCGGCGTGCGCAAACGTGTGGCCGAGCGCGAGCGGCCGGGTCGGCACTGCGCGTTGTCCCGTCGTGACGACCTGCTCCATCTCGCCGTAGAGCGCCCGCAGGGCAAGCCGCGGGACGGGGGCGACGGCCGGGCGGTGCAGCGCGTGGCCGAGCGCTTTCGAGAAGTCGCGGTTCGTGACGGGCGCGGGCGCGCTGCCGTTGAGCGGACCGCTCCACGCGTCGCCGTCGAGCGCCGCGAGGTAGAGGCCGACGAGGTCGTCGACGTGGATCCACGGCATCCACTGCTTCCCGCCGGCCAGGGGACCGCCGACGCCGGCGCGGAACGGCGGCAGCATCTTCTCGAGCGCGCCGCCGTCGGGGTCGAGCACGACGCCCGTGCGCACGATCGCCACACGCATTCCGAGCTCGCCGGCCGCCTGCGCGGCGCGCTCCCAGGCGACGCACACCTCGGCGAGGAAGTCCGTCCCCGGCGAGTCCGACTCGGTGACCTCCTCGTCGCCGCGCGGGCCGTAGTAGCCGACGGCGGAGGCAGACACCAGCACGGGCGGGCGCGGCTCGGCGCTGCGCAGCCCCGCGACGAGGTTGGCGGTGCCGCTCTCGCGGCTGGTGCGGATGCGCTCCTTCGCGGCGGCGCTCCAGCGCTGGGCGACCGGCTCGCCTGCCAGATGGATCACGCCGTCGCGGCCGGCGAGCGCGGAGACAGGTGCCGGCTCGCCGAGCGGATCCCAGCGCTCCGCCAGGATCCCGGAGCCGAGCCGTTCGCGGGCACGCGCCGGATCGCGGGAGAGGACCGTCACCTCGTCGCCGCGCCGCGCGAGCGCCGCGACGAGCCGTGTGCCGATCAGCCCCGTCGCTCCCGTCACCGTCACGCGCATCCATGCCTCCAGTCGAGCCGTCGTCGTCGCAGGAAGATACGTCTACCCGCGTCGCGCGGTTGTGAGCCGGCCCGCTGGAGTGGCGCCGCTCAGGCTGCGCCGACGTGCAGCTCGTCGGCCGGCGCGAAGCCGACCTCGTTGTGCGCGTGGGCGAGCCCACTCTCGCGCGCCTGCTCGGCGACCGCGGCGGCGACGGCGGGCGCCACGTCGCGGTTGAAGACGGAGGGGACGATGTAGTCCTCTCGCAGCTCGTCGGCGGGGACGCAGTCGGCGATCGCCTGGGCGGCCGCGACCTTCATCTCCTCCGTGATCGAGCTCGCGCGCACGTCGAGCGCGCCGCGGAAGATGCCGGGGAAGGCGAGCACGTTGTTGATCTGATTCGGATAGTCGGAGCGGCCCGTGGCCATGATCCGCACGTACGGCGCGGCTTCCTCCGGCGTGACCTCGGGGTTCGGGTTCGCCATCGCGAACACGATCGGGTCGGGGCGCATCCGGCCGAGCGCCTCGGGCGGCATCACGCGCGCGCCGGAGAGGCCGATGAAGAGGTCCATCCCGTCGATCACGTCGCCGGGTCCGCCGGACAGCTTCTCCGGGTTCGTGTGCTCGGCGTACCAGCGCTTGACAGCGTTCATCGAGCCGTCGAGGTAGTCGGCGCGCTCGGTGTGGACCGCACCGCGCGAGTCGCAGCCGATCACTTCGGTCACGCCTGCGCTTCTGAGGATCTTCGTGACGGCCACGCCGGCCGCGCCGAGCCCGACGACGAGCACGCGCAGGTCGGCGATGCGGCGGCCGGTGAGCTTCGCCGCATTCAGCAGCGCGGCGAGCACGACGACGGCGGTGCCGTGCTGATCGTCGTGGAAGACGGGGATGTCGAGCGCCTCGATCAGACGGTCCTCGATTTCGAAGCAGCGTGGGGCCGAGATGTCCTCGAGGTTGATCCCGCCGAAGGTCGGTGCCATCGCCTTCACGATCGCGACGATCTCGTCGGGGTCCTTCGTGTCGAGGCAGATCGGGAAGGCGTCGACGCCGGCGAACTCCTTGAACAGGACCGCCTTCCCCTCCATCACCGGCATCGCCGCGGCCGGGCCGATGTCGCCGAGGCCGAGCACCGCGGTGCCGTCGGAGACGACGGCGACCGTGTTGCGCTTGATCGTGTACTGGAAGGCCTTGTCGGGGTCCTCCTCGATCGCTTTGCAGACGCGCGCCACGCCGGGCGTGTACGCCATCGAGAGGTCGTCGCGCGTCTTCAGCGGCAGCTTGTTGCGCTGCTCGATCTTGCCGCCGACGTGGACCTGGAAGGTGCGGTCGACGGTGTCGAGCACCGTCACGCCGTCGAGCGCTTCGAGCGCGTCGGTGATGCTGCCCCAGATCGCCTGCTCGGCGCACAGCGCG
>DATFPW010000065.1:0-56552 GCA_035264605.1 Conexibacter sp. | reverse complement strand
AGGGGATCGTCGCCGAGGGCATCGCGCTGCTCGTCGCGATCATCGCGGTCGCCGCGTGGGCCGGTCCGCTCAGCCGGCAGCTCGGCACCGGGGCGCTCGAGCAGGCGCTGCGCGTCGCGCTGCCGCTGACGCTCGCGCTGCAGTGGACGCTGCGCAGCCGCTACCTCGGCCGCAGAGGCGACCTGCGCTGCCTCACGGAGGAGCGCGTGCCGTTGCTGCTCGCGACGGTGGCCGTCGCGAGCGCGCTGGTCCTGATCCCCGCCGCCGGTCCGCTCGTCGCCCTGTTCGTGCTGATATGGGTCGGCGGCGCCGTGCTCGCGCGCCGCGGATGGGGACTCGCGTACGCCGCGCTTGTGCTTGGCGAGGCGCTCGCGCTCGGGGCAGACGCGCCGGCGCGTGCGTCGCTCGCGCTGCTCGGCGGCATCGTCCTGGTCGCGTGCGGCGTGGCGATCGCGACCTCCCGCGGCGCGGAGCCGCAGGCGCTGGGACGGCTCAGTCGCGCGCTCGCGGCCGGCGCGATCGGCGGGCTGCTCGGCATGCTGCTGGTCGGCGATCCCAGCCTCGGCTGGGGCGTGCACGGGGCGTTCCCGGGGCTGGCGCTCGCGCCGTCGGTGATCGGCAGCCTGTGGGGCGGCTACCACCTGTGGCAGTTCCATGCGGCCGTGCCGCGGGGCCTGCGCGGCATGCCGCTCGCGCTGGCGAGCGCGCACGTCCCGGGCGGCCCCGCGATGCGGATCCTGATCGGCGCGCTCGTGCGGCTCGTCGGCGTGACGACGGTCCTCTCGCTCGCCGTGCTCGCCGCCGGCCAGTGGACGAGCGGCACCGACAAGCTGGGCCTGTTCGTCGCGTTCGGCTCGGCAACGCTCGTCTCGCTGTTCGTCGGGCTGCACGAGTCGCTGGGCTACGCGCGCTGGGCGTTCGTCGTCGCGCTCGTGAGCCTCGCCGTGGAGCTCGCGCTGAACCGGCTGGTGCTCGCGCCGCCGCCCGGCCTCGCGCTCAGCGTGGCGGGCGCGGTCGGCACGCTGCTCGCGCTCGCCCCGCTCGTGCGCCAGCTGCGCTCGCCCGGGCGGATGCTGGCGACGGCGCTGTGGATCAAGTAAGGCTCAGCAGGTCTCGCGCCAGGCGCCGAGCCCGAGGCGCTTGCGGATCGCGTTGATCCCGAGCTGGCGCGCCTGCGCGCAGAAGGCCGACGTGGGCAGCGCGTACTCGGCGTCGTAGACGCCCTTCCCCGCCCGCAGGAAGGGGCGCGCGCTCTCGCACTCGCGGTAGTGGAAGCACTGCTCCAGCACGGCGAAGTCGAAGCTGCGCGCGAGCGCCGCGGCCTGTTCGAGGTCGTTCTTGAGCGCCACCGCGAGTCCCTGCGCGTGCGCGGCGTGCGCGACCCAGCGGTTGAAGCGCAGCTGGTCGGCCGCGGTCAGCGGGAAGCCGCTGTCGTTGCTGTAGCCGTCGACGTTGTCGGGCTCGACCGCGTCGAAGCCCTTTGCGCGGCAGCGCGCGAAGCGGGCGCGCAGGATCGGCGCGAGCGCGTCGATCCGCCGAATGTCAAGCCAGCGCTCGCCCGGCCAGCCGTTCGAGGCGCCGAGCAGCTCGCGCGGGAAGCGCCGAGCGTCGGGGCGCCAGCGCTCCCAGCTGCCGACGTCGACGTAGCAGACGACGTAGCGGCCGGCGCGACGCAGCCGCGTCACCTGCGCGCGGCTCGTGTCGAAGCCGTCGACGTCGTAGACGGAGGCGGGGACGCTCAGGTCGAGCGGGCCTTGGAGCTGCCACTGCCAGCCGGCGTGCGCCGGCGGCGGTCTGGTCGCGACGGGCGCGCCCGGAGCGACCGCGCCGCAGGCGGCGAGGGCGCCGAGCACGGCGAGCAATGGGGCTGCGCGTCGCATTACGGCGGGCGACCGTACCACGCTGCGTGTCCGTTCAGTTAATTGAACGCGATAACAGGCTGGATGACCCATTGGTGCGCGTATCGCGCGTCGGGACACTGGCTGGAGCCGTCCGCGAACTGGGGAGCCGTCGCATGCGCTTGAAGCCCATCGTCCTCGTGCTGTGCCTCTGCGCGCTGCTGTCCGCGCTCGCCGCCGCACCGGCGGGCGCAGCGCAGCGGATCGACATGCGCGTGCTCTTGCTCGGCGCGGCCGGGTGGGAACCGTCGCTTGCGGCATGGGAGGCGCAGCTGAGACGCGAGGGGGTCCCTTACGACGAGATCGTCGCGAGACCCGGGCACACGCCGATCAGGGCCGAAACGCTCTCCAGCAGAGCGGGCGAAGTCGAAGAGGCGAGGTACCAGGCGGTGATCGTGGCGGTCGGCAACCTGCCGGTCTGCGAAGAAAGAGGCTGCTTCTCAGCGCTGTCTGCGGAAGAGTGGACCGCGCTCGCCGAATACGAGAGAACCTTCCACGTCCGCCAGCTGAGCGCGTACATCTACCCGGCGCCGGAATTCGGCATGAACTGGCCGAGCGGCGCCGGCGCGATGGAAGGCGTCTCGTCCAGTCTCACGACCGCCGGCAGAACGACCTTCCCGTACCTCAACGGCACGATCTCGATCGGCGCCGGCACGTACGGCTATCTATCGACCGGCCTCGAAGCGAGCTTCACGCCGCTTGTCGCCGACGGCAGCGGCAACGCGCTCGTCGGCGTCTACAGACACGCCGAAGGGCGCGAGGAGATGGTCCAGACGTTCGACGGCAACCAGTACCAGATCCACTCGCAGCTGCTGCGCCACGGCCAGCTCGCGTGGGTCACGCGCGGCACCTACCTCGGCGACCAGCGCAACTACCTGGAGTTGCAGGTCGACGACATATTCCTGCCGGACGACATCTGGGATCCGGAAACGCACAGGACCAACTACAGCCCCGAAGCCGCCGTGCGGATGAGGTCCGAAGACGTCACCGAAGCGGTCGAATGGACGAGAACGACCGGGCTGCGGCTCGACATGGTCTTCAACGGCGGCGGCAGCGTCGAATACGCCGAAGCGCATGAAGGAAGAGACCCGCTGCTCGAAGCGTTCAGAACGAACGCCGCCACGTTCGGCTGGATCAACCACACCTACGACCACCCGAACCTGGACTGCTCGACGCAGAGGTTCATAGAAGACGAGATCGGCGACAACGTCGCATGGGCGAGAGGCGCCGGACTGACGATCGACGACGGCGAGCTCGTGACCGGCGAGCACTCCGGCCTGGCGAACCTCGTGCCCGGCAACCCCGGCACGATCGACCCGCCGTGGCAGGAAGAACCGAGAGTCTCCGCGACCGGTGGATCGCTCGCCGCCGGCACCTGGGAATACGCCCTCACCGCGAGCAACGAAGCCGGCGAGACGATCCCCGAGCTCGAGCACGCCACGACGACGGGCGCCACCAGCGAAGTGAGACTGGCGTGGGAGGCGATCTGCCACGCGAGCACGTACAAGGTCTACCGCCGCAGGGCGGGTGGCTCGTGGTTCGTGCTGGGGACCGTCTCGCAGCCGGAAACGGCGTTCAGGGACGAAGGTCCGGTCGTGATCTCCTACACGGACAGAGGCGGCGCGGGCAGCGGCGCCACGCCGCCGAGCGTCAACGGCGCGAGGCTCTCCCCGTACGGCCAGAACCCGTCGTTCACGGCCGCGCTCGAAGGCCAGGGCGTCGACTACATCGCGACCGACAACTCGAAGCCCTACCCGGTGACGCCGACCGAAGCTGGCGGCCCGACCTACGCCGCCGGCTCCACCTGGCTCGACGGCAGAGTGCGCGCCGTCCCGCGCTACCCGACCAACGTCTACTACAACGTCGCGACCAGAAGCCAGCTGCTCGACGAGTACAACTACCTGTACCTGCCGCCGGAAAGAGGCGGGGTGTGCGTCCTAACGGAAGTGACGACCTGCTTCGCGGAAGCGGCGACGTGGGAAGTGTTCGTCGAACGCGAATCGCTGCTGATGTTCACCCACATGATGGGCAACGACCCGCGGCCGCACTACTTCCACCAGACGAACCTCGCCGACTCGAGATCGGCCGAAGGCGCCGTCCTCTACCCGGTGGTCGATGCGACGCTCGCGTTGTACAGCAGATACTTCGCCGTCGGGAGCACGCCGATCCAGCAGCTGACGCACACGCAGATCGGCGACCTGCTCGCACGCCAGTCGGCGTGGGCGGGCGTGAACGCGAGAACCGTCGTCGGCTACATCGAAAGAGAAGAAGTCGTCGTGACAAACGGCGAAAGAAGCGCGGTGGAGGTGCCGCTGACCGGCACGGAAATCGGCTCGTCGTACGGCGGCAGCAGATCCGGCTGGGACGAAGCGCCGGAAGGGGTCAGCAGATACGCCGCTGCTACGGCCTGGCCGTAGGCGGCACGACCGGCACGCCGAACAGCACCGTGTCGACGGGCGTCATCGTCGAGCACTGCAGGTACCAGCGGTAGGCGAGCCCGAGCGAGTCGACGAGGTCCGGGAAGCGGACCAGGTCGTCGGGCTTGTGGTAGCAGGCGAGGGCGAGGCGGGGCCGGTGCTCCTGCAGGGTCTGCGCGGCGCCCTCGAGCACGCCGACGTCGGCTCCCTCGACGTCGATCTTGAGGAAGTCCACGCGCGGCAGCGCGCCACGGGCGACGAGCGCGTCGATCGTCTCGGTGCGCAGCTCGACCGTCTTGTGGCCGTACCCGTCGGGGCCGGCGGGCGGCAGCTCGCCCTGCATCTGTGCGCCGGCCGAGACGCTGTCGCGCACCCAGACGGTCTCGCCGGCGGTCGGTGCGAGCGGGTCCTCCCACACGGTCACGCGCGTGGAGAGCTCGGGGTTGAGATCGAGGTTGCGCTGCAGCAGCGCGCGGTTGCGCGGCGTCGGCTCGAACGTGTGCACGGCGCCCTGCTTGCCGACGTGGTGGGCGAGCCACAGGGCCGTGTCGCCCCAGCAGCCGCCGACGTCGAGCGCGACGTCGCCGGGGCGGGGGAACGCGCCGACGCTCAGGTCGCGGTAGGCGTACTGCGAGAGCACGAAGGTGGAGGCGAGCGGCAGCTGCTGGCCGAGCAGGCGCAGCGGATAGCCGGCGACGGAAAGGTCGTAGAGGTGGAACTGCCATTCCAGCGGCAGGCCGGGGACGCCCATCACGCCACCGTCCGCGATCGCCCTCGCGGACAGCTCGATCACGGCGCGGCGGTAGTCGAGCGCCTCGAACTGCAGCCGCACGTGCGCCGGGCCGAGCGCTCTGTAGGCGAGGAATCTGAGGAACAGCTCGCGGCTCGGGTCGTCGCCGAGGCGGCGCCACAGCGTCGAGCAGCGGTCGAGGATCTCCAGCTGCTCGGCGAGCCGCACGCCGGCGTCCGCCGGTTCGGGCAGGCCGTGCCCCCACGGGTGGAAGAGCGGGTCGAGGTTGTCGGGCAGGACCGTGCGCTGCGCCTCCAGCACGAGCTGCAGGAAGACCGCACGCAGCGCCTTGCGCTCGGCGGCGGCTGCTGCGGCGAAGGCGTCGTGCACCGGAGGCGCGGGAGTCGGGGCTGTTGGCGTCGTGGGGTCGGCGGTGAGAGTCGACATCGGTGTCCCGGATGATCGGCCGCTCGCGGCGCTGCTTGAGCCTGTGCCCGCGTGCGTGTGGACGGAGGCGACTTCAGCGTCGGAAGCTGCTATCCATGCGCGAATGCTCCGACGGCGATCGGGGCGGCTCGTCGGGGTCGGGGCCGCGCTCCTCGTCGCGCTCATGTGCGCGACGGGAGCGGCTTCGGCACACGCGAACGCCCGTGGCAGCGCACATCCGCAGACGCTTCGCGCACAGGCGCCGGTCGCCGAAGCGGGCGTGCTCGCAGCCGTCCGCACGACGCGCGCGCTCGATCGCGTCGTGCGCTCGATCGTCGAGCCGTTCACGCCGCCGCAGCCGAACATCGTCTTCGTCCTGACCGACGACCTGTCGAGCGACCTGCTGCCGTACATGCCGAACGTGCGGCGCCTGCAGCAACGCGGCACGAGCTTCTCCAACTACTTCGTGACGGACTCGCTGTGCTGCCCATCGCGCGCGTCGATCCTCACCGGGCAGTATCCGCACGACACGGGGATCTTCCGCAACACCGGCGCCGACGGCGGCTTCCTCGCGTTCCACGCGAACGGCCTCGAGCAGGACACGTACGCGACGAACCTGCAGGGCGTCGGGTACCGCACGGCACTGCTCGGCAAGTACCTCAACCAGTACTCCCCGTCGCGCATCCGCACCGCGCTCGGCGGGCCGTACGTGCCGCCCGGGTGGACCGACTGGACCGTCGCGGGCAACGGCTACCAGGGCTTCGGCTACCGCCTGGCGCGCACCGTCCGCGTGGTGCAGCACGGCTTCCGCGCGAGGGACTACCTGACGAACGTGCTCGCACGCGAGGGGGTCGGCTTCCTGGGGGAGTCGGTCGCCGAAGGGTCGCCGTTCATGCTGAACGTGTGGACCTTCGCGCCGCACGCGCCGGCGATTCCGGCGCCGCGGGACGCGCACCGCTTCGAGGGTTTGACCGCCCCGCGCGATCCCGCCTTCGACGAGGCGGACATGTCCGACAAGCCACCGTGGCTGCGGGGGCACCGCGCGCTGACCGACGCAGAGCTCGCGCGCATCGACGAGACGTTCCGCGACCGCGTGCGCACGGTGCAGGCGGTCGACCGCATGATCGGCCGGCTGCAGAGACGCCTGCGCGCGCTCGGCGTGGCGCGCAACACGTACATCGTCTTCAGCTCCGACAACGGCTACCACCTCGGCCAGCACCGGTTGACGCCGGGCAAGCTGACGGCGTACGACCCGGACGTGCGCGTGCCGCTGATCGTGGTTGGTCCGGGCGTGCCGGCGGGGCGCACGGTCGACGCGCTGACGGAGAACACCGACCTGTGCCCGACGTTCGCCGAGCTGGCGGGCGCGCCGGCGCCGTCGAGAGCGGACGGCCACAGCCTCGTGCCGCTGCTGCATCCCGGCTCTGACGACGCCACGGGGGGCGACTGGCGCGACGCCGTGCTGATCGAGCACCACGGCAACGTCAGCGGCGCGAGCGACCCCGACCTGCCGCCGGCCGGCTCCGGCAACCCGCCGAGCTACGAGGCGCTGCGGTCCAAGGACGTGTTGTACGTCGAGTACGCCGACGGCGAACGCGAGCTCTACGACCTCGCCGCCGACCCCTTCCAGCTCCGCAACCTCGCCGACCAGGTCCCGCCCGAGCGGCTCGCGAGACTGAGCGGTCAGCTCGCGGGCATGGCGAGTTGCCATGGCGCCGCCCAGTGCTGGGCGGCGGGGCACCTCGGCTAGAAGCCTCGCGAAGCTGGCGACGACGCTGGAGTGAACCCGCGCAAGCTTGCCGGTCGCGGCAGGCGATCCGCTGCGTGAGCGTTTGGACGGAAGGCCTGCCCACCTCTTCGTGTGCCCTATGGTCTCGCGGAACAATGCTGTTTTTCGTCGATGAAAGCGGGATCGACCTCCACGAGGCCCCTTTTTCGGTTCTCGCGGCGGTCGCCTTTCCCGAGGCGGCTGCCTGGGACTTTGCGCGAAAGTTCTCAGCCCTGAAGCGTGACCTTCTTCGATTGGAAGCACCCGACGCGTATGACGCCAAAGGGTCGAAGCTGCTCAAGAGGCGGGTGTTTAGACAGGCAGCTCGGGAGCCGAGACTCGCACGCAGAGCCCGAGACCAAGCGATCGAGTCGCTGTTGCGCAGAAACGAGGAGGGTGTCGATGTCAGCCCCTACGAACTGACGGCTCTGGCGCAAGCAAAGCTCGACTTCGTCGCGCGGGCCCTTGAGCTCGCGAGAAGATCGGGGGCGAAGACGTTTGCGTCAATCGTGCCCCGGGATGCGGCAGAGCGGCACGACTCTAACTCTGGAACCAGCTTTCTCCGCAAGGACTGGGCCTACTTGTTCCAGCGAGTCCACTGCCATGTCTGCGACGCTGGCGACGACTCGCACGGAATCCTGATCTTCGATGAGCTCGATCCGGCTCTCTGCCGGCGTCTTCTCTCGCAAATGCACCAGTACTTCGTGGAGACTCGCCGGGGGCGCGACCGTGCGCGAAGGATCCTGCCGTTTCCATTCTTCGTTCATTCGCACCTGACGCCTCAGATCCAGCTCGCCGATCTGGTGGCCTACACGGTGAACTGGGGCTTGCGGATGCCGCGAATGACAGAGCCGGTCCGCGAGGAGCTGATTCCCTACGCTGATCAGATCTTTGACATGCGATATATCGGACGGGAACGCCGCGGGAGAAGAGCTACGAGAGGCCCACCAATCTGGGGCCTGGCCTACATTCCCGATTTGCGGACACAGACGGAGCGCGGCCTGAACCTCAGCGCGCCGAAGGTGCATCTGGGCATTAAAAAAGGGAGTGCCCCCCGGAGGGGACAAACCCTTCCCGGCCAGAGTACCAGATAGCGGAAGGTACGGCGGACGGGGCTAGCGCGGTTCCAGCGCGCCTCAGCAGCTCATCTAGCCGCAGCCGATCGCTCGTCGGCGGGTCATCCGCTCAGCGCGTACCCGGTCGATGCTGAGGAGCTTGTGCTCATAGACCGTGATCACAGGTCGCCGAGCGTGAAGCCCAGGAACGCGGGTCGATGCCGCTGCGCTTGACCGCGCCGACGTAGTCCGATGGAGTCCTGAGGCGAACCAACGTCCTGACTCATTCCGTGACGCGCTCGCGTCTCGCGGACCGCCGCGCCAAGCGCGACGTGCTCAGACGAGAAGACCCGCGGGACTGTCCTCCGGACGTGACCGCTCGTCGCCATCTGCGAGCCGCAGTTTGCCCTCGGGCTCTCGTATCTCTATAAAGAGGTCTATTAGATGGACCTGAAACAGGAGAGGTGGCCCAGGTGGTGCGTAACGGAGCCGGTGGCGCGATGGCGCCGGGCGGTGGATCCCGTGCCGTTCGGCGCAGGGATGCTGAGGAGCGGGCGATGATCGTCGGCGGAGAGCTCGGAGGGATGTCGGCGCGTCGGCTGCGGCTGCTGGCGATTGCGTTGCTGGCCCTCTTGGTGATGCTGTGCGGGTCGGCGCGTGCGCTGGCCGACGTCACGCTGGCGTTGCGGTCGGGCGCGAACACCACGGTGCAGCCCGGAGGGCAGCTCACCTACAACATCCAGCTCCGGAACGTCGGCACGACGAACACCGACGGCAGCGACATGCATCTCACGGCGACGTTGCCGGACGGGTTGCTGGGCGTGAGCGTCGACACGTCGGCCTTCACGAATGCCGAAACGCCACTCGATTGCGGCATCGTGGCAGGTGCCAGAGTCATAACGTGCACCGGAGCCCCGTTCTTCCCGGCTGTGTTTGGCGGGAACGACATGCGGCTCACGGTCCAGGCCGACCCAGGCGCCGCAGGTGTGTTGACGACGGCGTACGAGCTCGACGGCGGTGGTGCGCCGGTTCCGGCGCACACGGTCGACCCCGTCATCGTCACGACGGATCCGCCCGTGTTCGGGTTCGACGCGTTCGACGCGGCAGCGACGAAGGCCGGGATCCCGCTGACGCAGGCGGGCGGTCATCCGGATTCGCTGACGACGTCGATCGACTTCAACACCCACACCGATCCGAGCGCGGTCGTCGGCGACGCGTACCCGGTGGAGGACGTCAAGGACGCGGTGATCGAGCTGCCGCCGGGGTTGGTCGGCAACCCGACGGGCCTGGGCGAGTGCACGCAGACGCAGCTCGCCAACGGCGGCTTCACTCCGCAGCCGTTGTGTCCGCCGAGCTCGCAGGTCGGCACTGCGAGCGTGCGGACCAGCGGGGGCACGCTTGCGACCGTGCCCGTGTTCAACATGGCTCCGCCGCCAGGCGCGCCCGCCCGGTTCGCGTTCAACGTGGCCGCCAACATCGCGGTGCTCGACGCCCATGTGCGCAGCGGCAGCGACTACGGGCTCGGCGTGACCGGCGCGAACATTCCGCAGGGGCTGGCGATCTCCGGGACCACGGTGACGCTCTGGGGCGTGCCATCGGACCCGAGCCATGACGCAGAGCGCGGGTGCTCGGGAGGACAAGCTCCGGCCGACGGCGGCCCGACGTGCACGAACGGCGCGGCGCGCAAGGCGTTCTTCCGCAACCCGACGTCATGCACGGCGCCCGGCGTGGGGCTTGTGACCACTGCGCAGATCGATTCGTGGCAGCAGCCCGGCGTCTTCAAGTCGGCGCAGTTCACGAGCCATGAGCCGCCCGGCTACCCGTTCGCGCCGTCGGACTGGGGACCTCCGGTCGGAATCGACGGTTGCGATGTGGTTCCGTTCACGCCGGTCCTGCGCGCGGAGCCGCTTGCGGGCGCGAAGGCGGGAGCCCCGTCGGGGTTTGCGTTCGACATCTCGGTCCCGCAGGACTTCTCGGCGGATGCGCCGACGTCCCAGTCAGATCTGAGAAAGGTCACGGTCACGCTGCCGGAGGGCGTGCGGGTCTCGCCGCCTTCCGCGAACGGGCTCGGGGCGTGCAGCTCGGCGCAGATCGCGCTGAGAAGCACGTCGGAGCCGACGTGTCCGGACAACTCGAAGCTGGGGTCGGTGACGATCGACACGCCGCTGCTCGACGTGCCGGTCACGGGGAGCATCTACCTGGCGAGACCGTTCGACAACCCCTTCAACGCGCTCGTCGCGGTGTACGTCGTCGCGAGTGCGAAGGGCGTCATGATCAAGTTGCCGGGCCTTGCCTCGATGAACCTCTTCACCGGGCAGATCTCGACGACGTTCGACAACAATCCGCAGCTTCCGTTCTCGAACATCCACGTGGAGTTCCGCGGCGGACCGCGGGCGCCGCTCGTCACGCCGAAGCGCTGCGGCACCTACACGACCCATGCGGTGCTGACGGGTTGGAACGGCAGCGCCGTGTCCTCGGACAGCAGCTTCACGCTGACCGAGAACGCCAGAGGCCAGCACTGCCCGTCGACGTTCGCTCCCAGCTTCAGCGCTGGCACGAAGAGCAACCGCGCGGGCAACTTCAGCTCCTTCCTCCTGCGCTTCGCGCGTGAGGATCAGGATCAGGAGCTGAGAGCGCTCACGGTCCGCATGGCGAGAGGCCTCACGGCGAAGCTCGCCAACGCGGACCTCTGCACCGGCGACCAGGTCGGCAAGGACGCCTGCCCGGCGAACGCGAAGATCGGCGACGTCACCGTCGGCGCCGGCGCGGGCAGCGACCCGTTCTACATCACGAACGGGCGCGCCTATCTCACCGGTCCGTACAAGGGTGCGCCGTTTGGCGTGGCGATCGTCGTGCCGGCCGTGGCCGGACCGTTCGACCTCGGCAAGGTGACCGTCCGCTCGGCGCTGTTCGTGGACAAGCACGACGCGTCCGTGAGAATCGTCAGCGATCCGTTCCCGGCGATCCTGCAGGGCATTCCGCTCGACGTGCGCGACGTGCGCGTGGACGTGAACAAGCCGAGCTTCTTCCTCAACCCCACCAGCTGCGCGGAGAAGAGGATCACCGGCACGCTCACCTCCACGGAGGGCGCGAGCGCGAACGTGTCGGACCGCTTCCAGGCGGCTGACTGCGCGAGCCTCGGCTTCAAGCCGAGAATGACGATGCGGGTCGGTGGGAGAGGTCATACGCATAGAGGTCAGACGTCGCCGTTCACGACGACGTTGACGATGCCGCAGCGCAACCAGGCGAATCTCAGACTCGTGCGGGTGACGCTGCCGCAGACGATCAACGCGCGGTTGAACACGATCAACGACGCGTGCACGCGTGCGGAGTTCGAGGGCGACGTGAGGAAGTGCGCTCATGCGAAGGCGGGTTCGGCGGTGGCTTCCACGCCGCTGCTCAGAGCTCCGCTGAAGGGCACGGTGTACTTCGTCAAGAACGGGCATCCGATTCCGGATCTGTTCGTGGCGCTGCGCGGTGAGGTCGATTTCGACCTGATCGGGCGTGTCTCGATCCCGGGTGGCAAGCGCTTGGCGACGACGTTCGATGCTGCGCCCGACGTGCCGATCAGATCGTTCAAGCTCAGCCTGCTCGGCGGGCCGACAACGGCGTCGATCGGCGCGGCGGCGAACCTGTGCTCGGCCAGCAGCAGACGCGCCAAGGCCGAGGTGGATTACATCGGCCAGAACGGCAAGGTCCGCCAGGTCGATCAGGCGCTCGAGGTCGCTGGGTGCAAGAAGGCGAAGAAGGCGAGAAAGCACCGCAGCAGACGCTGAAGCTCCGGGGATCGGGAGCACGGGGCCGGCCTCCACGCGGAGGTCGGCCCCCGAGCTCCTCCGGGCTATCAGCGCACCCTGGGAAAGCTCGGCACCTAGGCATCTGCGTGAGCGACCAAGGTTTGAAACGATCAAGAGTCAGGGATGTGGGGCCGCGCTGCTGTGCGGCCCCACGTTTGCCCGCGTATGCTTGCTTGCTGTGGATTATATTAGGGTGATGGTGATCCGGTTGCTGGTGCCTAGTAGGAAGGCCTGGCCAGTATTCACGAGCCTGCCCGTTGCGCCTGGCCTGGGGCAGAGTCCGAAGGGATCCCTGTCGGTCCTTATTATGGTCAATTGGTTCCTGCCTTCGACAGGCGTGAGCGAGGTGATGCCGCCGCCTGCTTCGCGTACCACCGAGCCGGTGACGTTGTCGGTTTCGTTGCCGACTTGGACGGCGCAGCCGAGGACTTCGATGCCGAACCTCATTCTGGCGAGTAAGAGGAGCGTGGTGGTTATGGCTGGTAGTGTGCCTGTGAATCCCTCGTAGGTGACGTGCCATGGGAGGGTGTTGGCTGGGGTTATGCCGTTGTACCTTTCAACGCCGTTGAAGGCGGAGGCCGTGCCTTCTACGCAGGGCCTATTCACTATAGCTCTGGTTATCAGGCCGATTAGGGACCTTGGGTTCTTAACGGTCGTCCGGGAATGAAAGGAGCCTTCGAGCGTAACAGCGCACCTGGCGGTGGCGGCTGAGGCGAATTCGAGGCTGGACCAGGTGCCTCTGAAGCTCTGATTTGAAAACGAAAAGCTCCTGGCCGAGGCTGTGCTGATCGCGGCGGAGAGCAGCAGCGAGGCTGCGAGCGCGGTCAGGATGAGCTTTACCGACGTGCGCATCTGATTCCTTTTCGGATTGCATATATGAGGTGAACAGTCATACAGCGACGTGGGGCCGCACTTGCGTGCGGCCCCACGTGTGCGGTTATGCTGCTTGGGGTATTCTTATATTAGGGTGACAGTGATGCGGTTGTTGGTGCCTAGTAGGAAGACCTGGCCGTCACTCAGGAGCCTGCCGGCCCTATTACCGGGCCTGGGGCAGAGGCCGAAGGGGTCCCTGTCGGTCCTTATGACGGTTGCTATGTTCCTGCCTTCGACAGGTCTGAGTGTGGTGATACCGCCGCCTGCTTCGCGTGCTGCTGCGCCGGTGACGTTGTCAGTGGCTTCGCCGACTTGGACGGCGCAGCCGAGGTTCTCAATGCCGAACCTCGTCCCGGCGAGTAAGAGGAGCACGGTTGCTATTGCGGGTAGTGTGCCTGTGAATCCCTCGTAGGTGACGTGCCATGGGAGGGTGTTGGCTGGGGTTGTGCCGTTGTACCTTTCGACGCCGTTGAAGGCGGAGCCGGTGCCTTCTATACAGGGCCTTTGAACTATGGCTCTAGTGATCAGGCCGATTAGGGACCTTGGGTTCTTGAGGATCGTTCGGTAATGGAAGGAGCCTTCGAGCGTAACTTGGCACCTGGTGACGGCGCCATTGGAGAATTCGAGGCTGGTCCAGGTTATTCTGAAGTTCTGGTTGGTGAGTGACAGGTTCCTGGCTGAGGCGGTGCTGATCGCGGCGGAGAGCAGCAGTGAGGCTGCGAGCGCGGTCAGGATGACCTTTACGGACGTGCGCATCTTGATGTTTGCCTTTCGCGTTGTGTGCCAGAGGTTTCTGGCACGGTGAGGACAGCACGCTCGCGCGTTGGCCGTGGTGCGGGAGCGTGTGAGGTGTCGCAGGAACGAACCAGTGCCTGCGAGCACGGTTGTGTGTGCGGAAGACCCCCCCTTGTTTCCGTTGCTGCGCGAGCCGAGTCGCGGTATGGGTGCTGGCCATTTCCCCCAGGCTTGGCCGATCGGTCGCGTCCGTGCAATCCTAGCACACTGAAAACTAGAGTAATGGGTTGACAACCACTGAAAGGGCGAGCCCAGGCCTTGCCCGGGGCCTGTGCTTGCCCTTAGATACACGGACAGCTATAAAGGGGGATCACATTGCACCAAAAAGAGGAGAGGTGGCGAGAGTGGTACGCAAGGGAGCGCGCAGCGTCGTGCTCGGAGCGCTGGTCGTGGCGTTGTGCAGCGCCGGGGTGCTGACAGGCACAACCGGTGCGGTGCAGCTGCCTGACGGGCGCGCATACGAGCTGGTCTCACCACCGGGCAAGAACGGCGCGGACGTCATCCAGCAGACCAACAAGACGCATGTGGCCAGCGATGGGAACGGCGTGACGTTCAGCGCGCTCAGTGCGTTCGGCGATCTGGAGGGCACGTCGTTTGATACCGAGTATCTCAGCCGCCGGACCGGGGTGGCGGGCACGCATGGCTGGCGCACGCGCGGTATCAATCCCGCCGAGCGCGGAAGCACGTTTGGGGCGGCAGCGCTCGGTCTGGGCGGCAACACCCCAAGCTATCTGAACGCGTTCACGCCGGATCTCTCTGCGGCGATCTACCGCTCGTGGCGTCCGTTGACCTATGCGCCCAACGTGGCTGAGGTCACCAACCTCTACAAGATCACCGGCCTGGGCGAGGCGAGCGCGAGCGTGCAACTGATGAGCGACGGGGTCGCTGCGCTGCCATCAGCGTGGGGTAACGCGAAGCTGTTCATCTTTCCCCAGCTTGTCGGGGCCTCGACGGACCTCACGCACGTGGTCTTCGAGACGACGCTGACGCTGACCGCTGACGCCGCGCCCTATCAGGGATTCTGCGCGGCGGTCGGCGCGGTCCTGTTCTTCGGCTGCCCATCGCAGCTCTATGAGAACGCGGGCGGCGTCGTGCGGTTGGTCAATCGCATCCCCAGCGCGCCAGCTACCGAGTGCGATGACGTCAACGGTCCTGCCTGCGTGCCAGCAGACAGTGGGCAGGCTGGGATCAGCGCACTCGCGCTTCAACGCTACTCGCAGCGGATGGTCTCCGATGATGGGCGCCGGATCCTGTTCCAGACTCCGGCCGGCGGCGAGTCGGGTCCGATCTACATGCGCGAGGACGGTGCACGCACCGTCCAACTCGCCCAGGACGGCGAGCTGTGGACCGCCTCGAGCGATGGCTCGCGTGTGTTCTTCATCACGAGCGAGAGCCTGCTGGGCCAGGACACCGACAGCAGCCGCGACCTCTACATGTACGACACGGACGCACCACCAGGCAACCAGCTCACCTTGGTCTCCGCAAGCTCGGTCAACGACGGGACCATGGAGACGGTCGTCGGGGCAAGCGACGACGGCCACTACGTCTACTTCGTCTGCGACGGACAACTCGTGCCCGGCGAGGCGCCCGCCGACCTCGCGGGGCTCTACCTGTGGCACGACGGAAGCCTTGCCTACATCGGACGATTCTCGGATGTGGGCGACGCGCAACTGAACGGACCGCGGACCTCGTGGTTCGCCCCGAGCGTCATGAGAACTTCGCGTCTCACGCCGGACGGGCAGCATCTGTTGTTCATGTCGAGAAGCGATGTCGGTTTCAGCGGGCGTGAGGGATTCGCTGGCTATGACCATGCTGGTCATCAGGAGCTGTATCTCTACAGCGCCGAGACCAACAGACTGGCGTGCGCGTCATGCAATCCCAGCGGCAGACCCGCAACGACCAACGCGGTCACGAACGTGCGCGAGGGCGCGGCCGTCTCAGCGGCCACGTCTGATCAGAGCCATGCGCTCTCTGACGACGGCCAGCACGTGTTCTTCAGCACCGCCGAGGCGCTGGCGCTCGAGGACACCAACGGCACCTCAGATGCGTATGAGTACGACGCCGCAAGCGGGACGGTGCATCTGCTCTCCAGCGGAACGGATCCATCACCGTCCTACTTGATCGACGCCAGCAACGACGGCAGAAACGCGTTCTTCGGCACGCGCGAGCGGCTGCTCAGATGGGACGTCGACGACAGCTACGACCTCTACGACGCGCGCGTCGGTGGAGGATTCCCGGAGCCCGCCATCCCTGCCCCGGCCTGCACCGGCGAGGCATGTCTGGACCAAGGCGCCGCCGCACCCGCTGCTGGGGCGGTCGGCAGCGCGGCGTTCAGAGGCGCCGGCGACACCAGGGGCAGACTCAGAAGACACCGCCGCAGATGTGCGCGCGGAAAGGTGCACCGAAAGGTGAGAGGCAAGACGCGCTGCGTCAGCAAGAGAAGGGCGCACAGACGCGCCGCGCACCGAACGCGCCACGTCAAGGAGCAGCGCAACGCAGAGCGCTAGTTGACCTGCCTGAGACACCCGCCCAGGCAGAGCTCTGCCTGGGCGGGCCGTCTCGGGGCAGCTAAAACGGCGTGCGCCAGCGCAGGCCCGGGAACCGCGCGAAGCCGCGGTCAGCGCTGATGAGCTCGGCGCCATGCTCGATCGCCAGTGCGGCGAGGTAGGCGTCCGGGATGAGGTCCCCGGTCGCGCTGGCCTCGCGGCACAGGCGCTCGAAGATCCCCCAGTTTCGCGGCCCGGGCGCTAGCGTCACCGCGTTCGGCTGCTCGCGAAGATCGCCCACGAATCCAAGCGCCTCCTCCACGGTGGATGGCGTCTTCATGATGCGGCGATTGGTGACGATGCGCATGAACCCGCTCAGCACCAGCTCGCTGACGCCATACGCCTCGTCGGAGTCGATCGCCTCGTCGAGCCAGTCCGCGTAGCGTCTGTGGTCGACGGCGTCCTCGCGATGGGCGAAGACCAAGACGTTGATGTCGCAGAAGATCAACGCAGCTTCTCCAGCGGAAGGCCCTCGTCCATGAACGCGCGCGTGGCCGCGTTGCTGGTGAGGTCGACCCCTGGCATGAAGCCGGCTCCCGGCTCGCCGACCGTCGGCAGCTTGCGCCGCTTGCGTGGCTTCGGCTTCTCCACCCGCCGCACCGCGATCCGCAGCGCGTCCTCCATCACTGCGGTGAGCGTCGTGCCGCGCTCGGCGGCGAGGCGCTTCGCGTCGCGCAGCAGGTCGTCATCGAGGTTCAGGGTGGTTCGCATACAGAAATACATACTAGCGGAACATATGTATGGCATTTATGCATGCATGCATGTGCTGGTAAGCTCTGAACCATGCGCACCACTGTCGAGCTGTCGGATCCGATCTACCGCCGCCTGCGGGCGCGAGCAGCCGAGCGTGGCGTGCGCGGCTTCTCCCCGATCGTCGAGGAGGCGCTGCGCGAGTACCTCGAACGCGACGCTGAGGCGCCCGGCGACGACGCCTTCGCCGCGGCGCGCGGGGCATGGGGCGCGGCAGACGCGGCGAGCTTCGAGGGCGAGCTGAGAGACGCGTGGGCGACGTGGCCGACGCCCCGGTCGTAGACACCGACGTCCTGATCGACTACCTGCGCGGCAGAGGCCCTGGCGCGGACCTGCTCGCACGACTCGGTCGCGGCGGCTATCGCGTGACCGCCGTGAGCGCGTTCGAACTGGCGCTGGGTGCGGCGCACCGTCTGGATCCGCGCCCGGTGCAGGCGCTGCTCGACGCGCCGACGCTTGCGCTCACCCCGCGCGGCGGCCTCCTCGGCGGCGAGGCGCTCGCGCGGCTGCGCAGCGAGGGACGCGGCATCGACGTTCGCGACGCGCTGCAAGCCGGCGTGTGCCTCGACGCAGGGCTGCCGCTCGTGACGCGCAACATGCGGCACTTCGACCGCGTGCCGGGACTGCACGTCGTGCAGCCGAGCGACTGGGCCTGAGCTCGCCGCTCAGCCGACGCGCTGCAGGAACCCGCTCGGATGACAGCTGACGCCGTAGACCTCGAGGTCGCGGCGCACCCGGAACGCTGACCCCTGCGGCGTCGCGAGCCACTCGTTCAGCGCGGGCAGGACGCCCTCGGGCCAGTCCTCCTTGATGCGCATCCACGGCACGTCGACGCAGCCGTCCTCGACGACGAAGAAGCCGCCGGCGGCGATCAGGTCGCTGTAGAGCTCCAAAGCGGCCCGTGTCGTCTCGTACACGTGCGCGGAGTCCTCGATCACCATGCAGACCGCCCCGCGCGGAATGCACGCGCCGACCGCCTCGCGCACGGCCGAGTCGCAGACGCTGCCCTCGACGAACGAGATGCTGTCGGCCCACTCGGGGTCGCGGACGCCGACGTTGTAGCGTGCGGCGTCGAGGTCGATGTCGACGGCGACCACGCGCGGCGGGGCGGCGAGCGCGCCATACGCATGAAGCGTCCGCAAACGATCGCGCAGCCACAGCGTGCTCGCGCCCGACTGCGCGCCGAGCTCGACGATCACGTCCGGCGCGGCGACCCACATCAGATGCTCGTAGACGCGCAGGTCCTCGGGGAACTTCGACATCTTGATGCCGAGGTAGCGGTCGGTCGTGTGCTGGTGTGCTCGCGCCGCCCAGTAGTCGCGCAGCGGCGTGTCGGGGCCGACCGAGATCGCGCGCGGGACGCTGTTCTCGACGGTGACGACGGCCGGGTCCTCGACCGGGATCGCGGTCGGGTTGCTCATCGCGCGATGCCGCGCGCGTGCACGACCCAGTAGGAGGACTCGGGGTCGCGGCCGGGCTGCAGCAGCGGGCTTCTGACGGCCTGGTGGTGATGCGTCAGCTCGACGCCGGTGAAGCGGCCGCTGGCGAGTGCGGCGGTCTCGAGCTCACGCTCGAACTGCTCCAGCGGCCAGTCGTTGACGTGGTACTGGTTCATCCACGAGCCGTGATAGACGGGGTTGGGGAACGAGCCGACGATCTCGCCGACCGCGCCGAAGGCGATCGCGAGCGCGCGCGGCGCGTCCGGCAGGTGCTCGATCACCTCGAACATGACCGCGAGGTCGGCCGGTGGGAGGGGGTGCTTGCAGAGGTCGTGGCCGTAGTTGAGCTCGTGCACGCCGGGCCACTGCGGATGCTCGTCTGGGCCGGGCTCCCACAGGTCGAAGCTGCGCACGGAGGCGGCCGACCAGCTGAGCATCTCGGAGCCGTAGCCGGTCCCGCAGCCGAGGTCGAGCACCTGCTTGCCGCCGACCAGCGAGAGCGCGTAGGCGTAGCGCGACGTGTGCTCGCTGATGATGTCCGGGCGCGGCATGCCGGGAAAGGCGCGCTCGTACATGCCCGGGTCTGGGCCGCCGAGTGTGGCGGAGCGGCGCCAGCGGGCGTCCAGACCGGCCTGCGCGGCGGCGAGCGCGGCGAGGTTCTCCGCCGCATCCCGGTCCTCCGGATCGATTGCGAGCACGGCGCGCAGCAGCGTCTCCGCCTCGTCCGCTCTGCCGCGCTGATGCGCGAGCACGCCGAGGTCGTTGAGCCACTCCAGCTCGGTCGTCTCCGCGAGCGCCTGGCGCAGCCATTCGTGCGCCTCCGCGGCGCGGCCGTCCTCCAGCGCCGAGAGCGCCTGCTCGCGCCAGCCGGCGGCGAGGCCGGTGTCGGGCGTGGACGATGCGGTGGGGGAGGGCACGACCGCGGCGGTCGCGGCCGGCTCGCTGAGCGCGCTCATGAGCAGAAGATCGGACGGGCGGACGCGGTCTTGAGCGGCGCGATGGACGCCAGCAGCGCATCGACACGGTGGCGGAAGGTATGGCCGGCGAGCACCTGCGCGCGTCCGGCGGCGGCGCGCTGCGTCCGCTCGGCCGGTTCTGCGAGCAGCCGGGCGATGCTCGCGTGCAGCTCCTCGGGCGTGCGGTAGGTGACGACGGCGTCGCCGAAGCGCTCCTCTAGCTCCGGCAGGTGGTCGCTCACGACGACCGCTCCGCAGGCGAGCGCATCGTAGATGCGGTTGGAGACGATCCCCTGCTCGCGCATGTCGTCCCAGTGGTCGTTCAGCACGATCGCGGCGGAGCTGTAGGCGCGCCGCACCTCGTCGTTCGGCAGGTGCTGCCCGACGACGAGGCCGGGCGCCAGGAAGCGCCCCCAGCCCTGGCCCCACACGGCGAGGTCGCGGTCGGTGGGGAGGAGATCGCGCAGGATCGGCCGCATGATCCCGCGCGAGTTGCCGACGAACACCAGCTCGCGCTCATGCGCGGGGTCGTGCTCGGGGAAGAAGACGACCGGGTCGGTCGCCTGTTCGACGACGACGACTGGCGTGCTCGTCTGACGGGCCAGCCGCTCGGCGTGCCGCGCTGACGGCGTTGCGACGAGGTCGAACGCAGCGCACTCGGCGATGGTCAGCAGGTCCGGATGGCTGATGTTCCACAGGACGCTCAGCTCGTCGCGGCCGGGGTCGCGCCGCGGCACGTACGGCCACAGCCCGCGCAGGTGGATCGTCACGTCGGCCGGCGGTCGGTCGGGTGCGTCCCACTCGGCGAGCACCTCGATGCGCGCGCCGTGGCCGCGCCGCTCCAGCTCGTCGGCGAGCGCGCGCGCGAAGTGCGTGTCGCCCCAGCGCTCGGCCCCGTCCCAGCGCTGCGGGCAGATCTGGATGGAGATCGTCAGCGGCGCGCCGAAGCCGTCGTACGACCAGCGCCGCTCGGCGAGCGCGCGCAGTGCGTGCGGGTCCTGCGCGGTCGCGCGCGGGTGACCGGCGAGGGCGCGGTCGGCGTGGCTTCTGCCGAGCACCGCGTGCGCCTCGCGCGCGAGCGCCGTCTCGGCGGGCGTGCCCTGTGCGGCGAGCACGAGCGCGAGGTCGTGCTCGGTGTCGGCGCCGAGGCCGGCGGCGTCGAGCGCGTGTGCGAGGCGTGCGTGCACCGCGCCGAGATCCTCCTCGTCGGTGACGATCGCGAGCGTTGCGTCGTCGCCAGGCGCGAAGGCCGCCGCCCAGGTGCGCAGCAGCGCTGGGTCTTCCGCCAGCTCCTCGGACCTCGTCACGGTGACGAACGCGCGAGCGCCGTCGAGCGCAGTGGCCGCCGGCGCATGGAGGCGCGAGCGCTGTGCAGCGTCCTGGGCTGTGCTCGCTTGGGGGGCCTGGAGCAGGACGCTTGCGTGGTCGTCGCGTGGGTCGAGCACGCGGGCGCGGGTGGCGTGGCGGCGGCGTATCGCGTCGTCGTGCGCGCGCACGGCTGCGGTGAGCTCCCCGAACGCGCGCGTGCGCTCCGCGTCGGTGGGCGCGCGGTCGGCGCCAGGCCGGCCGCGCGCGGCTTCGAACAGCGCCGCGCTCGCCGGGTCGAACGGGTCGGCCGCCATCGCCTTGACGGCGGTGCGGCCCGCGGTGCCCGGGTCCGCGTCGAGCAGCTCCTGCGCGTGCGTGCGCAGCGCGGCGGCGGCCTCGCGGTCTGCGTCGTCCACCGGCACCACAGCCGTCTGCGCGATCCCGCGCACCTCCGCGACCTTCGCCAGGAATCCGCCGAAGCGCGCCCACGCAAGCGCCAGCTCGTCGAGCGTCGCATTCGAGAGGTCGAGGCCGCGCAGCAGCAGGCGGCGGACTCGCAAGTCGCGCTCCCACAGCCGGACCGCGCGCTCAGACTCAGCGTCCTGCGCGCTCACGTTGTCGCCGTGGATGCGGTACTGCGCGACCGGCTCGCGCAGCGCGTCGATCTCGTGCGTGGCGGCGACATGCGCGGCAAGCCACCAGTCGCGGCACCACGCCCACGCGGGGGTCGGCGGGATCGCCTGCGCCAGCTCGGTGCGCAGTGTGATTGAGGAGGTCGTCGCCTCGTTCTGCGACAGCAGCCGGCCGAGCGCACGGCCGACGACGGGCAGCTCTCCGTACCAGTCGTACTTCGAGGGACGCGTGCGGCGCCCGGCGCCGTCGATCACCTCCATGTCCCCGTGCACGAGCCCGACCGCAGGCCGCTGCTCGAGCAGCTCCACCTGACGCGCGAGCTTGTCCGGCAGCCACACGTCGTCGGCGTCGAGCAGCGAGACGTAGCGGCCGCGAGCGCGCGCGATCGCCCGGTTCGTCGCGACGGCCGGTCCCTCGTTCTGCTGATGCAGGACCGTGATCGCATCGCCGAACGAGGCGAGGATCGCCGGCGTCTCGTCCGTCGACCCGTCGTCGACGACGATCACCTCCAGCGCAGCCGCGCCGCCCGGCAGCCCTTGCTGCCCCAGCGCAGAGCGCACCGCTGCGTCCACGTACGCCCCGTAGTCGTAGGCGCAGATGACGCAGGTGACGAGCGGCTCCATCCCCCGGATGGATCGGCCGGGGCGGACGGAGCTTGAGCGAGCGCGAGGTGCACAATGCAATGCAGGTGGTGTTGCAAAATGCAATGTGCCAGTGCTACCTTTTGGGTCATGGCGGTTCAACTCGTCACGCGCGTGTCCGACGCCGTCGCCGAGGCGGTCGACGGCCTCGTGAGAGCCGGCGTGTTCGGCTCGCGCTCGGAGGTAGTCCGCGCGGGGCTCGAGGCTGTCGTGGAGCGCGAGCGGCGTGCGGCCGTCGGCCGGTCGATCGTGGACGGCTATCGGCGGATCCCGCAGGAGGAGGATGACCTTGCTTGGCCGGACGCGGCTACCGCCGCGATGATCTCCGAGGAGCCGTGGTGAGCGATCCCCGCCAGGGCGACGTCTGGTGGGCCGAAGCCGACGACAAGCGCCGGCCCGTACTCGTCATCACCCGGAACGAGGCGATCCCGGTGCTGCGCCGTCTCGTCGTCGCGCCGGTGACGCGCACCGTTCGCGGGATCCCCACCGAGATCGCGCTCGGCGCCGACGAAGGGCTGCCCGTCGAGTGCGCCGCCTCGTTCGACAACCTGCAGCCCGTCAATCGCAATCTGCTCACCGAGCGGATCGGCGCGCTCCGTGCGACGCGGCGCCGTGAGGTCTGTGATGCGCTCGACGCGCTTGCGGACTGCTGACAGCGCTCTGCTCGTTGCTCAAATACCAGATGGCCTCGCGCTCGGCCGGAGGCCATTATTCGGCATGCGCTGACCGGCAGTCGCCGCTCAGGCGACGCGCCGCAGCGACGTCAGCGGCGCGAACACGATGCGCTCCACTGGGCCGAGATCCGGGGAGAGGACCTCGACCATCGCGGTGCCGGCGTCCGTCATCTCAAGGACACCCCCACGGGCACCTGCCGGCGCCTCGTCGACTGGCTCGATGAGCTCGACGACGTCGTAGGCGGAGATGGAGTCTGCTTTGGGCACGAAGTCGATGTTAGAGCGTCGGGTAGGCGGTCACGAGACGTGGAGCGGATCGAGTCACGTCGTCGTAGTGCCACGACGTCATCACCGGCGCTGTGCGCGAGCGCACCGTGATGACGACGAGGACGCCGCAGACCAGGCCCTGGCCTTGATCGCGAATCTCGATTACCGGCGCCATCTGCACGGCGCGCGCGATCGCGATCCAGATCGTGTGCTGATCGGTCGCCTCGGCACGGAACACGCGCTGCCAGTGCTCGGCGTGCCCGCGCGACGCGAGAATCCAGTGGGTCCATTTCTCGAGCGAGGAATGGGCGAGGCTCGCGTTCGGAAGGGGACCGCCGAGCCATGGGTGAGCGCGCACGGCTGCACCGTATGACCGCTGGATCCGCAAGAAGCTCGATCGCTACGGATCTCCACGATGTTGGTGCAGCGCGTCCGGCCAGCCGTCGCAAACCGCGTGCCGTCCGACGGGGCGGAGAGGATGAAGACGGGTTCACATCCCAGTCTCAGCGGTGCGCCCCGGTCGGTCCCTTCCCCGACCGGGGCGCATCTGCTTTCAGGCGGGGATCGGGGGAGCCGGTGGTGTGTGACCGGCGTGGCGCGCGACGGCGTCCCCGAGTGCGTGGCCGTCGAGCGGGAGGACTGAGCTGCCGGTCGCGCGGGCGAGGCGCTCGTGACCGGCGCAGGCCGGGTGAAGCGGGACGTAGGCGTCCATCGCGGCGTGCAGGCGGGCGTCGCGCTCGGCGGTCGCCGGCTCGAGCAGGACGGTTACGTCGGCGGCGGTGTCGAGGTCGGCGCCGCTCGCCTCGCAAGCGGCGAGCACACGCTGCTCGATCGCGGCGGGCGCGCCGTCGACCGCGGGGTCGGCGAGCAGGTAGAGGCAGGCGCTCGTGGCGGGCGTCGTCGCGGCGCACCACTGCGCGAGCAGCATCGCGAGCCGGTCGGCGCCGCGCCAGGCGGGCGTTGCGAGTACATGCAGTTCGACCTGCTCGGAGAGCGGCCATGGCTCGACGGCGGCAGGGTCGGCGCTGTGCGGAGCACGGGTCGTGAGTGCGCGTAGCCGCTTCGCCGGATCGCCCGGCCGCACGACGACGCGCTCCGGGTCGAGGCCGGCGCCGATCCACTCCGCCCGGGCGGCCTCGTTCGCGACCCACAGCTCGTCGAGTGGGGGAAGCGGCGCCTGCGCGGCGCCCGCTGGCTGCACGACCACGAGGCGGCCGGAGCTTGCAGCGCGTCCGGCCGGCGGCCAGGCGGTGCGCAGCTCGACGTCGGCGGCGTGGGGGAGCGGCGGGTCGGCGCTGCCGAGGCGTTGGATGCGGATGCGGCCGGAGGTGGGGGGCGCGGCAGGGCCGGCGCCGTCGGCTGTCCCCAGCACGCCGGGGTCGCCCTCGCACAGCACCGCGAGCTCCTCCGGCTCGTCATCGGCCGGCACGCGGCCGGGCCGCTCGCCGGCGTAGTACGCCTCCAGCTCGTCCACGTACGCGTCGAACGCGCGCGGCTCCTCGATGCCGCCCTGCAGTCGCTCCAGCAGCCCCGGCTCGGCGGACAGACGGTCGAGTGCGGCCGCGAGCGCGTCGACGTCGAGCGGATCGACCACGAGCCCGTCGACTCCGTCGCGGACAGCCTCGGCGAGGCCGCCGAGCCGCGGCACGACCAGCGGCACGCGCGCGGCGAGACACTCGGCCGCCGCCAGCGGCGCGCAGTCCCACCACATCGACGGCAGCACCGCCACGTCCACGCCCGCCAGCACACCCTCCAGCTCGTCGGTCGCGAACGCGCCGCGCAGCTCGCACACGCCGCGCGCGTCCAGCGCGCGCAACTGCGGGGCGAACACGTCGGGCACCTCGCCGTGGATCAGCACGCGCACCGGCGTCTGCGTCCGCTGCGCCGCCTCGATCAGCAGCTGCGGACCCTTGTGCGGATAGGCGGAGCCGAGGAACGCGACTGTCAATGGTCCGCTGGATCCTGCGGCGCGACCGGGCATGCGATCCCGCCCGAGCCGCTCCCACAGCGCCGTGTCGTGCGGCATTCCCTGTCGCACGACGCCCACCATCTCAGCCGGATAGCCCGCCCCGAGCAGCGTGCGCCGCACCGCCTCCGAGACGGCCAGGACGCCCGTCACCCCGCGCGAGACGCGCGCGCGGATCTCCGCCAGCCGCCGCGCGTACGCCGACGGATCCTGCCCGCCGGTGCACGTCGCGCAGCGGCGCCCGTCGCCGGGTCCGGCGCAGATCGTCCCGTCGGCCGTCATCAGGTAGGCGCGCGGGCAGATCAGCCAGTAGTTGTGCGTCGTGAACCAGCTCGGGATCCCGCGCGCAGCCGTCTGGTCGATCAGCGCCGCACCGAGGTTGTGAAGGTTGTGGAAGTGCACGACGTCGGGCGCCACGCGGTCCAGCTCCGCCGCGAAGGCGGCGGTGATCGGCGGGTCGTCGAGCTCGCGCAGCGGCCGCTCGCGGTCCCACAGGCCGTGCGGGCGGTTGTGCACGCCCACGAGCCGCACGCCGTCCTCCTCCCACTCGGCGACGTGGTAGGCCGGCTGGCCGGCGGCGGGCTTCACGGCCGCGTGGAAGACGGTCACCTCCCAGCCGCGCCGCGCGAGCTCCTTCGCGGCGAGGCGCGGGACGGTCGTCCCGCCGCCGGGGTCGTTCCAGCCGAACGCGGTCATCATCAGGCGGCGCGCCATCGCACCGGGTGATCGGCCCGCGCGCGCACGGGTTGAGTGCAAAGCTGCCGGCCATGGCTCCCCATCACGAACCAGCGCCGTCACGCACCCGCGCCGTTGTACGCCGCCGTCGTGCGGCGCTCGCCGCCGCGGTGCTGCTCGCGCTGCTGCTCGGCGTGGCGTTCGGGGCGCTCGGTCGCGGATCGGGCGGGGACGGTCCGCGCGCGGCGGCGACCGGCCCCGGCGGCGCCACGCCGGGTGGAGCGGACGCACCGGCGCCGAGCGCGCTTGAGCAGGCGCGTGCGGACGTCGCGCGGATGCCGCTGCGGCGCCAGGTCGGCCAGCTGCTGATCGTCTCCTTCGACGGGACGAGCGCGCCCGGCTACGTGCTCGGCGCGCTGCGCGAGGGCCGCGTGGCTGGCGCGATCCTGTTCGGCGGCAACGCGCCGTCGGCCGCGTCCGTGCGCGCGCTGACGGCACAGCTGCGGCGGGCGACGGGAGCCGGCGCCCCCGCGATCGTCTGCCTCGACCAGGAGGGCGGCGAGATCCGCACGCTCCAGTTCGCGCCGTCGGCGGTCGGCCAGGCGGGCCAGCCGACGCCTACAGCCGCGGCACGCGCGGCGACCGCGACAGCGCGGGCATTGCACGCCGTCGGCGTGAACGTCGTGCTCGGCCCCGTCGCCGACGTCGCGGCCGGCACGCGCGGATCGGTGATGGCGAGCCGCGCCTATCCCGGCGGCGCCACCGCGGTCGCGACTGCGACACGCGCCGCGGTTGCGGCCTACCAGCGCGCCGGCGTCCGTCCGGTCGCCAAGCACTTCCCCGGCCTCGGCGGCGCGACGACGAACACCGATCAGGCGGCCGCACGCATCGGCCTCACGCGCGCCCAGCTCGCAGCGGACCTGCAGCCGTTCCGCGCCGCGTTCGCCGCCGGCGCGCCGCTCGTGATGCTCGGGCACGCGCGCTATCCGGCGCTCGACGCCCACCGCATCGCGTCGCAGTCGCACGCGATCGCGACCGACCTGCTGCGCGGCGAGCTCGGCTTCGACGGCGTCGCAATGACCGACTCGCTCGAGGCGCACGCATCGCTCGCGACGACCGGCGGCGACGTCGGCGCGGCGGCTGTGCGCTCCCTCCAAGCCGGTGCGGACCTGCTCCTGATGACAGGACCGGGCTCGCTCCCGCTCGTGCGCGACGCAGTGATCGCACAGGCGCGCCGCTCGCCCGCCTTCCGCGCCCGCGTGCTCGACAGCGCCGCGCGCGTGCTCGCACTGCGGCGCGCGTTGCCGGCCGCCTGACGCGGCGCCACAGTCCGCGCGCCGACCGCTCGGCGAGCACAGCGGGCGCCGAACGCCGCATCGGGTTGCGCCGCGCACCCGCCAGTGGACAACCGGTCAAAACGCCTTGCGGCAATCGACCGCCTTTGTGTAGCGTCGCAGCTCCGGTTATCAGCACATCGCTCGGAAGGGGCCGACGCATGACGCCGTCGAACGCCGCAGGATCGCAAGAGCACGTCGACGCGGTGATCGTCGGTTCGGGCTTCGGCGGCTCGGTGACCGCTTACCGGCTCGCGAAGGAAGGGATCGGCGTCTGCCTGCTGGAGCGCGGCAAGCCCTACCCGCCGGGCTCGTTCGCGCGCACGCCGCGTGAGATGCGCCGCAACTTCTGGGACCCGAGCGAGGGAATGCAGGGACTGTTCGACATCTGGTCGTTCAAGGGGATCGACGCGGTCGTCTCCTCCGGCCTCGGCGGCGGCTCGCTGATCTACGCGAATGTCTTCATCCGCAAGGACGAGCACTGGTTCGACAGCGTCATGCCCGACGGCACGCATGTGCCGTGGCCGGTCACGCGCGCAGACCTGAACCCGCACTACGACCGGGTCGAGGCGATCATCAATCCGACGCCCTACCCGTTCGCGCACGCCCCCTACAGCGAGACGCCGAAGACGCGCGCCTACAAGGAGGCGGCCGCGAGAGCGGGCGTCGAGTGGTTCCTGCCGAAGCTTGCGATCACGTTCGGCGCAGACCCGGCGAACCCGGTCATCGGCGAGCAGATCCCCGAGGCGATTCCGAACGTGCACGGGATGCCGCGCTCGACCTGCCGGCTCGTCGGCGAGTGCGACGTCGGCTGCAACTACGGCGCGAAGAACTCGCTGGACTACACCTACCTGTCACTCGCCGCCCACCACGGCGCCGACCTGCGTACGCGCCACGAGGTGCGCTCGTTCGCGCCGCGGGTCGGCGGCGGCTGGCTCGTCAGGTACGTCGAGCACACCGACGAGCACGAGGGCGGCAGCTTCGACACCTCGACGCTGCCCGAGCGCGAGCTGGCGTGCGAGCGGCTGATCCTGTCGGCCGGCGCGCTCGGGACGCCCTACCTGCTGCTGCGCAACGCCGACGCGCTCGGCGGCCTGCCGCCCGCGCTCGGCACCCGCTTCTCCGGCAACGGCGACTTTCTGTCGCTGGTCTCCAACGCGCGCCATCCCGACGGCAGACCGTGGCCGCTGGAGGCGCCGATCGGTCCGGCGATCACCTCGACGATCCGCGTCCCGGACGAGAACGACCCCGGCGGGACCGGCCCGGGCTACTACATCCAGGAGGGCGGCTATCCGGCGTGGGCGTCGTGGCTGCAGGAGGGGCTCGACCTGCCCGGCGAGCTGCGCCGCGTCGCGCACTTCCTGCTGCGCCGCGTATGGGCGCAGATCAAGCACAGCCCGCAGAGCGAGATCGGCAGCCAGGTCGCCGACGTGCTCGACGACGCCGACCAGGCTGCGACGCTGTTGCCGATGCTCGGCATGGGCCGCGACACGCCGGACGGCCGCTACTCGCTCGACGACGGGATGCTTGCGCTCGACTGGACCGAGCGGACCTCCGAGGAGTACCTCAGACGCGTGCGCGCGACGATGGAGGCGATCAACGACCAGCTCGGCGGCGACTGGATCCAGAATCCGCTTTCGCAGCTGCACCGGCTGATCACGGTCCATCCGCTCGGCGGCGCTCCGATGGGCGGCGATCCGCAGTCCGGCGTGGTCGATGCGCACGGCCGCGTGTTCGGCCATCCGGGCCTGCATGTCGCGGACGGCTCGGTCGTGCCGGGGCCGGTCGGTCCCAACCCGAGCTTCACGATCGCGGCGCTCGCCGATCGCTTCGCCGACGCGATCGTGGCCGAGCACCAGGGGCGGTCCGTCGAGGCGGCCGCGTGAGCACAGCCGGGGACGAGCAGACGACGGCGCCCCCGGCCGCCGCCAACTCGCGCGCGTCGGTCAAGGGTGCCGGGTGGGACTGCCCGCTGAGCGGCGAGCTGAGAGACCTCAGACCGCACAAGCCGTTCTCGTGGCTCGACCCGCGGCCGCTGATCGCGTCGCGCAACGACAAGATCGCGCGCCGCAAGCTGTTCGGCGGCGATCCGACGAACGACGAGCGCCGCCGCTGGATGGCGGCGCTCGGCCTGTCCGATCCGCGCATCGATCGCACGGACCTCAGAGCGGTTTCGTTCGTGCTCGTCGGCGACACGGGCGAGGGCGACATGTCGCAGTACGTGACGATCCCGCTGCTCGACCGCCTCTCCGCGCAGACCGACTTCATGGTGATCGCGAGCGACGTGATCTACCCGGCCGGCGGCGCGGCGATGTACGCGCAGAACTTCTACGACGTCTACGACGGCTACAGACGGCCGATCTACGCGGTCCCGGGCAACCACGACTGGTACGACGGCCTGAGCGGCTTCATGTTCCACCTGTGCGGTGTCGAGACCGTGCCGCCGGCGCCGAAGCCAGGGCTGCTCAGTCGCGCCGGGCTGCGCGAGCTGTTGTGGCACCGCGCGCCGCGGCTCCGCGGCGCTGAGCTCGCCGGCCTGCGCGCGCGGCGCGACGCACGGCCGGCGGCCGGCCAGCCCGCGCCGTACTGGCTGCTCGACACCGGGCCGCTCCAGCTCGTCGGGATCGACACCGGGATCACCGGCGGGATCGACCGCGACCAGGCGGCGTGGCTGCGCCGCGTCTCGGCCGCCTCGCCGAAGCCGAAGTTCCTCGTCACCGGCAAGCCGCTCTACGTCGACGGGAGACATCGCGCGGGCACGATCGAGGGCGAGCCGGGCAGATCGATCGACGACGTCGTGCGCGACCCCGCCCACAACTACGTCGCAGCGGTCGGCGGCGACATCCACAACTACCAGCGCTATCCGGTCGACGTCGGCGGTGGGCGCACGATCCAGTACCTCGTCAGCGGCGGCGGCGGCGCGTTCATGCACGCGACTCACACGATCCCGAAGCTCGCGCTCGACGGCGTCGACGAGCACGAGTTCCGCTGCTATCCGCTGCGCGGCGACTCGCTGTCGTTCTACAGCCGGCTCTACGAGCGCAAGTGGCCGCTCGTCCGCGACGTCGAGATCGATCCGGTGCAGGCGGCGGCGTACATGGCGGAGCGGCTCGGCGTCACGGCGACCAAGCCAGACGCGCGCGATGTCGTCGTGGCCGACCGCACGCGCCGCGCCGCCGAGCAGATCTTCCCGCTGCCGGGCCAGAACAGGCGCGGTCTGCTGCAGTCGCTCTTCTCCGAGTACTTCGACTGGAACGACCCGCCGCTGTTCAAGCACGTGCTTCACGTCGAGGCCTCCGACGCCGAGCTGCGCATCCGCTGCCTCGCCGCGACCGGCTGTGCCGGGAGAGAGGCGGGCGTGCTGGAGGATCACCTCGTCGCCGCGCCGGATGCGGACGGCAACTGGCGCTGGCGCGTGATCGAGCCCTGAGCGGAGCGCGGGTCGGGCCGCGCCAGCGCTAGGCTCCCGCCATGCCAGAGCTGCTGCACCTGCTCGTCTACGAGTACGTCGAGGACATGACCGAGCGGCGCGCGCCGCACCGCGACGCCCACCTCGCGCTGATCCAGCGCTATCAGGCCGACGACCGCCTCGTGATCGCCGGCGGCATCGGCGTGCCCGTCCACGGCGGCCTGCTCGCCTTCCGCGAGGCGTCCGACGCCGAGGCATTCGCCGCCGAGGACCCGTACAAGGCCGCCGACCTGATCATCAGCTCGCGCGTCGAGCCCTGGGCCGTCGTTACCTGAGCAGGGCGGCGCTAGCGCCGTGACCAGGCGTCGGGCGCGTCCAGCAGCCCGTCGACCGCGCGCGGCATGTCGCCGCTGGCGATCTGGGCGACCGTGACCTGCTCGAGCACCTGGCGCAGGCTCGCGCGCGTCGCGACCCACGTCTCGCGCAGGTGCGCCGCGGCGCCGCGGTACGCGGTGTCCTCGGGCGCCTGCCCGGCGACCGCGCCGAGCGGCCCGTCGACGATGCGGATCACGTCCGCGACGGTGATCGCGGTCGCCGGGCGGGCGAGCCGGTGGCCGCCCTCGGCGCCGCGCTGGCTCTCGACGAGGCCGGCCCGCCGCAGCTCCTGGAGGATGTTCCCGAGGAACTTCGCCGGGATGTCCTGCGCCTCGGCGATCTGCTCGGTCTTGCGGTAGCCGCCCTCCTCGGCGACCGCGAGCTCGGCAAGCGCCCGCAGGGCGTAATCCACCTTCGCCGAGATCCGCATGTGGACATCTTGACGCGCCTGCGACGGGTTGTGGTGATCCGCTCTAACAAAACTATGTCCATTGCATTGGTGTTTAAATGCGGGGGACATTCATCTGCCAGGAGGGGAACGGTGTTCTTTCGCCAGCTCGTCGACGTCGATCTCGGATGCGCCAGCTACCTGCTCGGGGACGCCGGACAGGCGGTCGTCGTCGACCCCGGCCTCGACGTCGAGCGGGTCCGGGTGGCGGCGTGAGCGCGGCGCTCGCCCCGGTCGGCGCCGACGCGCCGGCCGCCGTCGCGATCGTCGGCGCCGGCCTCGCCGGCACGCTCACGGCCGTCCACCTGCTGCGCCGTCAACCGGTCCCGTTGCGCGTCTTGCTGATCGAGCGCAGCGGCCGCTTCGGACCCGGCATCGCCTACGGCACGCACGACGAGCGCCATCTGCTGAACGTTCCCGCCGAGCGCATGAGCGCGTTCGAGGACGAGCCGGACCACTTCCGCGCGTGGGCGAGCCGGCGCCTGCCGGCGCTGGAGCCGGGGGCGTTCCTCCCGCGCCGGCTCTACGGCGCCTACCTGCGCGAGCTGCTGGAGGAGGCGGAGGCGCAGGCGTCGCCGGGGATGCTCGAGCGCGTCGTCGGCGAGGTCGTCGACGTGCGGCGCAGGGAGAAGGCGCTCGAGCTGCAGCTCGCCGACGGGCGACGGATCGCCTGCTCGCGCTGCGTCGTCGCGACGGGGAGCCCGTCCGGCCCGGCGCCGACGGAGCTGCCCGAGGACCCTCGCGTGGTGCGCGACCCGTGGGCGACGCCGCTCGGCGCCGCGCCGGCGGACGGCTCGACGCTCCTGGTCGGGACCGGGCTGACCGCCGTCGACCTGGTGCTGTCGCACACCGCGGCGGTGGCGGGCGGGACGGCTCCGGCCGGCCCGCTGCTCGCGCTCTCGCGCCGCGGGCGGCTGCCGCACGCGCATCTGCCAGGGCTGCGCACCCCGGCTCCTGCGCCGCCGCTCCCGGGCGGGGCGGCGACGCTCGCGGAGCTGGAGCGGCTCCTGCTCGCGCACGCGGCGCAGATGCGCGGGCAGGGCTACGACTGGCGCGACGTCGTCGACGGCCTGCGGCCGGTCACGCCGGCGCTGTGGCGCCTGCTGCCGATCGGAGAGCGACGCCGCTTCGTGCGCGAGCGGGCGCGCGGGTGGGAGGTGCGGCGCCACCGCATGGCGCCTCCGGTCGCCGCCCGCCTCGCGCATCTGCGCGCCACGCGCAGGCTGCGCACGGCCGCCGCGCGGCTCCTCGGCGCCCGCGCCGTGCGCGACGCGGTGGAGGTCGACGTGGCGGCCGCCGACGGCGGCGTGCGGACGCTGCGCTGCGCGCGTGTCGTCGTCTGCACCGGCGCGTGCGCCGATCTCACGTGCACGCCCGATCGGCTCGTGCGTGCGCTGCTGCGCGAAGGGCTCGCGACCGCGGACTCGCTGCGACTCGGCCTGCGCGCGACAGCCGGCGGCGCGCTGGTCGACGCGCGCGGGGACGCCGACGGCAGGTTGCTGACGCTCGGGCCGCTGCGGCGGGGCGAGCTGTGGGAGACGACCGCCGCCGGCGAGATCCGCGTGCAGGCCCAGCAGCTCGCCGACGAGCTGATGGCGGCCGCCGCGCCGCTCGTGTGCTGAGGCGGCCTACGGCAACCGCCCCGCCCACCGCGTCGAGGCGGCGGCGGCGCCAAGCAGCAGGATGAGGCCGCCGACGGCGAACGCGGCGGTGACCTCGCGGTGGACGTCGCGGGTGCCGAGCTGGGAGCCGAGCGTCTTGTAGATCGAGGACAGCTGCTGGTCGTCTTGGGCGGAGAAGCTGCGGCCGCCGGAGGTGTCGGCGATGCGCTTCAGCAGCTCGGGGTCGGGCGGGACCGACAGCAGCGGCGGGCCGAAGCCGGGATTCGGAACCGTCGCATCGCGCGTGCCGAGCGCGACGGTGTAGACAGGGATTCTCAGTGAGCGTGCGGTCTCGGCGACGCCGACCGGGTCGCGACCGGTCGTGGTCGTGCCGTCTGACAGCAGCACGATCGCCGACGGCGGGCGTCTGCCGTCGCCCCCTCTGGGCTCGCGCTCGAGCGTGTCGAGCGCGACCTGCAGCGCGTCGCCGGTGGCGGTCCCGCCGTCGGCGATCTGCGCGTCGACCATTCGCCGCACGAGCATGTGGTCGCGCGTCGGCGCCTGCGTCCCGTCGGGCACGTCGGAGAACGTCGTCACGCCGACGCGCACGCCATGCGGGAGCTGGTCGAGGAACGTGTGCGCCGCGCGCTTCGCCGCCGCCAGGCGGGTCGGGTCGACGTCCTCGGCCATCATCGAGCGCGAGTGGTCGGTCACGAGCATGATCGACGCGCGCTCGACCGGCACTGCGACGGTCTTCTGCGGCTTCGCGAGCGCGAGCGCGAGCGCCGCGATCGACGCGAGCAGCAGCGCGATCGGCAGCCCGCGCCGCCACGCCGGCGTGCGCCCGGCGGCGAGCGCGAGCGTCGTGGCGGCAGGGAAGCGAACCGCGTATCTACGCGAGCGGCGGCGCGAAGCGATCTGTGCCAACAGCGCCAGCGGCACGAGCAGCAGCGCGAGCAGCAGCAGCGGATGCGCGAAGCTCATCGAAGGCGTCTCCCCAGCACCTGCAACCAGTCGCCCTCGGTCGACAGCGTCACGTGCTCGACCTCCAACCGCCGCAGCTCGCGTGCGATCAGCGCGCGGCGCTCGGCCTCCAGGGCGGCGAAGCGCTCGCGCACCTGCCGGCGCGAGGTGTCGACCTCGACGCGCGCGCCCGACTCGGGATCCACCAGCGACAGCCGCCCGACCGCCGGGATCGACGCCTCGCGCGGATCGCCGACCTCGATCGCCATCACGGAGTGACGCGCGCGCAGGGCGCCCAGCGGCCGCGTCCAGTCGTCCTGGTCGCGGAAGTCGGAGATCAGGACGACGAGCCCGGCTTGCGTGGCGACCTTGCCGGTGCGACGCAGCGCGTCAGCCAAAGCGTGGCGATCCGGACGGCCGTCCGGCGCGCAGCCCTCCGCCAGCGCACGCCGCAGCGCGATCACGCCGGGCTTCGACGCGCGCGGCGGCACGAGCCGCGGTCGTCCGGCGCCGAACGTCATCAGCGCGACGCGCCCGGCACGGCGCACCGCGAGCCGCCCGAGCACCTGCGCTGCGCCTTCGGCGACGTCCCACTTCAAGCGATCGGCCGTCCCGAAGGCCATCGACGGCGAGGCGTCCACCACGATCCACGTCGTGAGCGTGCGCTCGGGCACGTGCAGGCGCACGTGCGGCACGCCCGTGCGGGCTGTGGCGGCCGGGTCGATCTGGCGCACGTCGTCGCCGACCTCGTAGGGCCGCAGCTGCGCCAGCTCGGTGCCGGCACCGAGCCCGGCGGCGCTGCGGTCGCCCGGCAGCGCGCCCGCGGCGCGACGCGCGATCACGAGGTCGAGCCCTGCGATCAGCCCGTGCGGCAGCGGCCCGGGACCCTGACGCGCCGCGGGCGGGCGCAACGGCGACGGGGCCGGTGCCGGAGCGGCGGTGCGGGGCGCGTCGGCCATCGTCCTCAGGCGGCGGCCGTCCGGCCGCCGGCGAGGTGGTCGGCGGGCGGCTCCTCGACAGTCGCCAGCACGCGCTCGAGGATCTCGTCGGCCGTCACGTCCTCCGTCAGCGCGTCGTAGGACAGCACGAGCCGGTGGCGCAGCACGTCGGGCGCGAGGTCGCGCACGTCGGCGACCGCCACGTACCCGCGCCCGCGCAGCAGCGCCAACGCCCGCGCCGCCTGCACGAGCCCGATCGGCCCGCGCGGCGAGGCGCCGAACTCGATGAACGCGCCGACATCCTCCAGCCCGTAGCGCTCCGGCCGCCGCGTCGCGTCCGCCAGCGCGACCGCGTACGCGATCACCTCGCGGTCCACCAGCACCGCGTCGATCGCGCCTCTGAAGCGCTCGAGATCCGCCAGCGAGAGCCGCTCGCGCACCTCCGCCGCACGCCCGAGCGAGCGGTCCACGACGGCCGCCTCCTCGCCCATCGTCGGGTAGTCGACGACGACCTTCATCAGGAAGCGGTCGACCTGCGCCTCCGGCAGCGGGTAGGTGCCCTCGGACTCGATCGGGTTCTGCGTCGCGAGCACGAGGAACGGGTGGGGGACCGGGAACGTCTCGCCGCCGATCGTCACCTGCTGCTCCTGCATCACCTCGAGCAGCGCCGACTGCACCTTCGCGGGCGCGCGGTTGATCTCGTCGGCGAGCAGGAAGTTGCCGAACACCGGACCAAGCTCGGTCTCGAACCTGCCGGTGTCGGGCCGGTAGACGCGCGTGCCGACGAGGTCCGCCGGGACGAGGTCCGGCGTGAACTGGATACGCGTGAAGGAGCCGCCGAGCACCTGTGCGAGCGTCTTGACGGTCAGCGTCTTCGCGAGGCCGGGCACGCCCTCCAGCAGCACATGGCCGCCGGCGAGCAGCGCGACGAGCAGACGCTCGAGCATCGCGTCCTGCCCGACGATCACCCGCTTTATCTCGTGCAGCGCCTCCTCGAGCGCGTCGCGCGGATCCTCGCGGCGCACAGCGCGGTCCTCGGTGGTCGGGTCGTCGGACATCGGGGTCTCTCGCTCCTTGTCTCGTCGTGTTCAGATCAGTCGGCCGAACCAGCGCAGCGACAGGCCTGCCCCGGCGAGCAGCAGGATCAGTCCGCCGGCCGCGAACGCCGTCGTCACCTGGCGGTGCTCGTCGCGGCGGCCGAGCTGCGAGCCGAGCCGCTCGTAGACGGCGTCGAGTCCGTCAGTGGTAGCGGCTGTGAACGTCTCCCCGCCGGAGGCATGGGCGATCGCCGCGAGCGCCCGGGGGTCGGGTGGGACGCGCTCGGTTTTCTGCTCCCCGTCTCTGCCGGGAACGCGGATCGTCCCATGGTCGGTGCCGAGCGCGACGGTGTAGATCGGGACGTGCAGCTTCGCCGCTTCGCGTGCCGCTCCGACGGGGTCGCGGCCGTACGTCGAGGTGCCGTCGGAGATCAGCACGACCGCGCCCGGCGGCCGTCTGCCGTTCTCGCCGGGCGTGTTGCTCAGCGAGGTCAGGGCACTCGCGATCGCCTCGCCGGTGGCGGTGCCGCCGCTGACCGCCATGCGGTCGATCGCCGCGCGCACGTCACTGCGGCTGCGCGTCGGGCTCTGCAGGACGACGGCGTGGTTGTTGAAGGCGAGCACGCCGACGTTCACTCCCGCCGGCACGCGGTCGACGAAGGCGCGCGCCGCGCGCTTGGCTGCAATCAGCCGGCTCGGCTGCACGTCGGTCGCCAGCATCGAGCCGGAGACGTCGGTCGCGAGCACGATCGCGGCGTGCTCGACCGGCACCGCGACCGTCCGCTGCGGCCGCGCAGCCGCGAGCACCAGCAGCGCGAGTGCGAGCGCGAACACGAGCATCGGCAGATGGCGGCGCCAACGCGGCCGGCGCGGCGCGACCGACGGGAGCAGCCGCGGCGCCGCGAACGCGGCGGCCGCCGCTCGCCGCACGCGCTGCTGCTGCGCGTACCAGACGACCAGCAGCGGCAGCGCGATCAGCGCGAGCAGAACCAGCGGCGCCCCGAAGCTGACGGCGAGGCTCACGGGATGTGCGCGGGTCGCTTCCCGAGCGTCGCGTGCAGCGTCAGCGTGCGGCCGTCACGCTCGACTTCGAGGACGACTCTGTCGCCTGGCTTCTCATCGCCTATCGCAGCCGCGACGTCCTTGGGATCCTGGATCGGTTCGCCGTCGATCTGCTTGATCACGTCGCCTCTCTTCACGCCGGCATCCGCAGCCGGCCCGTCGGTCACGACGGCCGCGACCTCGGCCCCGTCGGGGTGCGTGGGGGAGGCGGGCGTCGTCGTGACGCCGAGCCACGGCCGCGGGATCGCCTCGCCTCTCTCCAGGCGCGGCACGATCTGGCGCACCGTGTTGGAAGGGACGGCGAAGCCGATGCCGATGTTGCCCGCCACGCCCGCGGTAGCGATCTGCGAGTTGACGCCGATCACGTTCGCGCCGTCGTCGAGCAGTGGGCCGCCGGAGTTGCCGGGGTTGATCGGCGCGTCGGTCTGGATCACGTCGTCGATCGCGAAGCCGTTCGGGGACTGGATCGAGCGCCCGAGCCCGGACACGATCCCCTCGGTGGCGGTGCGGTCGAGCCCGAACGGGTTGCCGATCGCGACGACGAGATCCCCAACCTCGACCGCGCGCGAGTCGGCGAATCTGAGCGCCTTCGCGCCTCTCGGCACACGGCTGGGATCGATCGAGACGACGGCCAGATCGCTGGAGGGGTCGACACCGAGCACGTCGCCGTCGATCGCGTCGCCGTCCTGGCCGAAGCGCACGAGCACATGCGTGGCGGTGCCGACGACGTGGGCGTTCGTGACGAGCATGCCCTCGTCGTGGTCGATCAGGAAGCCGGTGCCCTCGCCGGAGTTCGTGCGGACCGAGGTGACGGCGGGGCTCGCGGCCGCGTAGATCGCGCCCGCGCGCGTCTCGCCTCTGTGCGGCTTGATCGGCTCGCTCGCGACGGCCGGCAGCGGGTCGGGACCGCTGTCGCGGCCACCGTCGAGCAGCATCCCGGCCGCGAACGCGCCGCCGGCGATCGCCGCCGCGACGAGTACCGCGCCGAGCAGCCAGGTCAGGCGGCGGGAACCACCGCCCGACCGCCCGTCGGCGCCGGCGTCCGACGCTCCGGGCGTCTGCGGCTGAGGCGGACGGCGCAGCTCCGCAGTGCCTTCCGCCGCGTCACGCGCCCGCTCGGACTCGTCGCGCCAGCCGCCCGTCCACAGATGTCTCGGAGATCCCATTCGCCGTACGAGAGTAGTGGGGAACGTAATGCCCGATTAAGGCGCAGCCGGCCCACGCTTCGCGGCGGACGGCGCAGGAACGTCAGGCGCTCGCGGTCAGGCGCACCGAGATCCCGAACGGATCGGTCACGACCGCCGCGTCGCGCTCCTCGCGCAGCGCATAGCCGGCCCCGGCGACCGCTTGCGTGACGCGCTCGCGCTCCTCGGCACTCGCAAAGCGGATCGCGAAGTCGCGCAGTCCACGCGCGGCTGGATCAGCGGGCGGTCCGCCGGCGCTCGCCCACGTGTTGAGGCCCAGGTGGTGGTGATAGCCGTCGGCTGCGACGAACAGCGCGCCCGGATAGCCGCGCCCCATCACGTCGAAGCCGAGCGCGCCGGCGTAGAAGGCCTCGGCAGCGGCGAGGTCGCTCACCTGCAGGTGCACGTGGCCGAGCGTGGTGCCAGTCGGCATGCCGGTGTCGGTGCCGGCATGCCGACTAAGCATGCCGGGATCGTCTGCAGGCGCGGCGGCGAGCAGCGCGCGCACGTCGAGCGAATCCCCGCCCGCCCCGGCGTCGCCCTCCGCCAGCTCGCCGAGCAGGTCGTCGAGGTCGAGCGGGAGCGTCGCCATCGCCAGCTCGCCGTTCTCGGCGCGCCGCCACTCCTCGCGCGGCCGGTCGCGGTAGAGCTCGATCCCGTTCCCCTCCGGGTCGGACAGGTAGAGCGCCTCGCTGACGAGGTGGTCGGAGGCGCCGTCGAGTCGCCAGCCCGCAGCGGCTACGCGTCGCAGCGCCTCGGCGAGGGCGCGCCGGTCGGGCACGAGCAGCGCAAGGTGGAAGAGACCGCTCGATCCGCGGGCGCGCGTCGGCGCGGCCGCGTCGGCGACGAGCTCGACGAGCGCAGCTTCATCGGCGACACCGAGGCGCACAGCGCCGTCGTCCGCCTCGCCGAGCCGCTTCAGGCCGACCACGCGCTCGTAGAACGCGGCAGTGCCGTCGAGATCCGCGACGGTGAGCCGGAGCGGCCCAAGGGCGAGTGAGGGGGACAGGGCGGACATCGACTGCACGCATAACTGTACGTGCCGGACCAAGTATTCATAAACCCTCCTCCTGCGTTAACCCTCCTCTAAGCCTGCATGGGCACAAATTGGTCATGCAGCCAGGATCCGCGCAGTGACACGGCGGTGAGCGCCGAGCTGATCGCCGCCTATGCGGGCGGCTCCGTTGCCCAGGCGGCGCTCGTCGCCGGCGGCGCCGTGCGGTGCGTGCCCTCATCCTTGCGTGCGTTGCGCCATCCGCTGTTCGCCTCGCTGCCGCTGCTCGGCCTCGTCGGGGTCGTCCTGTGGCTGCGTGCCGCGCCCCAGCAGGCCGGCGCGCTCGCGGAGATCGCGCTGCTCGGCGTCCCGCTGCTGGCGTTGATCGCCGCCGCGCGCACCGGCGTGGTCGCGTTCGCGCTCGTCGTCGCGATGGTGGTGGTGACGATCCACGACAACCACTCGATCGCCGGGCAGATCGCCGCGCTCGGCCTGATCGCCGCCAGCTGCACGGTGCTGGGAGCGCTGCTCGTCGAGGTCACGCCGGCGCGCTGGCTCGGCTTCGGCATCGCGGCGACCGCGGCCGTCGACCTCGTGCTCGTCGCGAGCGGCTTCCTCGGGCCGGCGACGCTCGCGCTCAACGACGCGGGCGTGACCGAGACGCTGCCGCAGTTCCAGCGCGTCGAGCTCGGCCCGCTCACGATGGGCTACGCGGACCTGTTCCTGCCGGCGCTTGTCGGTGCGCTGCTCGCCACACGCGCCCGCACGCGCCACTGGGTCGCGCTGCTGACACTGTGCTTCGCGCTCGCCGCGGGCTCGATCTTTCTCGTGGCCGACCGGCTGCCGGCGACGGTGCCGGTTGCGCTCGCTCTGCTTGTGGTCGAGGGTGCCAGCGCTATGGTGGCGCCATGGCGCCTGGCGGACGGCTCGCCGAAGTCGACTTGACTCAGTCGCTGAGCGGCGAGGAGGCGCAGGCGCACCTGCTCGCAGCACAACGGCGCATGCTGACGCTGCGCTTGCAGCTCGCAGGGCTGATCGGGAGCGAGGAGAGACGCCTCGGCCCGCCGCTGCTTGTGCTGTTCGAGGGCTGGGACGCGTCCGGCAAGGGCGGCGCGATCCGGCGGCTCGTCGCCCCGCTCGATCCACGTCACGTGCGCGTCGCGCAGTTCGCCGCGCCGACCGACGACGAGAAGCGCCACCACTTCCTGTCGCGCTTCTGGCCGGCACTGCCGGGCTGGGGCGGCATGGCCGTGCTGGACCGCTCGTGGTACGGGCGCGTGCTCGTCGAGCGCGTTCGCGGACTGGCGAGCGAGGCGGAGTGGCTGCGCGCCTACGACGACATCGCCGCGTTCGAGCGAATGCTCGCCGGCGACGGCACCGTGCTCGTGAAACTGTGGCTGGAGATCTCGCCGGAGGAGCAGCTGCGGCGCTTCGAGAAGCGCGAGAAGGACCCGCTCAGACGCTGGAAGCTTACGGACGAAGACTGGCTCAACCGCGAGCAGCGGCCAGCCTACGAGCCGGCCGTCGAGGCGATGATCGCGCGCACCGACCAGCCGGCCGCACCGTGGCGGCTGATCCCGGCCGAGTCGAAGGGCTTCGCACGCGTCTGCGTGATCGAGACGGTGATCGAGGCCGTCGAAACGGGCATGCGCGCGCACGGGCTCGAGCCGCTGCCGACACTCTGACGGCACCGTTCGGGCGGGGCCACGTCGCACCCGCACGCTATCGTTCGTCCTTCGGAAGGGAAGTAGCCCTGCGAGACGGCGCGTTCGTCAGCACGGTTCGGCCGCAGTGGCCGGGCCCGGCGCGCCGGCCGGCCTTCGGGTCCGGCGGGTCAAACCTTCGAGACATCCATCGTTCTCGAAGGAGCCGAGCATGCTGTTCGCCTGGATCGCCCTCGCCGCGTTCGTCGCGGCCGCCCTCGCGCTCGACCTGCGCGGGCACGGGGGCAAGCCGATGTCGACGCGCACCGCCCTCGGCTGGTCGCTCGCCTGGACCGCGATCGGCGTCGCGTTCGCGCTCGTCGTGCTGCTCGTGCAGGACGGCGCCGCCGCAAGCGAGTACCTCGCCGGGTTCCTGATCGAGAAGTCGCTGTCGCTCGACAACCTGTTCGTCTTCGCGATCCTCTTCACGTTCTTCAAGGTGCCCGACGAGCAGCGCCTGAAGGTGCTCGTGTGGGGGATCGCCGGCGCGATCGTGCTGCGCACTGCGTTCATCCTCGTCGGCGCCGCGGCGCTCGACGCGTTCCACGCGACGACCTACGTGCTCGGCGCCCTGCTGCTGGTGACCGCGATCAGAATCGCGAAGCAGACGGACGAGAGAATCGATCCCGACCACACGCTCGTGATGCGGATGCTGCGGCGCTGGCTGCCGCTGGCCGACGACTACGACGACGACAAGCTCACGACGCGCGTGGACGGCAAGCGCCTGGCGACGCCCATGCTGGCGGCGCTCGTGATGGTCGCCGCGTTCGACGTGATGTTCGCGATCGACTCGATCCCGGCGATCTTCGCGATCACGCGTGACACGTTCGTCGTGTTCGCGGCGAATGCATTCTCGTTGCTCGGGATGGTCTCGCTCTACTTCCTGCTCGACGGCGCGCTCGACCGCTTCCGCTACCTCAACCTCGGCCTCGCCGCGATCCTCGCGTTCGTCGCCGCGAAGCTGCTGCTCGTCGATGTGTGGCACCCGTCGATCGCGTTGTCGCTCGGCGTGATCGTCGCCGCGCTGATCGTCGCCGCGCTCGCGTCGGTGTGGGCGGAGCGGCGCGACGCGGAGCGGGCCCCCACCGTGCCGGCCGCTGCAGAGCCGCCGGCGGCCGAGCCCGATCAGACGGCCGCGAAGCCGAGCGACTCGGCGACCGTCGCCTGACCGCCGTCGCGCGACGCGAACCCGATCGGCTCGCCCTTGTCGGCGAGCTTCGGGATCGCGATCGACGCGAGCGCGACGTGCAGCGCGTCGAGCGCGCGCAGGCCGTGCTCGCGCGCAAGCGTGAGCGCCTTCGCCTCGACCTCCTCGGTGGGCGCGTCGACGACGTTGATGCGACCGCCCGAGCGGAGATCGGCATCCAGTCTTGCGAGCGCATCGGCTTGGATGACAGGACGGCCGGCGCGGGCGGCACGCACGATCGCCGCAGAGACCTCGATGCGGGTCCAGCGGCCGGTGTACTTGGCGACCGAGCGATCTGCGAGCAATCGCCGCACCTCGGTCGAGCCGGCTTCGTCGCTGAGCAGCGCTCGTGCGAGCACCGATGAGTCGATGTACGCAATCACAGGCCGGTTGACCGATCTTCTTCGAGGATGCGCACGATCTCGGGGGCGAGCTCCCGCAGCGCCTCCTCGCCCCGGCGCAGCGTCTCCTCGTCGTACTCGGGGATGTCGTCGTAGACGACGAGCATGCCCAGCGCCGCTGCTTTCGCGTCCGCGCGGGCCTGTCGGTCCTCGGCAACATCCGCGTCGACGGTCACGTCGAGCAGGTCGGTGACCCAGGCGTTCACGCTCTTGCCCTCCCGTGCGGCGCGGGCGGCGATGCGGCGGTGGAGATCGGGGGAGACACGGAGGATGAGCTGCTTCACATGGAAGAGGGTAGCGCCGACGCTATCAATCGACCAGTGGCGCTATCACTGTGTTGTGCGACGAATCGGTGGCGAATTGGCGGAATCTCCGCCGGGCTGCGCAGTCGCTGCGCAAAAGGGCCGGCCCGCGTGGGTCCGACCGCGGGACTCAGGCGACCGCGTAGTCCCCGCGCAGCAGCGCGAGCTGCACCTGCTCGATCTGCGGTGCAAGCTCTATCAGGCCGTCGACACCACGCGTGCGCAGGTGCTCGACGGTCAGCTCCCAGGCGGCACCCGCGGCGGCGCGCAGCGCCCAGCGGGGCACCGGTCCGAGCTCGGCGCCCTCGGCGAGCGCCTGCGCGTGCGTCTCCGCGAGCGCGTCGGCGAAGCGCTCGTTGATCTCGGCGCGTCGCGCGAGCGCGTCCTCGCCGACGCTCAGCACCTCGATCGTGAAGGAGCGTGCGAAGGCGGGCTCGGCGGCGAGGATCTCGAGGAACGCGTCGGTGCCGGCGCGCAGCCGTCCGCGCCAGCCGTCCGCCTCCGCGCCGGCTGCCAGCACCTGCTCGAGCAGGATCTCCGTGCCGACGTCCCACGCGGCGAGGAAGCAGGCGCGCTTGTCGGCGAAGTGCTCGTAGAACGTCTTGCGCGAGACGCCAGCGCGTGCGATCACCTGCGCGACGGTCGTCGCCGCGTAGCCCTGCTCGGCGACGCACTGCGCCATCGCCTCGAGCAGGCGGCCACGCTGCGAGGCGAGCACGACCTCGCGGGCAGCGGCGTGGCGGCCGCGGGGGAGCGCTCGCGGGATCGCCGCGGGGGCTTCGACGGAGGCTGGGGCAGAGGAGCTTGCCATGTAGAAACAACATGGTACAGTAGAAAACAAGCTGTTTCTACGAGTGCCCGTACGACGGGCACAGAGCCGACTGAGAGCGAGCACCCGACATGTCCGACAGCGCCACGCACGAGCGGCCGTCCACGAACGGATCCGGCCCCGAGCTGCCCGACCACGTCGACGTCGCGATCGTCGGCGGCGGCTTCGCGGGCATCGGCATGGCGATCGAGCTGATCAGAGCGGGGCGGACCGACTTCGTGGTGCTCGAGCGCGACGGCGACGTCGGTGGCACCTGGCACCAGAACACCTATCCCGGCTGCCAGTGCGACGTGCCGTCGAACCTGTACTCGTTCTCGTTCGCGCCGAACCCGGAGTGGAGCCAGACGTTCGCGCTGCAGCCCGAGATCGGCACGTACCTGAAGAAGGTCGCCGACGACTTCGGCGTGCGGCCCTACGTGCGCACGAGCACGATCGTGACCGACGCCGCCTGGGACGACGAGGCGCAGCACTGGCGCATCCAGACCAGCCGCGGCCCGCTCACGGCGCGGATCCTCGTCGCCGGCATGGGCGCCCTCAGCGAGCCGTCGCTCCCGTCGATCCCGGGCGCCGACAGCTTCGAGGGACCGGCGTTCCACACGGCGGCCTGGCGACACGACGTCGACCTCACCGGCAAGCACGTCGCCGTCATCGGCACCGGCGCCTCGGCCGTCCAGGTCGTGCCGCGCATCCAGCCGCAGGTCGCGCAGCTGAGCGTCTTCCAGCGCACGCCGCCGTGGATCATGCCCCACCCCGGCCGACCGGTCCGCCCCCGCGAGCGGGCGCTGTTCCGCGCGCTGCCGGCGATGCAGAGAGCCTTGCGCGGTGCGATCTACTGGGGCCGCGAGTGCTTCGTGCTGCCGTTCAAGTTCCATCGCCTCAGCGTCGTGCCCGAGCGGATGGCGCGCAAGCATCTGGAGCAGCAGGTCGCCGACCCGGTGCTGCGGGAGAAGCTGACACCGCGCTACGAGATCGGCTGCAAGCGGATCCTGATGAGCAACGAGTACTTCCCGGCGCTGCAGCAGCCGAACGCCGAGCTGGTGACGGACGCGATCGAGCGGATCACGCCGACCGGCGTAGTCACGGCCGACGGCGTCGAGCGCCCACTGGACGCGATCGTCTGGGGGACCGGCTTCCGCGTCACCGACATGCCGTACGTCGAGTGGCTGCGCGGCCGCGGCGGTCGCGTGCTGGGCGACGTCTGGCGCGAGCAGGGCATGCAGGCACTGCGCGGCACGACCGTCGCCGGCTTCCCCAACCTCTTCATGCTCGTCGGCCCGAACACCGGCCTCGGCCATAACTCGATCGTCTTCATCATCGAATCGCAGCTCTCCTACGTGATGGACGCGCTGCGCACGATGGACGCGCGCGGTGCCGTCGCCTGCGATCCGCGGCCGCCGGCGCAGGAGCGCTTCAACATGGAGCTGCAGCGGCGGATGCGCGGGACGGTCTGGACGAAGGGCGGCTGCGCCAGCTGGTATCTCGACTCCCACGGCCGCAACACGACGCTGTGGCCCGGCAGCTCGTGGACCTTCCGCTGGGCGACGCGCGCCTTCGACCCATCCGAGTACGAGCTGCTGTCGGCGGCTCCCGCGGCCGCGCCGGCGGTCGCCGGGGTTTATTGAGCTGATGTTAAGCGCCCTCTGCCATCGGCACGGAAGGCGCGTCTGGCAGCGATCTTCGTAATTGCGTGAATCGCCGTCGCGGACGCCGCGCTTGACGAACCCCGAGCGCCCGGCATATAACTGGCGAGGCGCCGCGGGGGCGGCGTCGGGGGACGATCGAGGGGGATCAGGATCGGATGACCGCCGTGGACGCCGCCGTCGAGCAACGGCCCGTGTTCGAACTGTTCGAGGGCTTCGCGCTCGCCAGCGTGCTCGCCTCGCTTGACGAGGCCGGCCTGCTCACGGCCCTGGAGGCCGGGCCGGTCGCAGTCGCGCCGGAGGCCGTCGCCGACGCCGACGGCCTGATGCCGGCCGCGCTGCGCTACCTCGCCCAGCGCGAGCTGACGGAGGAGCGCGACGGCGCCTTTGCACTGACCGAGCGCGGCCGCGCCGTCGTCAAGGACAAGGGCTACCTCGTGTGGCTGCAGGGCGGCTACGGGCACGTGCTCGCGGGACTTGGCGATTTCATCACCGGCGCCCGTCGCTACGGCACCGATGTCGAGCGCGCCGGCCGCTGGGTCGCCGAAGGGTCCGCGCTGATCGGACGCGACGACGTCGCGCCCTACGCGGTCGAGGTGCTCTCCGGCATCGAGTTCCACCACGTCGTCGACCTCGGCTGCGGCAACGCGCGCTTCCTGATCGGCGCCGCGCAGCGCTTCGGCGTGACCGGCACCGGCGTCGATCTCAGTCCCGAGGCGTGCGAGGACGCGGCCGGGATGATCGCCGACGCGGAGCTGACCGGGAAGGTCGTCGTCCGCTGCGGCGACGCCGGCGATCTCGATGCGATTCCCGAGCTGGCGGAGGCCGACCTTGCCGTCGCGCACTTCCTGCTGCACGAGATCTTCGAGCACGGCAAGGAGGCGCTGATCGGCTACTTGACGAAGCTCGGCGGCATCATGCCGCGCGGCGCGCACATGCTCGTCGCGGAGGTGCAGCCGGCCACCGGCGCGCACGACGAGCGCTGGCGCCCGGAGTTCACGCTGCTGCACGCGATCATGCGCCAGGAGCTGCTCGACGCGGACGGCTGGCACGAGGCCTTCACAGCGGCCGGCTGGTCGCGGCACGAGGTCCGGGATCTCGGCCTGCCCGGCGCGATCCTGCTGCTGTACAGAAACGAGGGGAACGCTTGATGCCGGTTCAGGTCGCGCAGCGCTCGGGAGTGGTCGTCACGGAGGGCCTCCCAGTAACCCAGGAGTTCGCCGGACATCACGCACCGACACCGATGTTCGTCACGCCGGAGACGTTGCCAGGAGCCCCCTTCAGCATTGCTGGGGTGGACGCCGCAAACCTGATCGGCGCTCCGCACGCCGACCTGCACGTGCACGACGATCACGACGAGATCTACTTGTGCGTCACGCCCGGCTGTCGCTTCACGGTCGAGCTGGACGACGACCGCATCGAGCTGGTCTCGCCGGCCTCGGTGCTGATCCCTGCCGGCAAGCACCACCGTCTGATCGTCCACGAGGTCGCGACCGACACCTGTCCGTTCCTCGGCATCCTGCTCGAACCGGCGGGGGCGTAACAGCCATGAGGGTCGCAATCATCGGCACCGGCAACATCGGCACCGACCTGCTGCTCAAGGTGCAGCGCTCGGAGTGGCTGCAGTGCGCCCTCTTCAGCGGACGCAACCTCGGCTCGGCCGGGATGAGGACCGCACGTGACCTCGGCGTGCCCGTCAGCGACCGCTCGATCGACGCGGTGCTCGACATGGCCGACGAACTCGACCTCGTCTTCGATGCGACGTCTGCGCTCGACGCACGCCGCCACTGGGAGGCGCTCCAGCCGCGCGGCCTGCCGGTGATCGACCTGACGCCGGCCAAGCTCGGGGAGCTGTGCATCCCGGCGCTCAATCTGGCCGACTGCGCGCACGAGCCGAACCTCTGCATGGTCACATGCGGCGGGCAGGCGGCCGTGCCGCTGGCGGCCTGCGTCGCGGCGACGCACCAGCACGTCGAGTACGTCGAGATCGTCTCCACGAGCGCCTCGCGCTCGGTCGGGCCGGCGACGCGGATCAACATAGACGAGTACCTCGCCACGACCGAGGCGGCGGTCGCGCGCTTCACCGGCGTGAGCCGCGCGAAGACGATCCTGATCGTCAACCCGTCGAACCCGCCGATCACGATGCAGAACACCGTCTTCGCCCAGACAGACGAACCGGATCTGGAGGGACTGACGGAGGCGGTCGAGCAGATGGTCGCGCGCGTGCAGCGCTACGTGCCGGGCTATCGGCTCGTCGTGCCGCCGCTCTACGAGGGCGGGCGGATCGCGATGACGGTGCAGATCCGCGGCGTGGGGGACTACCTGCCGGCGTATGCCGGCAACCTGGACATCATCACGTGTGCGGCGGTCGCGGCTGCGGAGGAGCGAGCGCGGGCTGTGTGGCAGGACGAGGCGGTAGCGGCGACAGGTTAATGCGGCGCGAGCCGAGGGGGAACCGGGGGGAATGGCAGACATCCTGATCAGCGATCCGACCTTGCGGGACGGGAACCACGCGATCAAGCACCAGCTGAGTGCCCAGCAAATCCGCTGCTACGCGGCGGCGGCGAACGCGGCCGGCGTGCCGGTCATCGAGGTCGGCCACGGCAATGGGCTCGGCGCCTCCTCGCTGCAGGTCGGCCAGGCGCTGTTGAGCGACCGCGAGATGCTGCGGATCGCCCGCGAACAGCTCACCGACGTAAAGCTGCAGGCGTTCGGGATCCCCGGCTTCGCGACGCTGCGCGACCTCGACGGCGCGCTCGAGGAGGGCGCCGACGTCTTCCGCGTCGGCACGCACTGCACCGAGGCCGACCTGACCGAGCGCCACATCACCTACCTGCGCGGCAAAGGCAAGCCGGTGCACGGCGTGCTGATGATGTGCCACATGACGACGGTCGGGGACCTCGTCGAGCAGGCGTGCAAGATGCAGTCCTACGGCACCAGCGGGGTGATCGTCATGGACTCGGCCGGCGCGCTGCTGACCGACGACGTGCGCCGGCGCGTCTCAGCACTCGTGGAGGGAACCGACATGGCGGTCGGTTACCACGGGCACGAGAACGTCTCGCTTGGCGTCGCCAACTCGATCGCCGCGGTCGACGAGGGCGCGACGATCCTCGACGGCACGGCGCGCGGCTTCGGCGCCGGAGCCGGCAACACGCAGTTGGAGGTGCTCGTAGCGGTGTTGACGCGGCTTGGGCACAAAACCGGGATCGACCTTTACAAGCTGCTCGAAGCGGCCGACCTGGCCGAGCGCGAGCTCGTGCAGACGATCCCGACGACAGACTCGGTGACGATCGTGAGCGGGCTGGCCGGCGTCTTCTCCGGCTACTCGAGACCGGTCCGCCGGATTGCCGAGGAGTTCGGCGTGGACCCGCGCGACGTGTTCTTCGCGCTCGGCAAGCGCGAGGTGATCGCAGGGCAGGAGGACGTGATACTCGAGGTCGCCGCCCAGTTGCGCGAAGGCTTTGAGATCCAGGTGGAGATCGAGATGCAAATACGCGAGGAGGTGGCGTGATGGCCATGCGCACAGTGAGGCGCTCCATGGAGGACCCGATAGGCGGCGCAGCGCTCCCCCCGGCGGGCACGCCCGCTCCGCCACTGCCGCGAATGCGGGAGGAGGGACCCGCCTCCGGGACCCGCTGGCCGTCCATCTCCCCGGCTGCCGCGCTGCTGGAGGCGAGCGCGATGACGCCCCACCACGAGGCGCTCGCGCGGCTGCTGTGGCATGCGGAGCAGCGAGGCGAGCCGATCGAGCCGCTGAGCGCGACCTTCCCCGAGCTGGGGCTGTGGGACGCCTACCGCGTGCAGGCGATCGGCCGCCAGCTGCGCACCGCCGAGGGCGAGGAGCTGCGCGGCTGGAAGGTCGGGCTCACGAGCGCCGCGATGCAGGAGATGATGAGCGTCGACCAGCCCGACGGCGGCTACCTGCTGGAGTCGATGGTCGTCAGCTCGGGCGCGCAGCTGAGAGCCGAGCGCTTCATCCAGCCGCGCGTCGAGGCGGAGATAGCGTTTCTGCTCAAGAGCGGCCTGCAAGGACCGGGCGTCACGCGCGAAGAGGTGCTGGAAGCGACGCAGGCGTTTGCGCCTGCGCTCGAGCTGATCGACTCCCGCATCGCGCAGTGGCGCATCGGGATCGTCGACACGGTCGCTGACAACGCCTCCTCTGGGATGGCCGTGATCGGCGACTGGCACGACTCGGACGACGTCCGCCTCGAGGAGCTTGGCGTCAGCCTCGCGCTGGGGCCGGAGATCGTGAGGGGGCGCGGCGATGCGGTGCTCGGTCATCCCGCCGAGGCCGTGGCCTGGCTCGCCAGCACCCTGGCGCAAAGCGGCGAGCGGCTCGAGCCGGGCGACATCGTGCTGCCGGGCTCGGTGGCGCGGGCCGTGCCGATCGCCGCCGGGCAGGCGGCATACGCGACGTTCGACCGCCTGGGGGAGGTGAGCGTGGGCCTTGTCTGACCTGACTCAGACGGACGCCCCGCTCTACCAGGTCGACGCGTACTGCCGCCGCTTTCCCGCCACGGTCACGGCCGCATCGGGGGAGGCCGTGCAACTCGACCGCAGCGCCTTCTATCCGGGGGGCGGTGGTCAGCCGCACGACCGCGGGACCGTGACCGACGGGGCGCGCACCTGGTCGGTGACCGGTGCGCGCTCCGCGGCGGGTGAGGTCTGGTACGAGCTTGACGGCGAGGCTCCAGACGTCGGCGCCGAGGTCGAGTGCGAGGTCGACTGGGAGCGCCGCTACGCGCTGATGCGCACGCACACCGCGCTGCACATCCTCTGCGCGGTCGTCTGGCGCGATTACGGCGCGAAGGTCACCGGCGCGAACATGGAGCCGCTGAGGGGTCGCATGGACTTCGAGTTCGAGCACCTCTCCGGCGACTTCGTGCGCGAGCTCGAGGAGCGCGTGAACGTCGAGGTCGAGGCGGCCCGCCAGACGCGCGTCGACTTCCTGCCGCGCGAGCAGGCCGACCAGGACCCGGAACTGATTCGCAACAAGGTGAGCCTGCTGCCGTCGTCGATCCGCGTCGTGCGGGTCGTCGGAATCGAGGGGCTGGACTTGCAGGCGGACGGCGGCACACACGTCGCCGACACGAGTGAGGTGGGGCGGATCGCCCTGCCCTCGTACAAGAGCAAGGGCAGAATCAACAAACGCATCGAGCTGACGCTTGACGCTGAGTAGGGGGATGGCGATGGGGGACGTGCACCGGCCGGTCGAGAAGCGCCCGGACTTTCCGGCGATGGAGCAGAGGGTGCTCGATCGCTGGCGCGAGGACCGCACGTTCGAACGCTCGCTCGCCGCGCGCGAGGGCGGGCCGACGTTCAGCTTCTCCGAGGGTCCGCCGACCGCCAACGGCAACCCGGGCTCGCACCACGTGCTGCTGCGCTCGTTCAAGGACACCTACCTGCGCTACAAGACGATGCGCGGCTTCCACGCGCCGCGCAAGGCCGGCTGGGACTGCCATGGGCTGCCCGTCGAGCTGCAGGTCGAGCGCGAGCTGGGGCTGAACTCCAAGCGCGAGATCGAGACGTACGGGATCGCCGAGTTCAACGAGAAGTGCCGCGCCTCCAATGCGCACTACATCGAGAGCTGGGAGCGGATGACCGAGCGCATCGGCTTCTGGATCGATCTGGAGGGCGCGTTCCGCACCGGCGATCCGGAGTACGTCGAGTCGGTCTGGTGGTCGCTGCACGAGCTGTGGGACAGAGGGCTGATCTACAAGGGCCACAAGGTCGTCCCGTACTGCCCCCGCTGCGGCACCGGCCTCTCCTCGCACGAGACGGCGATGGGCTACGCCGACACCGAGGACGTGACCGCCACCGTGCGGCTGCCGGTCGCCGAGCCGCGCGGGCCGCTGAGAGCGGGCGACGCGCTGCTGATCTGGACGACGCAGCCGTGGACGCTGTTTGCCAACTGCGCGGTCGCGATCAGTCCGTCGCTGACATACGTGCGCGCACGCGTCGGCTCCGAGGTCGTAGTGGTCGCGGAGGAGCGCGTCGGCGACATCCTCGGCGACGCGGCGGAGGTGCTCGACCGCTTCCCCGGCGGGGCGATCGTCGACACGAGATACGAGCCGCCGTTCGACCGCCTGCCCGACCATGGGCCGAAGGGCCACACCGTGCTGGCTGCCGAGCACGTCGTGCTCGACAAGGGAACAGGCTTGGTGCACACGGCGATGGCGTTCGGCGAGGAGGACTTCGTGCTGTGCGAGCGCCACGGGATCCCGCTCGTGAACCCGGTGCGGGAGGACGGCACCTACGACGAGCGCATCGCCGGCTACGAGGGGATGTTCGTCGGCGACGCGACGCCGCGCGTGGTGGCCGAGCTGCACGAGGCCGGCAAGCTGTGGGACACCGAGCCGTACGTGCACTCGTATCCGCACTGCTGGCGCTGCGACTCGAAGCTGTTGTATTACGCCAAGGAGTCGTGGTACATCGGCACGCGCGATCGCCGCCACGACATGCTCGCGCAGAACCAGCGGATCGACTGGCGCCCCGAGCATGTCCGCGACGGTCGCTTCGGCAACTGGCTGCAGGGCAACGTCGACTGGGCTCTGTCCCGGGATCGCTACTGGGGCACGCCGCTGCCGATCTGGGAGTGCGACTCCTGCGACGCGCGCCACTGCGTCGGCTCGCTCGCGGAGCTGCGCGAGGTCGCCGGGGCGCTGCCGCAGGATCTCCACCGGCCCTTCATCGACGACGTGTCGTGGGGCTGCACGGTCGCCGGCTGCGACGGCGCGATGCACCGCGTAAGAGCGACGATCGACACCTGGTACGACAGCGCCTGCATGCCGTTCGCGCAGTTCCACTACCCGTTCGAGGGCAAGCGCGAGGTCGCCGAACAGTTCCCGCCGACGTTCATATGCGAGGGGATCGACCAGACGCGCGGGTGGTTCTACACCTCGCTCGCGGTATCAACGCTGTTGTTCAGAGACATCCCGTTCAGACACGCCGTTTGCGTCGGCCACGTGACGGACGCGAAGGGCCACAAGATGTCGAAGTCGCGCGGCAACGCGGTCGACCCGTGGGACGTGCTCAACACGCACGGCGCCGACGCGTTCCGCTGGTACTACCTCGCCTCGCAGCAGCCGTGGGCCGGCTACAGATTCTCGGCCGACGCGGTGCATGAGGGGATGCGCGAGCTGCTGCTGCCGCTGTGGACCACGTATGGCTTCTACGTGCTCTACGCGAACATCGAGTCGTTCGACGGATCCGGCGCTCCGCCGGTGTCCGAGCGGCCCGCTTTGGATCGCTGGGCGATCTCGAAGCTGCAGGCGCTGACCGAGCGGATGCGCACGCGCATCGACGACTTCGACGCGACGACGGCCGTGCGGCTCGCGGCCGAGTGGGTCGAGGACCTCTCGAACTGGTACATCCGCCTTTCGCGCCGGCGCTTCTGGGAGGGCGACGTCGCCGCGCTCGCGACGCTGCGCGAGTGCTTGATCGAGACGGCGAAGCTGCTCGCGCCGCCGGTGCCGTTCCTCGCCGAGGAGATCTACGCCAACATCGTGGGCGGGGCGTTGGGCGACTTCGGCGCCGAGCCCGACTCGGTGCACCTGTGCGACTACCCCGAGCCGGTCTCGGCGTTGCGCGACGTCCAGCTGGAGGAGGACATGGCGCTGGTCCGGGAGGTCATCGAGCTCGGCCGCGACGCGCGGGCGAGATCGAAGGTCAAGGTGCGCCAGCCCTTGCCGCGCGTCGTCGTGTGCGGCGACGAGCGCGTCGCGGACGCCGTCGGCCGGCTGCGCGAGCTGGCGCTGAGCGAGCTGAACGTGAAGGCGGTCGAGGTCGTCGCGCGCGTGGACGAGCTGGAGCGGCCGGTCGTGCTCCCGAACCTGCAGAGACTGGGGCCGCGCTGCGGCAGGGACATGCCGCAGGTGGTCGCCGCGCTGCGCTCGCGCGACGGCGAGGAGGCGCTGAGGGCGCTGCACGACCACGGCGTGCTCGCAGTGTCAGTTGCGACCGGCGACGAGCTCGATCCGACGCACACGTACGCACTGGCGGAGAACGACATCCTCGTGCGGCGCGAGCCGCGCCACGGGCTCGTGCTGTCGGCGCGCAACGGCGTCACGGTCGCCGTCGACACGACGATCGAAGAGCGGCTGCGCCGCGAGGGGCTTGCACGGGAGATCGTCCGGGTCGTCCAGGCCGCCCGCAGAGAGGCCGGCGTCGCGGTGACGGACCGGATCGAGCTGCGGCTGGCCGGGTCCGAGCTGTTGCTCGGCGCAGCGCGGGCGCACGAGCGCTACCTCGCGGCCGAGACGCTGGCGACGCTCGTGGCGTACGACGGCGAGGACGCCGCCGGCGACGCCGGAGCTGCCTCCGCCGCTCCGCCCGCCCCGCCGGTCGACGTCGACGGCGAGCCGCTCGCGGTCGCCGTCGCGGTGGCGCAGCCTCCGCGCGCGGCGTAGCGCCTCTCGCACCGAGCACTGCACCTTTTGCCTCGCCTGGCCAGGTCAGAGGTGCACTGCTCGGCGCGACCCGGGCCGGCGGACGCCGCTACGCTCCCGCGCCGTGGGCCCCTTCGTCGCAACCCTGCTCGCGGCGCTCGTCGCCGGCCTCGTCGCCCGCGAGGCGCTCGACCTCCCGCTCGTCGCCGCGATGGCGATCGCGCTGGTCGCCGGCCTCGCGGCCGACTACGCGGCGCGGCGCCGCGCGAGCGGCTGAGCTGCCGTCTACAACGCCAGTGCGCCGACGACGAGTCCAGCGAGGGTGAGCAGCAGCCCGACGATGAGCCCTGCAACGGGCCAGAAGCGTCCCCAACGCGTCGTGTCTCCGTCTGCGAGCAGCTCCAACGGCGGTGTCAGGAACGAAAGCAGCTCTTGGACTACGCCCGTCGGCGAGAGGGCGTTCGCCGGCGCCGAAACCGGTGAACGAGGGGGTCGCGCGGCGCTCGTGAGGCGCTCTGCGACGCGGGTCGCGAGACCGGCGACCGTCGTCGGCTCGTCGCCGCTCACCACGACGACCAGACCAGGCTCCTCGCTCACGTCGCCGACGAGCGCGAGCATGGGCCCGTCGGACGGCTGCACACGAATCTCGACCCGTGAGATCTGCTTGCCGCCGTGCTCGTCGATGACCGCACGAGCCTGCGCGACCGACGAGCAGCGCACGGCGTTCGCCGACCAGCGGACGTGCACCTCGACAGGATCGCCCTCGTTGCGCTTCGCGAGTTCGACGACCGAAAGCAGCTGACTGACCGCACCGGCCCATCGAGGCCACGTCTCGACGCGGTCGTGGATGGGCGCTGCGTCGGCCGCACGCTCGTGGACCAGTTGGGCCGTCCCGACCGGGACGGGTTCGCGCGCATCGCGCTCGTGCCCCTTCGGCTCGCCCTCGACAAACATCTCGCGTGCTGCCTGAAGCCGCGTGGGGTCTGCGTCGCCGGCCTGCAGCCTGCTCCGGGCGAGCGCGCTTCCGAGGCGCGCGCCGAGGTCGGCCTGGTGGTGCCACGAGACCAGCGTCGCAAGAAAGCCAGCGGCGAACGCGTCTCCTGCCCCCGTCGCGTCTTCAATGCTCTCCGGAGCGAGCATGAGGTGCGGGACGTCGGTCTCCGAGAATTCTCCGCCCGGAAGGCGATGGAACACGCTCGACCCTCCGGAGCGCTTGAGCACCAGCACCGCGCTGCTGCCACAGCGCGCGAAGATTCGCCTGGCGACGTCGTCGTCCTGCTCGCCCACCGCACCCTCTCCCAGCGTCTGGAACTCAGGCTCGTTCAGGAGCAGGTAGTCGGCCAGCGCGAGCATCTCGCGGACGGGCTCAGTCCACGCGTCGATCCACAGCGCTCCGGGGTCGAGCGAGATCCCGACGCTCGGGTGTCGCTCGGCGACGGCCTTCAGCACCGCCGCCAGCGCACGTTGGCTCGGCACGTCGATGAGCGAGCTGACGTGAACGACGCGCGCGCGGCCGAGATACGCGACGACGTCGTCGAAACGCTCGGTCAGCTGGTCGGCCAGCAGCGCGTTGGCTCCTACCGACGTCAGCAGCCGGCGGTCGCCTGCCCACATGAAGGAGAGGCTGATCCCGCTCCGTGCGTCGTCGCGGACGATGACCTGCGACGCGTCGATCTTGTGCTCGTGCAGATGTGCCCCGAGGTCGAGAGAGGCCTGCTCGAGACGCCCGGCGACGCCCACGAACCCGAGCCGCAGCCCGAGGTCGAGCGATCCGAGGTAGCTCAGGGCATTGAAGGCGGAACCGCCGATTCGCTGTGAGAGCGGGTGGGGCAGACGGTGCTCGAGACGGCGGATCGCCTCTACGATCGTCGGCTCATCTGCGACTCGCTCGTGGTCAGAGGCGAATCGTCGAAGGAAATGGTCCTGCTCGACGCGGTCGAGGGCCTCGACCTGCCCGGTCGTAGCGACGTAGTCGTGGTTGATCGCTCCGATCCCGACGATGTCGACCGCACCGGCGAGCGAGCGTGGCGCGACCCAGTCGGGCATGGCGCCACTGTAAAGCGGTGCCGCGAGGGTTGCGCCAACTCCGCTAGCTCGCCGCCGCCGGCTCCGTCACCGGCTTCAGATGCCGGAACGGACGTCCGTCGCGCAGCTCCTTGACGACCGCCTCGACGAGGCCGTCGCCGTCGAGGCGCTTGCCGTCGGTGACGGCGGCGACGAGGCCGCGCTTGCGGGCGATCAGGCGGGCCATCGTCTCGTCGATCGTGCCGGCGGCGAGCAGGTACCAGGCGGTGACGGCGTCGTGCTGGCCGATGCGGTGGCAGCGGTCCTCGGCCTGGTCGTGCATCGCGGGCGTCCACTCCAGCTCGAGGAAGGCGACGTTGGAAGCGCGCGTGAGGGTGATGCCCTGCGCGGCGACGCGCGTGGCGCAGACGATCAGAGGCGGGGCGTCGTCCTCCTCCTGGAAGCGCCGCACGGTCGCCTCGCGCGCGTCGGTCGAGTCTCTCCCGAGCAGGTGCAGCGCGTGCGGGAAGCGCTCCAGCACCGCCTCCTGCACCTCGACATGGCGCGCGAAGACGACCAACGGCTCGCCGCTCGCGAGGAAGTCGTGGATCCACGTCAGCGCCGCGTGCAGCTTGCCGCGCGCCGCGAGCCGCTGGAGCGTCCCGAGCTGCGCGAGCCGCTGGGCGCGCAGCGTCGCGGCGATCTTCGCGTTCAGCTCGGAGAGATCCAACGGCTGCTCCCGCAGCCACGCGATCACGTCGTCCTCGGCCAGCTTGTACTCGCGCTCGTTGTCGAGCGCGACCGGCACGACGACCTGGCGCTTGTCCGGCAACTGTGGCAGCACCTCGCTTTTGCGCCGGCGCACGAAGCAGCGGCGGCGCAGGTGCCAGTGCAGCCGCTCCTCCGTCAGCGGCCCGCGGAACTGCGCTCTGAAGCGCGCGCCGGAGCCGAAGTCCTCCAGCCGCCCGAGCACGCGCAGCTGCGAGATCAGCTCGTCGGCGTGGTTGAGCACCGGCGTGCCGGTCAGCGCGAGCCGCAGCGCGTCGCGCGGCAGTCCCTCGGCGAGCCGCCGCACGGCGCGCGTGCGCTTGGCCTGCGGGTTCTTGCAGTAGTGCGACTCGTCGAGCACGAGCGCGCGCGG
>DATFPW010000064.1:0-30753 GCA_035264605.1 Conexibacter sp. | reverse complement strand
TCGGCGCGCGGCCGCTGCTGACCAGCGACCACGACGAGATCCGCGCGGCGGACGGTGTCGTCGTGCCCGGCGTCGGCGCGTTCCCGCGTGCGATGGAGAGCCTGCGCGCGCTTGGCCTCGATGCCGTGATCGTCGAGCGCGCGGAGTCGGGCGTGCCGCTGCTCGGCATCTGCCTCGGCATGCAGCTGCTGTTCGAGCGCTCGGTCGAGGTCGAGCCGGCCGAGGGCCTCGGGCTGTTGCGCGGCGACGTGCGCCCGCTCGACGCCGGCGGCCAGCGCGTGCCGCACATCGGCTGGAACGTCGTGCGCTTCGAGCGCGCCTCGCGGCTGAATGCCGGTCTGCCCGCCGAGACCGCCTTCTACCACGTGCACTCGCTCGTGCCGCACCCGGCCGACCCGGAGGACGTGCTGGGCACGGCCGAGTACGGCGAGCGATTCGCGACGGCCGTCGCGCGCGAGAACGTCTTCGGCGTGCAGTTCCACCCTGAGAAGTCCTCGAGCGCCGGGCTGCGCCTGCTTGCGAGCTTCAGCGCCGCGTGCGACCGGGAACGAGTGCCCGCGTGATCCTCTATCCCGCCATCGACATGCGCGACGGCAAGGCCGTGCGGCTCGCGCAGGGCGACTTCGCGCAGGAGACCGTTTACGACGCCGATCCGCTGAGCGCTGCGCGAGCGTGGGTCGAGGGCGGCGCCCGCTGGCTGCACGTCGTCGACCTCGACGGCGCGCGCGACGGCGCCCCCGCGAACCTGGATCATCTGGAGCGCATCACGCGCGAGCTGGGCGTGCCGGTGCAGTTCGGCGGCGGGCTGCGCTCGCTGGAGTCGATCGAGGCGGCGCTGGCCGCCGGCGCCGAGCGTGTGATCCTCGGGACGGCCGCCTACACCGACGTCGACTTCCTCGACGAGGCGATCGCCAAGCACGGACCGCGCGTGACCGTGTCAGTCGACGTGCGCGGCGGGCGCGTCGCGAGCGCCGGCTGGACGCATCAGACGGAGATGGAGGCGTCCGCGGTGATCGAGCATCTGCAGCGCCGCGGAGTGAAGCGGCTCGTCTACTCGAGCATCGAGCGCGACGGGATGCTGACCGGGCCCGACGTGGACGAGGTCAAGCGCGTCGCGGAGGCGGTGCGCGGCACGTTCATCTACTCCGGTGGGATCGGAACGCTCGAGGACCTCAGAGCGCTCGCGGAGCTGCGCCAGGTCAACCTCACCGGCGTGATCGTCGGCAAGGCGCTCTACGAGCGCCGCTTCGGCATCGCCGAAGCGCGGGCGGCGCTGAGAGAGGACGCGCCTGCGCGCAGACCGAAGGCCAAGAAGGCCGGCGGTCGCAGCGGCGACAAGGCTGCCGAGCCGGCGTCCGGCTGAGCGGCCGACGATGCACACCAAGCGCGTCATCCCTTGCCTCGACGTCGACGGCGGTCGCGTCGTCAAGGGCACCGGCTTCGTCGACCTGCGCGACGCGGGCGACCCGATCGAGCTGGCGCAGCGCTACGACGCGGCCGGGGCCGACGAGCTCGTCTTCCTCGACATCACCGCGACGCACCACAAGCGCGACACGGTGGTGGAGTTGGCGCGCCACACCGCCGACGAGGTCTTCATCCCATTCACGATCGGCGGTGGGATCCGCACGGTCGAGGATGCCCAGGCCGTGCTCGACGCCGGATCCGACAAGGTCTCCGTCAACTCCGCCGCCGTTGCGCGGCCGGACCTGATCGACGAGCTGGCCGAGCAGTTCGGAGCCCAATGCGTCGTGCTGGCAATTGATGCGAAGCGACGCGCGGACAGCGCCGGCTGGGAGGTGTTCGTCGCCGGCGGGCGCACGTCGACCGGGCGCGACGTGGTCGAGTGGGCGCGCGAGGGCGTGGAGCGTGGGGCGGGCGAGCTCCTGCTGACCAGCATGGACCGTGACGGTACGAACTCGGGCTACGACCTCGAGCTGACGCGCGCCGTCGCTGAAGCCGTCGACGTGCCGGTGATCGCTTCAGGCGGCGCGGGCGAGCTTGAGCATCTGGTGCAGGCGCTGCAGGCGGGCGCCGACGCGGTGCTCGTCGCCTCGATCCTCCACTACGGCCACCACACGGTCGCCGAAATCAAGGCGCACCTGGCGTCGGCCGGCGTCCCGGTGCGGCCAGTCGCCTAGCGGCGTCTGGCGCGTCTCGCCCGCGCGACGTGCGCAGCAGCATGCGCTGCGTTGTCCTCGCGTACGGCGCGGAGCGCGGCCTCGTTTGCCTTGCGCCACGCTGGCGTCGCGCGCTTGGGCAGCAGCTCGTACAGGTTCCCGTAGCCGGCGAGGTAGATCGCGCGGCGGTCGGCGATGACGGGGTTGAACGCGCCGTCCGGCCATCTGAACACCTGCTTGCCCGTGCGGACGTTGAGTCCGAACGTGTCGTTGCCGGGCTGCAGGTCGGAGAAGTAGACGACGTTGCCGACGATCGTCGCCGAGCCGGAGATCTTCACGCCGGCCGAGAACCTCCAACGCACCGCGCCGGAGCGGGCGTCGAAGGCATAGAAGTTCGCGTCGTAGGAGCCGATGTAGACGGTCGGGCCGAGGCCGGGGGTGACGGCGACGGCGGGGGAGCCGTAGACGTAGGCGCCGGTGGAGGTCGCCCACGCGAGCTTGCCGCTGCTGGCCGCGAACGAGTACACGCGCCCGTCGGTGTTGCCCAGGTACACCCGACCGAACGCGACCGCTGCGGTCGAGTAGAAGCTGCCCGAGCCGAAGCCGAAGCGCGTACCGCTCGTGCCGACCGACCACACCTCGCGGCCGCTCTTCGCGCTCACGGCGTGGACCTTGCCGCCGTAGTCGCCGAAGTAGAGCGTCCCGCTGTCGAGCGCCGGGCCGCCCTTCACGGCACCGCTCGCCTGGTAGGTCCAGATCGTGTCGCCGGTCTTGGCGTTCAGCGCGTAGACGGTGCCGTTCTCGCTGCCGAAGAAGACGCGGCCGTTCTTGAGCAGCGGAGAGGACTCGGCGCGGCTCGGCAGCGCCTTCGACCACACCTGCTGGCCGTCGCTCGCGCGGTAGGCGGCGATGCGGCCGGTCTCGCTGGCAATCCCGCGCAGCACGACCGCGTAGACGCGCCCGTCGCCGACCGCCGGCGTGGCGGCGGCGAGGCGCCCGACGCGCTGCTGCCAGCGGACGCGCCCGCTCGTCTTCGCGATCGCCTTCAGCATCCCGTCGTCGTCGAGCATGTAGAGCGAGCCGCCGTCGATCGACGGCGGGAACTCCAGCAGCACGCCGCTGCGGTAGGTCCAGCCGCGTCTGAAGCCGGGTCTGAGGTAGCGCGGCGCGTCGCCGTAGTTGCGCGTTCGGTCCTCTCTGTAGCCGTACGTCGGCCACAGGAAGTGGTCCACGGCTTGGGGCTTCGGCGGTGCCGTCGTCGCCGTCGTCTCGGTCGTGAACTCGACGTCGGGGTGCGAGACGTCACCGGGCTTGTTGGCCAGCACGAACGCCACGGCGCCGCCCGCGAGCACGAGCAGGACGGCGAGGGCGACGAGCAGTCCGCGCCGGAGGCGGCGGGGAGGGGGGCTCGACATCGGGCGCGGATGGTAGATGATCGCTCCGATGGCCTCGTCCCCCGACCTCGCGCGGCGCCTGCGTGCACTGCCTGCCGTCGTGCCGCTGCTCAACGTCCTCCCGGAGGCGTGGATCGTCGGCGGCGCCGTCCGCGACGTGCTCCTCGGCGGCGCTGCGGAGGACCTCGACCTCGTCATCGAGGAAGATGCGGTCGAGGCGGCGCGTCGGCTGGGGGAGGCACTCGGCGGTTCGGCGACCGTGCACGATCGCTTCGGCACCGCGACGGTGCAGGCGGAAGGGCATGTCTACGACCTCGCGACCGCGCGTGTGGAGACCTATGCGCGGCCTGGAGCGCTCCCCGATGTGCGACCCGGGACGCTGGAGGAGGACCTGCTGCGGCGCGACTTCACGGTCAATGCGATCGCCGTGGCGCTGGACGGACGGGCCGTCGCGGCACCGCATGCCTACGAGGATCTCGACGCGCGCGTGCTGCGCGTCCTGCACGAGCGCTCGTTCCTCGACGATCCCACGCGGCTTCTGCGGCTGGTGCGCTACGCGACGCGGCTGGGGTTCGCGGTCGAGGGCAGGACCGCTGTGCTCGCCGATGAGGCGGTGACCGGCGGAGCGCTGGCAACCGTGTCGCCGACGCGCATCGGCTCCGAACTGCGGTTGCTGCTGCGCGAGCCGTCGGCGCTCGACGCGCTTGAGTGGGTCGCCGAGTGGCCGCTGTTCTCCGAGATGGCGTTCGACCGAGGGCTGGCAGAGCGGGCGGTGGCGCTGCTGCCCGAGGACGGTCGGGCTGATCTGTTGCTGCTCGGGAGTGCGTGTCGGTCGGTCGAGTCGGCGGCGCTTGCGGGCCGGCTCGACGCGCTGGGGTTCGTCGGGCGTGACCGCGACGTCGTGGTGAACTGTGCCCAGGCTGAGGGCATCGCGGGGAGGTTGGGTGGGGCGGTCCGCCCTTCCGAGATCGCCACGGCGGTGCGAAGCGCGCCGGTCGAGGCAGTGGCGATGGCCGGGGCGTTGGGCGCGCCAGAGGCGGCGCGAGCGTGGATCGAAGATCTCCGTCACGTCTCGCTCGACATCGACGGCGCTGACCTCCTGGCGGCTGGGGTCCCGCAGGGCGAGGCCCTCGGCCGGGCGCTCGCGGCCGCACTCAGCGCCCGCCTCGACGGCGCCGCCCGCGACCGCGAGGCCCAGCTGGCCGTTGCGCTCGCCGCCGTCGGTTGAGCACTGCGCCTTTCGCCTCGGTATGCGAGGCGAAAGGCGCAGTGCTCGCCCTATTACCATCCGCCGCGTGCGACTGTCCGCCCCGTTCGAGCTCGTCGGCGACCACATCGGGATCGCGCTGCCGGGCGGGCGCGCGCTGTTCACGACGCGGCGGGGCGGCGTCTCGGAGGGCGCCTACGCCAGCCTCAACCTCGGGCGCTGGACGGAGGACGACCCCGACGCCGTTAGCGCCAACCGCGAGCGCGTCGCCGCGATCGTGGGCGTCCCGCTCGATGCTGTCGTCCAGGGTCGGCAGGTGCATGGCAGTCGCGTTGAGCGGCGCGGGAGCCCGGACGGGACGGTGAACGAGGCCGACGGACAGGCGACCGCAACGCGCGGCCTGGCCGCACTGATCCTCACCGCCGACTGTCTGCCCGTGGCCGTGATCGGGACCAGGGCCGTCGCGATGCTCCACGCCGGCTGGCGAGGTCTGGCCGAGGGGGTCCTGGAGGAGGGCGTCGCGGCGCTGCGGGAGCTCGGCGACGACGGCGCCCTGAAGGCCGCGATCGGACCGGGCGCGGGCGGCGGCTGCTACGAGGTCGGGGCGGAGGTGCACGCGGCGTTCGGGGGCACGCCGCAGCAGGGACCCATCGACCTCAAGGCGATCGCTTCAGAACGCCTGATCGCGGTCGGGGTCGAGCGGGTCCACGACGTCGGCATCTGCACGATGTGCTCCGACGCCGGCCTGTTCTTCTCCCACCGCCGCGACGGCGGTGTCACGGGCCGGCAGGCGGGAATCGCATGGCGGAGCTGATCACGGGGCTCGACGCCGGCAAGGTGCGCGAGTGCATCGCCGAGGCGAGGGAGCGGATCGCGCAGGCGGCTGAGCGCGCGGGCCGGGACCTGGCCGAGGTGGAGCTGCTGGCAGCCGTGAAGTACGTCGCCCTCGAGGAGCTTGGAACGCTCGCGGACGCCGGGCTCACGCTGCTGGGCGAGAACCGTGCGCAGGAGCTGGTGGCGAAGGCCGAGGCCTATCCGGGAGCCTTCAAGTGGGACTTCATCGGTCACTTGCAGAGCCGCAAGGTCAAGGACGTCGCTCCGCACGTGCGGCTGATCCACTCGGTCTCCAGCGACTCCGTGCTCGCGCAGCTCGCCAAGCACGCACCACAGCGTGAGCACTTCGCGGTGCTGGTCGAGGTGAACGTCGCCGGAGAGGCGTCCAAGAGCGGTATCGCACCGGGGGAGCTGGCGGCCTTCGTGGAGCGCTGCCCGGTCCCGGTGGCCGGTCTGATGACGATGCCGCCCGCGGTCGCGGAGCCCGAGCAGAACCGCCGTCATTTCGCCGCGCTGCGCGAGCTCGCGGCTGCGCACGGCTTGCAGCAGCTCTCGATGGGTACTTCGCAGGACTACGAGGTCGCGGTCGAAGAGGGCGCCACGATCGTGCGCCTGGGCTCGACCCTGTACCGCTGAGCGTCATAATCCCTTTGCAGGGATCTTCCGGCTCCCCGCGAATCCCTCGACGTCATGGCATTCCGCGACACCTGGCACCGCACGCTCGTCTACTTCGGCCTCGCCGTGGAAGACGAGTACGACGACGAGCGCGAGCCCGCCTACCACGAGCCGGAGGCGGAGCTGCAGGAGACCTACCGCGAGCGCCCCAACGTGCGGCGCCTCTCCTCGAGCCGTCGCCGCCGGGACGAGTTCGACGACATCTTCGCCGACGACGAGCCGGCCGGGCGCACGAACGTGCTGCGGCCCGTTGGCGGCAGCAGCCCGGGCCGCGCCACGAACGGCCGCGACGTGCGTGTCCATCTGGTCATCCCGAAGTCGTTCAACGACGCACAGGACGTGGCGGACAAGTTCAAGGACTCGATCCCCGTGATCCTCAACTTGCAGGGCTCCGACACGGACCTGTCGAAGCGCCTGATCGACTTCTCGTCCGGCCTGACGTACGCGCTCGACGGCGGCATGCAGCGGATCGCCGACAAGGTCTTCCTGCTCACCCCGCGCAACGTCGAGGTCTCCGCCGAGGAGCGCGCGCGGTTGATCGAGAAGGGCTTCTTCAACCAGAGCTGAGCCGGCCGCGCTGCGACGGCTGCCGCTACGCTTGCCGCCCATGCGCGTCGGACTGATCGGAGCAGGCAACATGGCCTCCGCGCTCGCGCGCGGTTGGGGCGACCCGGTGCTCTGCACCGATGCGCTGCCGGGGAAGGCCGAGGCGCTCGCAGCGGAGCTGGGCGGCGAGGCGCTCGCCTCGAACGCCGAGCTGGCGGAGCGGGCCGACGTCGTCTTCCTCTGCCACAAGCCGGACCAGCTGGAGGCGGTGGCGGCACAGGCCGAGGGCAACGAGAGCGGGACCACGGTCGTCTCGATCCTCGCCGGCGTCACCCTCGATGCCCTTCGTTCGGCGTACCCGTCCGCCGAGGCGGTCGTGCGGCTGATGCCGAACGTGGCCGTCGAGATCGGCAGAGGCGTGATCTGCCGTGCCGCGGAGAGCGACGAGGACGCGCGCGTCACGGAGCTGCTGGAGCGCGTGGCGACGGTTGTGAGCGTCCCGGAGAGACTGATCGACGTGGCGACCGCGATCCAAGGCGTCGGCCCGGCCTACGTCTCCCTGTTCGTCGAGGCGCAGGTCGACGCTGCCGTGCGGCTCGGCATGCCCCCGGCGCTCGCCGTCGAGCTGGCGACCGCCACGACCGAGGGCTCCGCGGCACTCCTTGCTGCACGCGACTTCGACACGCTCGCGCTGCGGCGCGCAGTCACCTCGCCCGGCGGCGTCACGGCCCGCGGGCTCGCCGCGCTTGAGGAGGGCGGCCTGCGCGCGGCCTTCCAGGCGGCTGCCGAGGCGGCGGTGCACGGGGGCAGACGGTGAGCGCCGTCGCGGCGCTCCCGCTCGCGGCAGTGCGCGACGACATCGCCCGCTACGTCGATGCGCTCTTCACCGTCTACCTGATCTGCATCTTCGCCTACGTCGTGATCAGCATCATGTACTCGGTCGGGATCCGGCCGCCGTACTCGCGCTGGTGGAACGCGATCGTCGAGTTCCTGCGGCAAGTGGTCGAGCCCTACCTGCGGGTCTTCCGCCGTGTGCTGCCGATGTTCGGTCCGCTCGACCTCAGCCCGATGGTCGCCACAATCGTGCTCGTCGTCGTGTGGCGCATCGTCGTCTCGCTGATCCAAGGCTGATGAGCACCGTGGACGCGGCGGCCGTCCCCACGCAGACCCGCGGAGCGCGCTGGGCCCTGGCCGGGCTCGTCGTCGCGCTCGTGCTGCTCCTGGACCAGGGCACGAAGGCGCTCGTACGCGACTCGATCGCCCCCGGCGAGCAGCGCGACGTGCTCGGGCCGCTGTCGTTCGTGAACGTGCACAACAGAGGCGTCGCGTTCGGCTTCCTCGGCGGCGGTGGGGCGATCGTCCTCGTCGTGACGTTCGCAGCGCTCGCGCTGCTGCTCGTCTACTTCGCCCGCCACGCGGAGCGATCGCTGCTGTGGCTGCCGACCGGCCTCGTGCTCGGCGGAGCGCTCGGGAACCTGGTCGATCGCATCCACCAGGGGTACGTGACCGACTTCATCCATCTGCCGCACTGGCCGGCCTTCAACGTCGCCGACATGTGCATCACGGGCGGCGTCGTGGCGCTCGTGCTCGTGCTCGAGCTCAGTGGAAGCTCCGCTGCGGATTGAGGTCGACGCCGCCGCCGAGGGCGAGCGGCTCGACCAGCTCCTGGCGGAGCCGCTCGGCTCGCGCGCTCAGGCGCAGCGCGTGATCGACGCCGGCCTGGTGACGGTCGATGGGGAGCCGCGCCCGAAGCGCCACCGGGTGGCCGCCGGGGAGCTGGTCGAGGTCGCGCCGGAGCCGGCCGTCAAGCGCGTTGCGGACGCAGTCGAGGACGTGCCGTTCACGATCGTGTGGGAAGACGAGCACCTGCTGGTCGTCGACAAGCCGGCGGGCGTCGTCGTGCACCCGGCGCGCGGGCACCATGGCGCGACGCTCGCGGAGGCGCTCGTCGGCCGTGCCGTCGGCGGAGAGGATCCGGCCCGAGCGGGGATCGTCCACCGGCTCGACAAGGACACGTCCGGACTGCTCGTGGTGGCGAAGTCCGAGGCGGTCCATCGCGCCTTGCAGGAGGCGATCCGCAGACGCGAGCTGCGGCGTGAGTACCTGGCGTTGGTGGACGGCTGCCCGCCGGCGCGCAGCGGCACGATCGACGCCCCGATCGGACGTGACCGGCGCATGCGCACGCGCATGTCGACCGACACCGACGTCCCGCGCGCAGCCCGCACCCACTTCGAGCTGGAGCGGGCGCTTCCCGGCTATGCGCTGCTGCGCGTGACGCTGGAGACCGGCCGCACGCACCAGATCCGCGTACATCTGGAGGCGATCGGCCACCCGGTCGCGGGCGATCCCGAGTACGGGAAGCCGGGCGAGCTCGGCCTGACGCGCCAGTTCCTCCACGCCGCCCGCCTCGCGTTCGCGCATCCGGTCACGGACGTGCCGGTCGACGTCAGCTCGCCGCTGCCGTCAGACCTCGCGGCAGTGCTCGCGGGCCTGACGGCTGGGGCTGAGCCCAGAACCGTCTAGAATCGCGCGCAATCAGTCGTCTACCCCGGTCGAATCGGGGCTCGCGCCCTGCCCGGCACGTCCATGTGCCGGGATCGCGACGCCTCCGGCCGGGATTCTGCACCACCATTTACAAGGGAGCACACCGTGGCTCAAGCTGGACTCAAAGAGCTGCTGGAGGCCGGCGTTCACTTCGGCCACCAGACACGCCGCTGGAATCCGAAGATGCGCCGCTTCATCCATGGCGAGCGCGCTGGCATCTACCTGATCGACCTCCTTCAGACGGAGGAGCTGCTGCAGGAGGCGCGCGAGTTCGCCTCTGCACTCGCCCACCGCGGCGGGACCGTGCTGTTCGTCGGCACGAAGAAGCAGGCGCGCGACGCGATCAAGGAGTCGGCCGAGGCGTCCGGCATGCCGTACGTCAACCATCGCTGGCTCGGCGGGCTGCTGACGAACTACGGCACGATCTCGGGCCGCATCAAGCGCCTGCACGACCTCGAGCGCTACGAGGCAGAGGGCCAGCTGGCGCTCCTGCCGACGCGCGAGCGGATGGCCGCGCAAGCCGACCTCGCGAAGTTGCAGGCGAACCTTGGCGGCGTCAAGAACATGGGCCGCGTTCCCGACGCGATGTTCGTGGTCGACCTCAGAGTCGAGGCGATCGCCGTCAAGGAAGCGCAACGCCTGCGGATTCCGATCATCGGGCTGGTCGACACGAACTGCGACCCAGACGGGATCGACTACGTGATCCCCGGCAACGACGACGCGATCCGCTCCTGCGCGGTGATCGCGAGAGCGCTCGCTGACGTGATCGGCGAGGGCAACCGCATCTTCCGCGAGGAGGAGGAGCGCGCGCGCAAGGAGGCCGAGGAGAAGGCCCGCATCGAGGCCGAGGCGCGCGCCGCGCGCGAGGCCGAGGAGAAAGCCAAGCGCGAGGCGGAGGAGGCTGCGAAGAGAGCGGCTGAGGACGCTGCGCGCAGAGAGGCCGAGGAGGCCAAGCGCGCTGCCGAGCAGGCCGCCGCCGCGCAGGCTCAGGCTGCGCAGGCCGCCGCAGCCGCTGCCGCGCCCGCTCAGCCGGCCGCGCCGGCGGAGCCCGTGCCCACGCCGCCGGCCGGCGCGTCTGCGCCCCAGCCGCCGGCCGAGCCGGCGAGAGCCGAGCAGCCGGCCGCGCCTGCCGAGGAGGCGCCCGCGCCGAGCGAGCCCGTCGCTGCTGCGTCCGCGCCGCAGCCGCCGGCTGAGGAGGCGCCTGCCGCGCCGGCCGAGCAGACCACGAAGACCGACGACTCCGGCTCCGGGGGGGAGCCCACCGCATGAGCGTGACCGCCCAAGACGTGAAGGCCCTGCGCGAGCGCACCGGCGCAGGGATGATGGAGTGCAAGAAGGCCCTCGTCGAGGCGGACGGCGACATCGAGAAGGCGATCGAGGCGCTGCGGGTGAAGGGCGCCGCGAAGGCCGAGAAGCGCGGCGAGCGCGCGGCCACCGAGGGCACCGTCCAGTCCTACATCCACTCCAACGGCAAGATCGGCGTGCTCGTCGAGGTCGACTGCGAGACGGACTTCGTCGCTCGCAACGAGGACTTCATCGGCTTCGCGCGGGACCTCGCGTTGCACATCGCCGCCGCGGCGCCGGTCGCGGTCGACGTGGATGGCGTTCCGAGCGAAGAGGTCGAGCGCGAGACGCGCATCGCCGAGGAGCAGTTCGCCGACAAGCCGGACAACATCCGCCCGAACATCGTCAAGGGCAAGATCGACTCCTGGCTCAAGGAGGTCGTGCTGCTCAAGCAGGCGCACGTCAACGGCGAGAAGTACGAAGGCCGCACGATCGAGGAGATCCGTGCCGCGCTCGCCGCCAAGACGGGCGAGAACATCGTGATCCGCCGCTTCACGCGGTTCGCCGTTGGCGACTGAGCCTGAACCGGCCGTTGCAGCATCCGCGCCTGCCGGGCAACCGGCCGGCGCGGTGCCCGCATTCCAGCGGGTCCTCATCAAGCTGTCGGGCGAGGCGCTGCTCGGCAACCAGGAGTACGGCGCCGACCCGGAGCGGATCCAGGCGATCGCGCGCCAGATCGCGCACGTGCATGCGCGCGGCGTGGAGATCTGCGTCGTCGTCGGCGCCGGCAACATCTTCCGCGGCGTTGCCGCGCAGGCGGCCGGGATGGACCGCGCGACCGGCGACTACATGGGCATGCTCGCAACGCTGCTCAACGCGCTGCCGCTGCAGGACGCCCTGGAGAAGGAAGGCGCTCCGACGCGCGTCCTGTCCGCGATCGCGATCTCCGAGGTCGCCGAGCCCTACATCCGCCGCCGCGCGATGCGCCACCTCGAGAAGGGCCGCGTCGTGATCTTCGCCGCCGGTACCGGCAACCCGTTCTTCACGACCGACACGGCCGCCGCGCTGCGCGCGACCGAGATGCACGCCGAGGTGATCCTGATGGCGAAGAACGGGGTGGAGGGCGTCTTCACGGCCGACCCGGCGCTCGATCCGAGCGCCAAGTTCATCCCCGAGATCACGCACATGGAGGCGGTCGAGCGGCGCCTGCGCGTGATGGACACGACGGCGCTCACGCTCTGCATGGAGAACGGCCTTCCGATCGTCGTCTTCGACATGAACGACGAGGCGAACATCGACCGGATAGTGTGCGGGGATCGCGTCGGGACTTTGGTGAGGACATGATCGAAGAGCTGCTGCAGGACGCGCGCGAGCGCATGACGAAGTCGGTCGAGTCGACCCGCCACGAGTTCGGCTCCGTGCGCACCGGCCGCGCGACGCCGGCGCTGCTCGACCGCATCATGGTCGAGTACTACGGCGCTTCGACGCCGCTCAAGCAGCTCGCGACGATCGGTGCGCCCGAGGCGCGGTTGCTGTCGATCCAGCCCTACGACAAGGGATCGATCAAGGCGATCGAAAAGGCGATCCTCGAATCCGACGTCGGCCTCACGCCGAACAACGACGGCAACCTGATTCGCCTCGCAATCCCCGAGCTGACGGAGGAGCGGCGCAAGCAGCTCGTCAAGGTCGTGCGCGGGATCGCGGAGGAGGGCCGCATCGCGATCCGCAACATCCGCCGCGACGTGATGCACGACCTGCGCGAGCTGCGCGACGCCGGCGAAGCCGGCGCCGACGACGAGCACCGCGCCGAGGCGGAGCTGCAGAAGCTGACCGACGAGAAGGTCGCTGAGCTCGACGGGCTGCTGAAGCACAAAGAGGAAGAGATCCTCGAGGTCTGATGTGGCCCGCCGGGTGGGCTCCCGCACCGTTCTGCGGCGTCGGATGACCGCCTGGCGGCGTCCTCGGATCTCGAAATACCGCTGGTATTCCTTCGATCCTGCGTCCTTGCCGGCCGGCCCCCGACACTCGCAGCTCGGCACGTGAGTCCACCCGGCGAACCACGCGCGCCTGTGAGCGTGTCCGACTCCGACGAAGCCGGCGCTGCGCGCGCTCGTTACGTCGCCATCATCACCGACGGAAACGGCCGCTGGGCAGACCAGCGTGGGCTGTCAGTGACCGACGGGCACCGTGCCGGCGCGGAGAACGTGAAGGCGCGGCTGAAGGATGCCGTGGACCTGGGGATCGAGGAGCTGACGATCTATGCGTTCTCGACCGAGAACTGGTCGCGCTCGATCGACGAGGTCAAGGCGCTCGTGCGGATGTTCGCCGAGTACATCGACAGGGAGACGCCCGAGCTGCACGAGGAGGGCGTGCGGCTGCGCTTCATCGGGCGGCGCGGCGCGCCGGTGCCCGTGGAGATCGTCGAGCGGATGGAATGGGCCGAGCAGCTGACCGCCGGCAACGACCGCATCACGTTCTTCATCCCCTTCAACTACGGCGGCCGCGCGGAGATCGTCGACGCGGCGCGCTCGTTCGAGGGGACGACGGAGGAGGAGTTCCGCGCGCATCTGTACGCGCCGGACATGCACGATCCGGAGCTCGTGATCCGCACGAGCGGCGAGCAACGCCTGTCGAACTACCTCTTGTGGCAGACCGCGTACTCCGAGTTCATCTCGCGCGAGGAGCTGTGGCCGGACTTCGATCGGCCCGCGTTCGAGGACGCGCTCGCCGAGTACGCGAGACGCCAGCGCCGCTTCGGGGGACGGGTGGCGTGAGCACTGGTCGCGGTGCGCCGCGGGCAGGCGGGAGCGGGCGCCGACGTCCGCCGCCGAGCGAGAAGCGCTCGCGTCGGCTCGCGCGCCGCAACGGCGGCTCGGACCTCGGCGCGCGGATCGTCGTCGCGATCCCGGCCGCGATCGCGGTGATCGTCGTCAACGCGGTCGGCGGGCTCGTCTGGACCCTCGCGCTGTTCGGCATCGGCTGCCTCTGCCTGCACGAGCTGTACGAGATGTTGAGACCGGTCAGACCGGTCCGCCTCGCCGGCTTCCTCGCGCTCGCCGGCCTGTTGGCGGCTGCGTTGTACGGGACGCAGTTCCACATCCTGCTCGCGGCCGTCGCCGCAGTCCCGGTGTTGTTCGCGCTGACCACGTGGGGCCCCAGCCGCGAGCACGCCTCGCTCGCGATGGCGACGACGCTGTTCGGGATCTACTGGGTCGGCTTCGCGCTCGCGCACGCGGTGCTGCTGCGCGAACTGCCGCACGGCAACGCGATCGTGATCGACGTGCTCGTCGGCACGTTCGTCGGCGACACCGGCGCGTACCTCGGCGGGCGCGCCTTCGGTCGCCGCCCGCTCGCGCCCCGCATCTCGCCGAACAAGACCGTCGAGGGCCTCGTCGTCGGAATGCTCTCCGCGATCGCGGCCGTCGTCGTCGCCGGCCTCTACCAGGACTGGCTCTCGACGACCGACGCGCTGCTGCTCGGCCTCGGCGTCGCGATCGCCGCCCCGATCGGCGACCTGTTCGAGTCCTTCGTCAAGCGCGACGTCGGCACGAAGGACACCGGCAGAGCGTTCGGCGCCCACGGCGGCGCGCTCGACCGCGTCGACGCGGCCCTGTTCGCTGCGGTCGTGGGCTACTACATCTGGTATACCCTCGTTTAGCTGGGGAAAAGCATCATGACAGCGTCATAAGTGATGCTATGATGCTGCCATGCGTACAACGGTCACGCTCGACGAGGACGTCGCCGCAAGCCTGCATTCCGCGGCGCGTGAGCGCCGCGTCTCGTTCAAGGTCGCACTGAACGAAGCCGTCCGTGCGGGTCTGGGAGTCGCCGGTGAGGCACGCCCGTACCGCGTCCCGACCCGCCGTCTCGGCGCGCGTCCGGAAGTGGATCTCGACAAGTCGCTCGCGCTCGCTGGACAGCTCGAGGACGCCGAGACCCTGCGCAAGCTCGATCTCGGCAAGTGAAGCTGCCCGACGTCAACGTCCTGCTCTACGCAGTCGACGAGAGCTGCCGCCACCACGACGGTGCGCGCGCCTGGCTGGAAGGCGCGCTCTCAGGGACCGAGACGGTCGCGTTCTGCTGGAGCGTGCTGCTTGCGTTCGTGCGCTTGAGCACCCGTCCGGTCGTCTTCGAGCAGCCGCTCACCGCCGACGAGGCGCTCGATCTGGTGGAGGGGTGGCTCGAACAGCCGAACGCGACAGTCGTCGATCCCACCCCTCGGCACGTCGCGACGCTGCGCGACCTGCTGCGCCCGCTCGGGACGGCGGGGAACCTCACGAACGACGCGCACCTGGCCGCGCTCGCGATCGAGCACGGCGCGGAGCTGTGCTCCTACGACGGCGACTTCGCGCGCTTCGCGGGCTTGCGCTGGTCGCGTCCGGCTGGCGGTTGAGCAACTTCCCGCTTCATGGTCCGTTGACCGCATAGACAACCGGGAGGCGCACGATGCTTCGCAGGAGCAGGTCGACGATCGCGTTGATGGCCACGGCGCTCTGGCTGCTGGCGGTGGCCGGTCCCGCGGTGGCGGCAGGCGGCGCGAGCGTTACGACCGTGCCAGGCGCTCCGCTGAGTGGGGGCCTCGTGCCGGGGCCGGACGGTTTGCTGTGGCACGCCGGGGAGACCGACGATTCGTACGGCTCCCGCATCGTGCGCATCAGTGCCGACGGCGTCACCGCGACGACGGTGCCAGGCTACTCCCCGAGTCGAGGCGCCGAGCCGAAGATGCTTCCCGACGGGTCGATGGGTCTCGTGGTGGATCGTCTCGACGAAACCGGAGGCGGAATCGGCGTCGCGGGTCTGGCGCTCGCCCGGCTGGTGCCCGGCAGCGGCGCCCTTGCCGCCATCATGAGACTCCCGCCCCGAGTCGACGACGCGACCGCGCTTGCCGTCGCCCCGGACGGCGCCGTCTGGTTCGCCAAGAGCTGTGAGGACCGGCTGGGACGTATAAGCCCCAGCCGGAGCGTGCAGTATGTGCGGCTGTCCGCGACTCGTTGCCAGCGGGACCTGACGGATCTCGAACAGGGCGCGGCCCTCGCCTTCGATCCGAAGGGCGCGCTGTGGTTCGCGGACTTCTGCACAGGTCGGGTCGCACGCGTGTCGCTCGGGGGCCGCGTGCGCGAGTGGCGCGCGCCGCGCGCTGGGTGCGCAAGCGGAGAAAGCATCACGTCGGCCGTGGCGGTCGACCCGCGTGGCGGGATCGCCTTCGCGGCGCGCGGCAGCGGAGGCGACGTGAGTGGGCGAATCCATGGCGGCCGTTTGGAGTACTTCAGCTCCTACGGCACCGGCGTCTTCACGCCCGACGGGGCGCTCTGGCGTGTGGTCTCCGGCGAGATCGAGCGGCACGACCCCAACGGGTCGACCACCACGGTCGTCCATGAGACGCACCTGGTCCGCTGGGTGTCCGACCTGGTACCCGCTCGCAACGGCGGCGTGGCCGTCGTGCGCGCGACGTATTGGCAGTCGGACCCCAACTACGACTCGCACAACACCTTCCCTCGCCCAGAGGCCTATCTCGACGGGCACGTCGTCATCGTCCGGCGTGACCGCAGCGAGACGAGCTGGCCGCTGCCGGACGGCGGGACGGACGTCTCGTCGCAGCTGAGCCGCGCGTATCTCGCGCTGGGGTCCGATGGCGCCTTCTATGTGCGCGAGAATCGCGTGGCCCAACCTGACTTCTCGAGCTCGTCGCGGCTGCTGCGGGTCCTGCCAGACGAGCTCGCACCGCCGAGGCCGGCGACCGTGCGCGTTAGCGCCGTGCTCGGTCGCGTCGGGCGGGTGCTCTGGGTGCAGGTCTCCTGCGACGCGGAGATCGCCCGCTTTTGCCTGGGGACGCTGCGCCTCACGGGCGGGGATGTATCACGCGCTCCCGCTCAGTTCGCTCTCGTGGGCCAGTCCCGCGGCGCGGTGCCGGTCCCGCTCGGCGCGCGAGCGCTGCGGCTGCTGCGGCACGGCGGGAAGCTGCGCACGGTCGCGGTCGTGCGGACGGACGATGGCACCGTGACCCGCTCGTCCGTGACGATCGGGTCGAACGCGCCCCGCTGAGCGCCGCACCGCGCGACGGCTTGAGGCTGCGCAAAGGCGCGCACCTAGAATGGGTGGCCGCATGCCCCGCCGTCTCCTCATCCTCGGCTCGACCGGCTCGATCGGCACGCAGGCGCTCGACGTCGTCGCGCGCTCCGAAGGCGAGCTCGAGGTCGTCGGCCTGTCGGCCGAGTCGTCCGCCGACGCACTGCTCGCGCAGGCCCGTGAGCTGGGCGTCGGGCGGATCGCGCTCGCTGACGAGGACGCTGCGGCGCGCGCCGCCGAGGCGTGGACGGACGGCGAGGTGCTCGCCGGTGCGGAAGGGCTCGTGCGGCTCGTCGTCGAGTCTGAGGCGGATCTTGTCCTCAACGCGCTCGTGGGCTCAGCGGGCCTCGGCCCGACCGTCGCGACGCTCGGCGAGGGGATAGACCTCGCCCTCGCCAACAAGGAGTCGCTCGTCGTCGGCGGCGAGCTCGTCACGCAGCTGTCGGAGGCGACCGGTGCACAGATCATCCCGGTGGACTCCGAGCACTCGGCGATCCACCAGTTGCTCGCCGGCGAGCCGGTGGGCTCCGTCGACAAGCTCGTGCTCACTGCATCGGGCGGCCCCTTCCGAGGGCGCAGCGCCGCCGAGCTGCAGGAGGTCACGATCGAGCAGGCGCTCGCCCACCCGACCTGGGCGATGGGCGGCAAGATCACGATCGACTCGGCGACGCTGATGAACAAGGGCCTGGAGCTGATCGAGGCGCACCACCTGTTCGGCACGCCGTACGAGCAGATCGACGTCGTCGTGCATCCGCAGTCGATCGTCCACAGCCTGATCCAGCTGTGCGACGGCGCGACGCTCGCGCACCTCGGCTACCCGGACATGCGCGTGCCGATCGCCTACGCACTGCGCCACCCGGAGCGCGTCGAGCTGCCGGTCGCGCCGCTCGACCTGGCGGCGCTCGGCTCGTTGACGTTCGAGCAGCCGGACACGGACACGTTCCCGTGCCTGCGGCTCGCCCGCGAGGCGGGGGAGGCCGGCGGGACCGCCCCGTGCATTCTCAACGCCGCCAACGAGGTCGCGGTGCACGCCTTCCTCGGCGGCCGCCTGCGCTTCCACGAGATTGCGGAGGTGATCGAGCACACGCTCGACACGGTGCCGGCCGGGCAGATCCACGCGTTTCAGACGCTCTACGCCGCCGACCGCGACGCGCGCGCGGCAGCCGGCGAGCTGGTCGAGCAGCGGGCGGCGGCGCGGTGAGCTGGTTCCTCGCCTTCGCCGGCTTCGCGGTGCTGATCATCCTGCACGAGGCGGGCCACTTCGCCGCGGCGAAGGCGGTCGGGATGCGCGTGGAGCGCTTCATGCTGTTCTTCGGCAGACCGCTCGTCTCGTTCAGACGCGGCGAGACCGAGTACGGGATCGGCCCGATACCGCTCGGCGGCTACGTGAGAATCACCGGGATGAATCCGCGGGAGGAGTTCTCCGACGACATCGCGGTGCGCGCCTACTACAGACAGCCGGTGTGGAAGCGGATTGTCGTGATCGCCGCGGGCCCGGCCGTCAACCTGCTGATCGCGTTCGTGATCCTGTGGGGGCTGTTCCTGGCGAACGGCGAGGCGACCTCGACGCAGGTCGTCAGCTCGCAGAGCCTGCAACAGCCGGCTTCCCGCTACCTGCAGCCCGGTGACAAGCTCGTGTCGGTCGACGGCGTCAGAGGTGACGTGACGGCGATGGCGAGACAGGTCGCGAGCCACAGATGCGCCGGGGTCGCCAGAGACGGCTGCGTGGCGACGACGCCGGCTCACATCGTGGTTGTTCGAGACGGCAGACGTCTCACATTCGACGTCCGCCCGCGATACGACGCAGATCCGCGCGTCAAACGCACCCGGCTCGGCTTCACCTACATCGCCGCCACGCGCGCGCTCGGCCCCATCTCGGCGGCGGGCGCGAGCGTGACGGGCATGTGGGACGTCACGAAGCGCACCCTGTCGGTCTTCTCGCACCTGTTCCAAGCGAGAGAGCGCAAGCAGGTCGGCAGCTTCGTCGGCGCCTACGAGGTCACGCGCCAGGCGGTCGGCTTCAGCGCCGAGCGTGCGCTGGAGATCCTCGCGCTGATCTCGCTGTCGCTGGCGATCATCAACCTGTTCCCGTTTCTGCCGCTCGACGGCGGCCACATCTTCTGGGCGCTCGCGGAGAAGGTGCGCGGGAAGGCGATCCCCTTCGCGATCATGGAGCGCGCGAGCGTGGTCGGCTTCGCGCTCGTGATCATGCTGTTCGTGATCGGCCTGTCGAACGACATCGGCCGCTTGCAAGACGGCGGCTTCAGAGTGCGCTGAGTCGCGCTGCGCCGCTCCGGTATCGTCGGGCTGGCTGGCCAGCCGAACGGACGACGCGGAGGAGACGCAGATGGAAGGCAGCACGGTCGCACGCGACATCACGCCGGCCGCGGTCGACGCCGCGACGCTCGGTGAGGCGCTGCGGCGCACCGCTGCGGCCCATCCCAACATCGTCGCCGTCCGCACGCTCGACGACGCCGTGTCGCTCACCTGGGCCGACCTGCGCGAGCGCGTCGACGCGCTCGCCCGCGGCCTCGCCGGCCTCGGCGCCGCACGCGGCGACACCATCGCGCTGATGATGGGCAACCGGCCCGAGTTCCACCTCTGCGACCTGGCCGCGGTGACGCTCGGCGCGACGCCCTTCTCGATCTACCAGACCTCGACGCCGGAGCAGATCCGCTACGTCGTCGCCGATGCGGGTGCGCGCGTGGCGATCGTCGAGCAGGCGCACCTGCCGGCGATGCTGGAGGCGCGCCGTGAGCTGCCCGCCCTGGAGCACGTGATCGTGGTGGACGGCGACGCGCCGGAGGGCACGATCGGGCTTGCAGACGTTGAGGGATCCAACGCTGACTTCGACGTTGACGCCGCGCTCGCCGCGGTGCAGCCCGACGACGTCGTCACGCTGATCTACACGTCAGGCACGACCGGCCCGCCGAAGGGCGTCGAGCTCACTCACAGAGCGGTCTTGAGCGCAGTCGGCTCGATTCTCGAGATGATCGACCTGCCGCCCGGCGCGAAGGTGATCTCGTGGCTGCCGGCCGCGCACATCGCCGAGCGCAACGCGCATCACGTCGTGCCGGTCGTCTACGCCTGCACGATCACGATCTGCCCCGATCCGCGCCGGATCGTGGAGGTGCTGCCGCAGGTGCACCCGACGTGGTTCTTCGCCGTCCCGCGTGTGTGGGAGAAGCTGAAGGCGGGCCTGGAGACGATGCTCGGCGCCCAGCCGGAGGAGGCGCGTGCACGCGTGCAAGGAGCACTCGATGCAGCAGTGCAGGCGGTGCGGCTGCGCCAGGCCGGCGAGGACGTGCCGGCGGAACTGGCAGCGACCGTCGAGCAGGCCGACAGAGAGATGTTCGCCGGCCTGCGCGGCATGCTTGGTCTCGACCAGCTCGTCGCGGTCAACGTCGGGGCCGCGCCGACACCCCCGGAGGTGATCGAGTTCTTCCACGCGATCGGGATCGAGCTGGCGGAGCTGTGGGGGATGTCGGAGACCTGCGCCGCCGGCACCTGCAACCGGCCTGGAGAGGTGCGGATTGGGACCGTCGGGCCAGCGTCGCCTGGCGTCGAGCTGAGACTCGCCGAAGACGGGGAGTTGCTGATCCGCGGCGACTTCATGATGCGCGGCTACCGCAACCGGCCCGAGCAGACAGCGGAGGCGATCGACGCCGACGGTTGGCTCGCGACCGGCGACGTCGCCACGATCGACGAGGACGGCTACGTGACGCTCGTCGACCGCAAGAAGGAGCTGATCATCAGCGCCGGCGGCAAGAACATGTCGCCCGCGAACATCGAGGCCAGTCTCAAAGCGGCCTCGCCGCTGATCGGCCAAGCGTGCGCGATCGGCGACGGCCGCCCGTACAACGTCGCGCTGATCGTGCTCGACGCCGACTTCGCGCCGATGTGGGCCGAACGCGAGGGGATCGAGGCGCGCGACCTGGCGACGCTGGCGAAGGACCCGCGCATGCGCGCCGCCGTGCAGGAGGGCGTCGACGCCGCCAACGCGAGACTCGCGCGCGTGGAGGGGATCAAGCGCTTCGCGCTCGTCGAAGGGGACTGGCTGCCCGGTGGCGATGAGTTGACGCCGACGATGAAGCTCAAGCGCAAGCCGATCGGCGAGAAGTACGAGGCCACGATCGAGGCGTTGTACGCGGGCTGAGGAGACGCCTCGTACACTGAGGGAGATGGCTTCCCAGCGGCAGATCCACGTCGGGCCAGTGCCGGTCGGCGGCGGCGCGCCCGTCGCCGTGCAGACGATGACGAAGACGGAGACGGCGGACCTCGCCGCGACGATGGCGCAGATCCATCGCGTCGCGGAGGCGGGGGCGGACATCGTGCGCTGCGCGGTGCCGCGCGAGCAGGACGTGGAGGCGCTGAAGACGATCGTGCGCGAGTCGCCGATCCCGATCATCGCCGACATCCACTTCAATCACACGCTCGCGCTGAAGGCGTTGGACGCCGGCGCGCACTGCGTGCGGCTCAATCCGGGCAACATCGGCGGTCCGGACAAGGTGGCGCAGGTCGTCGCGCGCGCGAAGGAGCTGGGGACGCCGCTGCGCATTGGCGTCAACTCGGGATCTCTTCCCAAGCATTTGCACGAGCTGGAGCACTCGAACTCCGTCGAGGCGCTCGTGACCGCTGCTGTCGAGTTCGTCGAGCTGATGGAGCGGCTCGAGTTCGACAACTTCAAGGTCTCGATCAAGTCGACGAACGTGCCCAACACGATCGCCTCCAACCGCCTGCTGTCCGAGCGGATCCCGTATCCGCTGCACCTCGGCATCACCGAGGCCGGCACGAAGTGGTCGGGCTCGCTCAAGAGCGCGGTCGGGCTCGGCACGCTGCTCGCCGACGGCATCGGCGACACGATCCGCATCTCGCTCTCCACCTTCCATGCGGAGGAGGAGGTGAAGGTCGCCTGGGAGATCCTCAAGGCGCTGCAGCTGCGCGAGCGCGGGCCGGTGCTGATCGCCTGTCCGACGTGCGGCCGCCTGCAGTTCGACATGGACACCGTCGTGGCCGATATCGAGAAGCGCCTGGAGGCCTACGAGGAGCCGATCGAGGTGGCCGTGCTCGGCTGCGCGGTCAACGGCATCGGCGAGGCCTCGCACGCCGACTTCGGCATCACGGGCGCCAAGAACGAGGGCCTGATCTTCAGTCGCGGCAGAGCGCTGCGCAAGGTGCCGACCGAGCAGCTCGTGGACACGCTGTTCGAGGAGATCGACAAGTTCGTCGGCTCCGGCGCGAAGCGGGTCGACGTCGACCCGCGCGAGGCCGCCGAGGGCGCGGTATGGCTGCAGGCGATCGAGGACGAGAACGCGGGGGAGATGACGCCCGAGCGCCTCGCCGCCCTCGAGAAGGCCAAGCAGGCCGAGGAAGCGGACGAGATGTCGGGCGCGCTGCTGGAGACGGTCGCCGAGCGCACGCGGCTCGACGAGGCCGCCTCGCCGACCGCTGGTCGGCGCTTCACGCGCACCTGACGCCGGGCCGCGCGCGGCCCGCTAGCCTCGCGCACGTGCAGCTCGCCTACGACCGCACCGGCGCCGGCCCACCGCTCGCGCTGATCCACGGGATCGGCTCGCGGCGCGGCGTGTGGACGCCGGTCGTGCCGCTGCTGGCGGCTGAGCGGGACGTGCTCGCCGTGGACTTGCCGGGCTTCGGCGACTCACCGGCGCTGGCGGACAAGCCGACGGTTCAGGCGCTCGCGCGCGCCGTCGCGGCTTGGTGGGGCGAGCTGGGGATCGACAGACCGCACGTCGCAGGCAACTCGCTGGGCGGCGGCATCTCGCTCGAGCTGGCGCGGATGGGGGCGGTGGCCTCGGCGACCGCGCTGTCGCCGGTCGGCTTCTGGAGTCCGGCAGAGGCGCGCTACTCGCGCACCATGCTGCGGGTCACCCACTTCTCGGCCACGCGGCTTGGACCGCAGCTGCAGCGAATCGTGCAGTCGCCGGTCGGACGGCAGGCGACGATCGGCCTGATGTACGGGCGCCCGGCACGCCGCGACGGCGCAGAGGCGGCCGAGGACCTCGTGCAGCTCGCACGCGCGCCGGGATGGGAGGCGACGCTGCCGATGTCCCGCGAGTACGCGTTCCGGGACGGCGACGAGCTGTGCGTGCCCGTCACGATCGGCTGGGGCACGCGCGACCGGCTGCTGATCCCGCGTCAGGCCGAGCGCGCTCGCGCCATGCTGCCGCAGGCCCGGCACGTGCCGCTGCCCGGCTGCGGCCACATCCCGATGAGCGACGACCCCGTCGGCGTCGCCGAGCTCTTGCTCGCCGGCAGCGCCTGAGGCGTCATTCACCGGCGCAACTCGCCGGGGCAGACGGGGTTCACACGGATGACACTCCGCGGCCGGTGGCGCCGCTACAGTGCGAGCCGCCGATCCCGCGCATCCCCGCAGCCAGGCAGGGGACCGGCGTCCCGCCGAGAAAGGAATCCACGACGTGAACCCCCGCCGCTCGCTTCCCCTGCTCCTCGCGATGCTCGTCTGCGCTGCGCTCGCCGCGCCGGCCACGAGCGGCGCGTACGTCGTGGGGGTGGCGGACCAGAACCCGGCGCTGTTCACGGAACCGCACTTCGAGCAGCTGGCGCCGATGCGGACGCGCTACATCACGGCGATCGACTCGATCTTCAAGGAGCGCGCCACGGTCGACGCGTGGATGGACGCCGCGCAGGCCGCCGACATGGAGATCGTCGTCGCGTTCAACCCGCCGTCGACCATGAGATGTCCGAACATCGGCCGCGCGAAGGGCTGCAGACCGATCAGCGCGGCGGCGTACAGACGAGCCTTCCGCGCCTTCCGCGCGCGTTACCCGTTCGTGCGCATCTACCAGCCGTGGAACGAGGTCAACAACCTCACGCAGCCGACCGCGCGCTACCCCGATGCGGTCGTCACCTACTACCAGATCGCCAAGGCGAACTGCCTGGGCTGCATCGTGCTCGGCGCTGACATCCAGGACCTGCCGAACATGGCGCAGTATTCGGCCGCGGTGCTGAGAGCCTTCAGAGCGCACCACGTCGTGACGCCGAAGGTGTGGGGGCTGCACAACTACACCGACACGAACCGCTTCGTGAAGGACGTCAACAGCTCGATGCGCAGAGCGGCGAGAATCCTGCCCGGCAAGATCTGGCTGACCGAGACGGCAGGCCTCTTCCGCTTCCAGCCGCAGAACGCCCGCCAGTCCTTCCGCCCCGACCTCGCCCGCCAGAAGCGAGCGATGGCGGCGATCTTCAAGCAGGCGAGCCTCTACCGCCGCAAGATCGACCGCGTCTACCTCTACCAGTGGTTCGCCTCCCCGCCGACCAACCGCTGGGACTCCGCCGTGCTCGACATCCACGGCGCCCCGCGCCCGGTGTTCGACGTGCTGCTGGCGAATCGCACGCTGTTCCGCTAAGCGCGCCGCGGTGACGTCACACGGTCGCGATGCTCGCGGCCGCGGTAGCGCGAAACCGACATACTTCGCCCGCGATGACGCGCCTGTCCTCCTACCTGCTGCCGACCGAGAAGCAGGCCCCCGCGGATGCGGAGGCGATCTCGCACAAGCTGATGGTCCGTGCCGGGCTGGTGCGCCAGCTCGGCACCGGCTTGTGGACGTGGATGCCGGCCGGCTGGCGGGCGCACGAGCGGGCCGTCGGGATCATTCGCGATGAGATGAATGCGATCGGGGGGCAAGAGCTGCTGATGCCTGTCCTCAACCCGGCCGACCCGTGGAAGCGGACCGGCCGCTACGCGATCGACGAGCTGCTCAAGCTGCAGGACCGCAAGGGCGCCGAGATGGTGCTCGCGATGACGCACGAGGAGGTCGTCACCACCCACGTGGCGCAGGTGGTGCGCTCCTACCGCGACCTGCCGCTGATCCTCTACCACTTCCAGGTCAAGGAGCGGGACGAGCCGCGTCCGCGCGCCGGCGTCCTGCGCACGCGAGAGTTCATCATGAAGGACGCCTACACGTTCGATCGCGACGAGGAAGGCCTGGCGGTCAGCTACGAGAAGCACATCGGTGCCTACGACCGCATCTTCGAGCGGACCGGGCTGGAGTGGTATCGCGTCGAGTCCGACGTGGGGATGATGGGCGGCTCCGGCGCGCACGAGTACATGGCGCCTTGTGCGGCCGGGGAGGACGCGGTTGCGCTCGCGCCCGGCTACGCCGCCAACGTCGAGGTCGCGAGCGCCGATCCGCAGCCGGTGCAGCTGCCCGCGCCGCTGAGTCAGCCCGAGGAGGTTCACACGCCGGGCCTCACGACCGTCGAGGAGGTTGCCGGCAACCTCGGCGTGCCCGCCGGCGCGCTGCTGAAGGCCTACCCGGTCATGGTCGAGGGGCGCGGGCTCGTGCTCGTCGTCGTGCGCGGCGACCACCGCGTCAACGAGATCAAGCTGCGCAACGCGCTCGGTGCCGACTGCCGTCCGGCTCAGCCGGACGAGTTTGCGCGGAAGATCGGTCCCGCCGGCTACATCGGTCCAGTTGGCGCCAACGCGCCCGTGCTGCTCGACGCGGCCGTGACCGAGGGCGGTTACGTGACGGGCGCGAACCGCCCCGACTTCCACCTGCGCGGCGTCGAGCCGGGGCGCGACTTCGCGTTCGAGCGCGTCGACGTGCGCACGGTCGAGGCGGGGGACACGGTGAACGGTCAGGCGATTCGCATCCAGACGGCGATCGAGGTCGCGAACATCTTCAAGCTCGGCACGCGCTACAGCGAGCCGCTCGGCGCCACCTACCTCGACGAGTCGGGCACGTCGAAGCCGATCGTCATGGGCTCTTACGGGATCGGACCTGCGCGCATCGTCGCAGCCGCCGTCGAGCAGACCGCCGACGAGGCGGGGATCGCCTGGCCGCGGGCGCTCGCGCCGTTCGAGCTCGAGCTCGTCGGGCTGGGCAGAACCGGCACCGAGGAGCAGGTGTACGCCGACAAGCTTTACGACGAGCTGCGCGCGCTCGGCGCCGACGTGCTCTACGACGACCGCGACCTCGGCCCCGGTCAGAAGTTCGCCGACGCGGAGCTGCTCGGCTGCCCGCTGCGGATCACGGTCGGCAAGCGCACGCTGTCCGGCGGCGAGCTCGAGTTGCAGGTGCGCCGCGGCCGCGAGACGCGCGGCGTCGCGCTCGAGGGGGCCGCCGAGGCGGTGCTCGAGCTGTGGCGGACGCTCCCGTAAGCGGTCCGCAGGACGACGCCGCGCGCGCGGGCGTGGACCCGGCTGCGCGCCGTCCTCTGACCGCCCGCCGCCTGCTCGGCTTGGACCGCTCCGGTCCGCCGCCGGCAGCCACGCTCGCCGGCGCCCCGCTCAACCCGTGGACGATCCCCAACGCGATCGGCTTCGCGCGGCTCGCGCTGATTCCCGTCTTCCTCATCGTGGCGCTGTCGAGCGACGACGGCGTCGGCGCGCCGCAGGCGATCCTCTTCGCGGTGATCGGCTGGGGCGACTACGCCGACGGGATGGCCGCGCGCATCACCCGCCAGTACAGCCGCCTCGGCACGCTGATGGACCCGGTCACGGACCGCCTGCTGGTGATCTGCGGCGTGATCGTCAACTGGCACTTCGCGCTGCTGCCGCGCTGGGCGCTCGCCGTGCTCGTCGCACGCGAATTGCTGATGCTGGTCGTCGGCCGCTACGGGCTGAAGCGCGGGGTGGACCTGCGCATCAACTGGCCGGGACGGCTCGCGGTGGCACCGGTGATGGGCGGCCTGTTCTTCCCGATGTGCGGGCTGGGAACGCTCGGCGAGGTGCTGCTCTACATCGGCCTCGCGCTCGCGCTGGCCGCGACCGCGCTCTACCTGCGCGATGGCTGGCGCATAATGCAAATGCCCAGACCCTCAAGCTAACGTTGAGGTTGCGACGTCGCGCGGCTATACTCGCGCGTCCCGCCAGTGAGGATCGGAGACTTAGCGTGACGATGGACACCTTCCCGGACCTCGGCTCCCTGTCGGATCAGGAGCTGAAGGATCTGATTCAGCAGCTGACCGAGGAGGAGCTCGAGATCAGCTACAAGCGCCGGATCCTCCACGGCAAGATCGACATCCTGCGCGCGGAGCTGGTCAACCGGCTGCGCAAGAAGCACGAAGGCGGCGAGGATGTCTTCTCCGGCGCCGACGTCGAGAAGCTGACGAACATCCTCGCGGGCCGCGGCCCGAAGCTGGACGAGGAGTAGCCGGAGGGCTCACCGCCCACCGGAGGATCCCGTGGCGCTCCATTGCCCCGAATGCGGCTTCGCGAATGCCGTCGGAGCCAACTACTGCCAGAAGTGCGGTGCGTACCTGGCCGTCTCCGAGGGGACCAGTCATGAGACGACGGCCACGTACCGGATCGGCGAGACCGGCGAGATCGAGCCCGTCCAGCTCGAACAGGTGGTCGCGCGCGGTGCCGCACTCGTCATCCGCTCCGGCGGGGGCCGCGCCGGCGAGAGCTTTGCGATCGACGGCGAGCGCCTGTCGATCGGCCGTCGGCCCGACAGCGACGTGTTCCTCGACGACGTGACCGTCTCTCGCGACCACGCCCTGCTCGTGCGCCGCGGCGACGACTGGTACCTCGACGACTGCGGTTCGCTCAACGGCACATACGTGAACCGCACGCGGATCGAGTCGCACCGGCTGCAGGACGGCGACGAGTTGCAGATCGGCAAGTACAAGCTCGCCTACCTGGCTCGCTGACGATGACCCCGCACGCATCCGACACCGAGCTCGATCCCGTCGCCGCCGTCGCGCACGACGCAGACACCGAGGCGCCGGTCGCGGCCGAAGCCGAGTCCGAGCAGCCGCGCGTCCGCCAGAAGTCCCTCACGATCGGCGCCGTCTGCAAGGCGATCAAGCAGGAGTTCCCCGACATCTCGATCTCGAAGATCCGCTACCTCGAGGATCAGAAGCTGCTCACGCCGCGCCGCACGCAGGGCGGCTACCGCCTCTACACGCAGAACGACGTCCAGCGGCTGCGCACGATCCTGCGCTTGCAGCGCGACGAGTTCCTGCCCTTGCGCGTGATCCGCCAGGAGCTGGCCGGCGGCCGCACCGACGGCGAGATGGCGCAGGAGCGCACCGCGCAGAGACCGGACATCCGCCACCTGCGTCGCACGGCCGTCGCCGTCAAGGGGCCGGGCGCGGTCTACTCGCTGGAGGACGTCGTCGAGGAGACCGGCGCCGCGCCCAGACTGGTCGGTGAGCTGGAGGAGTTCGGCGTCATCAGAGGCGAGTCGCGCGCCGGTGTCCGCTACTACGACGAGACCGAGCGCGAGATCGTGCGCGCCGTTGCCGAGCTCGCGAGGTACGGCGTCGCCGGGCGCAATCTGCGTGTCTTCCGCACCTCGGCTGACCGCGAGGCCGCGCTGCTGCAGCAGATCCTTGCCCCGGCGCTGCGCTCGCGCAATCCCGAGCGGCGCAGAGAGGCGGTCGAGACGCTCGAGAACCTCGCCGCTGTCGCGACGTATCTCAAGCACCTGCTGCTGATACGCGACCTGCGCAACCTCGCAGGCTGAGCTTCTAGGGCTCGGATCCCGCCCGCCCGTGCCGACGACGCGCGTCAGCCGCACGCTTGCGGCCTCGCCCGAGGCCGTCTGGGCCGTCCTCGCGGATCCGTGGCATCAGACACGCTGGTGGCCGCGCGTCGTGCGGATGGAGGCGGTCGAGGAGGGCTCCTTCACGCAGGTGCTCGGCACAGCGAGAGGCAGAGGCATCCGCGCCGACTTCCGCATGTTGGAGACGGAGCCGCTGCGGCGGCTGCGGTGGGAGCAGCAGCTCGAGGGAACGCCGTTCGAGCGGCTGCTGGCCGAGGCGGTGACAGCCGTCGAGCTGGCACCTGCCGATGGTGGGGAGGCGACGAGCGTGACGATCGAGCTGCGTCAGCAGCTGCTGGGCTGGTCGCGCCTCACGCCGTTCCTGTTCAAGCGTGCCGCACGGCGGCAGCTGACCGAGGCGCTGGAAGGGCTCGATCAGGTCGTCGCCGCGTGAGGGCGTTGCGCTCAGCCGGCGACTCTGAGCGGACCGCTGACAACGGCGGTCCCCGGCGTGGTCGGCACGGCGCTCGTGCCCTCGCTCGTGACGAGCACGGTCGAGTAGGCGGACAGGTCGAGGCTTCTCGGCAGCGCTGAGCTGACGGTGAAGGTGCCGTTCGCTCTCACCTGGTTCGGGACGAAGCCGAGGAACTTGTTCCCTGTCGTCCCCTGGAGCCAGATCGCGTAGATCTCCTGGGCGCCGTTGCCGGGCAGTCTCGCGACCTGGATGGCCAGCAGGCGTCTGCCGTTCGCGGTCTGCTGCACGAGCGCGGCGCCAAATGCGCTGCCGCCGCTCGACGTCGCTCTCAGGACCGCGCCGCCGACCGTTCTCGCCGCCGCTTGTCTGCTCGCGGCGTTGGTCGACGTCTGGGTCTGTGCGCTCGTCCGCTGAGTGCTGCCCGTCGATCCGGAGGAGCTCGGGCTGTCGTCGCCGCCGATCAGGACGATCGCAAGCACGATCGCCAGCACTGCGGCGCCGCCGATCAGGATCGCGCCGCCGAAGCGGGAGGGGCGCGGGCCGCTCGGGCCGCCGGCGGGTGCGGACGGCCCGCCGGTCGCGGGCGACTTTGGCGGTGCGGCGGGCGTCGCGGCGGGAGCCGGGGTGGAGGGCACGGCAGCGGTAGCGGCAGGCGCAGCCGCTGGCGTAGGGGCGGGCGCGGTGGCGACTGCCGCAGGCGTGGGGGCTATCGCCGAGGTGCTGCTCCCGCCGCTGCCGTTCGTCACGGCGGCGGTGGCGGACGCGGGCACCTCCGGCAGTTCCTCGCTCGCGATACTGGCGAGCTGCGCGCGCAGCTCCTGCGCCCAACGGCAGGCGGCGGGCGAGGCCCCGAGCTCGGCGAACGTGACGATCCGCTCGCCGTCGTCCTGCTGGCCGAGCAGGTAGTCGACGACGCGTCCGCGCGTGTCGGCGTCGACGGCGTCGCGGGTGGGCGGGCCCGGTACGAGCGTCGCAGCGCCGGTATGCGCGCGCTCGCGCACCGCCGCGGCGTCAAGCCGCAGCGTCGCCGCAAGGTCGGCGTAGCCGCGACCCTGCACGAGGATCAGCTGCAGCACAGCGCGCTGGTCGGGGGGAAGCGTCTCGAGCCCGCTCACTGCGTTCAAGCGTAGAGGACGGCGACGTTCGGCCGACCCGCTTGCGGCGTTCGCGGCGCGCTGGGCACGCCGCGCGCACTATCGTTCCGCGCCGTGGACGCCCCGATCCCGCCCCAGCAGGACATGACGTTCGACGCGCTCATCGGGATGCAGGACATCTCCGTCAAGGACGACGGCTCGATCACGGCGATCGTCCCGGTGAGAGCGGAGCTGAAGCAGCCGTTCGGGCTCGTGCACGGCGGCGTATTCGCCTCCGTCGCCGAGTCGCTCGCCTCGATGGGCACGTTCCTCGGCGTGCACGAGCAGGGCATGCACGCGATGGGCCTCTCGAACAGCACGAGCTTCCTGCGCCCGATCCTCGATGGCACGATCCACGCCACAGCGCGCCCGTTCCACAGAGGCCGCACGACGTGGCTGTGGGACGTCGAGATCCGCGACGACGACGATCGTCTGTGCGCGACGACGCGCATGACAATTGCCGTGCGGCCCGCGCGCGGAGGCTGACGCGGCGCTCAGCCGCCGTATCTGTTCGTGATCGGCACGCGGCGGTCGCGGCCGAAGGCGCGGCTGGTGATCTTGATGCCGGGTGGCGCCTGACGGCGCTTGTACTCGGCGCGGTCTACGAGGGCGATCACGCGGTCGACGTCGGCGGCGTCGAAGCCGCGCAGCAGCAGCTGCTCGCGGCCGAGGTCGTCCTCGACGTAGGCGTCGAGGATCGGGTCGAGCACGGCGTAAGGGGGGAGCGAGTCCTCGTCGCGCTGGTCATGGCGCAGCTCGGCGCTCGGGGCGCGGTCGATGATCGAGGCGGGAATCCGCTCACTTCCGGCCACCTCGTTGACATGACGCGCGAGCTCGTAGACGACGGTCTTCGGGCAGTCCTTGATGACGGCGAGCCCGCCGGCGAGGTCGCCATAGAGCGTGGAGTAGCCGACCGACATCTCCGACTTGTTGCCGGTCGCCAGCACGAGCCAGCCGAACTTGTTCGACAGCGCCATCACGAGGTTGCCGCGGATGCGCGCCTG
>DATFPW010000063.1:0-37944 GCA_035264605.1 Conexibacter sp. | reverse complement strand
TCGCGCCAGATCGGCACGGCTGTCGGCGTCGCGCTGATGGTCGCGCTGCTTGCCGGCGCCGCCGACGGTGCGCTCGGCGCGGCGTCGTTCGTCCCCGTGTGGGGCCTGTGCGGCGGGCTCGCGCTCGCGACCGCCGTCGCGTTCGCTGCGATGGGGCGGGTGCGAGCGCGCGGCGCCGCCTCGACGGAGGCGACGCCGCAACCCGCGCTCGCTATCTCCGCCGGCTCTGCGTGACCTGCGTGGTGAGGTTCACGCTGGGAGCGCCCGAGCCGATGCTCGTCGCGCGCACCTTGAACTGGAGCTTCCCGGCCGTGAGGTTGGCGACCTTCACGACGAGGAACGTGTCGTCCTTGCGCGTCGTCAGTCTCAGGTGAACGACTCCGGCTCGATGAGCCGGACACGAGCGCGACGACGCCCCCGGTGCGCTCCGGTCGAGGTCAACGCCTGTCGGCACGCGTCGTATTCGTCGAGCGCCGGCAGCGATTGTGAGAGGATCGCCCGGGGGAACGAACATGGCTCGGGGGAGAACAGCGAACGGGCGAGCGATGCGGCTCGCGGTCCTGCCGCAGCGCACGGCGAACGGTCACTACCGCGCGATCCTGCCGCTGCGCGAGCTGGAACGGCGCGGACATGAGGTCGCCTGGCCCGGGCATCCGTCCCTCGACGCGCTGCGCGATGGTGCGATGCCGCCGCGCAACGCGTGGGACGCGCTGCACGTGCAGCAGACACACGACGAGGACGCGCTCGTGATGATGAGGGGCGTGCGCGACGCCGGCTTCGCGCTTGTCTGGGACACCGACGACGACGTCGGCGCGGTCACGCGCGGCAGCCAGGCGTGGAATCGGCTCGGGGGGCGGCGCGGCGTCAGGAGGCACTTCGAGAGCTCGCTGACGGCGGCCCGCACCGCGCACGTCGTCACGACGACGAACGAGCACCTCGCCGGCGTGTATCGCGACTACGGCTGCGAGCACGTGGTAGCGGTCGAGAACTATCTCGCCCCGAGCGACCTCGCGCATCCGCGCAGACGCCACCAGGGGATCGTGATCGGCATGGTCTGCGCGGGCGAGCACGAACCGGACATCAAGCGGCTGAGGCTCGCCGGGACGCTCGAACGGCTGCTCGAGCGGCACGACGGCGTGCGCGTGGTCGCGATCGGGGTGGATCTGAGGTTGCGCAGCGAGCACCGCTACGAGTACGTGTGGGGATGCGAGATCGAAGAGCTGCTCCCGCTCGAGTCCGAGTTCGACATCGCCCTCGCGCCGCTGTGCGACTCCGCCTTCAACCGCGCGCGCTCGAATGTGAAGTTGAAGGAGTACTCGGCCGCCGGGGCGATGTGGCTCGCCTCGCCGGTCGGCCCGTACATCGGGATGGGGGAGGAGCAGGGCGGCCTGCTCGTCGACGACGACGCGTGGCTGCCGACACTCGAAGCGCTGCTCGCGGATACCGACCGCCGCCGCGCGCTGACGGACAGGGCGCGCGCGTGGGCGCGCGGCCAGACGATCAGCGCTGGCGCCGCGCGCTGGCAGGCGGTCTTCCGCGACGCGGTCGCGCGGGCGCGCGGCTGACGCTCACCACGCGTCGACCATCGTGCGGCGCCGGCCGCTGACCGCATCGGGCGGCGGGACCGGCGTCGCCGCGAGCGTCTGCACGAGCCGCGCACGCGTGTCGGCCGGGTCGATCACGTCGTCGAGCTCGAAGTAGGTGGCGGCGTTGAGCGCGGTGCTCTGCGCGCGCACGGCGGCGACGAGCTCCTTCACGCGCTGCTCGCGCGCGCCCTCGTCCTCGATCGCGGCCAGCTCGCCGCGCAACGCGAGCCGCACCGCGCCCTCGACGCCCATCGCGCCCAGCTCCCCGCTCGGCCACGCGAGCGTGATCGCGGGCGCGTGCAGCGAGCCGCCCGCCATCGCCTGCGCGCCGAGGCCGAACGCGCGCCGCACGATCACGCACAGGAACGGCACCGTGAGCGTCGCCGCGGTGAGGAACATGCGCGACGTGTGTCGCACGGTGGCGGTCCGCTCGGACTCGGGGCCGACCATGAAGCCGGGCGTGTCGACGAGCGAGACCAGCGGCAGGCCGAACGCGTCGCACAGCTGCATGAAGCGCGCGGCCTTGTCGGAGCCGTCTGCGTCGAGCGCCCCGGACAGGTGTCTCGGATCGTTCGCGACCACGCCGACCGGCCGGCCGTCGATGCGCGCGAGCGCGGTGACGACGGTACGGCCGAACGCGGGACGCAGCTCGAGCACCGAGTCGGCGTCGGCGAGCGTGCGCAGGAGGGCGCGCGCGTCGTGGATGCGCTTCGGGTCGGCCGGGACGGCGGTGCGCAGCAGCGCCTGGTCCGCACACGACCACTCGGCGAGCGGTCCTTGGAAGTAGGACAGGAAGCGCTTGGCGACCGACACCGCCTCCGCCTCGTCCGCCGCCACGACGTCGATCACGCCGTTGGACTCCTGCACCGACACCGGCCCGACCTCCTCGGGCGCGTAGGAGCCGAGCCCGCCGCCCTCGATCATCGCCGGGCCGCCCATCCCGATGCTCGCCTCCGGCGTCGCGATCACGACGTCGCAGCAGCCGAGCAGCGCGGCGTTGCCGGCGAAGCAGCGGCCGGAGACGATGCCGACCCGCGGCACAAGTCCGGACAGCCGCGCGAACGTGTGGAAGCTCGGGACGACGAGGTGGAACAGCTCGGACGAGTCCGTGTCGCCCGGCCGCCCGCCGCCGCCCTCGGCGAACAGCACGACGGGCAGTCGGTGGCGCTCGGCCAGTTCCAGCAGGCGGTCCGTCTTGCGGTGGTTGCGGATCCCCTGCGTGCCGGCGAGGACCGTGTAGTCGTAGGCGAGCACGGCGGTGCGCGCGCGCTGCTCACTGTGCAGCCCCGCGTTGACGGTGCCGATGCCCGTCACGATCCCGTCGCCTGGCGTCTTCTCGATCAGCTCCTGCTCGGAGCGTCGCGCGCGCTGCGCCGCAAGCGTGAGCGCGCCGTACTCGGAGAACGAGCCGTCGTCGCAGAGGTCCGCGACGTTCTCGCGCGCCGTGCGCAGACCGGTGGCATGGCGCTTCTCGACGGCCGCGGGGCGGGCCGCGTCGTCTTGCGCGAGGCGCCGTCGCTCGAGCACCTCGGCGAGGTCGGGGCGGACCTCGTCGCCACTGCCCTCGGTCGCGCCCGCGCCGCTCGCCCAGCCGGCCGCATCCGCGTCGGCGTCCGCCCCCGCCGCCTCCACCCGAAACAGCACCTGCCCCTCCGCCACCTGCTCCCCGACAGCAATCGCCAGCTCCCGCACCACGCCCGCCTCCGGCGCCACCACCTCGTGATGCATCTTCATCGCCTCGACCACCAGCACCGCCGCCCCCGCCCGCACACCCGCGCCCTCGGGCACGAGCACCTCGGCGACCACGCCCGTCAACGGCGACTCGATCAGCACGCGGCGAATCTATTCGGAGCGCGGCCCCTCGCGCGCCGCCTCGTCGGTGCGGGTCCAGCGTGCGCTGCGGCCTCGCCCGACCGCGAGACGGCCCTCCAGCTTCAGTCTGTCGAGCGCGTTGCGGATCGTCGCCTGGCTGATGTCGGGCAGCGCGTCGACGATCTGCGATATCCGGAAGCTGCGCGGCGCCTGCGTGAGGATGTAGTTGCGCGCCTGCTCTTCCTTGGTCGCGCCGACGAGCGCCGTGCCGGCAGCTACCCGTGCTTCGAAGTCGCCGTACGCGTCCGAGAGGACGCGCAGCAGGTAGCCGATCCACGGCCAGACGTCGTGGCCGCTGTCGTGCCAGTCCGCCTGACTGGCGCGCAGCGCGGCGTAGTAGCTGTACTTCGTCTCGAAGATGCGCTGCTCGATCGACACGTACCGCGTGACGCCGAAGCCGTGCCGCAACAGCTCGCTCGCGGTCAAGAGGCGCGCGACGCGCCCGTTGCCGTCCTGGAACGGATGGATCGCGAGGAAGTCGAGGACGAACGCTCCCAGCAGCAGGACAGGAGGGAGTCGCGCGTCGCTCAGCGCCTGCTCGTAGCGCTCGACCAGCTCGACGAGTTGGCGCTCGATCTCCGGACCGGCCGCCACGGGCTCGAAGACGACGGTCACCTGCCCGTCGGGATTGAGGTCGCCGATCACGTTGTCGGACGTCTTCAGCTTGCCGGCGAGCGGATCGCCGGTGTGGCGCATGAGCAGCCGGTGGACGTGCAGCACGAGCGGAACGGTCAGCGGCTCGGGCCGCTTGCGGAGCAGCTCGTCGGTCGCGTCGCGGTACCCGGCGAACTCGGCCTCGCTCCGGTCGCGATAGGCGCCGTCGGCGGCCGGCTCGCGCAGCAGCTTCAAGGCGCGGTCGTCGTCGACGACGACGTTCTCGATTGCGCTCGACGCGGTGATCGAGTCGAAGCGGGTGCGGGCGGCGAGGCGTTCGAGCACGTGCGGCGCCTGGACGCGGAACAGCGCCTCCCGGCCGCGCCCGTACTCGACGCTGGCGAGCAGCGTCACGAGCTCGGCGGGGATGCCGGCCAGCGCTTCGTCGATGTCAAGAAATGAGCGCAAATCTGCTAAGAAAACCGATTCTTAGCAGATTTACGCCCTCGTCTAGCGGATTCCTCTCACGCCACGCGAACGGCGGCGAGCGCCGTCAGCGTCGCGCGATGGCGCCGGGCCCCGCCGAGCAGGGCCGCATCGAGCTGGGCGCGCTTGTAGAGCCAGTGGACGTCGGCCTCCCAGGTGAAGCCGATGCCGCCGTGCGCCTGGATCGCACTCGCCGTCACGGAGCGGCCGCCGTCCGCGGCGGCAGCGGCCGCCAAGGCCGCCGCCTCGGGCAGGCGCTCGGGTGCGGCGTCCGCCGCCCACGCGGCGTACAGCGCGGTCGAGCGCGCCGACTCGGTCTCGAGCAGCATCTGCGCACAGCGGTTCTGCACGGCCTGGAAGGACCCGACCGCCACGCCGAACTGTCTGCGCTCCTTGACGTAGGCGAGCGTCATCTCGAGCGCGCGCTGCGCGACGCCGACGACCTCGGCGGCGACCGCCGCGCGGACCCGGTCGCCGGCCGCCACCGCGGCGGCTCCGCCGTTGCCCAGCGGCTCGGCGTCGCCGCCGCTGACGGTCGCGTACCGGCGCGTCGGGTCGATCGTCTCCAGCAGCGCGACGTCGGTGTCGTTCGGCGTCGCGAGCACGGCCTCGCCGGACGGGCGGTCCAGCAGCACGAGCACTTGCGCTCCGACGCCGTCGGCGCACAACGCGCGCGTGCCGATCCCGGCGGTCGCCTCGCCGGAGGCCAAGGCCGGCAGCCAGCGGGCGCGCTGCGCATCGCTGCCTGCCGCCTGGATCGCGGCGGCCGCGGCGGCGGTCGAGAGGAACGGCGTTGCCGCGCAGGCATAGCCGAGCTCCTCCAGCAGCACCGCCAGCTCGACCGCGCCGAGCCCCTGGCCGCCGTGCTCCTCGGCGACCGCGATGCCGGGCCAGCCGAGCTGCGCGAGCTCGTCCCACAGCGCCTGGTCGTACTGCGCTCCGGCCTCGGCCGCCTCGCGCACGCGCGCCCACGAGGAGCGGGCCGCGAGCAGCTCGCGCGCGACGCGCTTGATCTCCTTCTGGTCCTCCGTCAGGTCGAAGTGCATCGCGGTCAGCGCCCCGCTCGCGGCAGGCCGAGCACGCGCTCGGCGACGATGTTCTTCAGCACCTCTGTTGTGCCGCCCTCGATCGAGTTCCCGCGTGCTCGCAGCAGCTCGAACGCCCACGGCGCACCTGCGGTCAGCGCCTCGGGCCCGAGGATGTCGGCCGCCAGCTGCGTGAGCTGCTGGTTCGTGTCCGACCACATCCACTTCGTCAGCGAGCCCTCCGGCCCGGGCTGGCCGTACGTCTCGATCGCCGTCAGGCCGCGGTACGCGGTGAGTCTCAGCACCTCACAGCGCAGATGCAGCTCGCCGAGCTTGTCGGCCACGACGGGGTCCTCGAGCAGGCCGCGTTCAGCCGCCTCGCCGATCAGCTGATCCAGCATCTGCCGCATCCGCACCTGCAGGAAGAAGGCGAGCCCCGACCGCTCGTTCATCAGCGTGGTCAACGCGACCTTCCAGCCGTTGCCGACGCCGCCGAGCACGTTGGCGTCCGGCACGCGCGCGCCGTCGAGGAACAGCTCGTTGAACTCCGACTCGCCGGTGATCTGCTTCAAGGGGACGATCTCGACACCGTCCTGCTCCATGTCCATCAGGAAGTACGTGAGGCCCTGGTGCTTCTTCGGCGCGTCCGCGTCGGTCCGCGCGACGAGCATGCACCACTTCGCGTACTGCGCCATCGAGGTCCACACCTTCTGGCCGGTGATGACCCACTCGTCGCCGTCCTTCACCGCGCGCGTCTTCAGCGCCGCGAGGTCGGAGCCGGCGTCGGGCTCGGAGAAGCCCTGGCACCAGATCTCCTCCGCGGTGAGAATCGGGACGAGGTGGCGCTCCTGCTGCTCGGGCGTGCCCCACGTCATGATCGTCGGGCCGGCGAGCAGCAGGCCCAGCACGTTCGCTGGCAGCGGGGCGCCTGCGGCCGCCAGCTCTTCGTAGAAGATCGCCGACTGCGTCAGCGTCGCGCCGCGCCCGCCGTGCTCGGCCGGCCAGTGGACGGCAGCCCAGCCGCCGTCGGCAAGGCGGCGCTGCCAGTCGCGCCGCCAGGCGTAGTGCGCGTCCTCGTCGCCGTGCGGCGCCGTGCCCGGATCGTTTGCCGCAAGCCACGCGCGCAGTTCGTCGCGGAAGGCGGTCTCCTCGGCGTTGAACGTCAGATCCATGCCGTCACGTCTTTCCCGCGGCGCATTCGCGCAAGCGTCCTGATCTGGCATCGCAGGACAAGGCCAGATCAGGACGCTTGCCGAGGACGGTGCGCATCGCGTCAGCCCGTCCGCACGTCCAGCACGACCTTGCCGGTCGCCTGGCGCCCGTCGATGCACCGCAGCGCGTCCGAGGCGTGCTCCCAGTCGAAGTGCGCGCCGACGAGCGGTCTGACGTAGCCCCGCTCGATCAGGCGGTCGATCGCCGCGCCGACCTCGCGGGTGAAGTCCGGCTTCGGCATCGCGTAGGCGCCCCAGCCGGCGCCGATCACCTCGGTGTTGCCGAGCAGCAGCCGGTTCACTCTCACCTCCGGGATCGAGCCGCCCGTGAAGCCGACGACGACCACCCGGCCGGTCTCCTTCAGCGAGCGCAGGCTGTCGGTGAAGCGGTCCCCGCCGACCGGATCGAGCACGAGGTCGGCGCCGCCGAGCGCCTTCACTTCGTCCTTCCAGGGGCCGTCGGATCGCACCACCTCATCGGCGCCCGCCTCACGCGCGACACGCTCCTTCGCCTCGGTCGAGACGACCGCAATCGTGCGCGCGCCGAGTCCGCGCGCGACCTGCAGCGCGGCCGTGCCGACGCCGCCCGCGGCACCCTGCACGAGCACGGTCTCGCCCTCGGTCAGGCGCCCGCGCGTCTTCAGCGCGAAGTAGGCGGTGTGGTAGTTGAGGACCAGGCTGGCGCCCTGCGCGAAGTCGAGCGCGTCGGGCAGCTTGAAGGTGAAGAACGCGGGCGCAACAGCCGTCTCGGCGAACGCGCCGAGTGCAGTGAAGGCGGCGACGCGATCGCCCGGCTGCAAGCCGCTCGCCGTGGGCGCCGACCGCACCACGCCCCCGACCTCGCTGCCCGGCACAAACGGCAGCGGCGGTCTGAACTGGTACTCCCCGCGCGTCTGCAAGACCTCGGGGAACGACACGCCCGCGGCGTGCACCTCGACGACGATTGCCTCCTCGCCAGGAGGCGCCAGCGGGTGGCTCGGCTCAGGCTCGGGCAGCTTGACGTAGCGCAGCGCGCTGTCGGGCCCGTTCAACTCGGCGATCTGGATGGCGCGCATGCGCGCAACCTATTCGGTCGCACGGCGCGCTCGCGGCAGCTCAGCTCGCCGTCGCCCCGCGGATCACCGTCAGCAGCGCGTCGGCCGTGCCCTCGGCGGCGTGCTCGCCGGTGCCGAGGCGCCGCACCCCCAAACCGCACAGCAGCGCGACGACGGTCCGTGCGTGGCGCTCCGGCTCGGGGATCCCGAGCGCGCCGAGCGCGGCGGTGGCGAAGTCCTCGTAGGCCTCGAAGCAGCGGCGCGACGCGTCGTGCAGGGAGGCGTCGCGCGAGGCGTGCAGGTGCAGCTCGAGCTCGGCGATCTCCTCGGGCCGGCCCGAGTTGCGCGCGGCGACCTGCTCGACGACGAGCGCCGCCTGCTCGGCGCTCGGTCCGTCGCCCGCGCCCGTCCCCGCGCGCAGCGAGGCGGCGAGCGCCTCGAGCCGGGCGACCTCCTCCTCGGCGTACAGCAGCAGGCTTTCGCGCAGCAGGTCCGTCTGGCTGGGGAAGTGGTAGGTCAGCGAGCCGAGTGCGACGCCCGCCTCGGCCGCGACCCGGCGGTTGCTGACGGCGCCGATCCCGCCCCTGGCGATCGTGCGCAGCGTCGCGTGGAGGATCCGTGCGCGAGTGTCGCCTGCGGGAGGCGTGGATGTCAGCGCGCCGGAGATGTGCCGCAGTCTAGCTGTCGGTTCCCTATCGTTCGTTCGAACGACCGACTCGGTCGGGGAGGTGCGCCGCCGGCCGGGCGGCGCTTCCTCCCGCCGACGCACGGAGCCGCCACCGCGATGGACACCACCGACGATCTCGCCTTCACCGGCCTGCGCGCCCAGGCGGCGCTCGTCGCATCCGGCAACGTGTCCGCGCGTGAGCTGGTCGACGCAGCCCTCTCCCGCATCGACCAGGCGCAGCCTGAGCTGAACGCCTTCCGCTGCGTGCGCGCCGACGCCGCACGCGCTGAGGCTGACGAGGCCGACCGCCGCCACGCGCACGGCGACACGCTGCCGCTGCTCGGGGTCCCGGTCGCGATCAAGGACGACATGGACCTCGCCGGCGAGTCGACCAACTTCGGCTGCCCTGGCGCCTTCCATCCGCGTCACGGCGACGGCGAGGTCGCCCGCAAGCTGCGCGCCGCCGGCGCGGTCATCGTCGGCAAGACGAACACGCCCGAGGTGGGACAGTGGCCGTTCACCGAGGGACCCGCCTTCGGCGCGACGCGCAACCCGTGGTCGCTGCACCACAGTCCCGGCGGCTCCTCCGGCGGATCGGCTGCCGCGGTCGCCGCGGGCCTGATTCCCGCCGCCGCCGGCTCCGACGGCGCCGGCTCCATCCGTATCCCCGCTGCCTGGACGCACCTCGTCGGGGTCAAGCCGCAGCGTGGGCGCGTCTCGACCTGGCCACACCTCAGCGCCTTCAACGGCCTCGCCTGCATCGGCCCGCTCGCGCGCACGGTCGAGGACGCGGCGCTGCTGCTCGACGTGCTCGCCGGCAACCGCCCGGAGGACCTCCACCAGCCCCCGCCGCCCCCGGAGTCATTCGCCGACGCCGCCGGCCGCGAGCCTGGAAAGCTGCGGATCGCGCTCTCGACGAAGGTGCCGTGGTCCCTTGCTCCCGCGAGCCTGGACCCGGCCGTGCGGGAGCCGGTCGAGCGACTCGCGCGCACGCTGGAGGGACTCGGCCACCACGTCGAGGAGGCCAATCCGTCGTACGGCCTCGTCGGCCTCAGCTTCATGCCTCGATCGACGGGCGGGGTACGCGAGTGGGTCGAGCTGCACGTGCAGGATCACGCGCAGCTCGACCCGCGCACCCGCGGCACGATGCAGCTCGGCCGGATCCTCAGCCCATTGCTGCGCCTCGCGCACGCGATCGAGCGCCCGCTGCACGCGCACGTCGGGCGGATCTTCCGCCGCTTCGACGTCGTGCTGATGCCGACGACCGCCAAGCCGCCCGCGCCGATCGGCTCGATCGACGGGCTCGAGGCGTGGCCGACCGACAAGCTGATGGTGGGCCACTGTCCGTACGCGTGGCCGTGGAACGTGCTCGGCTGGCCGGGCGTCAACGTGCCCGCAGGGCTCACCGCCGACGGCCTGCCCGTCGGCGCGCAGCTGCTCGGACCGGCCAACAGCGAGGGGCGCCTGCTCGGACTCGCCGCGCAGCTCGAGCGCATCGAGCGCTGGGCCGATCGACGTCCGCCGTTCGCGGCGCAGGTCGCGGCGACCCAAGCAGCGTAGGACGCGCTTTACCGCAAAGCAGTCTGACTGGTAGCTTCGCGTCCGTGCGGCGGGCAGGCAGTCACGGACGAACGGATACGAGGCGGAGGCGCTGACGCCATGCCGCTGCGCGCACGCGTCCGCCGCCGCACCCGCTGGCGCAACCACACCGGCAACCAGGGCGTGGACCCGCTCGCGATCGCCAAGCCGAGCACACTGGAGGAGCTGGTCCGGCTCGTGCAGGACGCCGAGCGCGACCGCATCACCGTGCGTGCCGTCGGCTCCGGGCACTCGTGGTCCGATGTCGCACTCACGACCGGTGTCGTCGTCGAGACGCACGGCCTGAACCGCTGTCCGCCCGGCCCGCCGCCGCTGCTGCGCGACGGCGGGGACGGCGGCACGCTCGTCTGGACGGAGGCCGGCATCCGCCTGCGCGAGCTCAACCGCACGCTGCAGGCACGCGGCCTCGCGCTCTCGAACATGGGCGGCTACGACGCACAGACGGTCGCCGGCGTCTTGGGGACCTCGACGCACGGCTCGGGCATCGGATTCGGCCCGATCGCCGACGCGATCCGCTCGCTCGACCTCGTCGCCGCCGGCGGCACGGTCCACCGCGTCGAGCCGCACGGCGGGCCGACCGACCCGACCGCCTTCCGCGCCGCGCACCCCGACCGCGAGCTTGTGCAGGACGACGACACATTCCACGCAGTCGTCGTCGGGATGGGGTGCATGGGGATCGTCTACGCGGCAACGATCGCGGTCGAGCCGGCGTACTGCCTCAAGGAGGTCCGCACGATCACCACGTGGGACGCGGTGAAGGCCGACCTGCTCGACCCCGAGCGCACCGTGCTCCGGCAGCACCGCCACTACGAGCTGCTCGTCAACCCCTACCCGGGCAAGGACGGGCACCACGTCTGCCTCGTCACCACGCGCGACCGCGTCCCGTGCAGACGGCGCCACGCGGTGCGCGCGCGCAGTTGGCTCGTCGAGCTGACCTCGGCTTTCCCGCTGACTTCCTCGGTCCTCAACGTGATCCTCGGCCTGTGGCCGCGGATCGCGCCGCGGCTGATCGACGCGCAGATGAAGGCGATCGCGCGCAAGGACTTCGAGAACGTCAGCTATCGCGTCCTCAACATCGGCAACGCGAACCTGCTGCGCGCCAACTCCTCCGAGATCGGCGTACCGGTCGATGGCGACACGCACGTGCAGGCGGTCGAGCGCGTCTTCGAGGTCGCGGCGCAGCGTCGCCGGCTCGGCGAGGCGTTCCACAGCTCGGCCTTCTCGCTGCGCTTCGTGAAAGGCTCGCCCGCCTTCATGTCGATGATGCACGGACGCGACACGATGATGATCGAGCTGATCCTTCTGACGCACACGGAGGGCGGGATGGAGCTGCTGGCCGCGCACGAGGAGGCGTTGTACGCGCTCGGCGGGCGGCCCCACTGGGGGCAGGTCAACACGCTCACCGGCAGCCACGACCTGATCGCCTCGATGTACCCGCGCTACGCCGACTGGCTCGTCGTCCACCACCGCTTCAACGCGAGCGGGGTGTTCGACGGCCCGTTCTCCAAGCGCACGGGAATCTCGACATCGCGGTTCGCGGCCGGCGCCGTCGCGACAGCCGAGCGATAGCGTTTCCGCCGTTCCCGTCCACGCTCGAGGAGGCACGTCGAACATGCGCGTCGCGGTGATCGGTGGGACCGGCGGACTCGGCTCGCTCGTTGTGACGGAGCTGGCCGCGCGGGGCGATGCGGTGCGCGCCGTCAGCCGCAGAGCGCCTGCCGATGGCCTGCTGCCGGACGGCGTTGAGCACACCCGCGCAGACCTCGCCAGCGGCGACGGCGTGCGGGAGGCGCTCGACGGGGTCGATGTCGTGCTCGACGCCTCGAACGCTCTCCGCAGCGCGCGCGACGTGCTCGTGAACGGCACGCTGCGGCTCGTCGCGGCGGGTGCAGACGCGGGCGTGCAGCACCATGTCCTCATCTCGATCGTCGGCTGCGACCGCGTGCCGAACGCCTACTACGACGCGAAGGTCGCGCAGGAGGAGGCGCTCGCGAGCGGGACGGTGCCGTGGAGCCTGCTGCGCGCCACGCAGTTCCACACGCTGCTCGCCGGCGTGTTCGCCGCCGCCGCACGCCGCCGGGTGCTGCCCACGGGGCGCATGCGGCTGCAGCCGATCGACACATCCGTCGTCGCGCGCCGGCTCGCAGACGTCGTGCACGCTGAACCGGCCGGCCGCGTCGGCGACCTCGCCGGACCCCAGGTGCAGACGCTTACGGAGCTGGCCGGCAGCTGGCGAGCGCACCACGGCCGCCGCCTGCTGCGGCTGCCGATCCCGTCGCTCGGAAAGGGCTTCCGCGCGATGCGCGACGGCCGGCTCACCGACCCGGCGGCAGCCGCGGACGGGCCGACGTTCGCGCAGTGGCTGGCAAGGACATGAGGTCGTCGACGATCGCGCGCGCGGCACTGTGGATCACTGCGGCGAGCGCAGCCGGCGTCGGGCTGGTCGCCGCGTTCGCGCCACGCACGTTCTACGACGACTTTCCTTACGTCGGCCGCTGGGTCGACCGCCTGCCGCCGTACAACGAGCACCTCGTGACCGACGTCGGCGCGCTCTACCTCGGCTTCGCGCTCGTGCTCGCGTGGGCCGCCGCGACATTGCGGCGCGAGCTGGTGCAGGCCGTCTGCTGGGGCTGGATCCTCTTCTCCCTCCTGCACTTCGTCTTCCACGCCCGCCGCCTCGACGGGTTCGGCACCGGCGACGCCGTGCAGGAGCTCGTCTCGCTGGCGGTCGTGATTGCGCTGCCGCTGATCGCCCTGTGGGCGGCGCGGCCGTCGCCGGCCGCGCCTTAGAGCCTCACGGCGCCAGCCGGAACGGCGGGTACTCGTCGGTGACGAGGATCAACGCGTACGCCGTTACACGGTTGTGCCAGCGTCCGACGCCGACGACGTAGTCGAACAAGCCGCGCGGATAGCGCCCTGTGAAGAGGATCGCGAACCACGCGACGATCACGACGAAGAACGCGCCGATCGACAGGAAGAACAGCACGATGTAGTGAGGGATCGCGAGGAACCACTTGACGAGCGGAAGCCAGCGGTTGAGGTCCGTCTCCGCATTCGGCCGGGGCAGTTCCAGGTGGACCGACTGCTGCTCGTCGGTGGAGGGGTATCTGTCGTCGAGCAGCGCGACGTAGACGCCGACGCGGTTCGTGAAGCGCAACAGCTCACGGTTCCAGTCCTGCCACCACAGCGGGTATTTCTGCCGGAACACGATCATCAGCAGCGGCCCGCCGAACAGGAACCCGCCGGCGGCCACGATGACCGCTCGGCTTGCTCCCCCGCCGACGTAGAACGTGCTGCCGGAAACGCTGCCGAGCACGATCGCGATCGGGATGACCGTGAAGATGCGGAAGAACGTCGTGAGGCGGTTCAGCGCACGATCGGGATAGTCGACGGCGAAGCTGACGGGGTACCCGTCGCCGCCGGACGGCGACGATGGCGGTGGGCCGGCCGGAGGCTGGCCCGCAGGTGGCGGCGCATCGAATGTGGACATGCGCCGCACGCTATGACTGCCGCCGCGCCACGCCATCCGCGCCCGGCCGTGGCTGCGAGTCCGTAGTTTCCCGCAGCTCGGGCGCTGCGGCTCAGGAGGGCTCCGCGAGCGGGCGCTTGAACGGCACGATCTCGGCGGTGTGCGGGACAGCATCGCCGAGCAGCAACCCCTCGCTGAGCGACAGCCTGCGATCGGCGCCCGCAAGCCCCGCTGGCTCCGACGCCGTCAGCAGCACGGCGATGCGCTCGTCCTTCGCCGTCACGCACAACGTCGTCAGCAGGTCGTCGCGCTCGAGCAGGTCGACGCCGCTCGTCGGCTCGTCGATCAACAGCAGCTGCGGCTGTTGCAGCAGCGCTCGCGCCAGCACGACGCGCACGAGCTCCCCCTGCGCGAGCTCGTGCGGGCGCATCTCGGCACAGGCACCCGCGCCGAGGCGGTCGAGCATCGCCTGCGCGCGCGTGCAGGCACGGTCGATGCGCGTGCCGACCGCGAGCAGCGGCACGGCCACGTGCTCGACGACGAGTTCCGCATGCGCTGGGGCAAAGCTCGTGTGGCAATAGGCGACGCGGCGTCGCAACGTCCCCTCCGGGTGGTCGGCGACCTCGACGCCATCGAGCAGCACGCGCCCAGCATCGGGTGTCTCCAGTCCGGCGGCGATTCGCAGCAGCGTCGTGCGTCCGGAGAAGCGCTGGCCCCAGATGCCGACGATCTCGCCGGCGCCGACCTCGAGCGAGACATCGCGCAGAGCGGGCGACTCGTGATGGCCGCGCCGGTAGGCCTTCGAGACGTGCTCGAGCGCGAGCAGCGTCATCGGCCCGCGACCTCGGCGCGGCGACGCGGATCGCCGGCTGCGCGCAACTCGTGGCGTGCGTAGTCGACCCACAGCAGCCGTGCCTGGATGCCGAGGCGGCGCTCCTCCAGTGCGAGCCGTTCGACGAGCGAGTCGTCGGCTGCACGTGGCCGCTCGGGTATCCGCCCAAGCTCGTCGAGGCACGCCTGCTCATGCTCGTCCAGCATCCGCAGGAGCGCGTCCGTATCGCGCGCTGCGACGCACTGGAGCCGCACGAGCAGCTCGGCGCGCGAAGGGTCAGCGCTCATCGGCGTCTCGAGAAAGCGCCGCAGCTCGTCTGCCCCCGAGGGTGTGACGCGATAGGGCGTCTTCGGTTGCCGGCGGCGTGCGTCGTGATCGGACGTGTCGACCGGCTCGATCAATCCGTCGCGCTCGAGTCGATCGAGCGATGAGTAGAGCCCCTGCGGCGAGATCCCCCATTGCGCGACGTCGAATGCGCGCCGGAAGCGCACGAGCACCTCGTAGCCGTAGCTCGGCTGATCAAGCAGCAACCCCAGGACTGCGTACTTGGTGCCAACCTTCACGCGTTCTGCGCTCCCCGGAACGTCTGGTTCTCGTCAGCCTAACGCCGCCCCGCGCGACATTCAACCGGTTGAACTTTCATTGTAAGACTAGATAGCGGTTCTTCAGTGGTGAGACGCTGTACGGCGTTGACATCGACGCACGCGCGTCCGCAAGATCCGACTGCGGGACCTGCGGGAGGCGTGCCCGCCGCTTGCAGGCCCCGGCGTTCGCCGTCCCCCCCTCGGCCGCCGGGGCCGCAAGTTGGGAGCGTCGGTTGGACGGCGGCTCTGGTGTGAGGTCACCGATCGCCGCCGCCGGCGACGCGACGATGCTGCGCAAGGTCCTGGTAGGAGTCGACGGCACGCCGGGCGCACGCGACGCCGTCGTGCTGGCACGGACGCTCGCGACCGCCGACGCTCGTGACCTCCTCGGCAGGGGAGAGGACCGCCGATCCGCCGTCCGACGGTTGACCCTGCACCGCCACTGAAAAGCTGAGATCCTGGTCGCCGAGTTCGATGCGGGGGCAGACGCGCTCGCACCGACTCTGGCCCGACGACGGGGGATCGATCGGAAACGAGGGGGACGGGATGGGGAAGTGGATGGACGGTCGACGGCTGCGCACTGCGCTGTTGCCGCTCGCATGCCTGCTCGCCGCAGTTGCGGCGATCGCGCTTGCTACCGGCTGCGGCAACAGCGGCGATGCCGGCTCCGGGTCAACGGGCAGCACCGTCGCGAGCGCGAGAAGGGTCGTGAAGGTCGTAAGGGTCAAGCAGGACCGCTGGACGTACGCCCGCGCGCGCTTCAACGAAATGTGCGCGGGCTGTCACACGCTCGCCGATGCCGGCGCCAGAGGGAGGCGCTTCAACCTCGACGTCAGCGTCGGTGTCGACGAGACGCACGTCCGTTCGACGATGGCGGAAGGCGAACCGGGCATGCCCAGATGGAGAGACGTCCTGTCCGAGCGCGAATTCGAAGAAATCGCCGCCTACGTCGTTGCCGTCGCCAAACACAGCAGAGGCGATGACTACTGGAGCAGACAGCTCGCGCTGCGCGGCGAAGGCGCGAACTGGTCGCCGGCGGACACGAGAAAGCTCGAAGCGTACGCCCGCAGGCTGGCCGTCAGATAGGTGGGTTGAGCGGCGCTCCACGGCAGGCCGGCACATAGAGTGGCGGCCATGCCGAACGCGCTCGTCGACCGCTCCTGGCCGCTGTTGCGCCACTTGACGGGCGCGCACGTCGCGCTCTACCGCCGCAGCGGCGGCCGTCTGGGACACAAGCCGCCGTTCGCGCCGCCGATGCTGCTGCTCGACCACGTCGGCGCGCGCAGCGCGATCAGACGCACGAGCCCGCTCGTCTACACCCATGTCGGCGACGACTACGTGCTGGTCGCTTCGAAGGGCGGCTATCCGAGACATCCGGCGTGGCTCCACAATCTGAGAGCGCACCCGGACACGACGATCCAAGTCGGCCGGCACGTGTTGCAGGTGCATGCGCACATCGCGAGCGATGAGGAGCGCGAGCGGCTGTGGCCGCGCTGCGTGGCGACCTACAGCGGTTTCGACGGCTATCAGGGGCGCGCGGGGCGCACGATCCCGCTCGTGGTCCTCTCACCGGCACGTAACTGACTTGGCCGGCCCGGCGGCCGCGTAAAGCGGTCCGCACGATTACGCAAACTTCTGTGCACCATTCGACAGTCTTTGCGGTGCGAACCGATGCGCGATAGCGTGCCGGGCGGTACGTGGAAGCGGGAGCGAGCGGGAGCGCAGAGGCATGGCCGAGCCCTTTCTGGGAGAGATACGCATGTTCGGAGGGGACTTCGCCCCGCGCGGCTGGGCGCGCTGCCACGGGCAGCTCTTGCCGATCTCCGACCACGCCCCGCTCTTCAGCCTGATCGGCACGACGTACGGGGGCGATGGCGTCGATACGTTTGCGCTGCCAGATCTGCGTGAGGACACCGCGCCGGCCGCGCCGCTGCCGATCACCTTCATCATCGCGCTCGCGGGCGTGTACCCAAGTCGCCCGTAGAACGCGCGAACGCCGGATCGGCAGACGCGCCGGATTGCAGCTTCCGGTCTGGTATTACGTCCCTCCACGGCCCGCGATCAATCGCCGTCCGGAGTTCAGGAGCGGCGGCCGGGACCCACGGGAAGGGACGCAGCGATCACCAGCGAGGACCTTGACGAGCAGCGGTTGCGCCGGCTTATCGAGGTCGGACGCTCGCTCGTCTCCGAGCGCGATCTGGAGACATTGCTCACGCAGGTGCTCGACACCGCGCGCGAGCTGACCGGCGCTCGCTATGCGGCGCTCGGCGTGCTCGATGAATCACGCCAGTCGCTTGCGCGGTTCGTCACACGCGGGATCGACGCGCAGACGCACCGTGCGATCGGCGACCTGCCGCACGGTCGCGGCATCCTTGGCCTGCTGATCCAGGAGCCGACGCCGTTGCGGCTGCACGACCTGCACACGCACCCCCGCTCGTACGGCTTCCCGGCCAACCATCCGCCGATGCACAGCTTCCTCGGCGTGCCGGTGCTGATCCGCGGCAACGCGTGGGGGAACCTGTATCTGACGGACAAGCAGGGCGGCGACTTCGACGCTGCCGACGAGCAGACCGCGGTGATCCTCGCCGACTGGGCCGCCGTCGCGATCGAGAACGCGAACCTCTACCTGCGCCTGCAGCAGCGCCGGGATGAGCTCGAGCAGGTCGTGCAGGGGCTGGAGGCGACGACCGCGATCGCGCGCGCGGTCGGCGCCGAGACGCAGCTCGACCGCGTGCTCGAGCTGATCGTCAAGCGCGGCCGCGCGCTCGTCGACGCGCGCGCGATGGTGATCCTGCTGCGCGACGGCGACGAGATGGAGGTCGCCGCCTGCGCCGGCGAGGCCGAGCCCGGCGTCGTCGGCCGCCGCATCCCTGTGGAGGGCTCGAACTCCGGCGAGGTTCTGCGCGGCACCAAGCCCGAGCGCATCCGCGACGTCGCGAGCCGCTTGCGCATCTCCTCCGACCGGCTCGGCGTTCCCGACGCACACACCGCCCTGCTCGTGCCGCTCGAGTTCCGCGGCCGCGCGCTCGGCGTGCTCGTCGCGTTCGACCGCATCGGCGCGGAGATGGAGTTCGGCGCCGAGCAAGAGAAGCTGTTGCAGTCGTTCGCGGCGAGCGCGGCAACGGCGGTGGCGACCGCGCAGACGGTCGAGCAGGAGCGCCTTCGCGAGTCGATGGCGTCGGCCGAGCAGGAGCGCCGCCGCTGGGCGCGCGAGCTGCATGACGAGACGCTGCAGGGCCTCGCCGGCTTCCAGGTGGTGCTGAGCTCCGCTCTGCGCCGCAGCGACGCCGCGTCGCTTGAGCACGCCGTGCGCCTCGCCGTCGAGCAGCTCGGCACGGAGATCGAGAAGCTGCGCATGCTGATCACCGAGCTGCGTCCGGCCGCACTCGACGAGCTCGGCCTGCAGCCGGCGATCGAGTCGCTCGCGAGCCGCGTCGCTGCGGTCGAGGGCTTGGAGGTCGAGACGGAGATGACGCTCGGCGCTGAGGACGAGCGGCTCTCGCCCGAGCTCGAGACGGCCGTCTACCGACTCGTGCAGGAGGCGCTGACGAACGTCGTCAAGCACGCGCACGCCAGCCGCGTCGCGATCGAGATCGTCGCGCACGACGGCCATGTCGACGTCGCGGTACGCGACAACGGGACCGGATTCGATCCACGACTGCCGCGGGAGGGCTTCGGCATCACCGGGATGCGAGAGCGGGTCGGGCTGGCCGACGGCTCGCTGACGATCACGAGCAGTCCTGGCGAGGGCACGGTCGTCGCCGCGTCACTGCAGCGCGAGAGCGGCTCGAACGGCGGGCAGGCTGCCGTCGCCTGAGTCGCCACCGCCCTCGGGCGACGTCAGTCGCCGCCCGCCTCGATCAGCCCGTGATCGAGCGCGTAGCGCACGAGCTCGGCGCGTGAGGAGCGCCGCACCTTTTGCTGGATATGCGCGCGGTGAGACTCGACCGTGCGTACGCTGAGATAGAGCTGTGAGGCGATCTCGCTGTTGGTGTGGCCCAGCGCGATCAGCTTCAGGACCTCCAGCTCGCGCTCGGTGAGGTCGTCAGGCGGGCCGCTCGGCGGCGGCTCGGCCGCCATCCGGGCCCCAAGCTCGGGGTTGAGGTACGTGCGTCCCTCAGTCGCCATCCGCACGGCCTGCACGAGCTCGGCGTCGGCGGCCTCTTTCAGCACGTAGCCGCACGCGCCGGAGCGCAGCGCCTCGCGCGCGAACGCCGGGTCCTGCTGCATCGTCAGCACGACGATCGCCGTCTCCGGCGCCTGCTCGATGAAGCGCGGGATCGCCTGCAGGCTCGGCTCGCCGGGCATGTTGAGATCGAGCACGAGCACGTCGGGGTGGTACGCGCGCACGGCGCGCAGCGCTGCTTCGACATCGCCGGCCTCGGCGACGACCTCGATCCCCTCCTCTGCATCCAGCACCATCTTCAAGCCCGTGCGCACGACGGCGTGATCGTCGGCGATCACGACGCGCGTCGCGCGCTCGACGGACTCGGTCGGCGCGGGTTGCTCCTCGGTTGCGCCCATGGCAGGCGACGATATCGGGCCTCCGCGACACGGCACCACCGCAGACCGCACGGGCGCGTCATCCGTCGTTTCCACGGATGCGCTGGGCGGCGAGACGCCGATGGGCGTGCCCGCCGCCGTCGCCTGTGTGGGGCTCCGTAGTCGCCCGCGCCCAAGGTCGGCACACCCCCGATGGCACGCGTGTTCCCGCTCCATAGCCTGAGTCCATGGCTCACGCTCACCACTCACCGCTCCGTCCCCTGCACGTCGTCGTCGCAGGTGGCGGCATCGCCGGTGTCGAGACGCTGCTGGCGCTCCGCGCGCTCACCGGCGACACGCTCTCGATCACCCTCGTCGGTCCAGCTGCCCAGCTTCACTACCGCCCGTTCGCGGTGCTCGAGCCGTTCACGTCACGCGCTATGCGCCGCTACGACCTCGGCGAGATCTGCGATGACCTCGACGTGACCCACCGTCGCGACGCGCTCGCCGTGGTGGACCCGGTCGAGCGCGCAGTCGTCACCGACAGCGGTGAGCGGATCGCCTACGACGCGCTCGTGCTCGCGCCCGGCGCGCACGCCAGCGCCGGGCTGAGGCACGCACACACCTTTTTCGCCGACGCCGACCCCGGCAGCCTGCACTGGATCGTGGCGGAGCTCGAGCAAGGGATGACGCGGCGCGTTGCGTTTGTCGTTCCGCCCGGCCCAACATGGCCGCTGCCGCTCTACGAGCTCGCGCTGATGTCCGCGGAACGCGCGCGGGAAATGGGTATCCGCGATGCCGAACTGACGCTCGTGACGCCGGAGGACACGCCGCTCGGCTTGTTCCATGGCGCCGGCAGCGCGGCGGTCGCAGAGCGGCTGGAGCAGGCTGGGATCACGTTCGCCGGTAGCACGTACGCACACGACTACGACGGCAGGACACTCGCGCTCACGCCCGGGGGGCGGACGCTCGACGCCGAGCGCGTCGTTGCGCTCCCGGTCCTCTCCGGACCGGCGATAGGAGGGGTTCCAAGTGACCTTGGCGGTTTCGTGCACGTCGACGAGCACGGTCGCGTGCCCGGCCTCCCCGACGTGTTTGCGATCGGCGACGCCACGACCTTCGCGATCAAGCAAGGCGGCATGGCCACCCAGCAGGCCGACGTGGTGGCGACGCTGATCGCCCGCTCAGCCGGCACGAACATCCCTGAGCCGTCGACGCGCCCGCTGCTGCGCGCGATGCTCTTCACAGGCGACGGCCCCGTCTACCTGCGCGCGACGATCACCGGCGGCGAGAGCGTCGTCTCGACCGCCTCGCGCCACTGTCCGTGGTGGCCGCCACACAAGGTCGCCGCGCGCTACTTGGCGCCTTACCTGGCCGACCGCGACGAGAGCGGTCGCACGACTGCTCGCCGTCATCTGCCTCAGCCCGTTCTATAAGCGCTAGCATTGCTTGCTATGACAGCAATGCAAGCACACAACTCTACGTTGACGGTGCGCAACCTCGACGATGCGGTCAAGGGGCGGCTGCGCGTGCGTGCGGCCGAGAATGGCCGCTCGATGGAGGCCGAGGCGCGCGCGATCCTGCGCGACACACTGCTCGGGCCAGAGGCCTCAGCGGCGCGCCTCGGCAGCCGCATCCATGAGCGCTTCGCCGGCCTCCGCGGGGACAAGCTCGAGCTCCCGCCGCGGAGCGAGCTGCCGCGCGCGCTTGACCTCGGCGCATGATCGTCCTCGACACGAATGTCGTCTCCGAGCTGATGCGGAGACGACCGGCCGAGGCTGTTATCGGCTGGGTCGACGGGGAAGACGGGAGCAGCCTTGCGATTACGGCGGTCACGGCGGCAGAGCTGTTGCACGGCGTCGCACGCCTGCCGAACGGCGCGCGACGCCGCAAGTTCACCGTCGCGGTCCATGGCTTGCTGGCCGAGGACTTCGCCGGGCGGATCCTGCCCTTCGACGGCAGCGCTGCGATCCACTACGCCGAGCTCGTGGCGGCCCGCGAGCGCGACGGGCGGCCCGTCAGCATCGCCGACGGCCAGATCGCCGCGATCTGCCGCCACCACGGCGCGACGCTTGCGACCCGCAACGTGCGCGACTTCGAGGTGACCGGCGTTGACGTGCTGGATCCCTGGCGCGGGGCGCCGGCCTGACGCCCCGGCGGCTCGCCGCTCCGTCAGTCGTCCAAGTCGCGCTCGCGCGCGTGTCCCCGCTCGTCGCGGCGGCGGTCTGCGGCCCGCTCGCGGCCGCGTCTGGCATGCGGGCTGGCGAGCTCCTCGCCGGCTGACGGCGGCTCGGCGGACAGGCCGATCCGCTGGCTCGACAGCTGCGTCGCGGCGTAGGTCACGCCGGCCGCGAGTGCGAGCCCGACGAGCCCGACCGCGATCCAGGCGAGCAGGGTACGTGAGCGCATCGACACGACGCTAGCGCCCCTCCGGCAAAGCCACGGCCAAGCGGGGAAGGTGCAGCACGGCGCATGCACCGAGCCGCTCCGCGCCGTCCGGCCCGTCTGCCCCATCCACGCGGTTCGCGATCGTCACGTCGCCCGCCCAGCGGCGCGCGAGCGTGCGCGCGATCGTCAGCCCGAGACCGGTCCCGCCGGGCGTGCGGCGCCCGGCCGTGCCGCGGTGGAACCGTTCGAAGACTGCCTCGGCCTCCTCCGGCGCGATGCCGGGCCCCTCGTCGAGCACCTCGATCGTCTCGCCGGTCGCCCGCAGCTCGACGGTCGAGCTCGCGGGCGCATACCGCAGCGCGTTCTCCACCAGCGCGTCGAGCGCGCGGTCGACATCGGCACGCGCCGCGGAGACGATCGCCGGGGCGCGTGGATCCGCCAACAGGACGCTGCGTCCCTGCTCGCGTGCGAGCGGCTCCCACCGGCGGTGCGCCGCTGCGGTGGCTGCGGCCAGGTCGATCGGCTCGGCGGACGTGTCCGGCTCGCCGGCATTCGACAGCACGAGCAGCTCGTCGACGAGCTGGGCGATGCGGTCGACCTCGCGCTCGCCGGCCACCAGCTCCTCGGCCGCCTCCGGCGAGACGCCGGCCGCCTCCGCCTCCTCCATCCGCAGCCGCAGTGCCGCGAGCGGCGTGCGCAACTGGTGCGAGGCGTCGGCGACAAACGCCTGCTGGCGGCCGAGCATGTCGCGGATCCGGTCGGTCATGTCGTTGAACGAGCGCGCGAGCGAGCGCTCCTCGGTCGAGCCCTCGAGCGCGACGCGCGTGTCGAGATCCCCGGCTGCCACGCGCGCGGCGGCAGCCCGCATGCGGCGGATCGGTCGCACGACCTGCCCGGCGATCGCGCCGCCTGCGAGCAGGCCGAGCGCGAGCACGATCACGCCGACGAGCAGCAACCCGGCGGTCGAGCGCCGCACCGCCCGCCGGACCGCCGAGACGCTCTGTGTGATCCGCACCGCGCCGACGACCCGTCCGTGCGTTCCGCTCAGCACCGGCGCCGCCGTCGCGAGGATGTTCTGGCCGAGCGTCTGGCTGCCGCGCTGGCTCTGGAACGAGCGCCCGGCCAACGCTACGCGCACCTCCGGGCGGTTCGCGTAGCTGGTGCCGAGCTGACCGCCGGCAGAATCCGCCAGCAGTCGCCCTCGCCTGTCGAGCACGATCACACGGCCGCGCACCGACCGGGCCGCCGACGCGGTCAACTTCCGCAGCGCGCGGTCGCGCGGCGGCGCGAAGAGGTCCGCGACCGATGCGGCCACGACGTCGGTCTGGCCGCGCGCCTGCGTGCGCACCTCAGCCTGCACGCGGTCGTTGAGGCTGAAGATCAGCGGCACCTCCAGCGCGACGACCGCCAGCAGCAGCACGTACGCGAGCGCCAGCAGCAGGCGCGTTCGCAGGCCTACGGTCTCAGCTCCTCGTCGGCGGCGAAGCGGAAGCCAACGCCCCGCACCGTGTGGATGAAGTGCGAGGTGGTGGGGTCGTCGCCGAGTTTGCGGCGCAGCCAGCCGACGTGGACATCGAGCGTCTTCGTCGAGCCGAACCAGTTGACGTCCCACACATCCGTCATCAAGTCCTCACGCGTGACGACCCGGCCGGCATCGCGCATCAGCCGTACGAGCAGGTCCATCTCCTTGCGCGAGAGCTGCAGCTCCTCGCCGTCGAGCCAGGCGCGGCGGGCGGCCGCGTCGAGCTCGAGCGGGCCGACGTGCAGGACTTCCTCCGGCACGCCGTTCCCCTGGGCCATCGCTCCGGCGCCGCCGCCGGTGCGCCGCAGCACGGCGCGGATGCGGGCGATCACCTCTGCGCCGCTGAACGGCTTGACGACGTAGTCGTCGGCACCCAGCTCGAGCCCGACGATGCGGTCCGTCTCGGTGCCGCGCGCGGTCAGCATCAAGATCGGCACGTCGCCGCGCCGGCGCAGCTGGCGGCATACCTCGTGCCCGTCCCCGTCGGGCAGCGTGAGGTCGAGCAGGACGAGGTCGGGTGCGATGAGCGCGGCCGTCTCCAGCGCGCCGGCTGCGGTTCCGACCGTCGTCGTCTCGAACCCGGCACGTACGAGCGCCCGCGTGAACGGCTCGGAGATCGACGGCTCGTCCTCGACGAACAGGATGCGGGGGCCAGCGCCTACCGTCATGAGGCGAGAGGCTAGCGGGCGCCGTTGCCCTCGACCCGCAGCTCTTCGGGGGAGCTGAAGCGGAAGCCCACGCCGCGCACGGTGTGTATGAAGCGCGGTGCGTCGGGATCGTCGCCGAGCCGGCTGCGCAGCGTCCCGACATGCACGTTGAGCGTCCGCGACGAGGCGGCCGCGTCCTCGCCCCAGACGTCGTGCATCAGCGCCTCGCGCGAGACGGCGTGTCCTGCTTCACGCATCAGGCGCGTCAGCAGCGCGAGCTCCTTCGGCGGCAGCCTCAGCTCTCGGTCGTCGAGCCGAACCCGCCGCAGGAGGGTGTCGAGGGTCAACGGGCCGGCGCGCAGGATGTCGCGACCGCTCGCACCCCCGTTCGAGGTCGCCACGACACGCCGCAGCACGCCGCGCACGCGAGCGACCGCGTCCGCGCCGCGTACCGGTTTGACGATGTAGTCCTCGGCGCCGTCACTCCAGGCGCTGCGGTCGGCCTCGCCGACGCTGTCCGCGAGCATCACGATGGGTGTGCCGGTACGTTCGTGCAGCGCGTCGCACAGCTCGCGGCCGTCCGCGTCCGGCAGCGTGCTGTCGAGCAGCACGAGGTCGAAGTGCGTTCGGGTTGCCAACGCGAGCGCGCCCACCCCGCTGGCGATGGTCGTGGTGGCGTAGCCGGCGCGCACGAGCGCCCGCGCCAGCGGCTCGGCGAGCGTACGCTCGCTCTCGACCAACAGGATCCGCTGAGCCGACAGTCCACTTTTCGGCATGTCGCTTACGCTACGCCTTCCCGCACGCCTAGGCCACCGTGGTTTCCCCGCTGCCCTTCGCGCGTCTCCCCGGCGACCGCGGTGGCCGATCCCGGAAGCGCGCTCCTCTCGGGGTCGGCAGCTGCGCTGCCGCAGCTTGCGAGCGGAAGACCACGGACCCGCGCCGGTGGATCTCCCGATGCCGCGTTCCGCGTGCGCGAGAAGAATCCATCCTGATGGCCGTCGCACCGCCGATCGCTCCGCCGCGCGCGCCCGCGCCCACTGCGCGTGGCCTGGACGCGCTCGCGCGCCGCCACGCCCGCACGCTCACGGCCGCCGCCGCGCTGATCGGCACGCTCGCCGGCGGCGTCTGCCACCTGGCCGGCGCGCCGTCCGTCGGCGACGCCCTGTGGATTGCGACGATCGCCGGCACGCTGATCCCGGTCAGCTGGTCGGTCGCCCGCGCGCTCGTGCGCGGCGACGTCGGCGTCGACGTGGTCGCGCTGCTCGCGATGGCAGCCGCGCTCGTCGGCGGCGAGCTGCTGGCCGGCTCCGTCGTCGCGGTGATGCTGCTCGGCGGCAACGCGCTCGAGGCCTATGCCTCCGGCCGGGCCGAGCGGGAGCTGACTGCCCTCCTGCGCCGCGCGCCGCGAATCGCGCACCGCCGCACCGACAGCACCTGGGAGGAGGTCGCGGTCGACACGGTCGTCCCGGGCGATGTCGTGCTCGTGCGCAGCGGCGAGGTCGTGCCGGTCGACGGGACACTTGCGAGCGAGCGTGCGGCAATCGACGCGTCCGCCGTCACCGGCGAGTCGCTCCCACTGGAGCAGCACCGCGGCGACGCACTGCGCAGCGGCGTCGCCAACGCCGGCGAGGCGTTCGAGCTGCGCGCCACGCGCGCCGCAGCCGACAGCTCGTACGCGGCGCTCGTCGCGCTCGTCGCCGCCGCCCAATGCGAGCGCCCGCCGTTCACCCGCCTCGCAGACCGCTACGCAGCGATCTTCCTGCCGCTCACGCTGCTGCTGGCGGGCGGCGCGTGGGCAGCGAGCGGCGAATTCGTGCGCGCGGTTGCGGTGCTCGTCGTCGCAACGCCGTGCCCGCTGATCCTCGCGGCGCCGATCGCGCTCGTCTCGGGCCTGTCGCGCTGCGCGGGCGAGGGGATCGTGCTGAAGGGCGGGACCGCGCTCGAGGGCCTCGCCTCCGCGCGCACGGTCCTGCTCGACAAGACCGGCACGCTCACGCTCGGGCGCCCGTCGGTCGAGTTGATCGTCCCGTTCGACGGCCTCGCCTGCGATGAGATCCTGCGCCTCGCTGCCTCAGCCGAGCAGCTGTCCGCGCACGTGCTCGCGGAGGGGATCGTGCATGACGCACAGGCCCGCGGTCTGCGGCTCGAGCAGCCCGGCAACGCGCACGAGGATCCCGGCGACGGGATCGAGGCGACCGTCGGCGGCCGCCGCATCGCGGTCGGTGGAGAGCGCTGGCTGCACACGCGCGGCTTCGCCGCGGCCGACGGGGTCGCCACCGCCGTGGACGGCGCCGATCCCGGCCGCGCGCTCGTCCACGTCGGCATCGACGGCGCGATCGTCGGCGCCCTCGTGATGGCCGACCGTCTGCGCCCCGACGCGGCCCAGCTCGCCCAGAGCCTGCGCGACGCCGGCGTGCGCCAGGTCGCGATGGTCACGGGCGACAGCGATGCCGTGGCGCAGGCGATCGCGCGCGAGGCCGGGCTCGATCGCGTGTACGCCGAGCGCACGCCCGAAGAGAAGTTGGAGGTCGTACGCGCGGTGCGCGCGCGTCCCGAGCTGCGGCCGGTCGTGATGGTCGGCGACGGCGTCAACGACGCGCCGGCGCTCGCGCTCGCCGACGTCGGCGTCGCGATCGCGGGGGAGAGCGAAACCGTCTCCAGCGAGGCAGCCGACGCCGTCATAACCGTCGACCGCATCGACCGCGTCGCGACGGCGGTGCGCATCGGCCGCCGCACGATGCGGATCGCACGCCAGAGCGTGATCGCCGGCATGGCGTTGAGCCTCGTCGCGATGGGCTTCGCCGCCGCCGGCCTGCTCCCACCCGTCGCCGGCGCCCTGCTTCAGGAGGCGATCGACGTCGCCGTGATCCTCAACGCACTGCGCGCTCTGCGCCCCTGATCGGCTCGGTTCGTCTCGACCACTGCACCTTGCGACTCCACATGAGTCGCAAGGGTGCAGTGCTCCGTGCCACGCACCCCGGCTAGCCTTTCCGCGATGCCCCGCGTCCTGTTCGTCTGCCTCGGCAACATCTGCCGCTCGCCGACCGCCGAGGCGGTGATGGCGCAGCTCGTCGCCGATGCGGAGCTGGAGCACGCGATCGAGCTCGACAGCGCCGGCACGGGCGCCTGGCACGTCGGCAGTCGGCCCGACGAACGCGCGACTGCGGCGGCCGCGGCCCGCGGCATCGCGATGAGCGGCGCCGCACGTCAGATCGTCCCCGAGGACTTCGAGCAGTTCGACCTGTTGCTCGCCATGGATGCGGACAACCACCGCAACCTGCGTGAGATCGCGCCGCACGCGGACGCCGCCGCGAAGGTCCGCATGCTGCGCGAGTTCGACCCTGCCGCGGCCGCGGCCGCCAGCCTCGACGTGCCCGACCCGTACTACGGCGGCGAGGACGGCTTCGACCACGTGCTCGACCTCGTCGAGGCCGCCTGCACCGGCCTGCTCGCCGAGTTGAGTCCGCGCCCCGTGTGAGCGACCTCGCAGCCTCGCTCGCCGCCGCCCTTGGTCAGCCGGTCGCGCAGCTCGTGCCGGTCGCCGGCGGCGACCTCAACGACACCTACGCCGCCACCCTCGCGGACGGCTCGCGCGTCTTCGTCAAGACAAGCGCCGACCCGGCCGCCGCCGGCTCCTTCGCCGCCGAGGCGGCTGGCCTGCAATGGCTCGCCAAGGCCGACGCGCTCCCCGTCCCAGACGTGCTCGCCGTCGCCGATCCGCCCACCCCCGGCCAGCCGGTGCAGCCGGCTCGCGCTGCCCCTTCGCGCGCCGGGTCGCAGCCCGCCTGCCCGCCGCCCGCTCCCCGCTTCCTCGCCCTCGCCTGGATCGACGCCGGCCCGCCCACGACGGCCGCCGACGAGGCGCTCGGCCGCGGCCTCGCGCAGCTCCACGCCGCTGGCGCGCCCGCCTTCGGGGGTCCCGACGACACCCTGCGCATCGGCCCGCTCACGCTCCCCAATGCGTCGGCTGCCGACTGGCCGATCTTCTACGCCACCAGTCGCCTCGAACCACTCGCCCGCCTCGCGCACGAGCGCGGTGCGCTCCCACCTGAGGCGCCCGCCCTGCTCGACCGTCTCACCAGCCGCCTCCACGAGATCGCCGGCCCAGCGGAGCTACCCGCCCGCGTCCACGGCGACCTCTGGTCCGGCAACGTCCTCATCGACCGCGATCAGCGGCCTTGGCTGATCGACCCCGCCGCCCACGGCGGCCACCGCGAGCTCGACCTCGCGATGTTGCGTCTCTTCGGCGGCGCTTCCGAGCGTTGCTTCCAGGCTTACGAGGAGCAGGCGCCGCTCGCTCCTGGCGCACCCGAGCGCATCGCCCTCTGGCAGCTCGCCCCGCTGCTCCTGCACGCCGCGCTCTTCGGCTCGAGCTGGGGAGCTCGCGCGACGAGCGTCATGCGGCGGTATGTCTGAGCGGCGGCCTCCGAGCCGTCAGCGTACGAGCGCCGGCCCACCCGGCGCCTCCGCCGGAGCCGGCCCGCCGGGCAGCGCGGCACGCACCTGGTAGATCCCGGTGAAGCCGGTCAGGAAGCCGTTGCGCGCTGCGCGCAGATAGAGGCGCCACACGCGGATCCGTTCCTCGCCCGCCAGCCGGGTCGCCTCCGCCAGGGAAGCATCGAGGCGCTCGGCCCAGTGCTGCAGCGTCTGCGCGTAGTCGGCGCCAAAGCCCTCGACGTGCTGCGTCACGAATCCGGCGCGCTCCAGCGCCAGCAATACACGCGAGAGATGCAGCGGCTCCGCGTCGGGGAAGACGTAGCGCTCGGAGAAGTCGCCTGCGTCAGGGTCGCTGTGGCGCTGGCGCGCGATGCCGTGATTCAAGAGCCGGCCACTCGGCTTGAGCAGCTCCGCGAGCCGGGCCGCGTACGTGTCGATCTGCACCTCGCCGACGTGCTCGACCATCCCGATCGAGGCGATCGCGTCGAACGGCTCCGCCTGCAGCTCGCGGTAATCAGCGAGCCGGATGTCCACGCGATCGCCGAGTCCCGCCTCCGCCACGCGCTGTCTCGCGCGCTCCGCCTGCGCGGGAGACAGCGTGATGCCGGTCACGTGGACGCCGTGCCGCGCCGCCGCGTGCAGCGCAAACGCACCCCAGCCGCAGCCGACGTCGAGCACCCGCTCGCCCGGCTGCAGGCCGAGCTTCGCGCACACGAGCTCGAGCTTGGCCTCCTGCGCCTCCTCGAGCGTGCTTGCGCCCGAGCGCGCCCACACACCGCACGAGTACGTCATCGTCGGCCCGAGGAAGAGCTCGAAGAAGTCGTTCGAGACGTCGTAGTGGTGCTGGACGGCGCGTGCGTCGCGCTCGCGCGAGTGGCGCGTCCCCTGCGGCACGAGCTCGGACTCCGGCAGTCTCGGCGGACGCGTCAGGCCCATCGCAGCGACGGCGGCCAGCATCAGCCGCACACGGTCGCGCCCGTCGATCGACGGCGGCTGCCACGACTCGAGCAGATGCATGACCGCGTCGAGGTCATCGACTGCCAGCTCGCCGCTCACGTACGCGCGGCCGAGGCCCAACTGGCCTGGCGCTCGCAGGGCGTGTGCAACCGCGCGGGGGGAGCGCACCGTGAACGTTGGGGCCGGACCGGCGCCGTTGCCGCCCTCGGTTGCCGGGAGCTCCGTGCCATCCCAGAAGCGCAGGGCGAACGGTCGCGACGGCAGCGCCCGCTCGACTTCTCTTCGCAAAGGACCGGTGACTGCAAGCCCCATCGCATGGGACCCTAGCGCGGCAAATCGGCTTTCGCCCTCCGGTCATCGCAAGCGAGGACCTGCGGAAATCGGCTTTCGCCTTCCGGTCATCGCAAGCGAGGACCTGCGGCGACGTCACAACCGTCCGCCGGACCTCGCTTCCACGCTACACTCCGTGGCTCGCGCCGGCCGGCGGTCCGTTGTCTGTCCGCCACCGGTCGCGGACACGTGCCCATACCGACCTTGGAACGCCAATGGCCCGCGGAGATGTTCGGATCGCAGTCACGCTCGCGTGCGAAGACTGCAAGCGACGCAACTACCAGACGAACAAGAGCAAGCGCAACGATCCCGAGCGGATCCAGCTGCGCAAGTACTGCCGTTGGTGCAAGTCGCACACGGCGCATCGGGAGACTCGCTGAGCGAGACCGATCGTGGCCCGCGACCGCAGACGAGCGAAGCAGCGCCGAGACCGCCAGGCACGAGCCGCCGGCGGTGCTCAGGCACGCCCGGCCGAGGCCGAGGCCGAGGCCGAGGTCGAGGCCGACGCGCCGCCTGCGCCCGACGCGGAGCACCTGCATGACCATGAGGCGCCGGAGCTCGCGAGCGGCGAGGTCGACCTGGCCGAGGCGCAGCTCGAGATCGGCCGCCCCGAGCTGATCGACGCGACGCCCACGGACGTGCCCGACGTCGTCGACGACGACGTCGACCTGCCGGAGCTCGCCGACGAGGAGCAGTTCGAGGAGCTGGAGGATCGCGTCGACGACGCCGAGCAGGCGTTCGAGGAAGGCAACAACGGCCACGTCGAGGACGGGGCCGAGGTCGTCGCCACGCGCCGCCGCCGCGCTGCACGCGCAGGCGAGCCGCGCGAGGGCAACCGCCTGATGACCTTCCTGCGAGGAAGCTGGCGCGAGCTGCAACGAGTACAGTGGCCGGATCGTCGGCAGGTTGGCCAGGCCACAGCGGTCACCATTGGCTTCGTGATTGTCGCCGGCGCCTTCCTCGGCCTTGCGGACTTCCTCGCCAGCAAGATCGTCGACTACATCATCTGAGCCAGGCCCCCGTCCGCCCGACCCCGAAGGATTCCCCCGCATGTTCCGCTGGTACGTCGTCAACACCTACTCCGGTCACGAGAACAAGGTGAAGCACAACCTCGAGCACCGCGTCGTCTCGCTCGGACAGAAGCGCGCCGTGCGGCAGGTCGTCGTCCCGACCGAGTCCGTCTCGGAGATGAAGGACAACGTGAAGGTCGTGACGGAGAAGCGCACGATGCCCGGCTACGTGCTTGTGAACATGGACCTCAACGAGGACTCCTGGGCGCTCGTGAAGGGCACCCCCGGCGTCACCGGTTTTGTCGGCGCGTCGAACGAGCCCGTCCCGCTCACGCAGGCGGAGGTCGATCGTCTGCTCCATCGCGAGACGGCCGAGCGTCCGCGCACGCGTGCGCAGTTCTCGATCGGCGAGGCTGTCAAGGTGGTGTCGGGGCCGCTCTCCGACTTCTCCGGGGAGATCTCGGAGATCAATGAGGACGGCGCCCGCCTGAAGGTGCTGGTATCAATCTTCGGCCGCGAGACCCCCGTCGAGGTCGGCTTCGACCAGGTGAAGAAGATCTAATGGCCAAGAAGGTAATGACAGTCATCAAGCTCCAGGCCCCTGCGGGCCAGGCGAGCCCAGCACCGCCGGTCGGCCCTGCACTGGGTCAGCACGGCGTGAACATCATGGAGTTCGTCAAGGCGTTCAACGCCCAGACGGCCTCGCAGCAGGGCACCGTCATCCCGATCGAGATCACGGTCTACGAGGACCGCTCCTTCACGTTCATCACGAAGAGCCCGCCGGCTGCCGTGCTGATCAAGAAGGCGCTCAATCTCGACAAGGGATCCGCGGAGCCGAACCGCAACAAGGTCGCGTCGATCACACAGGCGCAGCTGCGCGACATCGCGCAGACGAAGTTCGAGGATCTCAACGCGAACGACCTCGACCAGGCCGCGAAGATCATCGCGGGCACCGCCCGCTCGATGGGCGTGGAGGTGAGCGACTGATGGCGAAGCACGGCAAGGCATACCTCGAGGCGCGCCAGCGTTTCGACCGCGAACACGAGTACGCGCCCGCCGAGGCGATCGCGCTCGTCAAGCAGCTGAAGTCGGCCAAGTTCGACGAGTCGGTCGAGGTGCACATCCGCACCGGCCTCAACGTCCGTCACGCCGACGAGCAGCTGCGCGGCACGATCGCGCTCCCGCATGGCCTCGGCAAGAACGTCAAGGTGGCGGTCTTCGCGCAGGGCGACAAGCAGCAGGAGGCGATCGACGCCGGCGCCGACCACGTCGGTGCCGAGGACCTCGCGAAGCAGATCGAGGAGGGCTTCGACGACTTCGACGTCGCGATCGCCACGCCTGACCTGATGCCTGTCGTCGGCCGTCTCGGCCGCATCCTCGGGCCGTCGGGCAAGATGCCGAACCCGAAGGTCGGGACGGTCACGATGGACGTCAAGAAGGCCGTCGAGGAGTCGAAGGCCGGCAAGGTCGAGTACCGCACCGACCGCACCGCGATCGTCCACCTCGTGATCGGCAAGTCGAGCTTCGACGAGCAGCTGCTGCTCGAGAACTACGCGGCGGTGGTCGAGGAGATCGTCCGCGCCAAGCCGTCCGTGGCGAAGGGCAAGTACATCCACTCGATCACGCTCGCCTCGACGATGGGGCCGGGCGTGAAGGTCGATCCGTCGCGCACGCGCGACATCGTGGAGGAGGCGCCGCTCGCGGCGTAGCCTCGTTCCAAGAGCGCCCTGCCCGAGACCCCCGGCGGCTGTAAGTCCGGGGCAGGCGGTGCCTCGAAGGTCGGACCGACTGTGGTCCGCTCTCTCGACGCCCGCCCCGTGCGGGCGTTCGCATTTCAAGAAGAGAGCGAACCAAGACCATGAACAGAGACGAGAAGGCAGCGGTCATCGATCGCATCGCCGAGGAGCTTGAGGCTTCTCAGGCGGTCTTCGCGGTCGACTATCGCGGCATCACGGTCAGCCAGGTCGCCGATCTGCGCGCAAGATTGCGCGCGGCGGACGCGACCTTCAACGTCGTGAAGAACTCGCTGACGGAGCGCGCCGCCGACAAGGCGGGCGCCGAGGCGCTGAAGTCCGTGCTCGAGGGCCCGACCGCGCTGACGTTCGTGCGCGGCGACGCTGCTGCGGCGGCGAAGGCGCTGAGCGACGCACAGAGAGTCACCGAAGTGCTGGCCTTCAAGGGCGGCCTGATGGATGGCCAGGTCGTCTCGGCGGACGACATCAGAGCGATAGCGAAGCTGCCGTCGCGCGAGGTGCTCTACGCGCAGCTCGTCGGCACCGTCGCGGCGCCGCTCAACGGCCTCGCACGGACGCTGAACGCGCTCATCTCCGGCATCGCCGTGCAGCTCGGCCAGATCCGCGACCAGGGTCTTGTCAGCGGCGCTGCTACGCCGGCTGAGGCCGCGGCCGAGTCGGAGGCAGCTGCTCCGGCCGAGGCTGAGGCTCCCGCCGAGGAGGCCCCTGCAGCCGAGGCTCCCGCCGAGACCGCGGAGGAGCCGGCCGCAGAGGCCGAGGCTCCTGCCGAGGAGGCCCCGGCCGCAGAGGCCGAAGCAGAACCGAACACCGATTCCACCACTGAGAACCAGACGGACGCGACGGCGGAAGCCGACGACGCTTCCGACGCGAAGGAGGACTAGACATGGCGACCACACAGGAGTGGATCGACGAGCTGAAGGCGATCTCCGTACTCGAGCTCTCTGAGCGCATCAGAGCGCTCGAGGAGGAGTTCGGCGTCTCCGCGGCTGCTGTCGCGGCTGCGGCCCCGGCTGCCGGCGGCGCTGCCGGCGGCGATGGCGGCGCGGCCGAGGAGGAGTCCTCGACCGTCAACGTCGTCCTCACCGGCGCCGGCGACAAGAAGATCCAGGTCATCAAGGTCGTCCGCGCGGCGACCGGCCTCGGTCTCAAGGAGGCCAAGGCGCTCGTCGACGAGGCCCCCAAGCCCGTCAAGGAGGGCATCGAGCGCGACGAGGCCGACAAGCTCAAGGCTGAGCTTGAGGAGGCCGGCGCGACGGTGGAGCTCAAGTAGCTCCCCGCACCACCGCTTCACCGGAGGGCCGGCTCTCAGCCGGCCCTCCGTCGTTCTCGGACCACTGCACCTTTCGCCTCGCATAGCGAGGTCTAACGAGCACTGCTCTCACCGCGCTGGCCGAAATGCCCGCTCACCGGTACAATCCGCCGGTCGGCCGATAGTCGCAGCCGCCCATAGGCCGAAGACCGCGCCACATACGCGGGCTTCCAGGGCGGGGTCCGTGAGCGCTGACAGCCCCCCGCACAGGGCAGCGATGCCGTGTGCTATCTTCGCTGGTCGCGCTTTCGCGCAGCCTCTCTGCTCGCTCTCCATCGCTCGAGGAGTCGCCGTCTTGGCACCTGTTGACGCCCCCCGGACGCGCCGTAGCTTTGCGCGCCTCCCCAAGGCCCTTGATGTACCCAACCTGATCGACATCCAGAAGAAGTCCTTCGCCTGGCTCACCGACACCGAGAATGGTGGCCTGCGCGAGACGATCGACGACATCTCGCCGATCGAGGACTACACCGGCAACCTCGCCGTCCAGTTCGGCGAGTTCGTCTTCGACGAGCCGGTCGCTTCGCTGGACGAGTGTCGCGAGAAGGACCTCACGTACGCGCGCCCGCTGACCGTCACGGTCGCGTTCGTCAACCGCGAGACGGGCGAGATCCGTGAGCAGTCGGTCTTCATGGGCGACTTCCCGTGGATGACCGAGCGCGGCACGTTCATCATCAACGGCACCGAGCGCGTCGTCGTCACGCAGCTCGTGCGCTCGCCGGGCGCCTACCTGATGGAGGCGAAGGACCGCGAGAAGCAGGTCTTCATCGCGAACCTGATGCCTGCGCGTGGATCCTGGCTCGAGCTCGAAATCGACAAGAAGGGCAAGGTCTACGTCCGCATCGACCGCAAGCGCAAGCTGCCGGTCACGGTCCTGCTGCGCGCGATGGGCTACTCGTCTGACGAGGAGATCGCCGCCCTCTTCGAGGACTCGCACTACATCCGCAACACGATCGAAGCCGATCCCGAGGTCACGAAGACCGAGGAGGGCGCGCTGATCGAGCTGTTCAAGAAGCAGCGCCCGGGCGAGCCGCCGTCGGTCGACGCGGCAAGAGCGCTCCTGCACCAGCTGTTCTTCGACCCCAAGCGCTACGACCTCACGCGCGTCGGTCGCTACAAGCTCAACAGCCGCCTGCGCCTCGACATCGACCTCGAGACGCGCACGCTGACGCACGACGACATCATCGCGCTCGTCAAGGAGCTCGTCTCGCTGCCGCGCATCCTGGGGATGCCGGAGCAGCCCGATGTCGAGATCAGAGACTATGCAGCGGAGGCCGTCAGCTACCCGCGCGAGCCTGTCGCCGATCACCTCGACGAGTACGAGCACTTCGGCAACCGCCGTCTGCGCACCGTCGGCGAGCTGATCCAGGAGGCCTTCCGGATTGGCCTCTACCGCATGGAGCGCGTCGTGCGCGAGCGCCTCACGACTGAGGACGCCGACACGATCACGCCGCAGACGATCGTCAACATCCGCCCGGTCGTGGCGGCGCTGAAGGAGTTCTTCGGCTCCTCGCAGCTGTCGCAGTTCATGGACCAGACGAACTCGCTCGCGGGCCTCACGCACCGCCGCCGCCTGTCGGCGCTCGGCGCCGGCGGCCTCACGCGCGAGCGCGCACCGATCGAGGTGCGCGACGTCCACCCGACCCACTACGGCCGCATGTGTCCGATCGAGACCCCCGAGGGTCCGAACATCGGCCTGATCGGCTCGCTCTCCTCCTACGCGGAGATCTCCGAGCACGGCTTCGTCACGACGCCTTACCGCGTCGTGAAGGACGGCAAGCTCACCGACGAGGTCGTCCGCCTCGACGCCACGCAGGAGGAGGAGGCGAAGATCGCGCAGGCGAACACGCCTGTCGACGCCAACGGCAAGCTCACCGGCGGCGAGATCGTCTGCCGGACGCAGGCCGGTCAGTACGTGACGGTCGCGCCGAGAGACGTCGACCTGATGGACGTCTCGCCCGAGCAGATCTGGTCGGTCGCCACGGCGATGATCCCGTTCCTCGAGCACGATGACGCCAACCGCGCGCTGATGGGCTCGAACATGCAGCGCCAGGCGGTGCCGCTCCTCAAGACGGATGCGCCGCTGATCGGCACCGGCATGGAGCGCCGCGCCGCCGTCGACACCGGCGACGTGATCCTCGCGCGCAACACGGGCACGATCGCCCACGTCGACGCCGACCAGATCGTCGTCGAGACGAGAGACGGCGCCAAGGACGAGTACCTGCTGCAGAAGTTCATGCGCTCCAACCAGGGAACGCTGATCCATCAGAAGCCGCTCGTGCGCAACGGCCAGGCGGTCAAGGCGGGCGACGTGCTCGCCGACGGCTCCGCGACCGACAACGGCGAGATGGCGCTCGGCAAGAACCTGATGGTCGCCTTCATGTCCTGGGAGGGCTACAACTTCGAGGACGCGATCATCCTGTCCAAGCGCCTCGTCAAGGACGACGAGCTCACCTCGATCCACATCGAGGAGTACGAGATCGACGCGCGCACGACGAAGCTCGGCGACGAGGAGATCACGCGCGACATCCCGAACCGCTCGGAGGAGTCGCTGCGCAACCTCGACGACCGCGGCATCGTCCGCGTCGGCGCCGAGGTCGGCTCGGGCGACCTGCTCGTGGGCAAGGTCACGCCGAAGGGCGAGACCGAGCTGACGGCCGAGGAGAAGCTGATCCGCGCGATCTTCAAGGAGAAGGCGCGCGAGGTGCGCGACACCTCCTTGAAGGTGCCGCACGGCGAGGGCGGCGTCGTGATCGACGTCAAGACGTTCTCGCGCGACGCCGGCGACGACCTGCCGCCGGGCGTCAACGACCTCGTGCGCGTGTTCGTCGCGAAGAAGCGCAAGATCTCCGAGGGCGACAAGCTCGCCGGACGCCACGGCAACAAGGGCGTCATCTCGAAGATCGTCGACGAGCAGGACATGCCGTTCCTCGAGGACGGCACGCCGGTCGACGTGATCCTCAACCCGCTCGGCGTGCCGAGCCGCATGAACATCGGCCAGATCCTCGAGACGCACCTCGGCTGGGCCGCGGCGCAGGGCTGGTACGAGGACGGCAGCGAGGCGGTCAAGCAGGCGACGGCGAAGGCGAACGGCGACAGAGCCCGCCGCGTCTACGTCTCGACGCCCGTCTTCGACGGCGCGACGGTCCAGGACGTCGACACCGCGCTGATGAAGTGGCAGGAGGAGCACGAGGGCCGCATCCAGATGAACACCGACCCGAGAGCCCGCGAGGGCGAGCGGGCGAGCGGCAAGTTCACGCTCTTCAACGGCCGCACCGGCGAGCCGTTCGAGACGCAGGTGACGGTCGGCTACATGTACATCCTGAAGCTGCTCCACCTCGTCGACGACAAGATCCACGCACGCTCGACCGGTCCGTACTCGCTCGTCACCCAGCAGCCGCTGGGCGGCAAGGCGCAGTTCGGCGGTCAGCGCTTCGGCGAGATGGAGGTGTGGGCCCTGGAGGCGTACGGCGCCGCCTACACGCTCCAGGAGATGCTCACGATCAAGTCCGACGACACGGTCGGCCGCGTGAAGGCCTACGAGGCGATCGTGAAGGGCGAGAACATCGCCGAGCCGAGCATTCCCGAGTCGTTCAAGGTGCTCCTGAAGGAGATGCAGTCGCTCGCGCTCGACGTGAACGTGGTCTCCGAGGAGGGCACCCGCGCCGAGATGCGCGAGGAGGACGACGACCTCCTGCGGGCCGCCGAGGAGCTCGGCATCGACCTCTCCGGCGTCCGCGCGACCGACGGCCAAGCGGCCGACGAGGCGACCGAGGACGCGCCGGCCGAGGAGGGCGAGGTCGACGCCGAGCCCGTGGCCGCCGCAGACGAAGACGAAGTGATCGAGGACACCGAGAGAGCTGAGGCGTAGCAATGATCGACATCAACAACTTCGACGCCATCGAGATCAGTCTCGCCTCCTCGAAGCAGATCCGCTCGTGGAGCTCGGGCGAGGTCACGAAGCCGGAGACGATCAACTACCGCACGCTCAAGCCGGAGAAGGACGGCCTCTTCTGCGAGCGCATCTTCGGTCCGACGAAGGACTGGGAGTGCTACTGCGGCAAGTACAAGCGCGTCCGCTACAAGGGCATCGTGTGCGAGCGCTGCGGCGTCGAGGTCACGCGGTCCAAGGTGCGCCGCGAGCGCATGGGC
>DATFPW010000062.1:0-9418 GCA_035264605.1 Conexibacter sp. | reverse complement strand
CGGAGTGGTCCTCGGGGCGCGTCGGGCGGCCGGAGACCCAGTAGAACCAGTAGTCGAAACAGCCGAGTCCGACGAGGAAGAAGAGCGGCGTCCCGAGCAGCGAGACGATCGTGATCGCGTCGCCGTCGTCCCACGCATCCGGGTAGTGCATCGCGCTCCGCACCACCCCGACGAGCAAGTACGCGAAGGCCACGCCGAACAACATGAACAGGCCTGCGCGGTACCAGCCGGGAGCGCGGAGCTTGGCGATCATTGGCTTGATCTCCTCATCACTTCGACACGGTAGCCAAGTACGCAACCAGCCCGTCGAGCTGCTGGGCCGAGAGGGTCTGCTCAAAGTTCGGCGGCATGATGTTCGCCTGATACCCGGGGGCGATTCTTGCGTTCGGGTCGACGATGTCGGTGCGGATGTCGTCCTCGCTCTGACCTCTCAGGACTCTGTCGAGATCCGGACCGGTCGAGCCGGTGGAACCGGCATCGGCGAGCGTATGGCAGGCGCCGCAGCCGCCGTCGCCGACGAACGTCGTTCTCCCGAGTGCGACCAACTGATCCTGCGAAAGCTGTCTGCCGCCACCGCCGCCGGCGTTGACCGCCGGCGCTTTCTCCGACGCCAGCCATCTGTCGAAGGCCGCGGGCGAGAGCACGTGCGCGGTCGAGCGCATGACGGAGTGGCCGAGGCCGCACAGCTCGGCGCAGACGACAGGGAAGATGCCGACTCTGGTGGGCGTCACGCGCAGTCTCGTGGTGATGCCCGGGACGGCGTCGATCTTCACGCGGAAGGCCGGGACCCAGAAGTCGTGCAGCACGTCCTGCGAGTCGATGTCGAACCGCACCGGCTTGTCCTTCGGCAGGTACAGCTGGTTGGAGACGACCGGTCTGCCGTCCGCCTGGGGGTACTCGAAGGTCCACGCGAACTGGATCGCATGCACCTTCACGACCAGCTCGTCGGCGCGCACCTTCTCGATGTCGTTCAGCACGGCGTAGGCGTAGCTGCAGAGCGACACGAGGATGATCGCCGGGATCGCCGTCCAGAAGACCTCGAGGCGTGTGTTGCCGTGGATCGGCGGACCGTCCTCGTTCTCCTGGCCGGGGCGCATGCGGAACGCCCACGCCGAGTAGAGGATCACCGTCATCACGAGCACGAAGATCGGGATCGAGACGATCATCAGCACGTCGTAGAGCGTGTCGATCGGCTTGCCCTGCTTCGCGGCGTCGGCCGGGAACCAGTTGATCCACAGCGCCAGCGCGATGCCGATCGCAGACGCGATCGCACCAATGGCGACCATCTGGATGATTGGGTGCCTACGCACCGTCGTGTCCTGTCGCGAGCACCCTTCGAAACTCTCCGGGCGCGATCCTAAGGGACAGGTGGGACGTACCGCAAACCGGGTCGGCGCCGGCGGACCGAAGTCCGGCGCTGCGAAGGAGGTGGCGCGTCGGCAATAGCGCCTCCGGCAGTCGCAAGCGACCGCCTTCGGCCGACGTTTCTAGGCGGCGTGCTGCATCGCCGCGCCGCGGTCGCGCATGCGTGTGCGGTAGGCCGAGGGGACCGCGCCGAGGTGGCGGCGGAACGTCTTCGCGAACTGCGCCGGCTGGCGGTAACCGACGCGGCGCGCGACCTCGCGGACCGTCATCGAGCCGTTCGCGAGCAGACCGGCGGCACGCTCCATGCGCACGCGCGTGAGGTGCTCGCGGAACGTGGTGTGGCCGATCTCGGCGTAGGCGCGCTGCAGCTGGCGACGGGAGCTGGCGACACGGCGGGCGATGTCGTCGAGCTCGAGATCCGATGCGTACTCGGCTTCGACGATCCGGATCGCTTCCGTATAGAGCTGCGTGCGGTGACGGACGGTTCCGGGTCGTTGCATGTGCAGCAGATACGTACAAAGCGCAGGTTTGGTTGTCGTAGCGCGCAGGAAACCTCCAAGCTGGCGCATTGGCGCGCTTTGGGTACGCCGGGCGCAAACCGCGTCTCGCGCCGCATCCAGACGGGCGACTATGCTTTGAGGCAATCGTTGCAAGCAAACGGGAGGCCGAACGATGCAAGTGCGTGAGGGGATGAGCGCGACCTCGTTGACGGTGGGACCAGGGCACACGCTGCGCGAGGCCGCGCGCATGATGCACGAGCGGCGTGTCGGCTCGGCGATCGTGCTCGACGGAGAGCAACCCGGGCCGGGCCTGCTGACGGAGCGCGACGTGCTGGCGGCGATCGGCCGTGGCCTGGACCCCGATGCCGAGCGTGTCGGCGACCACCTCACGAGCGACCTCGTGTTCGCGGCGCCCGACTGGTCGCTCGAGCAGGCCGCCTGCGAGATGGTCCGCGGCGGCTTCCGTCACCTGATCGTCGTCGAGGGCGGCGAGCTCGTCGGCGTCCTCTCGATGCGCGACGTCGTGCGCTGCTGGACTGAGGACGGCGCTGTTTGCGCGGTGCCGCTCAGCGCGGGCGCGAGCGGCTGAGGCCGCCTCAGTGCGAGGAGTGCTCTGGCGGCAGCGCTGCGATGTCGCGGCGCGTCGACGCGATCCACTTCCACGTCGTCACGACGAACAGGATGCCGCCGACGAGGCACAGCACCCAGCCGAGCGTGATGCCGATCAGCGCGAGCGTGATGCCGGCCGCGTTGAGGATCGGCAGGAGGCTCGGGCCGGGGAGGTGGATCTCCTCGCCAACAGGCGGGGGAGTCTGCTCGGGATTCGTCATGAGATGTAGATCGCGGCGGCCAGGAACGAGGCGCCGAACATGAAGACGCAGACCGCCGTGGCGATCAGGGCTGAGCGGATGTTCTTGCGGGCGAGGCGACGGTCCATGAGGAGGCGAATCCTATCGAGGTCGGGGGCGGGCCGGCGTCGCGCTACAGCTTGACGTCGACCACCATCGCGGCGAACAGCAGCGCGAGGTAGAGCAGTGAGTACAGGTACAGGCGCAGCGCGGCGCGGCGATCCGGGTTGCGCTGCAGCCGCACGGCGAAGGTGAGGAAGATCGCGCCCAGCACGCCCGCGACGACCGCGTAGAGACCGTCGAACAGGCGCCCGGCGAACGGCAAGAAGGTGATCGCGACGAGCAGGACGCTGTAGAGCGTGATCTGGCGGCGTGTCTCGTCTTCGCCGCGCACGACCGGCAGCATCGGGATCTCGACCTTCGCGTACTCGTCCTTCATCAGCAGGCTGAGCGCCCAGAAGTGCGGCGGCGTCCAGTAGAAGACGATCGCGAACAGGTAGAGCGCGGCCGGGTCGAGCGATCCGGTAACCGCGGCCCAACCCACGAGCGGCGGGACGGCGCCGGCGGCGCCGCCGATGACGATGTTCTGCGGCGTCGAGCGCTTGAGCCACAGCGTGTAGACGAACACGTAACCGAGGAAGCCCGACAGCGCCAGGCACGCCGCCAGCACGTTGACGCAGAGGCTCAGCTCCGCGAACGACAGCACGGCCAGCGTGATGCCGAAGGTGAGCGCGGCGCGCGGGGAGATGCGCCCGGACGGGACGGGCCGCGTCGCCGTGCGCGCCATCTGCAGGTCGATGTCGCGGTCGTACCAGTGGTTCACGGCCCCGGCGCCGCCGGCGGACAGCGCACCGCCGAGCAGCGTCAGCAGGATCAGGCCGAGCGACGGGCTGCCGGCGACCTCCATCGTTGCGACGGTCGTCAGCAGCAGCAGCAGCTGGACGCGCGGCTTCGTCAGCGTGACGTAGTCCGCGACGAGCTGGCGCACGCCGTGTGCGGGCACCGGCTGCTCGACGACGGCAGCGGTGCGCTCGACCGGCGTGGGGGAGGTGAGACGGGAGGCTTCCACGACCGGTGGCAGCCTAGCGCGTGACGGAGCCGAACCGAGCTGCCGGCGTCACGCGAAGGTGACGGGCTGACCCTCGGTCTCGCTGTGCGCGATGCCGGACTGCCGCTCGACCTGCCGGCGGATGTCCTTCATCGGCTCGACCGAGCGGATGCGCGGCACGACGTCGAAGTTGTTGACCGGCGGCGGCGAGGTGGTGAACCACTCGAGCGTGTTGCCCTTCCACGGGTCGGGCCCGGCGACGGCGCCGTTCTTATAGCTGCGGACGAAGTTGATCACCGACAGCAGGATCCCGAGCCCAAGCACGAACGAGCCGACCGTCGAGATCTGGTTGTAGACCGTCAGGCCGGCGTCGGCCGGGTACTGGTAGACGCGCCGCGGCATGCCGGAGAGGCCCATCGCGTGCTGCACCAGGAACGTCATGTTGAAGCCGACGAACATCAGCCAGAAGGACGCCTTGCCGAGCGGTTCGCTCAGCATCCGGCCCGTCATCTTCGGGTACCAGTAGTAGAGGCCACAGAAGATCGTGAAGACCGCGCCGCCCATCAGCACGTAGTGGAAGTGCGCGACGACGAAGTACGTGTCGGTCAGCTGCCAGTCGACGGGGAACACGGCGAGGAAGATGCCGGTGATGCCTCCGACGACGAAGATCGAGAGGAAGCCGACGGCGAAGTAGAGCGGCGTCGTGAACTCGATCGTGCCGCGCCACAGCGTGGCGATCCAGTTGAAGATCTTCACACCCGTCGGCACAGCGATCAGGAACGACGAGAGCATGAAGAAGCCGAGCACGACGGTCGGCACCGGCACGGCGAACATGTGGTGCGCCCACACGAGCGCGGCGAGGAAGGCGATCACGACCGTCGAGGCGGCGATCGCCTTGTAGCCGAAGATCGGCTTGCGCGCGAACACCGGCAGGACCTCGGAGATGATCCCGAAGCCCGGCAGGATCATGATGTAGACCTCGGGGTGCCCGAAGAACCAGAAGAGGTGCTGCCACAGGATCGGCGAGCCGCCCTCGGTCGGATCGAAGAAGTGCGTGCCGAAGTTGCGGTCCGTCAGCAGCATCGTGACGGCGCCGGCAATCACCGGCAGGGCGAGGATCAGCAGCAGCGCGTAGATCAGGATCGCCCACACGAACAGCGGCAGGCGGCCCCAGCCCATGCCGGGCGCGCGCATGTTCACGATCGTGGCGTAGAAGTTGATCGCGCCGACGAGCGAGGAGATGCCGGTGATGTGGATCAGGTAGATCCAGGCGTCTTGGCCGCCGCTCGGCGTGAAGATCTCGCTCGAGAGCGGGGTGTAGGAGAACCACCCGGCCTCGGGCGGCTGCCAGAAGAGCGAGGAGTAGAAGACGATCCCCCCGAACAGCAGCAGCCAGTAGGAGAGCGCGTTGAGGCGAGGGAATGCCATGTCGCGCGCGCCGATCATCAGCGGCAGGAAGTAGTTCGCGAAGCCCGCCATCATCGGCACGACGAACAAGAAGATCATCGTCGTGCCGTGGAGCGTGAAGAGCTCGTTGTAGCGCTCGGGCGTCAGCAGGTTGTTGTTCGGCGTACCCAGCTGCAGGCGCATCAGCAGCGCCTCGACGCCGCCGATCAGGAAGAACGCGAACGTCGTGACGATGTAGAGGATCCCGATCTTCTTGTGGTCGGTCGTGGTGAACCACTCGGTCCACCGCGCGCGCGTGGGCTCGGCCTGGACCTCGTGGGCGATCACCTGAGGCACTGGCTTCAGTGCGGGGGCGGTGGTGGCCATGATCGGTTCGGGATTCCTTTGTCTGCTTGTCAGTGGAGGCGCTAGATGATGCCGTCGGACGCGAGCTGTCTGCGCAGCTGGACGGCCTGTCTGTTCGCGTCGGCGATCGCCTGTCTCTGATCGGCGAGCCAGGTCTCGTACTCGCCCGGCGAGACGACTCTCACGCGCGCGGTCATGTCGGCATGGCCGCGTCCGCACAGCTCGGCGCACTGGCCCTTGTACAGCTCGCCGGCGCGAGGCGCCTTGAACCACGTGAAGTTGCGGTAGCCCGGCACGGCGTCCATCTTGCCGCCGAGCTTGGGGATCCACCAGGAGTGGATGACGTCGGTCGCCTCGATGTCGAGCACGACGGTCGTGTTGGCCGGGACGACCATCTCCTGGTAGGAGAAGGGCAGCCCGAACGCGTTCGACTTGCAGTTCGCGCCGTACGTGTAGCGCCAGATGTACTGGCGGCCGGTGACGCAGATGGCGAGCTTCTTGCCGTTCGGGGGGCTGGGCTCCGTGGTGGAGGCGGTCAGCACGCCTTGGGCGAGGTTGAGGCCGTCAGAACTGCTGTTTGGCGGGTTCTGGATGTCGCCGAGCTTGGCGAACGTGACGGCCGCGAGCACCACGAGGATCAGCGCGGCGCCGATCGTCCAGGTGATCTCGAGGCGAGTGTTGCCGTGGATCTGGGCGGCGACGCGGCCTCTCTTGGCGCGGAACTTGATGAGGGAGTAGAACAGCGCACCCTCCACCACGATGAATACGACGATCGCGATGTAGAGGATGATCTTGTACAGCGAGTCGATCTGGTCGGCGTTCGGCGATCCACCCGATTCAGGAGTGAGAAAGTCGGCGAACGCGCCGCTGGCGAAGACCAGCGAACCGGTCGTTGCGAGCAGCAGGGCCGCAGCGAGGCGGCGGCGGAAAGAGGATTCAGGTCGCAAGGCGGCGCGGATTCTACTCATGGAGCGGCGGAGTGCCGCGCCAGGGGGGTGACACGGTGAACGAGTCCCGACATCAACGGCCCTCGAAGGCGGCCGGCCGCTTCTGCAAGAAGGCAGTGACGCCCTCGATGAAGTCGTCGGTGAGCGCCTGCTCCTGCTGGATCGCCGCCTCGAGCTCGAGCTGCTCCGCGAGGTTCGCATAGGCCCAGGCGTTGAACTGACGCTTGGCGCCCGCGTAGGACAGCGTCGGCCCGGCGGCGAGGCGGGCGACGAGCGCGTCGGCGGCGCCCTGCAACTCGTCGTCGGGATGGACCGCATTGACGAGCCCCCACTCGAGCGCCTTGGGGCCGTGGATCCGCTCGCCGAGCATCGCCATCTCGATCGCGCGCGTGAGCCCGACGCGCGCCGGGATGAAGGCGGAGGAGCCGCCGTCGGGGACGAGGCCGATGTTCACGAACGCGAGCAGGAAGTAGGCCGACTCGGCTGCGAGGATCAGGTCGCAGGCGAGCGCGAGCGAGCAGCCGACGCCGACGGCGCCGCCGTTGACCGCCGCGACGACCGGCTTGGGCAGCTCGCGGATCGTTGTGATGACCGGGTGGTAGCGCTCGCGCAGCGAGGTCTGCAGATCGGGCTTGCCGTCGGGCCGGGGGTCGAAGCCCGCCGCCAGGTCCGCGCCGGAGCAGAAGCCGCGGCCGGCGCCGGTCAGCAGCACTGCGCGCAGGCTGTCGTCCTCGGCGACCCGGGCGAGTGCGGCCTTGAGGTCCCGCGTGAGCGTCGCCTCCCAGGCGTTCATCCGCTCCGGTCGGTTCAGCTCGATTCGCGCGGCGCCGCCGGCGCGCTGGAGGTTGACGGTCTCGTAGGCGTGCAGCAGCTCGTAGTCGCTCATGTGCCGGACTGTAAGTGCCGGATGGCAGGGTGCGGCGCAGTCGCGCGCGGTGACCGCGGCGCCGATGGCATGAGGCGCCCCTCATATACTCCCCGCGCTTTGCGGAAGTCCCAGGCCATCCGAGCCACGGCATGGGCGGTCGTCGCCGCTGGCGTTGCCGCACCGCTGGTGCGCCGTCGGATGCGCCTGCCGAAGCCGGCCGTGCTCGCGACCGCTGCTGCTGCTCCGGTCGCGGTCTGCGTCGCGCTCCCGCGTACGCGCGCACGCGATGTTGCGACGTGCGCTCTGCAGATGTGGGCGTATCTGGCGGCCTATGAAATGCCGCACGACGACCCGGAGGCACTCACCCGCCGCGTGCGGATCGACTATCCGGTGCAGGTCGACCGCGCGCTCGGCCTGGGCGTGCCACCGACGCTGCGGCTGCAGCGGCTGCTGCCTGCGCCGGGGGAGACGCGCCGCTTCGAGAAGCTGCTCGTGTGGACCCACTGGCTGTGGTTCGCCGTCCCACACGCGGCGACCGCGTACGTGCTCGTGCGCGACCGCGAGCGCTTCGGCCGGGCGGCCGCGACGACGTACGCCGTCTTCGACCTCGGCGCGGTCGTCTACTGGCTGGTGCCGACCGCGCCGCCCTGGTACGCCGCCCAGAGAGGTCGGCTCGGTGACCATCGCGACCCGTCGGTGCGACGCATGATGGTTGAGTACGGCGAGCAGTTCTGGAAGCACCGCTGGGGGCCGCTCTACTCTGTGCTGGGAGGCAATCCCCTCGCCGCTATGCCCTCCCTTCACTTCGCCACGTCCGTGAACGCCGCCCACCTCCTTGCCGAGTCGGGCCGGGTGGAGGGCGCGCTGGGCTGGACGTACGCGCTGACGCTCGGGCTCGCGCTCGTCTACCTCGGCGAGCACTACGTCGTCGACCTGCTCGCGGGGCTCGCGCTGACGGAGAGCGTGCGTGCGCTCGCACCCGTCGTCGGCCCGTCGCTCGAGCGCGTTGCCGGCGTGGTGCAGGCGATCGAGGCCAAGGCCCAGGCGTAGGGCCATGGCCGAGGATGCCGTCGAGCGCGCCACCCGATTGCACGAGGCGTCGAACGCGCCGCTTGTAGAGCCGCAGCCGGCGGACGGGGGGCGGTTCCCCGACGAGGAGGAGATGCCGCGCGTCACGCTGACGCGCCGGCGCGTGATCCTGTTCGCCGTCTTCGTGCTCGCGTCGATCGCGTTCCTGTACTTCGTGCTGCCGCAGATCGGCGGCGTGAAGGACGCGTACGAGAGAGTCTCGGACGGTGACAAGGCATGGCTGGCGTTGGCGCTCGGCTTCGAGCTGCTGTCGATCGCCAGCTACGTCGCGCTGTTCCACGGCATCCACGTACCGCCGGGCTCGCCGCTCACGCATCGCGACAGCTACCTGATCACGATGGCGAGCCTCGCCGCGACGCGGCTGTTTGCGGCCGGCGGCGCGGGCGGCGTTGCGCTGACGGCGTGGGCGCTGCGCCGCTCCGGGATGGAACGGCGCGAGGTGGCCGAGCGGATGATCGCCTTCCTCGTGGTGCTCTATGGCGTCTACGTCGTCGCGATGTTCCTGTGCGGAATCGGCCTGCGCGTGGGGATCCTGCCGGGCGAGGCGCCGTTCGGGCTGACGGTCGTGCCGGCGATCATCAGCGGCATCGCGATCATCGTCTTCGGCGGGCTTGCGCTCGTGCCGGAGGACTTCGAGCGTCGCATCGAGCGGATGGCACCGCGCCGCCCGCGCGCGGCGCGCTGGCTGCGCCGCTTTGCGCTCGCGCCCGCTTCGATGCGCGGCGGCATCCGCTTCGCGCTGCGCAAGGCGATCCACCCGGACCTCGCGATGCTCGGGTCGATCACATGGTGGGCGTTCAACATCGCGGTGCTGTGGGCGTCGTTCCGCGCGTTTGGTGAGTCGCCGCCGATCGCAGTACTCGTGCAGGCGTTCTTCGTCGGCATGCTGGCGAACCTGCTGCCGATCCCGGGGGGAATCGGCGGCGTCGACGGCGGCATGATCGGCGCGCTGGCGGCGTTCGGGGTGCCTGCCGGCACCGCCGTGCTGGCGGTGCTCTCGT
>DATFPW010000061.1:0-47289 GCA_035264605.1 Conexibacter sp. | reverse complement strand
GGCCACGCCGATCATCTCGGCGACACGGTTGCGATCGCCAAGCGCACCGGCGCGACGGTCGTCGCGATCGTCGAGCTGGCGAACGAGATCGGCGGCGAGGGCGTCGACGTGCGCGACCCGAACCTCGGTGGCACCGAGACGTTCGACTGGGGCAGCGTGAAGCTCGTGCCGGCCTGGCACACGGCGGTCTCCCCGAGCGGCACGGCGCACACGCCCGCCGGCCTGCTGATCGAGTTCGCGGGCACGACGATCTACCACGTCGGCGATACGTGCCTCTTCTCCGACCTGCAGCTCGTCGGGCGCGGTCGCGAGATCGACGTGGCGCTCGTGCCGATCGGCGGCCACTACACGATGGACCGCCACGACGCGGTCGACGCGGTGCGGCTGATCGGCGCGAAGACGGTCGTGCCGATCCACTACGACACGTTCCCGCCGATCGAGACCGACGCGCAGGCGTTCAAGGCCGACGTCGAGGCGCAGACTTCGAGCTCGGTCGTCGTGCTGGCGCCGGGAGCGAGCTGGTCGCCATGACGCACGCGATCATCCTGATCCAGGCCGAGCGGACCGCGCTGCCCGACCTCGGCGGCCAGCTGGCCGACGTACCGGGCGTGGCGGAGGCCTACTCGATCACCGGCGAGTGGGACTTCGCGGCGATCCTGCGGCTGCGCGAGCAGGACGATCTTGCGCACGTCATCACCGAGCAGCTCGCGCAGTTGCCGGGCATCGTCAAGACGCAGACGCTGCTCGCGTTCGAGGCCTACTCGAGACACGACCTCGACGCGCTCTTCTCGCTCGGGGAGTAACGCCGGGCGCGCTCACTGCAGCGCGCCGGCGCGCGCGAGCGCGACGCCGAACGCGTCGGCCATCGCCGCGTAGGTGTGGCCGGCGAGCGCCTGGCGGCCGGCGGCGCCGAGGCGGTCGCGCAGGACCTCGTCTGCGAGGAGACGTCCGATCGCTTGAGCGAGCGCCTGCGGGTCGCCGGGCGGGACGACGAGGCCGGTCTCCCCGTCGCGCACGAGCCCTCCGGCGACGGCGCCGACTGCCGTCGTGGCGACGACCGGGGTGCCCTGGTGCAGCGCCTCGTTGCAGACGAGTCCCCACGGCTCGCGGAAGCGCGGCGTGGGGATCGAGGCCAGGACGAGCGCGGCGGCAGCGGCATAGGCGACGGGCAGGCGCTCGCGGGGAAGTGGGCCGAGCAGGTGCACGCCGGGCGTTGCGGCGGCCTGGCCGGCGAGCGGACCGTCGCCGATGACCGCAAGCGTGGGCGGCGCTGCGTGGCGAGGCGCATCGAGAGGGGAGGATGCGGTTGTGGCTGCTGGCTCGCCTGCGTCGGCCGGCGCCCCGCCTCTGCGCGGCGACGGCCCGCTGCGGGCTGTGAGGAGCGACCACGCCTGGAGCAGCTCCTCGATGCCCTTCTCCTCGACAAGGCGGCCGACGTAGAGGACGAGCGGGCCGTCCGGCAGCCCGGCCTCGGCGCGCCACGTGGCGATCTCGCCTTGGCTGACCGCGCGGCCGAACAGCTCGGCCTCGACCGACTGCGGTGCGATCACGATGTCATCGTCGTGTCCGCGGTAGCGCGCGACATAGCGGCGCACGTGTTCGCCGTACGTCACGACGGCGTCGGCGTGGCGGTAGACGTGGCGCACGAGCGGGAAGCCGAGCGCGGCCTTCGCGCCGCCGCGCGGGTGCGCCCACACCGATCCCCACAGCACGAACGGGCGCCCGCGGCGGCGCATGCCGAGATACGTCGCGGGGAGCATCGCGCCGCCCGCGACGGGCGCGATCGCGGCGTCGTAGCGCTTGCCGAGCGCCAGTGCTGCGCGCGGGCCGGCGATCCGTCTTGCGGAGAACGGCGCAGCGGCGAGCTGACCGTCGAGATCCCCGAACCACTCGGGCACGTAGCTCGCGCCGGCGCCGAAGCACAGCACCTCGACGCCGTACCGCTCGGCGAGCAGCATGTAGAGCGGGACGCGGTAGGGCGCCAGCACGTTCGTCACAAGCGCGATCGCCACGGCCCCGCAGCGTGCCAGAATCGCCGGCTGATGACTCCGCCGGCCCTGCTTCCACCGCGCGACGCACGCGCGCATGCGCGCGTGCTGCTGCTGCACAACCGCTATCGCGCCCCCGGCGGGGAGGAACGCGTCGTCGACGAGTTGGAGGCGCTGCTGCGCGCACGCGGCCATGCGGTGGCGCGCCTGGAGCGCGACAGCGAGGACACCGGGCGCGCGCAGGCCGCTGCCGGGCTGCTGCGCGGCGGGCTGCAGCCGGGCGACGTGGCGAAGGCGGTCCGGCTGCACCATGCCGACGTCGTGCATGCCCACAATCTCCATCCACTGCTCGGCTGGCGCGCGCTCGCCGCGGCGCGGGCGGCCGGCGCTCGGACGGTGCTGCATCTGCACAACTACCGCCTCGTCTGCGCGATCGGCGTGGCGTATCGCGATGGCGGCCCCTGTTACGAGTGCCATGGCCGCGACACGCTCCCCGGCGTGCGGCACCGTTGTCGCGGCTCGCTCTCGGAGGGCGCCGTCTACGCGGCCGGTCTCGCGCGCCAGCAGCCGCGCCTGCTCCTGCACGCTGACGCGCTCGTCTCGGTCAGCGAGGCGCTCGCGACGCGGCTGGGCGCGCTTGGGATCCCGCGCGAGTCGATGACCGTGCTGCCGAACGCCGTGCGCTCGATCGCGACCAGCTCGCAGGCGGCGGAGGGGACCTACGCGCTGGCAGCCGGCCGGCTCGTCGAGGAGAAGGGCTTCGACGTGGCGATCCAGGCGGCGCGGGACACCGGCGTGCCGCTGCGGATTGCCGGCGCCGGGCCGGACGAGGCTCGGCTGCGTGCGCTCGCGGCGGGTGCGGACGTGACGTTCCTCGGGCGGCTGTCCGACGACGCGCTCGCGCACGAGCGGCGTGGGGCCGCCGTGCTGCTCGCGCCCGCGCGCAGCGACGACCCCTGTCCGATGACGGTGGTCGAGGCGCTCGCCGACGGCCTGCCGGTGCTGGGGAGCGACCGCGGTGGTCTGCCGGAACTGGTCGGCGAGGACGTGGGGTTGCCGGTCGACGACCCGGCCGCTTGGAGCGCCGCGCTGACCGCCCTCTGGTCTGACCCCACCACACGCGCCGCCGCCGGCGCCGCGGCGCTCGCTCGCGCCCGCGCGAGGCACTCGCCCGACAGTTGGTACGCCGGCCTGATGGGCATCTACGGCGGCACGCAGGCGAGCTGTGCGGGATAGGGTCCCGTAGTCCGGATCCGCACAGGTCGGGCGAAACGGTCAGGACCGACGGGTAGGCTCGGGCCCGTGCGATTCGCCCGATGCCTGACCGCGCTGGCGGTGCTGACCGCGCTCGCGACTGCCGTGAGCGCCTGCGGTGGCGGCAACACCGGCCCTGGCGCCTCCACCAACCCCACGGCGAGCGCTCCCGACGCGACGGCGCCGCCGACCGACGCGACGCAGCCGGGGACGGCGCCCACGACGACGCCGCCAACCACGACGACGACGCCGCCGACGGAGACCCAACCGTCAGGCGACACCGGCGATGGCGGGGAGCAGCAGGTGCGTGTGCCTGCCTCGTTCGTAGTCACGCAAAGCGGCCGGCTCACGCCGCCCACCATCACCGTCCCACCATTCCTCGCGGTCGAGATCTCGATCCGCTCCGATGACGGGAGACCGCATCGGCTTGTAATCCAGACGCCACAGCCGCACACGCTCCAGGTCGCCGCGGGCAGACGAGCTGCTGTGCGCATCGCCGGGCTCAGAGCCGACCGCTACACGGTGACGCTCGACGGCCGCCGTGCGGGCGCGCTCGTGGCCGGCGGCGAGGTCGGTCCCTAGCCCCTGACAACGGCTGGCTGGCCAGCCAGGGCTCCGCTAGGCTGCGACGGTCGTACCGCACCGTCCCGCGAGGAGAGAGCCCGTCGTGTCCGACACCGCCGCAGGCCCACGCACCGACCGCGTCGACTTCCGCGCCACGAGCGACCCGGCGTTGCTCGAGAGCGCTGACCGTGGCGAGGCCAACCTGCTCACCTACCGCGAGCTGTACTCGTTGTGGGAGCGCCAGCACTGGGCCGTCCAGGACATCGACTTCACGCAGGACCGCATCGACTGGCACGAGCGGATCGACGCCGAGGAGCGCTTCCAGCGCATGTACGGGCTGTCGTCGTTCTTCATCGGCGAGCAGCGCGTCACCTCCGAGCTCGGGCCGATGATGCGGGCGGCGCCGAGCGAGGACATGCGCATCTTCCTCTCGACGCAGATCGCCGACGAGGCGCGCCACGTCGCCTTCTTCGACCGCTTCTACAGCGAGGTCGGCGTGCTCCAGGCGGAGGGGCTCGACGAGCGCCTCGTCGAGACCAGCGAGCATCTGAACCCCGAGTTCGGCGTGCTGTTCGACGAGCTGCTGAAGCAGCGGGTCGACCGCCTTGCGGTGGAGCCGGAGGATCTCGAGACGCTCGTCGAGGCGATCACGATCTACCACATGGTGATCGAGGGGATGCTCGCGCTCACCGGCCAGCACTTCATCATCGACTACAACGAGCGAGAGGGGACGCTGCCCGGCTTCGTCGAGGGCTTCATCAACGTCGCGCGCGATGAGCACCGTCACGTCGCCTTCGGGGCGCGCTTCCTGCGCGACATGGCGCGCGAGGACCCGCGCTACATGACCGCGATCCAACGCACGCTCGGCGAGGTCGCCCCGATCGCGGAGGGCGTGCTGAAGCCGAAGTGGGCGCCCGAGGACGAGACGGTCGAGCTGTTCGGGACCTCGATCGCCGACACGCGCGCGTTCGCGCTCAGAGCGCTCGAGCGTCGCATGAAGGTCATCGGGCTCGTCGCGGCTGCCTGAGCGGCCGGACCCGGCCGGGCTATTCGGCGGGGGCTTCGTCCGGCGTGGAGACGGGCGGCGGGACGGGCGTGGTGCCGGTCCCGGCGTCGGCACCGTCGGCCGGAGGAAGCGTGCCGGGCGGAGGCGTCGGAATGGTGTCCGACGGCGGGGCCGGCGTGGTCGCCGGCGGCGGCGTCGGGGTCGTCGCGGTCGGTGGCGGAGTGGTCGCGGTCGGCGTCCCGGCAGCAGGCGGCGGGACCGGTACGAGGGTCGGTGGCGCCGTCTCGGCCGGAAGCGTGGAGGGGAGCGTCGTGGCGCCGGTCTCGACGTGCGTGTGTCCCGGATCCGTCGCGATCGGATCGACGACGGGCGGTGCGGCGGCCGTCGTCGTAGTCGGCGTCGTGGCCGCCGGGGGATCGGCTGCCGGCTTCTCGACCGGCTTGGCCTGCTTGGCCGGCGCGTCGAGCGCGCGCTGCACGCGGGCGGGCGCCGACTGGACGACGGCGGCGACGGCTGGCTGGTGCGGCACCTGCTGGGCGATGACCTGCGGCTGGGAGGCAGCGGGTCGGGGCGTCGTCTGCTCCATCTCGACTGCGCCGGCGGTCACGAGCGCCGCGGCAGCGAGCCCGGCCGCTGCCTTCGCCCCGAGCGCGCCCAGACCGGCCGACACGAGCCCGCCGCTGCTCGCGGCGCCGGCCGTGCCGGCGACCGCTCCGACCGCCGCGGTGCCCGATGCGGCGCTGCCGGCGGTGCCGGCGCCACCGCCTCCGGCGAGCGATGTGAGCCCGACGTGCGCGAGGAAGAGTCTCTTCGCGAGCAGCATCGGCCCGACCGGCAGCATCAGCGCCAACGCCTTGCTCGTCGCGCGCAGCTCCGTGCGGAAGGTCGCGCAGCGCTCGCACGAGCGCAGGTGGCGGCGTGCCGGCGGGGTCGTGCGGCGGCGCAGGCCCTCGGCGATCTCACCGAGCTCGATGCGCACGTCCTCGCAGTTGAGCTGGCGCGCCTCGGCGGCCTCGGCGAGCGACACGCGGGCGCGCACGAGCAGCGACTTGACGCTCGGGATCGTCGTCTCCATCGCCTCGGCGATCTGCTCGTAGGAGAGCGCGTCGATCTCGCGCAGCAGGAGGGCGGTTCGCTGCGTCTCGGGCAGCTCCTGCACGTCGGCGATCAGCTCGCGGAACTGCTCGCGCTTGTCGACCTTGTCGGCCGTCGTCGTGCCGTGCTCGGACAGGTGGATGTCCATCGAGTCGACGCCGATCGGCTGCACGCGGCGCAGGTGGTTGAGGCTGCGGTTGCGCGCGATGCGGTAGAGCCAGGGGCGCGCGTTGATCGGGCGGTCGTCGGCGAGGATCGCGTTGAAGGCGGCGGCGAAGACCTCCTGCAGCACGTCCTCGGCGTCCTCGCGCGAGCCGAGCATGTGGCGGCAGAAGGCGAGCAGGCGCGACTGGTAGCGGCCGACGAGCGCCTCGAAGGCGCCGTGGTTGCCGCGCCGCACGAGGGCGATCAGGCGCTCATCGGACTGCAGCCGCAGCAGCGGCGAGCGACCTGGGGTGCCGACGGTGCCGGCGTGGGTGAGTGCTGAGGCCTCCACTCGTACTCAAAAGACACCGTAGCAGCGGTCATAGTTGCGCCCTAAAGGGCGTTTTCAGCGCAGATCGCGCCGGCGCAGCCACTCACGCAGCAGCAGCGCGAGCGCCACCGGCACCGTCGCTGGCAGGACGTCGACGACGAGGAACAGCAGGTCGAACGCGGTCGACAGTGCGAGCACGACGAGTGCCCACCGCCACGGGGCGCGGCCTGAGCCGGCATCGCGCTCCTCGGCCGCGACGATCGCACCGAAGACGCCGGCGACGAACAGGTCTCCGTAGCCGATCAGCGCATCGCCGAACAGCGCGCGCTGCAGCTGGGGCAGGTGCGCCGGCGGGGCAGCGGCGTTCAGCACGTCGTTGGCCGGCTGCAGCAGCGAGGAGCCGACGAGGTACGCATCGACCGCCGCCATCGCGACGATCCCCACCTTCAGCCAGCCACGCGGCGCGACGGCCGTCAGCAGCACGCCGAGCGTCACACAGCTGAGCGCCGACAGCAGCACGGCCGCGCCCTCGCCGAGCAGCGTCTCGCGGCGCCACCACGCAAGCGCGAACAGCGGTATTGCCAGCAGCGCCAGCGGCGGGCGGCCGCCGCGCATCGTCCCTCCGAGCGCCGCTGCGGCGAGCGGCGGGACGGCGATCAGCGCCAGCCACGTGAGCCCATCGGCCGTCTCCCCGGCGGCGCCGATCGCCACGACGACGAACACGATCGAGGCGAGCGGGGCGAGCGCCCAGGCGCGCCCCGACACTCGTTGGGTCAGCGCCTTCACGCGCGCGGGCGCGCGCCCGCGCGGGAGCGCGACGAGCGCGCTCTGCACGCTCACGAGGCAGGCGTCGGAGAGCCAGAAGCCGAGCGACACGCGCACAGCCTCGCACGAGGCCCCACGCGCCGCCGGCTAGATGCCCGGGGTGGGAGTCGAACCCACATGCCCCTGGGGGACCGCCGATTTTAAGTCGACTGCGTTTGCCGTTCCGCCACCCGGGCTAGGTTGCGCGGCGGGGAGTCTACGAGCTCACAAGGATGCCGTCGAAACCACTTTTCGCCCTTTGCGATCGTGGTCGACGACGTAAACGTCCGCGTTCGAACGATGCTTGACGCGGGGGCGTAGCGTAGGAATGTGAGGTGCGACGAAACCCTTGACACCAGAGCAGGAGACCGCGCAGCCGTTGGGCTGCGCGATCACCTCCTCGTGCAAGGTTGCTCCGTCTCACGCGACGGCCGTAGCCCGCGACGAAGCGGGCGTCAGGCCCTCGAGCACGGCAGTCGCGAGACGTGCGTCGCCGCGAATGTCCAGACCACTCGTGACGCCCTCCGGTACGAGAGCGTCAATCCAGGTGCGTTCCGTTCCGGCGACCTGTGCGTCGGCCTCCGGCTCGGCGCGCTCCTCGAGCGTGGCGGCGCCGCGCTTGATGATCAGCGTGTACTGCTTGGTCTCGCCGTCCTTCGAACGCTCGGTGACCGTCAGCTCCACGGTGCCGCGCAGCGATCGCGGCAGCGTGAGGAGCCCCGGCGCGAGCCGGAAGATGGCACCGACGTCGATTGCCTCGTTGCGGCGAGGCTCAGTCCACGACCACTCGTAGCCCCAGCGCGCGAGCGCGCCGAGGACCGGGATGAGGTCACGGGCTCGATCTGTCAGCTCGTAGTCGACGCGCGGCGGGACCTCCCGGTACCGCTGGCGGGTCAACAGGCCGTCAGCGACCATGCGGTTCAGCCGCGAACGCAGCTGCTCCGTCGAGATGCCAGGCAGCGTGCGCTGGAGCTCGACGAACCGGCGTGGACCGCTGACGAGATCCCGCACGATCAGCAGCGTCCATTTGTCGCCAACGAGATCCAGTGCTCGCGCGTCAGGCGACCACTGGTCGTATGGATGGCGTTTGGGCGGGGGGGCGGGTGGGATGGCGACCTCCGTTTATCTGTGCGTTGACCTACCTACCGTGATACAGATTAACCGACTGACGGGTTGGAGAGGGATTCCTTTGACACGAATGGGCAGCCGTACACCGCATCGCGACTGCCGTACAGCGCATCGGAGGACGCACAGCAGGCACGTCTCGTACGTCTTTGCGCTTCCAATCGCCTGCCTCGCGGGTGATCGGGGGCTCACGTCGATGGACCCAGGGAGGAGGAGGCCAGATGGCTGAGGTGATCCAGCTCACGAAGCGCCGCCCCGAGAGCGGAGTGCCTGACGCGAGCAACATGGCGCCGACGCTCTACTTCGATCTTGCGTCGCCCTACACGTACCTCGTCGCGGAGCGCCTCGAGCGCCGTGTCGGCGCCGCTGTATGGCGGCCCGCCTTGCTGCCGTCGCCGTCGCCGCGCGGTGAGGAGATGGTCGCGGAGGCCGAGAGTCGTGCGCATGCACTGCGGATGCCGCTCGTGTGGCCCGAGCGCTTTCCGTCACGTGCGCCGACGGCGATGCGCGTCGCGACGTACGCGAACGAGCAGTGCTGCGGCCCGGCGTTCGCGATCGCGGCCGGGCGGCTCGCATTCTGCGGCGGGTACGACATCGAGGACCCAGACATCCTCGCGGAGGCGGCAGCAGCCGCCGGCCTCGAGGTGGGCGGAGCGCTCGTGGCGGCTCGCGACCCGCGGCGCGACCATCAGATTGGGATGGCAGGCCGTTCAGTCGAGCATGCGGGCGGGACCGTGCTGCCCGCGCTCGAGCATGAGCGGCGGTTGTACTGCGGTGAGGAGCAGATCGCCGCGTGGCTGTCGCAGCTGATGGGTGTCGTGGCGCGGCCGAGCGCGTCCTGAGCGGCGCTTCCTGAGCGTTTCCTCATCGGGGCTGGCATCGCGCCGCCCCGCTGTCACAATTCCATTGGGATGGACCGAGCACTGCGATACCTGTATCGCCGGCTCGGCCGGCGCTACCCGCTGACGGTCGTCGTCCTCCAGTTCCAGTTCGCGCACCTCGTCGTGCTCGGCGGCCTCGTGCTTCTGCGGCTCTACCAGCCGATGAGCAATCGGAGCTTCGTCGTGCTGCTCGTCGTGGCGGAGCTGCTGGTGGCGCTCGACAACATGAGCTCGACCCTGCTCGCTCGGCGGCTGCTTGCGCCGGTCGAGGCATGGCTGAACGGCGCGCGCGACCGCGCCAGCACGACCGATGCCTGGCGCGCACTCGCGTTCATGCCGAGTACCTACGGGCGGCGCGTGCGCACCGTTCCGATCCTGCTGGTGATCATCCCGTTCGGCACGTTTGCGACCGTGGAGCTCGGACTGCCGATCTGGGCGGCCTTCGCGATCTTCGCGGGGATGCTGCTGACGCTGCTGTACGGCGCGCTGTTCCGCTTCTTTGCGATGGAGTCGTTGCTGCGGCCGGTACTCGCCGACGTGGCGCTGCACCTGTCCGACGACTTCGAACCGGGGCGCGGCGGGGTGCCGCTGCGCCGTCGACTGCTCGTCGGCCTGCCGGCGATCAACGTGCTGACCGGCGCCATCGTGGCCGGCATCGAGCTCAACCGCAACGGTGCGCAACTGGCCGACCTCGGCCCCGCGGTCGTCGTCGCGGTGATCGTCGCCTTCACGATCTCGCTCGAGCTGACGATCCTGCTGTCGCGCTCGATCTTCGGACCGCTCGACGCGCTGCGGGAAGCGACCGAGCGCGTGCGTCACGGCGACCTGCGCACGCGCGTGCCGGTCGTCTCGGCCGACGAGACAGGTCGCCTCGCGCGCTCGTTCAACGACATGGTCGCCGGTCTGCAGGAGCGCGAGCGGCTGCACGAGGCATTCGGCGCCTACGTCGGGCCGAACGTCGCGGAGATGGTGCTGCGCGACGGCCCGCACCTCGACGGCGAGGAACTGCAGGTCTCGGTCCTGTTCCTCGACATCCGCGACTTCACGCGCTTCGCCGAGCGCGCGAGCGCGCGCGAGGTCGTCGACCGCCTCAACGAGTTCTACGACCTCGTCGTGCCGCTGCTCGTGCGGCATGGCGGCTACCCGGACAAATACGTCGGCGACGGGCTGCTCGGCGTGTTCGGCGCGCCCGAGCCGATCGTCGCGCACGCCGATCGCGCGGTCGCGGCTGCGATCGAGATCGCGGCTGCCGTGCAAGAGCGCTATCGCGGCAGCCTGCGCGTGGGGATCGGCGTCAACTCCGGGCTCGTCGTCGCGGGCACGGTCGGTGGCGGCGGGCACGTCGAGTTCACCGTCATCGGCGATCCGGTGAACACGGCGGCGCGCGTGGAGCAGGTGACGCGCCAGACCGGCGACGCGGTGCTCGTGACCGACGCGACGCAGCGGCTGCTGTGCCTCGACCACGGCGGCTTCGACGCGCGCCCGGCCGCGCCGCTCAAGGGCAAGCGCGAGCGCGTGCAGTTGTGGGCTCCGCGCGCGCTGATGCGGATAGCGGAGATGGAGGAAGGGAAGGACGCGACACGCCCGGCTCGGCCTGAGCATGCCTGGGGGCGTGGCGGAGGGGGCGGCGGGGTGAGCGGGCCTTGACGCGAGTGGGGCCCGGCATCAGTGCCGAGCCCCACTCGTAGTCGCAGCTCCATGGGCAAGCCGGGTCGGGGGTCCCCGCTCGCGGGAGCTGTGCGTCGCCGGCCGGGCGCTTTGGGAGGCGTCGGCGTTTCCGCCGGCCGCGTCCGGCCTATGTCGGGAACCAAGGAGTTCGTGCCATGAACGCTCCTGGCCCGAGGTCATCATCGGGAAGCGATCCGGCTCATGCAAGGGTGCGGGTCGTCCGTCATACGTGCCTCATACCCCACGTGCGCCGGGCGGTCGAGCTGACTAATGAGCGGTCGTCCGGCGCGGCCAGATCGCGGGGCATCTAGCATCGCCCGCATGTCCACAGACACCACGGAGCAGACGCGTTTGCACGGCGGCCGGCTGATCGCGCGGCGCCTCAAAGCTCATGGCGTGAGCAAGCTGTTCACGCTCTCGGGCGGCCACATCTTCCCGATCTTCGACGGCTGTCGCGAGGAGGGCGTCGACATCGTCGACGTGCGCCACGAGCAGACCGCCGCCTTCGCTGCGGAGGGCTGGGCGAAGGTCACCCGCACGCCCGGGGTGGCGGCCGTGACGGCCGGCCCGGGCGTGACGAACGCGCTCAGCGCGATGGGGTCCGCGCAGTCGAACAACTCACCGGTGCTCGTGCTCGGCGGCCGCGCGCCGGCGCTGCGCTGGGGCCGCGGCTCGCTGCAGGAGATCGACCACGTGCCGTTCGTGAGGCCGCTGACGAAGCTGGCGGCGACGCCCGACTCGACGGCGGAGATCCCCGGGATGGTGGACGAGGCGCTGCGCGTCGCGATGACGCCGCACTCCGGACCGACGTTCCTCGACTTCCCGATGGACCACGTCTTCAGCGAGGCGGAGGAGCCGGCGAGCAGCGCTGGACTGCTGGAGCCTTGGCGCGGCGCTGGCGCCGACGGCGACGCGATCGAGCGCGCCGGGCGGCTGCTGGCGGAGGCCGAGCGGCCGGTCGTGATGGCGGGCACCAACCTCTACTGGGGCCACGGCGAGGTGGCGCTGCGTGCGTTGGCGGAGGAGCTCGGGGTGCCGGTGTTCCTCAACGGGTTGGCGCGGGGCTGCGTGCCGGCTGACCATGAGCTGTTCTTCTCGCGTGCGCGCGGGGCTGCGCTGACGAACGCCGACGTGGCTTTGGTGATCGGCGTGCCGATGGACTTTCGCCTTGGCTTCGGCGAGTCGTTCGGGCCGGAGACGGAGATCGTGGTGCTGGACGTCGCCGAGCCGCTGCGGGAGCACCCGCGCGCGGTCGCGGCCGAGCTGTACGGCGCGCTGCCGGCGACGCTCGACGCGCTGCGTACGGCGGCTGTGTCGGCCAGTGGGGGCGCCTCGCGGACGCGCGCGTGGGTCGAGCAGCTGCGCGGGGTGGAGTCGGAGAAGCACGCCGCCGAGGCGGCCGAGCTGAACGACGAGCGCGCGCCGCTGCATCCGATGCGCGTCTACCGCGGGCTGGCCGAGGTGATCGACCGCAACGCGATCGTCGTCTGCGACGGGGGCGACTTCGTCTCCTATGCAGGGCGCGTCGTCGACTCGTACGAGCCGGGCTGCTGGCTCGACCCGGGGCCGTTCGGCTGCCTCGGCTCGGGTCCCGGCTACGCGCTCGCGGCGAAGCTCGCGAGACCGGAGCGCCAGGTCGTGCTGCTGCTCGGCGATGGTGCCTTCGGCTTCTCGGGGATGGAGTTCGACACGCTCGCGCGCCACGGCGTGCACGTCGTAGGCGTGATGGGCAACAACGGCATCTGGGCGCTCGAGAAGCATCCGATGGAGTTCCTCTACGGCTACTCGGTCGCGGCTGAGCTGCGGCCGGGGACGCGTTACGACTCGGTGGTGGAGGCGCTCGGCGGACACGGCGAGCTGGTCGAGCGGCCCGACGACCTGCGCGGTGCGCTGGAGCGTGCGTTCGCGGCCAACGTGCCGGCGCTGGTGAACGTGCTGACGGACCCGAGCGTGGTGTATCCGCGCAAGTCGAACCTGGCCTGAGGGCCGAGGCCGCTGGCGCTGCGCGGATGAGGCTTTCGCCCTCCTAAATGAGGAAGCCGCCCACATCATGTGGACGGCTTCCTCGAAGTGGCCCCATCAGGACGGGCAGGGGTACGTGCCGTGAAAGGGCCTATCAGTGGCTCGGACGGCGGGAGGCGCCGTATTCGGCTATCGCCCGAGCCTATGGGCCGAGCAACAGGAACGTTTGCACGCACCCACTGCCCGACGGAACCATATTCCTAGGGTGTCATGGACCGGACAATCGAACATACGTCCAGCTCATTAGTCAGGGTGATCCGGTAAGGGCTCTTGTGCGAATAGGTCAGCTTGCCGAGAGTTAGTGCGTCGCCGAGGGCGCTGCGATGCGCCTGGTCGGTCAGTGTGCGTGCGGTCGGGTGTGTGTCAAGGCGACGCCGTGCAGCAGGTCGTGCTCGGAGACCTCGGCACGGTCGAGCTCGAACGCACGCAGGACCTCCAGCAGGATCGCCGCGCCGGCGACGATCGTGGGCGCGCGATCGGGGTGCAGGCCACGCACGTCGCGTCGCTGTGCGAGCGGCATCTGCGCGAGGCGCGCGAGCAGCAGCTCGACCTCCCCCAGCTCGAGCACGTAGCCGTGCACGCGCCGCGGGTCGTACGGATCCAGCTCCTGGTCGATCGCGGCGAGTGACGTGGCAGTGCCAGCGACGCCGACAGCGGCGCGGGCGCTCGCGCGGACTTCTCGGGGGACGCCCGCCTCGATCGTCGCGCGCACGTCGTCGGCGAGCTGCTGCAGCTCGTGCGGAGGCGGCGGGTCGTGGTGCAGATGGCGCTCGGTCTGGCGCACGACGCCGGCCTGCAGCGAGACGTGGAAGCTTGGCTCGGTGCTTCCCGCGGCGCCGACGATCAGCTCGGTCGAGCCGCCGCCGATGTCGACCACGAGCAGCGGTGTCGTGTCCTGCGGGTCGCGGCCGTGCGTCGCGCCGCGAAAGGTCAGCTCCGCCTCCTCCTCGCCGGCGATCGTACGAGCGTCGAGTCCGTAGTCGTCGCGCACGCGGCGCGTGAAGTCGGCGCCGTTGGTCGCGTCGCGCGCGGCGCTCGTGAGCACCGCGACGCGCGCGTCGGCGGGGACGTCGGCGGCGTCGAGCGCGTCTCGGTAGGCGTCGAGCGTCGCGAAGACGCGCACCATCGCCTCCTCGGCGAGGCTGCCGGACGTGTCGACGCCCTGACCGAGGCGCGTGACCTGGGAGCGGCGATCGAGCTCCGTGATCGCGCCGTCCTCGACGTCGGCGATCAGCAGACGGGTGGAGTTGGTCCCGATGTCGACGACGCCGACGTGCATGCGGATGGGGATGCTACGCGGCGCCGGCGGGGCTGGTGGCGGCGCAGTGGAGGTGCGGCCGCATGACGGCTCGCACGGGTCTCCGCGCCTGCGGGATTTGGAGCCGATTCGCTATAGTGCTTGGTCCACGCCGCGGGGTGGAGCAGTCTGGTAGCTCGTCGGGCTCATAACCCGAAGGTCGCGGGTTCGAATCCCGCCCCCGCTATGTCGCTGAAGGTGACTTGGAAGCCCTCCGCCTGGAGGGCTTTCGTGTTCTCGAAGGCGTTGGCGACGGCTTCGGTGACGGTCGCGGAGACCTCGATGCGGCCTGCGGCCTTGTCGAACGCGATCTTGAGGTCGAACGCCTCGAAGGTCTGGCGCTGGGTCTCGCGCGGGGCGTCGCGGAGCTGCTGGCCGAGGTCGGGGATGCGCGCGAGGCGCTGGGCGAGCTGGTCGGCTTCGGCGTCCTCCTGCTCGACGGGGATCTCGGCGAGGGCGGCCTCGTAGGTCGCCTTGTCGGCCTTCAGCTCGGCGATGCGGGCGGTGACGGATTCCGCGTCGACGCCGGCCTCGATCGCCTCGACCTGGGCCTTGATGCGGCGGTCGGCATCGGCGACCTGCTGGCGCAGGCGGGTGGCGGTGAGCTTGCCGTCACGGGCGCGTTCGCGGGTCGTCGCGCGGAGCTGCTTCTCCAGCTTGTCGAGGCGCATCGGCCCGAAGATCCGCTGCTCGAAGAACCGCAGGACGACGGGGAGCACGGCGTCCTCGCGGAGGTAGATCCACTTCTGGCCGGCGTGCGTGTCGATCGCGGCGGTGTCGCCGTAGCCGTTGGCGTAGGAGCAGGCGTAGTAGTGGTGGCCCTTGCGGGCCTTGCCCTGCATCGAGAGCGGCTGGTGCCCGGTCGCGCAGTGGGCCATACCGGCGAACAGGTAGCGGCCGTTGCCCTTGACGGCCTGTCGGCTCGGGCGTCCCTTCGCGAAGCGGGCTTGGGACTTCGCGAACAGCTCGTCGGACACGAGCGGCAGGTGCGCGTCCTCGGTGACGACCCACTCCTCCTGGGCGCGCTGCTTCGGGCCAGTGCCTGACTCGCGGGCGGTCGCGAAGTCGAGCCGGTTCCAGACGATCCGGCCGGTGTAGACCGGGTTCAGCAGCATCGCCCGGATCGTGTTCGCCGACCAGTGGCCGCGGACGTTGCGCTTCGGATCGACGTGGGCGGGCGGCGGCGGGCCGCCAGCGCGGTTCAGGTGCTCGGCGATGGCCTTCGGGCCGAGCCCGCGGTCGGCGTGCAGGTGGAAGATCTCCGCGACGACGACGGCCTGTTCGGGGACGGGGACGAGCCGTACGCGGGCCTTCGAGCGGTCGCCCTTGTGGTTCTCGGGCATCGGCTCCTCTTCGCGGCGGTAGCCGTAGGGCGCGCGTCCGCCCATGCGGAAGCCCTGCTCGGAGCCCTCGCGCATCCCGCGCTTCGTCTCGCGGCGCAGCTTCGAGCGCTCGAACTCGTCCCAGAGTTGCTGCATGCCGATGAACATCTGGCCCTCGGGGGTGGTCGGGTCGCCTGCGCCGGTGGCGTAGTGGATCGGCACGCCGACGCGCTGCAGCTCGCGCTCGAACAGTGCCGCGTGCAGCCGGTCGCGAGCGAGGCGTGAGGTCGAGTAGACGAGTACGGCATCGAAGCGCCGGCCCTCGACGTCGCGTGCCTCGTGCGTCAGCGCGCCCCAGCCGGGCCGGTCCTGCTTGGCGCCGGACTCCTGGTCGGTGAACTCGCAGACGACCTCGCCGCCCAGCTCCACGGCCTTGCGCTCGCACGCCTTCCGCTGGCTCGGGAACGAGAGCGCCGGGTCCTGCTTGTCGGTCGTGGACAGCCGGCCGTAGAACGCGAACCGCATCACCACGTCACCGCCACGAGCTGCGCGTCGGCTTCGGCGACGATCTTCCGCGCCTCGGCGACGCCGACGACGATGCCGGCGTCGAGCAGGTGCCCGACCGCCGCCGCTTTGGCCTCGCACTGCTCCCGACGCAGCACGACGAGCATCGGGCCGTCCGAGGCGGTGAAGTCGAGCAGCCAGGCGACGGCCGCGGGAGCAGGTACTTGCGCGTTAGTGTCAATTATCACAATCATGGAGGAAAGCAGGCGGCGCCCGGCGTCGCAATTGCTTGCGGCACCGGGCGCCCGCCGCGCTCTAGATGGCCTCCGGGGGCTCGAGATCGCGGAGCGTCTCGATGCGCACCCAGCGTGTCTTGTCCGAGCCGCTGCCGAGGTGCCCGGTCTCGACCTCGATGCCCTCGGCGCGCAGCGCGCCAGCGAGCAGCCGAAGGTGCCGGCCGAGGCGCTGCGGGTTCGACGGGAAGCCGCCACGTTGACCGCCGTCTTGCGGCGGCGCGTACGCGCGCAGCCGCTCGAACACCTGAGTCGGCGTTCCCTCAAGGCAGCCGTCGTCGACATCGAGGACCGCGCGGATCGCCTTGACGACGGAGCTTCCGTCGAGGCTCGTCCTGAGCGCGACGGCGCGGTTCTCTTCATAGGCCGTCAGGAACTGCTCGCGCGTCCATCCGAACCCGTCGCTCGCCGCCACTGCCCAACGGGTGAAGTCCGCCATGCGCGGGGCGTCGGGTAGCTCGACAGAGCTGACGTGCTCGTCAGCGGCCGCTGCTCCCGACAGCAGCGCGCCCAGGATGAGCGGACGCGCCCTCTCGAACTCGGCCCAGAACGTGCGCTCGTCCCGACGTGCGTGTGGTTCGACTCGCGGGAGCGTGAGCACGATCGCGCGGTCGAGCAAATCCTGCCGCGTCGCAACCGCGTCGATGCCGTTCAGGATGGCCGGCCGTTGCTGCTCGAACACGCACTCTTCGTCGTCGCGGTAGAGCGCACGTGTCCCGAAACCCCCGCCGGTCGACAGCCGGCAGAGCGCGTCCGAGAGCCACGTCGGGAGGAACGAGATGTTGTCCAGGACGAGGACCCAATTGCCCTCGGCGGCGATGGCGAGATCGCGGGTGCTGCGGGGCGCGGCGCGCAGAGGGGCCCGAGTGGGGTCCACGAGGCGCTTGAGCACCTCGCACGTCGTGGACTTCGCCGAGCCCTGCTCGCCCTGCACGATCAAGACCGGGAACGGACCGACCGGCGACAGCGCCATCGCCGCCCAGGAGGTGAGGAGGATGAAGTCCTCTTCGCTCTCGACGTTGACGAACTCTCGCAGCAGCTCGATGGCGCCACCGGCCCGCGGCTCCGGGAGCGGATGTGCCCCGTCCCGGCGCTGGAAGCGAACTGCCGCATCCGATGCGAGCCGCCACGAGCCCTCCGTTACTTCGACGACCCTGCCGTCGTCAGCGGCGAGGTCAAGCACGAGTCGGCCGCGATCGGACTTCCCGACGCGGGTATAGAGCGGGGCCTCAGGTCCCTCGAGGACCGCCTCCGTCGCCAGCGCCTCGAGGGCGGACGCGACAGCCGACGGATTCGGGTAATGCCCGAGGCGCTGTTTGAACGCCAACTGGAGGATGCGGCTGGCGCGCTTGGACGGCAGCCCCACGACGCCCCGCCGTCCGCTGGTCGGCTGGGCGAAAGCCCGCTCTTGCGGGTCGTGGAAGAGTTGGAGCGTCTCCCGCCCCAACTCGATCAGCCGCTCGGTCTGCGTGGGCGCGTCATTGAGGCCCGCCTCGTTTGGCGTGGTCATCGCTCACCGTCCTTCGCGAGAAGGATCAAGGAGCGGATCGCGGCCAGCTGCATGGCGGCGAGCATGGTGTGACGCGGGTCTCGCGTCGGGATGAGCTGCAGGTTGTGAACCGCGACGGGCGTCGCGATCCGGGGCGTGCGATTGAGCACGGACAACGTTCCTTTCGCCGCCGCGATTCGCGGCGGTCGAGTTCCGTTGCCCGTGGCCTCGTTCGAGCTGCGCGAGGCACCTCGCCTGACCGTTCCACCGGGCCCGTTCCGGGCTCCTCCCTACTAGGAGGGCCCTTTCGGCATCCGGAATGATCTCAGAAGCGTGCTGGCGATTCAACCGCTAGGCGTTGCTGCTCGCTTGTGCCGCCGCCGCGCGCTACCCGCCGGTTCCGAACGGCGTGGCCGACCGACGAGCGCCCCGAGCCCGATATGTGTCCCTGCTCCGCGGAGTTGCGAAACCTGGCCGGCGAGACGCTCCCGCTCGACGGCGCCATCGCCTGAGCCGAGCAGCCGAAGGCGCATATATTCCTTAGGAGGTGCGAAGTTCGGGAGACCGTATCCGTTCTCGGCGCGAACGTGCCCGCCGAAGAAGCCCAGCGCCTCGGCCACCAGCACCTCCCGCGGCAGTCGCGGTGGGCGCGGACGGGTCTCTGCGACGACATCGTCGTAGAGACCGTTGACGGCGGCCTCCCAAATGGCTCGCCTTCGCTGCTTGGCGACGTCTCGGGCTCGCGACATGCTTGTTCCTTGGATAGGGGTAGGTGACCGGGGGGGTCATCTCCAATTCGGCTATGGTACGCGACATGCCGAAGAGAGAACAGAAGGACGAGCGAAATGCTGCCGAGCGACAACGCGATGGCTCGCGAAGGGGCGCAGACCTCGTCCGGGCGGAGTTCGCCGCTGCGCTGACGCGTCGCCGCTACTGCGAGATCGTGGGCATCCACGACATGACGCTCAAGCGTTGGGAGCGCGCCGGCGTCCTGCAGCCGCGGACCCAGGTCATCCTCAACAGCCCGACGCGCGTGTTCGTGCCCGAGGATGTGGCCTTCGGCAAGCGCCTGATCGGCGTCCTGCGAGAACGATCCGGAACGGTCAGTCTGGTCGAGGCGGCCGAACTGGTCCGTGAGGGCTCCGACCAGCCGTAGCAAGCTGTCGGCAACGGTTACTGGACCGGGGACGATGGGACGCGTGGGACGCGCACGTGCGGACCGAACCTCGGGTTTCGTCGGCAGCCAGGAGATTCAGGCGCGAGAACTCGTCTCCTATCAGTGTCGTGACACTCCCGTGCAAGTCCCGTGACAGTCGGAACCGTCTGGAAGCTGCTGGTCAGCCGAGGCTCAGCTCGCCGACGCAATCGTCCCGAGCCCCCTCCTCGTGCCTCGTCTGGGACGTCGTGCGCATCGACCCGGCGCTCTCAGCAGATGCGTCCCACGCGTCCATCGTCCCGGCGGCGGTGCAGTGAGGACGCGACTATGGGTCGACACGGACAGTGGCTCAATTGGTTCCCCGCATCGAAGGCCGCTCCGGTGCCGTCAGAGCCCTCTCACAAGATCCGCCAGCCGCACGTCGAGTGCTTGAGCGATCTTGGCAGCGGTGGAGATCGTCGGAGAGTGGTTGCCGCGCTCGATCGCGGCGAGGTACTTGGCATCCATGCGCGATGCGGCACCGTCGCGGCCGATGGTCGTGATTCGCCCGGCAACGGCCTCGAGCGTCTCGTTGCGCTTGCGTCGAGCTTCACGCACCGCGTCACCGAATGCTGCGGCAGGGGCGTCGGCGCTGGAGGAGCGCGGCACTATCGGGGGATGCGGAGGCGGGACACAGCCGCGCGAGTCTCGAATGCGGCAGCCGCTAACTCCACAAGATATGTTCCCCCTAAGCCACAGCTGAGGATTGGAGCTACTCGGTGCTGCGTCTTGGATCGCCTTACCCGTCCGTCGCGTCCCTCCGTCCCTGATAGGGGGATCGCGGCCGTAGGGTTCGGCGCGGCGCTCGAGTCCGAGGGAAGGCCCGGAAGGGCCTCCGAGCGCGGTTAGAGAGGCGTGCGCGGACCCACGGCACGCAGGCGGTATCTGAGTCGCGTGCCGCTTCCGTCGAGACACACGATCCAGGCGCCGTTCTGCCTAACGCAGCGCAACCAGATCGGGGAACCGCCGTGGCCGGCGTTGACGTACGCGCCGTCGTGGGTCCGCGTGAAGTCGTCGGCTCGGTAGAGCCCGTGATCGACCAGGCTTCCGTCGTCCTGCTCGGCTTCGAGCACGAAGCGCTCCGGCATGGTGATCGCGACGAAGCCCGAGCGTGCCATCGGGCTCGGATTGCGCTCCTCTTCCTCGGCGCTCGCGATGAGCTGCGAGAGCGGGGTGCTGAGTCCGGTCGCGAGCTTGAGCAGCACGCGGAAGGTGGGGTTGATCTCGCCACGCTCGATCGCGCCGACGTAGTTGCGGTGAAGGCGGGCACGGGAGCCGAGCTCCTCCTGCGAGAGGCCGCGTCTGGCGCGCGTGAAGCGCACGACGTGGCCGAAAGCCGAGTGTCGCTCGGAATGGGCGGGCTCACGCGTCGAGCATCTATGCGCTGGGTGCGCTGGCGGCGTCGAGTCCGGCGGTCGCCGGGTACGGTGGTCGTGCATCGGAGCTATCCCTTCGGTGCCGGGCCGGGGGCGTTCCAGCGCCGCCCGGCCGCTCTATGAGGTCAGGTCGTGCTTGAGGTGGAGGCCGCGGGGGCGTTGTCCTCCGAGAGCCTGAGCAGCCGCTTGCGCAACTCGCGGGTGGCCTGGCCGCTGATGAGGGCTCGGGTGCCGCCGTCGTGCGGGGTGAGGGAGATCGTGACGCGCTCGGTGCCGCGGACGAAGATCGAGAGCACGATCGCGAGGATCAGCATGAACTGGCCGATCCGCGCGAGCGCGTTCGGCTGGCTGGCGATCACGCTGAGGACGATGAAGAGCAGACCGACCAGCAGGGGAACGCGGTAGGCGGCTCCGGGGACGTAGCGGCGGCTGAGGATCACCGCCTCCGCGCTGTGGGATTCGATCTTGTAGCCGCAGCGCGCGAAGTCCTCGGTGTGCCCGACGACGCGAGCGCGCACCAGCTCCTCAGGGGACCGGCAGGTCGAGAACTCGTGGGTGAACGGGTCGCCTTCCGGCACGGCGCCTCCTTCGTCGGCCGCACCGAGTGTGCAGCTTGGAGCCGGAAGGAAACCAGACATGTTCCCCCTTCACAATTCCTGTCAATCGGGTCGGGCGCGCGTCCGGTCGCGCTGGGCTCGATGCTCGAAGACGCTCCGGGGCCGCGTCAGACTATTCGGGGAGCCCGCTCCGAGCGCGACTCTATGAGCGCAGGCTTCGGGTTCGAACCTTGTCAGGCTGCACCGTATGACGAAACCATCCTGTGGGGTTCGCAGGCATCTGCTCGCTGAGCAAGGGGTCTTCTGGAATCGGATCGTCGCCGCGGAGGATCTGCTCGATGAGGGCGCACGCCTGGTTGACGAGACTGGTCGTGAGTCAGGGAGCGGGCACGCCGATAAACGCCTCCGTGGTATTTCGCAGGGCGGTATCCGATAATGGGACTATGCCGCCGCGTCCGCCTATCGAACCCCACGTTGCTCTGCTTCCGGTCGACGATGCCGACTGGGAGTGGAAGGCGTTCGAGCGGTTCTGCCTGGGTTTGGTTCGTGCACAAACTGATGTTGTGGAGGCCAACCTCTACGGAAAGCGTGGCGAGAAGCAGAGAGGCATTGATATTGCCGCCAGCCTCACCGATGGCCGCACGCGAACGTATCAATGTCGCAAACGCAAGAGGTTCACAAGACCCAACGCCGAGGCGACCGTCAAAGACACGACTTACAAGGCGGACGAGCACGTCATACTCGTGACTTGTGAAGTTGGCACGGCCGTTCGTGATTACATAGACGGTCTGCCGAAGTGGACTCTGTGGGATAGGGAGGACATCGCTGTACGGGTCCGAGAAGTCGAGCCTCGTGAGCGGGCACGCCGGCTCGTGGAGGACACATTCGGGACTCAATGGCGCAAAGCGTTTCTCGGTCCTCAAACGGCACGCGCCTTCAATACCGTCGAAGAGTTCTTTGCGCCAATGCTTCGTGAGGACCGACTGCTCCGTCACACCTGGCAGATGGTCGGGCGCCAGCACGAATTTCAGGAGTTGATGGGAGCGATACGCACGCCTCGTGTTCGTGTAGCGCTGCTCGTAGGACGTGGCGGCATTGGAAAGACCCGTCTACTGCGAGCGCTAGGAGAGCAGTGCGAGAGCGAGCGGAGAATGGTTCTCTTTGGCCGACCGGGGGCGACCTTCTCGGACGAGGCGACGGACGACCTGCCGCTCTCCGATGCGGTGGTAATAGTCGATGACGCGCATCACCGCGATGCGGAAGAGCTCGTTCCGCTCATGTCTACCGTGCGAGAGCGCGACGACGCCATGACCCTAGTGCTTGCGACGCGCCCCCAGCGAGTAGATGAGCTGCGGGCGGCGGCAGGGCGCGTTGGCTTCAGTCTCGACGAACTGTGGCGCTCGGAGCCGTTGGGCGATCTACCCCGCGCGGCGGTCGAGGACCTGGCCGAGCAGGCGCTTGGTGTCCCGCTGGTGCGGCTCGCACCAGCGCTGGCAGCGGCGACGGCGGACTGCCCCTTGGTCACTGTTTTCGGAGGGCAGCTGTTGGCCAGTCAGGCAATCCCACCTGCTCTCCTTGAGCGCCATGACGAGTTCCGGGTCGAAGTCCTTGACCGATTCGCAGAGGAGCGTTTGGGTCGACTGAACCCCGACATCGACCAGGAGACGGCCCGTAGGTGTCTGACCCTCTTGGCGGCAGTCCAGCCGGTGTCGGTCGAGTCGCTGACGATGGAGAAGCTGGCACAGGATCTTACGCTGGACGTACCAGCTCTCCGGTTGCTCCTTGGAGGTCTGGAAGACGCAGGGCTTGTCTTGTCTCGCGGGCGGCTCCGTCGAATTGTTCCCGACGTGCTGGCCGATCACATACTCCACCAAGACTGTATCGACCGCCAAGGCCGGCCTACCGGCAGGGCCGAGCAGCTCCTGAACCGCTATAGCCCCACAGCGCTTGCTTCGGTCCTCCATAACCTCTCCGAGTTGGATTGGCGTATCGCACAGACCAGTGAGGCCGTTGACCTGCTCGCTTCCGTGTGGGCGGAGTTGTCCGAGGCGTTCCGCGCTGGAAACGCGCAGCGGCGCATTGACACGATCAGCCGGATGCTTCCCATAGCGCAGTTTCAACCAGCTCGTGTCTTGGCGCTGGTCGAGCACGCGATTGAACACCCGGCGGAGGCGTTTGACTACCCTGGCCTCGACCTTGTGATCACGGACGGAGAGGTCCGACAGAAGTTGCCGGAATTGCTCCGCCGCATCGGATACTCACCGGACCATATCCGTGGAGCGATGCGTGCTCTGTGGGTGCTGGGGCGTGACGACGCTAGCGCGTTGCACTCCAATCCATCTCACCCGATCAGGGTTCTTCAGGAACTCGGTTCATACGAGACGGGCCGCTATTCGATGTTCTATCCGGAGCAGTTGTTGTCCTTCGTCGAAGAGTTGCTCGCTCAGCCCGGTGTGTTCCACTGGCTTCCGATCCAACTTGTTGCACCACTGCTGGCGCGTGAAGGTACTGTCACGCACGCGGAGGGCTACAGAATCCATTGGGGAAGCTACTTCGTGGACCCGGAAGCAACGGCCCCCCTGCGCGCTCGCGTACGCGAACTGCTTGGTCTCCAGTGCATCAGCGGCACTGACAAGAGTCGCTACGCAGCGGCAGTCCTTCTCGGCGAAGCGCTTCAACAGGTTCATGGGTACTACGGACGCCCGGTGCCGGAAGAAGTGCGCAATGGGTGGCTTCCGGATCAGCTGGCTCTACTGGAGACGATCTCCGATCTGCTCGATACGTCGGATGATCCACTCGTGAGGGTAGCGCTGCGGGATGGAGTCCAATGGCATGCCGAGCGCAGCATGTGGCCTGAGGTGAGGATTAGAGCTACGGAGTTGGTCGACCACGACGTAGACGGCATCGAGCGGATGCTCAAGGCGGTCCTTTCGCCGTGGGACTTCCATGATGATGCCGCGACACGAGAAGCGAGACTCCGTGATGCGGCCGCTCCCATTCTCGCGATGAGTCCCGACGACGCAGCTCCGTTTCTCGAGCAGTGGTTGCAGCGCCTCCAGGACATCCGACAGCGGCATCCCGAGCCCGGCCCACTTCTCCACGCGGTGGCTGAGAGCTCCACCGAACATGCCGTGGTGTTCGCCGAGTACGCGGTGGGCAATCCGCGGTCGTTGCTGGCCCAGGCGCTTCCGCTGATGCTCAGCATTCTGAGGATTCCCCGCCGCGATGTGTATGACCGCGTGTTTGGGGCCATGCAGAGTCAGCCGACCCTGAAGACCCTGCTTGGAAACTACCTTGCACGCTGCGAGTGGGTCGGCGAGCCAAACGGATCCGAGGCCCACGTGTTTCGAGAACTTCTCCAGGACGAGGATCTCCCCGTTGTACATGCGGCCGTCCCGGGACTCCTGTGGATAGCCGAAGCTGATTCCCGACTGGCCCGAGAGTTGCTGCTGCAGGTTGCAGACGTTGCTGCCAGTGAGCGGGTGACGGATGAACTTTTCATGGTGGCCTCCAGGCGTAGCCTTGGGTTCTCTGCTGACGAGACGCAAGCGCTCCTCGACCGGCTACGCGCCGTGAAGGAGCTTCCGTACCACGCGAACCTGTTCCTGACGCAGACTGCCGAGAACGACCCACAGAGGGTCGTTGACCTGCTGCTGCAGAGGATCAGGCAAGCGCGTGAGGTCGGATTCGTACCGACTCCTTTCGACGGCTTCCAGGGAGACGTTCTCGGCGGGACCGAGGGTGAGGTACGCCTTGCTCTTCTGCGTAGCATCCGCGACGCCGTGCTGGAAGAAGCCACGCCCGAATGGGAGGTCGTCCGCTTCTTTTGGGCTATCGGGGGCAACCTCAACGACCAACTGCTGGTAATCCATGAGTGGCTCGCGAGCAGCGACGCTGGAAGAATCGAAAAGGGTGCTGCCTTCGTGCATGAGGTCGGATGGCATGTCCTTCTCGATAAGCCGTTGTTCGTCAGCGATGCGCTCGAACGTGCGTCAGCAGTCAGCGAGGAAGCGTTCCATCAGCTTCAGCGCGCGTTCTCGGCCGCAGCGACCACCGGCGAGCACCATCGAACAATGGGAGAGCCGGCGCCTCGGGATACGACGACGCTGGAACGAGCACGGGCTATTGCCAAGAGCCTCCCGGCGGCGCTCGCGCCAAGCCCTTTTTCGATCGCATGGCAGACCAAGCGGAGGAACGGATCAAGGAGAGCCGCCTCGAGGACGAGGAGATCGGCGAGCTGTAGCCCGCAGCTCAGAGGTCGAGGCGATTGCGCAGACGCTTCAGGCCATCGAGGAACTCCGGGTTCGATATCTGCCCAAACAGCTCCTCAAGGAGTTCACGTCGGACCAGCTTTCCGGCTTGTCCGGAGATGCCCTTGCCCCTGCGACAGCGGTCGCCCTCTCGGCGAGTGTCACGCCTCATAATTCTGGATCGCGCGCCTTTAGCAATGAACGGTGGGACACCCTTCGGCGCCCGCGTCTACGAGGGCAGCGTCGAGGTCGCGCGCTCGAGGTCGCCGCGGTCAATGATCCGCTCGATGAGGAAGCCGACAGGCTCGGCCGCACCGAGGGTCTGCAGCTCGACGTCGGTCAGCGGGCGGTACAGGATCCGGTAGTCGCCGCGGCGTAGGCGCAGCCATGGTGCTCGGCCGACGAGTGGCTTGACGTCGAGGTTGGGCGGCTGGGGCTCGGCGGCGAGGTCTTGTTCGAGGAGGTTCAGTAGGCGCCGGCGGTTGGCGTGGTCGATCCGGCGCAGGTCCTTGAGGGCGCGCTTCGACAGCTCGATGTGGTTCATCGCTCGGCGGTGCGGGCAAGTCAGTCCGCGTCAGCGTCGAGCAGACGTCGGGCCTCGGCGAGCGAGGTCGTCTCGCCGCGCGCCAGCTCGCGGTCGGCGGCGGCCATGCCCTTGACGAACTCGGGGGCGTTGGCGAGCACGAAGTCCTCGAACTGCGCAGAGTCGACGGGGAGCATGTAGGCGACCGGACGACCGCGCCGCGTGATCATCGCGGGCTCTTTCGTCTCGTCCAGCTCGTTGATGATCGCGCTGGCGTTGCGGGCCAGCTCGCGCACGCCGATGGTGCTCATGACGGTCTCCGAGTGTTGTACGACTTGATGTACGTACATGGAGGATAGCGCAGCCGCGCACTCGGAGCGAATCGGCTGCTCACGCGGCTGCCCGGACCCGAGCGGGAGGCGCCGGGAGCCGCACGGCCGACGCCAGCCGCACCCCGTCACCACCAGCCACCAAGCGCGCCCCCGCTATGAACAAGGGCCCCGCTGGTGCGGGGCTTTTGTCGTTCTGAGGCGGTGCGGTGTACTTGGGCTGCGGGCGGGAGTACCAGCCGGGAGTACCAAACTGTGCGGCCGGCGTGCTCGCCACACTCGTGCACATGGATTGGCGGCGACGCACACTGGGACGGCGATTCGTGGACGCGGGACGCGGCGAGTGCGCGCCTGCGGGTCGAGTAGATGTGCTCAGCGCACGTCGACCACGGTTTGATCGGGGAGCCGCAGGTCGGGCCCGCGCATCACGACGCCCATGCGCGTCGCCTGGCGGCCGTGTGGCATGTGCAGTGTCGCTGCGAAGCGCGTTCTCCCGCGTCCCGCGACACGGGCCACGATCGGTTTGTGCACGCCGCCTGCGAGCAGGAGGTAGGCCGTGAAGTGCATGCGGCGCGCCGGGGCCGTGGTGCGCCAGGTCGCTTGTACGAGGTCTCCGCGGCGTCTCGCCGCGAGGCCGGTGATGCTGGGGATGCGGCCTGGCGGGAGCGCGCGCGGCGCCGGCAACTCGATGCGTTCCGCGACTGCGTTGCCCGGGGTGCACCCGAGCACGACGATCGGCGTCCGGGGGAAGCCGCGGGCGCCGGCGGCGTTCGATCCGTTTCCGGGGTCGAGGCGCAGCGTCGTCTCCCCGCCGGCGTGCAGCGCGTCAGACGCGTCGAGCACTTGCCGTGCGCCGCCGCGGCGGCCGAAGACACTCCACCAAGGCTGCGGGAGCGTGCGCGCCGTGGCGACCGCGCGCACGTCGCACGGGCGCTCGCAGCGCACCCGTACGCGCAGGGGCTCGGTCGCGCGAAGCGCCGGCGGCCCCATGAGCCGGACGCTCATGCGAGGCGCCGCGGGTGCGCTCGCCGACGGGCCGCCGGGAGCGAGGTCGCGCGCGACGTGGGCGCGGCCGCCGCCGAGTCGCCGCAGCCCGCCCTGCCTCGTCTCGACGCGAGCGTCGTCGGCCCAGGCCACTCCGAGCACGTCGTCGCCGAAGTGCAGCGGTCGCGCGGCCGTCGCCGAGCGACAGGCGCCGCCGACGCGCGACGGTGCGCCGAAGCCGTCCGTCAGCGTGCCCCGCGCGACGTAGGCGGACGCCGCTCGCTTGCTCTCTTCGTCCTGGACCCAGGTCATCAGCATCTGACCGCTGGGCGTGAGCGCCACGGCGAGGTCCTGCCCTGCCATGTCGTCTGGAGGCTCTGCGTGCGTGCCGAGGGACGACACAAGGGGGGACGCGAACGCGCTCTCGAGCGGTCTGAAGTTGCCGAGGCGGCGGACCGCGATGTCGCCGCCCTCGCGGAACGCGCCGCCTGCGGGCCGCACGAGCGCGGCCGTGGACCACGGGTCGGTTCGGTAGGCGATCACGGCGCCGCCGTCGGCGTTCAGTGCCACCGCCAGGTCCTGCACGTAGGGCACGCTCGGCAGCGGGACGCGGGTGAAGTCCGCCTGGCTGGGCAGGCGCTCGTAGGCGTGCAGGCCGTCGCGGCCCTCCGCGGCGAGCAGCGCTCGTCCGTCCGGGGCGACGGCCAGTGCGAGGCTCCATCCCCGCGTGAGTGTGAGCGTCCGTGGCGGCTCGAAGCGTCCGCCCGCATCCGCCGCGGCCACGTGGGTGACCTGTTGCAAGAAGTTGCGCGGCGACCGCGTGCGCCAGGCCACGACCGCGCGCCCGGCGGCGTCGATCCCGGCGACCACATCGCCGTGATCGGCTGGTCTGCTGTCGACGGCGGTGGGTGTGCCGAATGGCGTGCCGGCCGAGGGGCGGATGGCGGCCATCACGCGCGCCTTCCCGTTCAGGATCGGTCTGCGCTTGATCCATGCGACGATCGCAGCGCCGCCGGGCGCGGTCGCGACCGACGGCGTTCCACCCGCCGGCCGCAGCGTCTGCGGCACCTCACCAAACGTCGCGACGCGCAGCGCCGTGCCGAAGTGTCCTCTGCCGTGCGGCAGCAGCACGATGCCGGCGGCCAGCGGCGGCGCCCCGTCGGCGGTCGCGATCTCGGGGCAGTCGGGGAGCCAGCCGAGCGTGCTCGTCGCGACCGGAGCGACGTGGCCGCCCTTCAGCTCCAGCAGGTTAATCGGCGTGCTGATGCGCTCCAGCGAACCGAGCAGCGCGAGCCGGTCCGTGCCGGCCGCGCGGAGGCAGTCGGCGATGCCGCCGCCGGGCACGTCGTAGGTCGCCGTCTCGGTCCAGGCTGCGCTCGACGCCGAGGGAGCGAACGCGGCCGCGATGACGGCCGCGAGCAGCGCGAGCCGTCGCATGCGCGCCATCAAAGCAGCGATGCGAGCCGGGGCGCGCCGGTCGGCCCGGGCGGCGCGCCGCGCTGCTCAGCTCCGCTCCCGCCCCGCCCACAAGCTCTCCTCCCAACGCGATGCACCGTATGCGGGGCCGGTGGACCGCGCTACTTACGGGCGACTACTTTGGTGTAGCCAACCGGGCAGGCCGGGACGATCTCTTCGGGCGGGTTCTGGCCGCTGCCCAGAGCGACGAAGACGACTCTCCATATAGTCACCGCCGCGTCCTCCTGGTCGAGCCTTCGGTCGGCCGCGGCGCGATCCCTTGGCGTGTCGGGAATTGCAGCTGCCGGATCTGTTCGGCGCAATCCGCCGGCGCCCACATTGCTCTGCCCGACGGTGCTCCGCGGAACCGCCTGTCGGGGCGGCAAGGTGAGAAACGACCGTCTGCTCCCGGGGCTCGGTGACACATGGTGAACAGAGTTTCGATTAGAACAAACTAATTCTCTTGGCGCGTGAGCGCTCTTAGTATTCCCGCCGCTCATGCATACGTTTGCGCCGTGGAATCCGACCGCTCGTCGCTGCTCCCTGGGGGCGTCGTGATCGCCGCATGAGGGTCGTCTTTTCTGAGTGCCGGTCGGACGAGGCTCGCTATCTCTCGCCCTATCAGGTGCTTGCATATCTCGAAGCGGGAGAGCGTCCGTCGGACGCGTTCGCCGCGGGCTTCCTGCCGCGTACGCCCGAGCTCGGGCGGTTCTACCTCTCACGCAGCGTCCGCGTGGATCTCTCCCGCTACGGCGACGACGCGCGCACTCGCCGGGTCCAGCGCAAGTGCCATGGCATCGACGCGGAGTTGGCACCGGCTGCGCACTTCGCCTTCGATGACGAGTGGCGTGCGCTGTTCCGCTCTTACATGGCCGAGCGCCGCAGCGCGCCGCCGTCCGTGGAGGCCTTCGCGAGCCGGCTGCGTGCGGCGGGCACCACCGACGTGCTGGTCTTCGTGGACCGGCGTGCCGAGCGCCGAGTCGGCCTGGCCACGCTGTACCTCGAGCCGGAGGCCGCCCTGTGGGGAACCTCGATCTACGCCACGGCTTACCTGGACCGCAGCATCGGCCGCTTCATGGTCGCCAAGGTCATCGAGACGGCGCGACGAGCGGGATGCCGGTTCGCGTACTTGGGGAACGTCTATCGCCGCGAGCACCTCTACAAGTGTCGCTTCCCCGGCACCGAGTTCTTCAACGGCTGGTCGTGGTCCGACGATCATGCCGAGCTTCGGTTCCTGCTCGAGCACCGGGAGGTTTCCGGCGAAGAGCATCTGCTCGACCGCGAGGCGTACGCCGCGTGGGGGTCGGTGCTCGCGCGGTCGGCGAGCGACCTCCGGCTCCATCTGACGACGGGGCATCGCCCGCACGCATCGTGTGCGGACTGACCGGCTCGCTCAGCGCCGGCGGCGAGGCGGGCGAGGCCCGCGCGCCGGCCTCGTCGCTCCTCGCCCACCGCGGCCCCGACGGCCACGGCGCCTACGCCGACGACTGGATCTCGCTCGAGTTCCGACGCCTCGCGATCGTCGACCCGACCCCGGCCGGCGATCAGCCGATGATCGCCGGCGACGGCCGCTACGCGATCGTCTTCAACGGCGAGATCTACAACTACCGCGAGCTGGCCGAGGAACTCCGCTGCGCTGGCGTGCGGCTGCGGACTGACAGCGACACCGAGGTGCTGCTGGAGGCGTTCATCCGCCAGGGACCGGACGTCGTGCACGCCTTACGAGGCATGTACGCGTTCGCGGTCTGGGACCGTGAGCGGCGAGAGCTGGTCGCGGCGCGGGATCCGTTCGGGATCAAGCCGTTCTACTACGCGTGGGCGGACGGCGAGCTGCGCTTCGCCTCCGAGAAGAAGGCGCTCGTGGAGCCTCGGTCACACGCGACGCTCGATCACGAGATCGTGCGCAGCTACCTCGCGATGCGCGTCGTGCCGGGTCCTCGGACGATGGACGCCGACATCCGTCAGCTGCAGCCGGGGCACCTGCTCGTGGCGCGTCCCGGCGAGCCGCCCGAGCTGCGCCGCTTCTGGCAGCCGAGGCTGCGTCCACGCGCCCGGCCGCAGGCGGACACCGCCGAGCGCGTGCTGGAGGCGCTGCGCGGGTCGGTCGAGGCGCATCTGCGCAGCGACGTTCCGGTCGGAGCCTTCCTGTCGGGCGGGATCGACTCGGCGGCGGTGTGCGCGCTGGCGGCCACGCAGCAGCCGGATCTCAAGACCTTCACGGTCGGCTTCGACCACAAGGGCTACAACGAGATCGATCGCGCGCAGGAGACCGCCGCCGCGCTCGGGCTGTCCTCGACGAGCCGGCTGATCACGGCCGAGGAGCTCGCGGCGGAGCTGCCGCGCATCGTCTGGCACTTCGACGATCCGCTCGCGAGCCCCTCGGCGACCGGCTACTGGTTCCTCGCCCGGGAGGCCAGCAAGGCGGTCAAGGTCGTGCTGTGCGGCGAGGGGGCCGACGAGCTGTTCGCCGGGTACGACACGTACAACCTGCCGCCGTGGGTGCGCGCCTTCCGGCGGCTCCCCGGCCCCGCGCGTGCGGCAGCCGACGCCGCCGCGCGGATGCTCCCCGAGCACATCCGTTACCGCGAGAGCGTCCGCTACGCGACGAAGCCGCTGGACCGCAGCTACGTCTCGCTCGACCACGTCTTCATCGACGCACAGGTCGATCGCCTGACGCGAGGCGGACGCGGGAGCGTCTACGACGTCACGGACGCGGTCCACCGCCAGGCCCGCCGCGACAGGCTCGACGACCTCGCGACGATGCAGCTGGTCGACCTCAACTTCTGGCTCGTGGACGACATCCTGGCGAGCGTCGACCGCATGTCGATGGCACACGGGCTTGAGCTGCGCGTGCCCTACCTCGATCGCGAGGTGATGGAGGTCGCGAGCGAGCTCGCCCGCTCCGAGAAGATCGCGAAGGGGACGACGAAGGTCGCGCTGCGACAGGCACTCGCAGAGGTCCTGCCGGCGTCGGTCGTCAACCGCGAGAAGCTCGGCTTCCCGATCCCGCTCGCGATCTGGCTGCGCGACGAGCTCTATGAGTTCAGTCGCAAGCTGCTCGGCGAGGCTGAGATCGACGAGTACGTCGACCGGCGCGCGGCGCTCGACCTGCTCGCACGCTACCGAGCCGGCGAGCGCTTCAGCTTCCGGCGGATCTGGGTCCTGATCTGCTTCGCGCTGTGGCACCAGGTCTACGTCGAGCAGCGCTACGACCCGGTGGCGCTCGGCTGGTGCCTGCCAGCAGAGCCAATCAACGCAATTGGAGCAAAGTGAATTCTCACAGTGAACGTGGACATTCCGGTGTCCTCGGCACGCTGCCGTCGCTCTCCGAGTTCGACGCCGCGATCGACGACTACGCCAGCTGCGACGAGCAGACGTTCTGCTGCCCCGAGCCGAAGCCGGGCGTGCTCGCCTTCCAGGAGATGGTGCTGACGGCGTACCCGATGACGTCGGGCGGGGGCATCCGCCGGCCGTGCGCCTCGGGGCCACGCAGCGAGCACAAGGAGGGCCGGGCCTGGGACTGGCGCGTCTCGGCCGCGGACCACCCCGAGGTCGCCGACGAACTGCTCGACTGGCTGCTGGCTCCGGACGAGCAGGGCAACCAGCACGCGGCGGCACGACGCTGGGGCGTGATGTACATGATCTGGGACCACCGGATCTGGGGGGCCTATGCGGCCGACGAGGGCTGGCGCCCGTATCGCGGCCCGGATCCCCACGTCGACCACGTCCACTTCTCGTTCAGCTGGGACGGGGCGCTGTGCCGCACGAGCTGGTGGTCGTCGCTGGGCTGGGCTCGATCCGCGTGATCGCCGCCTGCGCCTGCATGCCGAAGGCACTCGCGCGACAGCGCCGCGCGCCGCGAATGGCCGGCCTCCTGCTGCCGGAGTTCGGTCGCGGTCGCCTCCTGCTCGTCGCGCAGCTGCTCGTCTCGATCGAGGTCGGCGCGCTCATCGCGGGTGAGACGGTCTACCTCTACGAGGTGGCGGGACTGCGAGCGGAGCAGATCGGCCTCGGTCTCTTCCTCGCCTCGAGCGCCGGCCTGGTCGCCGTTCCCTTGGCGGGCGCCTGGGCCGACCGGCGCGGACACCAGGCCACGGCTGTCGCGGCCGGCGCCGCCGCCGCGCTCGCGATCTCGGCGTATGTGCTCGTCGACTCGCTTGCGGCGCTCGTGCTGGTCGAGGCCGCGGCGACGATCGCCTTGCTGAGCATGACGGTGTCGCTGCGCGCCCTGGCGACCACGCTCTTCGATCGGCCCCTCTGGCTGCGCTACAGCGCCTTCGAGCGAACCCTCATCAACGTCGGGCTGCCGATCGGAGCGCTGCTCGCCGTCGTGCCGCTCGCAACCGGCAGCCGCGGTTGGTACGTCGCGCTCTTTCTCGCGACCGCCGCCGGCGTCGGCGTGGCCACGCTGTGCATCCGGCTCGTCGGCGCACCGGGCGGCGGGAGCGCAGCGGCGCCGCTCGCCCCGCGTCGCACGACGCTGCTCGTCCGCGACCTTCCGTACGTGACGATGGCGCTGCTGTTCGGGCTGCTGTTCTCCCGCAACAGCGTGCTCGCGGTCGGGATTCCGCTGTGGATCGTGACGAGCGTCCCCTTGCCCCGCAGCGCCGCCTCGATGTCCCTCATCGCGAACACCGTGCTCGTCGTGGCGCTCCAGGTGCGGGTCGCGCGCAGCGCGACGACGCTGTCGAGCGCGCGCCGCGTCACAGCCGGCGGCGGCGCCTGCCTGGCGTTGTCGTGCCTGGCGATCGCGCTCTCCCCTGCGGACGCGGCGCTGGCTGCGGCCGTCGCGCTTGCCGGAGCCGTCGTCCTCCTGACGGCGGGCGAGATGCTGACCTCGGCGGGGGAGTGGACGTACTCCTACGAGCTGGCCGACCCCCGCGCCCAGGGCCGGTACCAGAGCATGTTCGTGTTCGGCCACCAGCTCGGGCTGCTCGTCGGCCCGCTGCTGGCGACGACGCTCTGCGTCGGTCTCGGCGCGCCGGGGTGGGCGCTGCTGGGGCTCGTGTTCCTGCTTGCCGGCGCAGCGATCTGGGCTGCGACCCCGTGGGCGGTGCGCATGACCGCGGCCCGCGACCAGGCCTCCAACCAACGCACCATCAACGAAAACGAGGAGATGGAATGACCGCTCAGCTCGGATACGAATTGCGTGCGGCCGATGCCGGTTCGCTCGACGAGTGCGATCTCGCGCATGTGAGAGAGCTCATCGCTCAGTACGGCTGGGTCCGCTTCAAGGGATTCAACGCCAGCCCGAGCGAGTTCGAGACGTTCAGCGACTCGCTTGGAGCATGCGACCCCATCGGCGCGATCGAAAACAAGCCCGGGGGCATGACGCTCGAGTACCACGCGGAGGACGCCTACACCCCGTATCGGCCGGACGTGCTCTGGCTCCTCTGCGTCAACCCCGGTGAGGTGGGCGGGGGGGCGGCGACGATCGTCACCGATGCCGTCAAGACCTTCGCCGACATGAGCGACGAGTGGCAGCAGTTTTGCCGCGATCACCGCCTGCGCTTCGGGCGCCTGTGGTCCTCCGCGGCGTGGGAAGGGCCGCTCGGCAGCGATGCGCGCGCGCAACTCGAGGCGACGCTCGAGGCGATTCCCGACCTGACATTCGAGTTCCTGCCGGACGGTGCGCTGTACGTGACGTACGAGGTGCCGATAGTGACGCGCACGCTGTCCGGCGAGGAGAGCTTCGCCAACTCCGCCCTCCATGCCGCCAACTTCCCCAAGTGGTACGGAATGAGCCTCGCGGACGGCTCGCCCGTGCCGGATGCGCTGCTCTCGCATGTGCGGGAGATCGTCGTGCGGCACGAGGTCGCCATCGACTGGGACGCCGGCGACTTCCTCGTGGTCGAGAACTTCCGCACCATGCACCGGCGGCCCGACTATCACGGTCGGGGCCGGTTGCTGCTCCGGCGCAACTGCCGCGACTTCTTCGGCACCCCGCAGCCCGACACGACCTCGCCGACGGGCGCCTGGTTGAAGGGCCTGCTCAACCAGGAGCTGGGGGGCGATCCGGTCTACTTCCCGCTCAGCAGCGGGCCGCTCGATACCTCCTTGCGCGAAGGGGTCGCCGGCTGACGCCGTGGGCTATGGGCGGGAGGCGCTCCAAGACGCGCCCCCGCCATGAACAAGGGCCCCGCGTTGGCGGGGCCCTTGTCGTTCTGGGGTGGATGCGGGCGCGCTGACGTGCGGCTAGGCCTCGTCCGCGAATGCCTCGCGCACGACGGTCAGGCCGTTCATCGCGCGTGGCCAGCCGGCGTAGACGGCCATCTGCATCACGATCTCGACCAGCTCGTCGCGGGTCATGCCGATGTTGCGGGCGAAGCCGCAGTGCACTGCGAGCTGCTGGTCGCAGCCGCCCATGGCGCAGAGCGCCGCGATGGTGGCGATTTGGCGTGAGCGGAGGTCGAGCCCCGGGCGCGAGTAGATGTCGCCGAAAGGGAATTCGACGGTGATGCGCGCGAAGTCGGGAGCGAGGTCCGCAAGGCTTTCGGTGACGCGGCGCCGGATGTCGGGATCGAGCTGGTCCTGCACGGCGGCGCCGCGCTCGTAGCGGGTCAGGGCTTCGTTCTCAACGGACATCGTGCTCCTCAGCGTTCGAGGCCGGGCCATGCCGGCGTCCTTGACGGGCGGTCGGATTCCTCTAGGGTTCCCGTTTATCGGGATGATATCCCATTGAATGGGAGGCGAGAATGACGAGACAGGACGCACTCGGTCCGGTGGCGCGTGCGCTGCACCTGCTCCGGGCGGTCGCGGAGGCCGACCAGCCGCTGTCCGCGACCGAGCTGGCCAGCGCTGTGGGATTGCCGACGAGCACCGCGCATCGGCTGCTGCAACTGCTGCGCGAGCACGCGATGGTCGACCTCCACCCGGTCGATCGTCGCTACCGGCCGGGGATCGAGTACTACCGCCTCGGTGCGCTCGTGGTGGCGAAGCAACCAGTCGCCGAGACGGCCCGGCCGTTGATGACTGCGCTTGTCGACGAGGTCAACGAGTCGTGCCTGCTCGGTCTGCACCTGCCCGAGTCGCGCAAGATGATGTTCGCCGCGCAGGTTGAGTCGACGCATGCGCTGCGATTTGCGATCCCGATGCAGGTGCCACTCGAACTGGTCTGGGGCTGCTCGGGCCGCGTGATCGTCGCCTATCTCGGCGAGCACGAGATCGCCGCGACATTGCAGCACGCAGATCCCTCACCGGTGCTGGGCATCGCTCCACCCAAGCGCAAGGCCTTCGAGGCGGATCTGGCCGCGATCCGTGCGCGCGGATGGGACTTCACCCGTGGCGAGAAGATTCCCCACAGCGTCGGTCTCGCCAGTCCCATCTTCACCGCGCGAGGCGTCATCGGAAGCCTGTCGCTGACGATCCCCACGGTGCGCTTCGAGGAGGAACGGCGCGATGCTCTTGCCGCACTGCTGACCGAGCAGACTTCGCGTCTCTCGAGCGCGCTCGGTGCTGCTGGATCTTCAGCCGGCGCATCCATCGACATGCCGGATTGCCCGTGATGCCGGAGAGAAATCAGCAGAGGCCGATCGTTGCCATGTGGTGATGGGTGCTCGTCGGCCGACCGCTCCGCGCGCGCTCACGGCCACGGCTCGGACGGGCGCACGATGTCGAACGCGAGGCCGCTTGAGCCCTCGCCGCCGCCGGGGTTCTTCTCGCGTCGCGTCCACGCGTGCAGGGAGCCGTCGAACCAGCGGGCGAGCACCGGCCGGCGCGTGACGAGCGCGCCCTCGCGTGGGACCTCCTCCTCGTGCAGCCAGGCCCCCGGGCGCAGCAGTCGCCCTCTCGGCGCTGAGTCGATCCCCGGCTGCTCCAGTGGCACGAGCGCGAAGCGGATCGCGCCCGGTCTCACCATGTGCGGCACGAGCGGCAGCCAGTAGTCGGGCACGACCGTCTGCACGGCGTACGCCGGCAGCTCGCCCGGCGGCTCCGGCTCGGGCGCGATCGCGGGCCAGCGGTCGCGCCGGCTGATCAAGCGCCCGCGCTCGTCCGTGTACTCGCCCTCGATCGCCCACGCCACGTTCGCGAGCTCGTCGCGCGCAAGCGCCACCCGCTCCAGCGTCGCGCCGGTCGTCCCACGCTCGGAGGGCATCACGAGCAGGCCGTCGTCCGCGCCGTGCAGCGTGAAGAGGCTCCAGGCCTCGTCGCTGGCCCCGGCCCGCTCGAGCGTGCGCGTCTGGCCGAACGTGTCGGTCACCGTCAGCTGCTCGATCGCCGTCAGCGAGCCGGCCGGCACCTCCAGCGGCAGCAGGAACCAGTCGTTGCCGTACACCTCGGCGAACGCGATCAGCAGCAGGCGGCCGGTGTCGAGCGTGCTGACGTCGGTCGAGCCGAGGTCGACCTGCGCGTCCTCCATCTCCCAGAAGCGGTCCGCCGGGAGGCCGCCGAAGCGCACCGGCGAGGCGAGCGCCTCGCGTCTGAAGCGGTGCGTGCGGCCGCGCGGCGCCGGTCTGTCGGCCGGGTCGACGTCGACCGCGAACCAGTCGAGCCCGTCGCCGAGGTACTCGTCGGCGACGAGCACGCGGCCGGCGACGGAGAAGGCCGCGCGGTGCTCGTTGCGCTGCTCGTCGAACACGTCCGGCCCCGGGTCGGGGTGCAGCCGCGACCACCACGCGCGCCATTCGGACGCCACCTCGCCGAGGCCGGCGACCGCCGGCGTGCCGGCGTCGATCGCGTCCGTCAGCCGCTGCGCATCGGGGACCTTCGTCCCCAGCAGCGCGACGAGGTCGAGCTCGTCATCGGCGGGCGCGTCGTCGGCCGGCTCGGCCGGGCCGCGCTCGCGGTCGACCAGCTCCTCCGGGCGGAAGCCGCACGCCGCGAGCAGGTCCGGCAGCCGCGCCGCCTGTTCGTCCTGCGTCAAGAGTCGCACGAAGTGGGCGCCGCCCTCGACGCGCTCGCGCAGGTCCGGCGCGATCCGCTCCTCGGCCTCGATCAACGCGTCGAGCGGCCCCTCGCTCGGGTGATAGGGGATCCACGCCGGCGGCGCACCCTCCAGCGCGGGTCTCCAATGTGAGATCAGCGTGCTCTCGCCCGCCAGTCTCACCAGCACCGGCGAGCCGGCGTCCTGGCCCGCGAACTCGCCGAGCTGCCACTGGCGCATCAGCGCCCACGCCGGGTCGTGCACGCGCGCCGTGAGGCCGATCGAGACGTCGGCGGCGCGGTGCAGCGGCTCCAGGCGGAAGCGGTCGTCGAGGTTGAACGGACCCGGCATGGCTCAGCCCTCCTGGTCCTCTCCGGACCACCAGTCGTGGGCGACGCCGCCAAGTGGGGACTGCAGCTGGGGCGCCACCGCCGGCAGCACGTCGTCGAGCAGCGGCAGGTCCCCGAGGTCGACGGCGCGCAGCTTCGCCAGCTCCAGCGTGTCGCGCACGACGAGCGCAAGCCCGTCCTCGGTCCAGCCGCGCTTCGGGTTCGGCGGCACCGCCAGCAGGATCGCCTGCGGCGCCTTCGCGTCGGGACGGTCGAAGTGGAACGTCAGGCCCGTCAGCTCGGACTCCGGCGGGACGGGCGTTCTGCCCTCGCGCTTCGTCTCCGCGAGCGCGTCGGAGCCGGGCAGCAGCTCGACCCACTCGTCGAGCACGAGCCCCGCCAGCGGTCCGCCGGCAGCCAGCGGCACGGGCGCGTGCCACAGCAGGTGCTGACGCGCCATCGGCCGGTGCAGGGGATCGAAGGGGCCGGCGATCCACGGGTCGGCGGCACTCCGGCGCGGCGACTGCGAGGCGCCGAGCGGGCACGGGCGCCCGCTGCTCGCGGCCGTCAGCAACGTCAGCTCGTGCCATCTGCGAACCGTCGAGCGCACTGCGCCGACGCGGCGCGCCCAGTCGGCCAGCTCGGCGTCGGTCGGCGCCGCTGGTCTGGCCGCAGGTCTGCGCGGCCCGAGCGGTGGACGCGGACCGAGTCTCGCGCCGCGCAGCAGCGGCGCGACCGGCACGCTCGCGCCGAGCGCCTCCGCGAGCGCCGCGTTGACGGCTCGCAGCCACGTCTCGTCGAGTGCTCTTCTGCCGTTTCTCGCGAGCGCGCGCAGGCGGCCGGCTGCGCTGTCGGGATCTCCGCGACCGGGCAGCGTGGCGGCGAACGCGAGCACGCGTCTGCGCAGCTCGCCGAGCTCGGGCACGACCTGCTCGGCCCGCTCACCGGCGGCGACGTGCGCCGGCAGCAGCGGCTGCGCGGCCGCAAGCAGCGAGCGCACGCGCGTGGCGACGCCGCGCAGCTCGCGCCACGCGAGCCCGTCGAAGCTGACCGTCGCGTCGGCCGGCGCGCCCTCGAGCTCGCGGATGCGCGCGGCCAGCCGCGTCCGGTCGGCGCCGGAGGCGAGCAGCGCGGTGCTCAGCGCGCCGAGGCCGAGCTCGTCGGCGCCGCGCGCGAACTCGCGCGTGATGACGGACGGGGCTGCGCCGTCGGCCGGCGGGGTGTCGTTCTCGCCGGGGGCGACCGGTATCCGCAGCATGCCCTCCAGGCGCCGTTCGGCTGCCGGGCCGAGCGCGTCGGCGACCCACGCCTCGACGCGCGGGTCGAGTCTCGCGAGCGCGTCGTCCGCCCAGCCGGGCGGACGCGCCGGCGCGTCCGGCAGCAGCGCGGCGACGCGGTGTGTGATGGCGCGGGCGCGGTGCGGCGTGCGCAGCACGTCGAAGCGGTCGGGCACATCCTCGCCGCGGCCGAGCGTGTCGGCCGCGAGCCCCGCGCGCAGCGGGTTGCCGCCCACGAGCTGGTGCACGCTCTCAGCCAGCAGCAGGTCGCCGACCGCGTCGAGCGCGTCGACGACGTCGTCGACGAACGGCGCGGCGGCGGTGGACACGCCCCGCGCCGTCGGGGCGTCGCGCGCCAGCTTCATCCCGTCGACCACGTTGCGCGCCGCGATCGCCTCCGCGCTGCGCTCCCATTGGTTCGGCGGCGTGCCCGCCGGCGGCGGCTGCGGTGGCTCGGGCGCGACCGGCGCCGGGTAGCGGTCACGGAAGTCGTCGACCAGCTCGTCGAGCCCCGCGTCGTGCAGCGCCCGCTCGAAGCGGTAGCCGAGCAGCGCGCCCAGCTCCTGCCCGCGCCGCACGCCGCCCAGCAGCCAGCGCGCGACGCGCGCGCGCCGCGAGTTGAGGTTCACCGCCAGCGACGTGTCGTCGGGGTTGGAGCGGAAGCCGGAGCGCAGCACGGCGGCGGTCGCGGCGTGGTGCAGCGAGGGCGCGTGCACGAAGCCGTCGACGTCGCGCCCGTCGACGTCGCGGCGCAGGTTCTCGACCCAGCCGTAGCCGCCGACGCGCGTGCGCGTCGCGGTTCTGCGCTCGCGCATCGCCAGCAGCCGCCGCGTCGCCAGCGAGGTGATCCAGGCGTCGAGGCGGTGCGAGTAGACGTCGAGCACCTCGAGCGCGAGCGGCAGCCGCCGCTCGGCCGGCGTCGCCTCGAGCGCGGCGAGCGCGTCGATCACCGCGCGCGCTCTGCGCATCCCGCGTCTCGCGGCGGGGCGCGCGACTTCCACTTCCTGGCCGGTGACGATGCTGTCGACCGACTGCGGCAGCTGCAGCGCCGCGCGCAGCGGGTCGGATTCGTCGGTCGGCCAGAAAATCCAGTTGTCCGGGTGCAGCATCGCCGGCACGAGCCCCGGGTACGGTCTGTCGCGCAGGATCCCGGCGAGCGTGTCGCGGCGGCCCTTCGTCATCGGATCTCTGAGGATGTCGATCGGCCAGCGCCGCCGGTAGTCGGCGGGCGAGAGTCTGCCGCCGACGACGGCGAGCGCGTCGCGCCACAGCTCGCGGCTCGCGCTCAGCACGTCCGTGAAGACCTCGGGGTCGGGGTCGAGCCGCGGCATCACCTGCCCGTAGTCCGGCTGCGTCGCGTCGCCGACGAGCGACAGGAGGCTGAGCTGCTCCGTCGGCACCGTCCAGCGCGCGTTCGCCCCCGGCGCGATCCCGCTGACCGCCACCGCCGGACCGGGCGATCTGGGGCCGAACTGCTCTCTCGCGGCGCGCGGGGACAGCATGCGGCGCACGGCGACGTCGATCGGCGTCGGCAGCCGCGACAGCACGTCGACCGCGACGTGGTCGGCGCCCGCGCCGTCTGTCACGCGCGGGATCCAGCCGGGCGCGAGCGCCGCGCGCCAGTGGTGGCGCAGACGCAGCAGCCAGTCGGCGATCGGCCCGGACGCGCCCTGCACGCGGCGCGCCTCCCACTCGTCGAGGCTCGTCGCCGGCAGGATCCCGTACGGCTGGCGCCCGACGCGCAGCGTCGGCAGCGGCCCGCGGCTGCGCACGTACGCGATCAGGTGGTCGCGCACGTCGCGCCACATGCGCATGTCGGCTTCTTCGAACTCGCCGGTCACGAGGTCGCTGCCCTGCGCGCCCTCGACGACCGCCTGCCCGAGCGCGCCCCAGCTCAGCAGCGTCAGCCCGGCGAGCGCCTGCTCGGTCGTCTCGCCGGCGCCCTGGCACTCGGCCAGGAAGGCGGCCTCCGGCAGGCCGAGCGCCGACGCCAGTCGCGCCGCGTCCGTGCCCGGCGCGAGCCGCGGTCTTCTGCGCGCGGGCGGCTGCGGCTGCGGGCGCGAGGACCAGCCCGAGCGGCTCTGCGGCGTGTTGTTGGTCGGCGTGCCGGGCTTCAGGAAGCCGAGCCCGGCGCCGAACGCGTGGCCGCGCAGCGTGTCGCGCAGGCGCTGCGAGGCGACCTCTGCGCTGCTGCGCTGCACGCCCACGACCAGCAGCTCGTCGAGGTGCTCGACGCCGTCCGGCAGGCGCAGCACGGCCGCCATCCCGACCTGCACCGCGGCTCTGAAGTCGAACAGCCACGTGGCGTGTCTGCGGTCGGCGCCCGGCGGGTCTCTCAGCAGCACGCCAAGCGGCAGCGGGTTCGGGATCTCCCGGCCGCGTCTGTCGACCACGGTCTCGCCGCCGACGAGGCCGACGAAGCGCCAGCGCGTCGGCAGCGTCGTGATCTGCGGCGCGCGCCGCTGCCCGGCTCTGCGCAGCGGCGGGTCCGGCGCGCCGGGTCGCGCGAGGCGCGTCGCCCAGGCGGCGCGGGCCGGACTGAGGCGGCTCAGCAACTGCTGCCAGGCGGCCTCGCCCGGTCTTCTCCAGTAGGCGCGCGCGGCGCGCAGCTCGGCGCGCGTGAGGCGCGGCTCGAAGGCGTCGATGTGCAGGTCGTCGGGGTAGACGCGCACTTGGATCGTGCGCGCGTCGGCGAAGCGCGTCTCGAGCCGCACCGGCAGCAACGCGATCGGCTCGTCGTTGCGCGCCGCGAACAGCGGCGGCTGCGCTCTGAGCGCGCGCCGCAGTTGCACGTTCAGCGCGTCGAGCTGGCGGGCCGTTTCCAGCATCGCCTCGCGCCGTCCGCTCTGCGCTCTCTCTCTGATGTCCAGCCAGTCTTCGGGCGTGTGGCCGTGGACGCCTTCGAAGGTGCCGTCGGCGATCTGCCGGCGCAACTGCTGCAGGGCGACCTCCTGGCGGTCGACGTCGGCGGCCGCGGTCTCGAGCGCGAGCCGCAGCTCGTCCGCCTCGCGGCGCAGTGCGAACACGTCGCTCATCTCGGCCCGAGCATGCGGTTGGGGGAGAAGGCGACCTGGAACGGCTGGTTGAAGGCGATCCGCGCCATGTCGGCCGCGTCGCGGCCCCACACCGGTGGGTCGGGCCCGGCTGGCGCTCCGCTCAGTTGCGGCGCGTCGCCGGCGCTCGGCAGCACGAAGCCGCGCGCGTCGCACGGCACCTGCTCCCACGTCAGGTCGGCCCATCTCGTCAGCGGCGACGCGGCGGCGCCGCCGTCGTAGCCGAACTGCACGCCGCGCATCGGCTCGCGCAGCACGAACAGCCAGCGCTCGCCGCGCGCCTGCTGCTCGTCGATCTCGAACGCGTACAGGCTCGTCTGCTCGTCCACCGCGAGCACGAAGCGCGGGTCTCTCCACTGGTCGCCCGGAGGCGGCAGGAAGCCGTCCACCGACTTGGCGGCGTGCATCGTCGTGCCGGGGAAGCGCCGCAGCACCTCGGCGCGCACGAGCAGCACGAGCGGGTCGCGGCCGCCGGTCTCGTCGTGCGCGCCGAGCGGGGCGTCGAGCGACCAGCGCGCGATCTCGTCCACGTCGGGGTCGTCGACCTCGGACGGCCAGAAGCGCGTGAAGCAGCTGCCGCGCTGGTCGGTCGGGAACTCGCGCCACAGCAGCTCGCGGTTCGTCTCCTGGTTGAGGCCGACGAGCAGCGCCTCGACAAACGGCGAGTTCGTCTCCAGCAGCGTCGCGCTGTTCGCGGGGAAGCCGGAGATCCCCGGCACCGCCCACTCGGGCCAGCGTCTCAGCAGCTCGGCCGCGATCGGCATCCCGAAGCGCGGGTGCTCCATGATGCGCCGCAGCGGTCGCGCGTCGCCGCTGTCGCGCTGCTCGACGTCGGTCGCCGCGATCCGCGTCTGCACGCGCGTGAGCTGCTGGCGCAGCGGCCGCAGGCCGCTCACGACCGCCTGCTTGACCTCTCCCACGTCGACCGACAGCGCCGCCCCGAACGCCGGCAGCGCCACGAGCGGCTGCGCGTTCGCCACGCGGCGCAGGCTGCGCAGGCGGCGCGGCGAGGGCGCGCCGGTCGTCACCGCGGTCGAGCCCATCGTCAGCGTGGCCGCGCCGGTCAGCGCCGTAAGCCGGGCTCTCATCTCGTCGCCGTGGTCGGCGAGCAGCGTCTGCTGCCCGGCCAGCAGCCCGAGCAGCGCCTGCGAGGAGCTCAGCGACGCGACGTCGGCGCCGACGAACAGCGGCCGCTGGTCCTCGGTCTGCGCCGTCACCGCGTCGACCGCCTCCGGCAGCAGTCGCCGGCCGCCGCCGAGGCCCTCCGCGATCACCGACGCCTGCTGCGGCATCCCCTCGCCGAGCACGGCCTGCACCCGCTCAGCCCGTCGCGCGAGCCCGCCGCCGGGGCGCGAGAGCCGGCGGAAGGCGGGCCAGGCGGCGCCGCCGGGCACGCCCGACTGTGCGAACGCGCGCGCGAGCGTGCCGACGACCGGCATCTGCACGTCCTCGTCGATCGGCGCCGCCAGCTGCGCGACCTCGCTCGCCTCCATGCCGGGCAGGTGCTTGTCCTGCGCCAGCTGCGCCGTCTCGGTCGACAGCTCGCCGACCGTCAGGAGCCGGTTTGCCTCGCGGATCGCGCCGAGCTGCTCCCACGCGCGCGCCATCAGGAACTCCTGCTCCTGCTGGACGTAGCGGGTCCCGAGCGCGGCCGCGATGCGGTGGCGCACCTGCAGGTTGAGCGTCGCGACCCAGCCGTCCTGCGGGACGCGCTGCACGCCGGCGAAGTGCGAGCCGTAGAGCGGCGGCGCGAGCGCGAGGTCCGCCGGGTCGGCCTCGGGTCTGACGGCGCCGAAGCGCTCGGCGGGCGCGTCGAGCCGCTCGCGCAGCCGTCTCACGAAGCCCTGCTGCAGGGCGCCGTCGCTCCACGTCTCGTCCGCGACCTCGGTCCCCGGCACGCGCAGTGCGCCCTGGATCGAGAGCGTCACCGACGCCGGCTCGGCGGGAGGTCTCTCGTGCGGCCACGGCTGGCGCACGGAGACCGTGCGCGCGCCGAAGCCCGGCAGCGCCGCGGCGCGCACCGGGTTCACGAGCCGCGCGAGCTGCTCGAACGAGCCGGCCGGACCGGTGCGGAAGCTCCACCAGTGGTAGACCGGCAGCTTCACGGCTCTCGCCTGTCCGGCGCTCCAGGCCTGCTCGAACGGGCGCCCTCTCTCGAGCGCTCTGCCGAGTCCGGCGGCGACGCCGGCCTTCGTCGATGGCACGACGCAGGCGATCCAGCCGCTGTCGGGCGCGAGGCGGCGTGGGCACAGCAGGCGGGCGACGACGGTCTGCGAGCCGTCGCGCACGTCGCGCACGACGTCCTCGTCGGGGCTCGCCGCGTTGTCGGCCGTGCGCGCCTCGACGTGCGCCCACGCCCACGAGTCGGCCAGGTTCGGCAGCGCCGCGCCGGGCACGTCGATGGTCGGCGGGTCGCCGGGGACGACGCGCCCCTCGTCCTCGCGCAGCACGAGCAGCACCAGCCACGGCAGCGAGCGCCCGTCGGGCGAAGGGCGCGAGAGCTGCCACGGCAGGCTCGCGTCCGCCAGCTCGACGCAGGCGAGGTTCTCCGCCGAGGCGTTCGCCTGTCCGCCCGGCGGCTCCTCGCGCACGACCGGCGAGCGCTCGAAGCCGCGGACGTCCCCTGGGCCCAGCAGTCTGATCAGCGGGCCTCTGACGGGGAAGTCGAGGTCGACGGCAGCGCCGAGCGCGCGCGTCACGCGCAGCGTGCGCCGGAGCGCGGGCCGGCCCTCGCTGACCTCCGTCGCCTCGGCGGCGGCGCCGACGCCGACGGAGGACACGAACCACCGTCTGCTCATGCGACCATCGCCACCTTCCGGGAGGTCAGCGGCCGCTGCGCCGCGCGCCACAGCGCGAGCCGCTCGTCGGGTGCGACGACGCACGCGTAGCGCTCCAGCGCGAAGCGCGCGATCGCCGGGTGCAGGGTCGGACCCGGCGGCGCGGTCTGGAAGTCGTCCTCGACCTCGTAGCGCGTCTCGTAGCCGTCGTCGACGAGATGGCCTGCGCCCAGCACGACGTCTCTGTCCGACAGCAGCACGCCGCTCTTGGCCTCCACGAACGCGGGCGCCGTCAGCTGCTCCTCCGTCCTCATGTCGAAGAACTCGGCCGGCACGAAGCGCTCTCTCACCTCGCCGCCCGTGCCGCCGGTCACGTCCCACTGCTGCTTCGGCACGCGGGCGCGCGCGAAGCGCGTGATCTCGCGGCCGAGCGGGACGATCCGCTGGCTCACGCGCAAGATCGCGTCGGCCCCCGCGACGCGGCCGGCGGCGAGGTCGGCTTTCGCCGCATCGGTCAGCCGCACGGGGCTGCGCTGATCGCCCTGGCGCTCGACGGTCCACGCCGCCGGGTCGGCGAGCGCCCGCTCGAGCAGCGGACGCACGTCGCGCGCCTCCAGCACGGCGCGTGGCGCGTCGCCCCAGCGCACGTCGAAGTCGAGCGACACGTCCCAGAACAGCACCGAGATGGTGCCCGTGCCGAAGGCGTGCCACGGCGCCGGGCCCTCCAGCGTGAAGGCGAGCCCGACGCTCGCGAGCCGCCGCCCGAACGCGCGCACCGCGACGCTCGCCGACACGCTCACGGTGAACGAGAAGGTCGGCTCGTACACGAACAGCGCGTCGAGCCCGAGGTGGCCCTCGACGCCGCAGCCGGCGATCGTCGCGTCGAGCTGCAGCTTGGCGCCGAACATGACCGCGTTCGAGGTGACCGCGAGATACGCCTCCGCGCGCAGGCCGAGGAAGCCGCCGCCGAGGTCCATCGTCAGCCGCCGCAGCTCGGGCACGCCGGGCGGGCGCACGTAGCGCGGATGGAAGCCGCCGGCCGACAGCACGAACAGCGGCCGGTCGCCGCCGCGCGCGAGCAGATACAGCTCGCCGCTGACCGGCACCGTGACGACGTACGAGCCGGCGAGCGAGACGAGCACCTCGGTCTCGGGGACGGCCGGGTCGATCTTGCCGAAGACGCTCGCCTGCAAGCGGATCAGCGGCAGCGCCGGGTCCGGCACGGCGACGAGCAGCCGCCCCAGCAGCAGCACCTGCGCCGGCGCCGGCAGGTCGAGCACGACCGCGCCGGACAGCGTCGCGAGGCGCCCGCCCCAGTTGACACGCACCATCGGCCCGATCACGAAGCGGCCGCGCGCGGCCGGGAACGCGGACGCCAGCGAGCGAGTGATCTCCTGCGCGCGGGAGACGGCGTTGGTGGGGAACAGGATGCGGTCGGCGTTGCCGTCGCTGACGAGCTGGCGCAGCTGCCCGACGTCGGCGCGGCGGTTGATGCCGACGAGACCGCCGACAGCGTCGAGCGCGAAGCCGAAGCCGAGCTGGATGCCCGGGTACGGGAAGGTCGCCGACAGCAGCGCGAGCAGCGACGTCGGACGCGTCCCGTCGGGCAGGTCGAGCACGCCGGCCGCCTGGACGCCGAAGCTGCCGAGGTCGACGTCGAGCACGCCCGCGTAGCCGCCGCTCGGCGTCTTGAGCACCGCGCCGCCGCCGCTGACGGGCGGCAGCGCCAGCTCGATCCCGATCGCGTCCGGCAGTGGCGCGGTGCGGATCGCGTCGGTCAGCGGGCCGAGCGCCTGCGGCGTCAGCGCGAACGGCACGTCGAGCTTGAGACCGTCGATCTGCGCGGTCACCGGGACGCCCGGCAGCGCGCCCTTCAATCCCAGCGAGGTCCGCAACGCGAGTCCCTCCGCGTGCTCGCCGAGCTCGACCGCGAACCCGCGCACGGTGACCGCCGGCAGTCTCAGCTGCCCCGGCAGCTCGACGCGCAGGCCGCCGTCGTCGAAGCGCAGGCCACCGCCGGCGTCGGCCGTCAGCGCGAGCCGCGTCGGCGGCGTGGCGCGGTCGCCGCCGGCGCCCAGCAGCTTCGCGAGTGCGTCCGGCAGCAGCGCGGCGCGGAAGCTCTCGAACGCGAGCGTGAACGCGACGGGCGCACCGCTGCCCGCCGTCAGTCGCGCTCGGACGCTGTCGGCCGAGACGCCCGGTCCGCCCGCGGCGCCGAGCTCGACGCGCTGGTCGCGTCGCAGCTCCAGCCTGGCGGTGCCGGCTGGCACCGCCGACGGCACGCCACGCACGATCTCGGCGTTCCACGTGTCGTTCGCCTGCAGCTCGGCGCTCGCCTGCCACGGAGCGGCGCCGAGGCTCGCGCGGACCGGCGGGCCGGGCGTCACGACCACGTCGAGCCGCGTCGGCGGGCCGGGCGTGACCGCGAGCGCGGCGCGCCGCCCGTCCTCCGTCGCGACGAGCGCCACGCCGAGCGGCGCGTCCGGCGCACGCCTCCAGCCGTGCAGGCGCACGGGGCCGCCGGGCGGCAGCGG
>DATFPW010000060.1:0-26340 GCA_035264605.1 Conexibacter sp. | reverse complement strand
CCCCGAGCGAGCGGATGTAGGCGTAGGAGCGCACGAAGACGCCGTAGTTGCCCTGGAAGCCGCGCAACTACGGCGTCTTCGTGCGCTCCTACGCCTACATCCGCTCGCTCGGGGCGGAGGGGTTGAGGGAAGCGTCCGAGGTCGCGGTACTGAACGCGAACTACCTGCTCGCGCTGCTCAAGCGCAAGGGCGTCGCCGAGTACCTGCCGGTCGCCTACGACCGTGTCTGCATGCACGAGTTCGTGCTGAGCGGCGCGCCGATGAAGCGCGAGCTGGGGATCAGAACGCTCGACCTCGCCAAGCGCCTGCTCGACTTCGGCGTCCACCCGCCGACCGTCTACTTCCCGCTGCTCGTCGACGAGGCGCTGCTGATCGAGCCGACCGAGACGGAGACGAAGGAGACGCTCGACCGCTTCGCTGAGATCGTCGCCGAGATCCTGCGCGAGGCCGCCGACGATCCGGAGATCGCGCGCAACGCGCCGTACTCGACGCCAGTCCGCCGCCTCGACGAGGCGCGCGCGGCTAAGGCGCCGGTGCTGCGCCAGCCGCTCTGAGCGCCGGCCGCGTGGCGTTCCGTGCGCGCCCGGGCTTGCTGCCAACCGGCATTGTGGGCATCGAGGGGGACGCGCGGTGGCTGTCGCGCCGCCGTTTGCGCAACCGCGGTCGGCGAGGCCCGTTTCCGCAGTTGCGTAACACTCCGGATTTACGTCCGCGAATTAGACCCCGTATACGACGTTCTAATTCGCGGTCCTCAAAAAGCGGTGCGTCGCCACGGCCTAAAGTGCGCAGGCTGAGACGCGGATTGCGACGAACGGCGCACGAACCGCTCGCAGCTCAGCCGCTCCCTTTCCCCCTCGATGCCCATCCAGCCACGCATCGCCGGCCAACCCGGCGTGAGCGGCGCTCAGGCGGGCCCTCCGGCGCGAGCGGCGCTCAGGCCGCGCGCCGGCTCGTCACCACGACCTCGGCGCTCTTCGCCGGAAGCATCGTCACGTTGCGGTGCAGCACACGCTCCGGGCGTGGGTCCGGAGCGATCATGTCGGTGCGGCGGGCGATTGCGCGCAGCACGACGCGCTGCTCGGCCATCGCGAGCGTCGCGCCGAGGCAGCGGCGGATCCCGCCGCCGAAGGGCACCCACGTGTAGGTGCCGGGCTTGACGCCGAGGAAGCGCTCGGGCCGGAATCTGAACGGGTCCGGATAGACGTCCTCGCGATGGTGCAGCAGCGTGACCGAGACGAGGATGTGGCTGTTGGCCGGCAGGCGCCATTCGCCCAGCTGCCACGGGACCTTCACGCGACGGCCGGTGATCGGCACGACCGGGCGGTTGCGCATCGTCTCGTGGATCGTCGCCTCGACGTACGCGGCGGAGTCCTCGCCGTCGGAGCGGACCTCGTCGCGCAGGCGGTCGTAGGCGGCCGGGTTGCGCAGCAGGCGCTCGAACGCCCACGCCAACGAGTTGGCGGTCGTCTCGTGGCCGGCGAGCACGAGCGTCAGCAGCTCGTCGCGCAGCTCCTCGTCCGTCATTGCCTTGCCGTCCTCGTCACGCGCGGCGAGCAGCAGCGAGAGGATGTCGGTGCGCTCCTCGGGGCCCTGCTTCGCGCGCGCGGCATGGATCACGCCGTAGAGGTCGCGGTCGAGCCGAGCGAGCAGCGGCTTGACGATCCCGACCGGGTCGTCGCGGCCGATGTTCATCAGCTCGGCGACCTGCCCTATCGGTCTCGTCGTCAGCTCCGACAGCTTGAGGATCGTCCTGCGCAGGCCGTGCTCGGGCGTGCCAGGCGCGGGCTCGCCCTCGACGCCGAAGATGCCCGCCATGATCACGTCGAGCGTGACCGCCTGCATGCGCGGTGCGAGCGCGAACGGCGTGTTGAGCGGCCACGAGTCGATCTCGCGCTCGGCGACATCGGCGATCATCTGTGTGTAGCGCTCGACCGCCTCGCCGTGGAACGGCGGCAGCAGCAGCTTGCGCTGGCGCATGTGCGTCGGCCCGACGGTCGTCAGCACCGAGTTCGGCCCGACGATCGGCCGCAGCGGCGACTCGCCGGCGGTCGAGATCGCCAGCTCGGGGGCGGTGAAGATCGATCTGACGTGGTCCGGGTGGCTGACGATGTAGGTGAACTCGTCGGCGTATCTGCGGCGCATCGGAAAGCGCACCGCGAACGTCTCACCGAGCTCGCGGCGCGTCTTGAACAGCAGTGGCACCTGACGCACGCTGAAGCGCAGCGCCGTCAAGCCGCGCGCGAGCTGCAGGGCGGGCGGCAAGTTGAGCGGTGCTCCGTCGTCGGGCGCGGGGCCGGAGGGGGACGGAGGGGCCTCGCCGATCAGGCGCGGCCGGGCAGTGGCGTCGGGGCTGATCGTGGCGGTCATCGGTCGATTGAACCAAGTTCAAACGTGATGCGCGACAGTTCGAAGCGAACTGTGCGGGATCTCACAGAGCGACCGCGATACAGGCGATCGCGCATCTGCGCACCGAGGCGCTGACGAAGGGCGAGCTGCACCGCTCGACACGGTGGGCACGACCTTCGACCGGTAGCCTGCGCCGCCGTGCGCATCTTCTCGGGTATCCAGCCGACCGGTCGCAAGCACCTCGGCAACTTCATCGGCGCGATCGAGCAGTACGTCCATCACCAGGACGAGGGCGAGGCGATCTACTGCATCGTCGACCTGCACGCGACGACCGTCGCCTATGAGCCGGCCGAGTTGCGCGATCGGCTCTACGACACCGCCGCAATCCTGCTCGCCGCCGGGATCGACCCCGAGCGCGCGATCTTCTTCCGCCAGGGCGACGTGCTCGAGCACAGCGAGCTGGCGTGGCTGCTGTCGTCCGTCACCGCGTTTGGCGACCTCAACCGCATGCACCAGTTCAAGGAGAAGTCGGGCTCGCAGCGCGATCTCGCCTCCGCCGGCCTCTTCACCTATCCGGTGCTGATGGCCGCCGACGTGCTCGCCTACCGCGCCGACACGGTCCCCGTCGGCGACGACCAGCGCCAGCACGTCGAGCTGATGCGCGACGTCGCGCAGCGCTTCAACGCCCGCTTCGGCGACACGCTCGTGGTGCCGAGAGGCGTCTACCGCGAGATCGGCGCACGCATCATGGACCTGCAGCAGCCGGACAGAAAGATGTCGACCACCGGCGGCACCGAGCAGGGGACCGTCTACGTGCTCGACGACGTCGCGACGATCGAGAAGAAGTTCAAGCGCGCCGTCACCGACTCCGGCGAGGGGATCCGTCGCGACGCGGAGAAGCCGGGCATCTCGAACCTGATCGAGATCCTTGCGGCGGTGACCGCCAGATCGTTCGAGGACGTCGAGCGCGAGCACGCCGACTCGCGCTACGGCGACTTCAAGCTGGCGGTCGCCACGTCCGTGATCGAGCGCCTGCGCCCCGTCCACGAGCGCTACGAGGCGCTGCGCGCCGACGAATCGGCGTTGGAGCAGATCCTCGCCGCTGGCGCCGAGAAGGCCCGCGCGATCGCCACGCCGGTGCTGAAGGACGTGCGCCGCGCGATGGGCGTCGGCCCCGCTCGCTAGCCTGATCCCGGTGCGTGCCGCCGATCTGGACCTCGACCTCGACGTCTTCGCCGGGCCGTTCGACCTGCTGCTGACGCTCGTCCTGCGCGAGGAGGTCGACTTGCTCGAGGTCGACCTCGCCGACGTCGTCATCACCTACATCGACTTCCTCGAGGCGAAGGGCGAGCTCGATCTTGAGCTGGCGACCGAGTTCCTCGTCCTGATCGCCGCGCTGCTGGAGCTCAAGTCGCGCCTGATGCTGCCGGGCGAGGAGCAGGAGCTGCTCGACCTCGAGCCCGGCGAGGCGGCCGAGGAGCTGCTTGCGCGCTTGCTGGAGGCCCACCGCTACCGCGGCGCCGCCGAGCACCTTGCCCGCCTGCTGGAGGAGCAGTCCGGCTACCGCTTCCGCAGTGCCCCTCTTCCGCCGATGCTGCGTCGCACGACGCTCGCCGAGTCCGAGGCCGTCTACGACCCAGCCGCGCTCGGCAGAGCGCTTGGCGGGCTGCTGCGGATGCCGCCGGAGATCTCGCTCCACCATGTGACGGTCCAGAGAGTCACGGTCATCGAACGGCTCAGACACCTGCGCTCGCTGCTCGGGCGCGGACGCTTCTCGTTCGACGAGGCCGTCGCGAGAGCGGACCGCGTGACGGTCGCGGTGACGATCTGGGCGCTCCTGGAGCTCTATAAGCGCGGCGAGGCGACGTGGGAGCAGGACGAACCGTTCGCCGACATCACCGTCGAGGCGTTGGCCGAGCGGCCGTGGCCCGACGCCGTTGGTGCGGTCACGGGCGCGGAGGAGATCCGTTCCCCGCACGTCGAGCCCGCCGCCGGCGATCACCACGCGGTGGCGGCCGACGAGCCCGAGGCCGACGCCGCGCACTCCGCGCCGCTTGAGGTGCCGGCGTGATCGAGTTGGCCGGCACGCTTGAGGCGCTGCTGTTCCTCTGCCCGGACCCGATCCCGGCCGCCGCGCTGGCCGAGGCGGTGGGTATCGAGCAGGACGAGGCGGCCGAGGCTTTGTCGGCGCTGGCGGCGTCACTCGACTCGGAGGGTCGCGGGCTCGTGCTGCGCGAGCTGTCCGGCGGCTGGCAACTGTCCTCGCACCCGGAGGCGGAGGACGCTGCGCGCCGCCTGCTCGCCAAGCCGCGCACCCCGCCGCTTACGCCCGCGCAGGCCGAGACGCTCGCGATCGTCGCCTACCTGCAGCCGGTCTCCCGGCCCGAGATCGCCCGCATCCGCGGCGTCAACGCCGAGTCCGCCGCGCAGACGCTGATCGAGCGCGGCGTGATCGAGGAAGCGGGCCGCTCGCAGTTCGGCGCGGTGCTCTACCGCACGACGGACCTGTTCCTGCGGCTGTTCGGCTTGCGGTCGGTCGACGAGCTGCCCGACGTGACCGCCTGGGACCCGTCGCCGGACGTCGCCGCGAACATCCGCGAACGGCTGTTGAGAGCCGGCGAGGCGCGCTTGGGCGTGCCGGCGGCGGCGGCGCCGGCGGAGGGGCGCGGGGAGCCCAGCTCCGACGAGGCCAGTCCTGCCGACGCCGCGGATGGCATCGAGGGGGAGGCCGCGGCCGAGCCCGAGCCGCCCGGCGACGCCGAGCGCGAGCCCGCTCCGGTCATCCCGATCGCCTGATCTCGTCGACCACTGCGCGTGCAGTGCTCAGCCGGCGACGGCGGTGAGCAGCTCGCCGGCCCGTTCCGGCTCGCGCGTGAGCGCGCCGCCGACGCCGACGGCGATCGCTCCGGCGTCGAGCCACTCCGCGGCGTTTGCGGCGGTGATCCCGCCGGTGGGAAGGAGCTTGGCGTCGGGCAGCGCGGCCAGGAGCACGCGCAGGTCCGCCGGGGTGAGCCGGTCGGCTGGGAAGAGCTTCACGAGGTCGGCGCCCGCTCGCATGCAGGCGTCGATCTCGGTCGGCGTGAACGCACCGGGTACGGCGGCGGCGTCGTGAGCATGCGCGGCGGCCACGACCTCGGGCCGCAGCACGGGGGACAGCAGGAAGCGCGCGCCGGCGTCCAACGCCGCCGCAGCGTCCGCGGCGGTCATGACCGTCCCGGCCCCCACGAGCGCTGAGGGGAAGGAGCTAGACAACGACGAGATCGCCGCCAATGCGCCAGGCACGCCCAGCGGGACCTCCACCACGTCTACGCCGCCCTCGATGACCTCAGCCCCAACTCGCGCCGCCTCTTCGCACCGGAGGATCGCCACCACGCGCCGAGCAACGATCCGCCCGACGACCTCAGAGCGCGTCACGGCGCGGCCGCGGCCGCCTTCGCCGCCAGCTGCCCGCATGCCGCGTCGATGTCGCGGCCGCGCGTCAACCGCACCGTCGCCTCGACGCCGTTGGACTCCAGCACGTCCCGGAACGCCGCGATCGCATCGCGCCCAGAGCCCTCGTACACCGAGCCCGTCGGGTTGTATGGGATCAGGTTCACCTTGTAGATCCGCCCGTCCAACAGCTCCGCCAGCGCGAGCGCCTGCTCGTAGCGGTCGTTGACGCCGGCGAGCATCACGTACTCGATGAAGATCTTGCGGCGCTTGGCCTCGTAGAACTCCTCGCATGCGTCGAGCACCTGCTCCAGCGGGTAGCGGTCGTTGACGGGCATGATCTGCGAGCGCAGTGCGTCGTCCGGCGCGTGCAGCGACAAAGCCAGCCGGATCGGCAGCGGGAAGTCGGCCAGTCGCAGGATCCCCGGCACCCATCCCACGGTCGAGATCGCCGTCCGGCGCGACGTGATGCCCACGTCCGGCAACCGGTCGCACGCGGCGAGCACGTTGTCGAGGTTCATCATCGGCTCGCCCATGCCCATGAAGACGCAGTGGTCGACCTCGGTCATGCGGCGGAAGTGCAGCGCCTGGTCGAGGATCTCCGAGGCGGTCAGGTTGCGGCCGAACTTCATCGCGCCGGTCGCGCAGAAGGTGCACGTCAAGGGACAGCCGGACTGCGAGGAGAGGCACAGCGAGCGGCGCCCGTCCTTGTAGCGCATGAGCACCGCCTCAACCGGGCGGCCGTCCGCCGTCGAGAACAAAGCCTTGACGGTCCCGTCGGACGCGTGCGCCTCGTGTTCCAGCGTCAGCGAGGAGAGCGGAACTTCGGAGGCCAGCGCCTCCCGCAGGGCCGCCGGCAGGTTCGTCATCTCCTCGTAGCCCGAAGCGCCACGGGCGACCCACTCCCACACCTGTCTGGCACGGAAGGCGGGCTGGCCATGCGCCGCCAGCGTGCGGTCGAGCAGTTCGAGGTCCACAGCCATAGAGTGGCAGCAATGCGCCTCGCCAAGTACCTCGCCCACGCCGGCGTCGCCTCGCGGCGCGCCTCCGAGCAGCTGATCGCCGACGGCCGCGTCACCGTCGGCGGCACGATCGTGCGCGACCCCGCACGCGACGTCGACGCCACGAGCGACGTCGCATTCGACGGCGAGCCGGTCAAGGGGGCCGAGTCCCGCGTCGTCTACGCGCTGCACAAGCCGGCGGGCGTGGTGTCCACCGCGCAAGACACACACGACCGCAGAACCGTGATCGACTTCGCGCCCGCCGAGCGGCGCCTCTACCCGGTCGGGCGCCTCGACGCGGAGTCGACCGGTCTGATCCTCCTCACGAACGACGGCGAGCTGGCGAACCGCCTCACGCACCCGCGCTACGAGGTGCCGAAGACCTACCGCGCCTCGCTCGGCGGCGCCGCCCTGACCGACCGCGCGCTGCGCGCGCTGCGCGAGGGCGTCCAGCTCGAAGACGGCATGACCGCCCCCGCGAAGGTCCGCCGCCTCACGCCCCACCAGCTCGAGCTGACGATCTACGAGGGGCGCAACCGCCAGGTGCGGCGCATGTGCGAGGCGGTCAGACGGCCGGTCAAGCAGCTCGTGCGGATCCGTTTCGGGACGCTCGAGCTGGGCGAACTGAGACCGGGCAGAATCCGCCGCCTTACCGCGCCGGAGCTTGCTGCGCTGGCCGGCGTGGCGGCTGATCTGCCACGGCGCGGGCGCGGCTGAGAGAATGCCCGCCGCCATGCGACTCTTCGCCCTTCGTGGAGCCATCACCGTCGACCGCAACGACGCCGAGGAGATCCTCGCCGCGACGGACGAGCTGATGCGCGAGCTGATATCCCGCAATGAGCTCGACGCAGGCGCGCTCGTCAGCTGCCTGTTCACGCTGACCGACGACCTCGACGCCGAGTTCCCTGCGAAGGCCGCCCGTCGCATGGGGTTGAGTGCCGTCCCGCTGATGTGCGCCCGCGAGGTGCCGGTGCCCGGCGCGCTGCCGCGCGTGATCCGCGTGCTCGTGCACTACTACGCCGACGACGAGCACGAGTCGCGCCACATCTACCTGCGCGAGGCGAAGGCGCTGCGCACCGATCTCGAGTCGGCACAATAGGAATCCGCCGCGCACCCCGACACCACGAGCGCCATGAGCATCGAGTTCGCCGAGAAGATTCGCCGCCTGCCGACCTACCCGACCGCGGGCGGCTACGCGCTGGGTGACGAGTACGCGATGCTCGCGAGCAACGAGGCGCCGTTCGGGCTGCTGCCGGGCGTGCACGACGCGGTCGAGCAGGCGCTGCGCAACGCCAACCGCTACCCCGACCCTTCGAACATGCGGCTGCGTCAGGCGCTCGCCGCGCGCTTCGACTTCGCGCCGGAGCGGATCGCGATAGGCAGCGGTTCGTGCGACATCCTGCTGAGTGCCGCCGAGGCGCTGCTCGAGCCGGGCTCGGAGCTGATCTACGCGTGGCCGTCGTTCTCCGTCTACCCGCACATGGCCGCCGCGACCGGCGCGCGCGCGATCAGAGTCGCGCTGAACGCCGAGCACGCGCACGACCTCGACGCGATGCTGGCGGAGATCACCGTCGCGACGCGGCTCGTGATCGTCTGCAACCCGAACAACCCGACCTCGACCGCGCTGCCGCTCGCCGAGATCGAGCGCTTCGTGGATCAGGTGCCGCGCAACGTCTGCGTACTCATCGACGAGGCCTACTGCGAGTTCAACGTGCTCGACGACCCAGATGCCTCGCTCGACCTGGTGCGCCGGCACTCCAACGTCGTGCTGCTGCGCACCTTCTCGAAGGTCTACGGGCTCGCCGGCCTGCGCTGCGGCTACGCGCTGTGCGGGGACGAGCGCTTCCGCGTCGCCGTCGAGCAAGTGCGCCAGCCGTTCTTCTGCAACGCGCTCGCGCAGGCGGCTGCCGAGGAGGCGCTCAAGCACCAGGACCAGATAACGAAGCGAGTCGAGCAGACGATCGCCGAGCGGCTCGGGTTGGAGGAGGAACTGCGCGGCATGGGCCTGCAGGTCGCCGACGCGCAGGCGAACTTCCTCTGGCACTCGCTCGGCAGCAATGGCGACGTCGACGCCGACGCGGAGCGAGCGATCCTCGACGGCCTCGCCGAGCGCAAGGTCCTGATCCGCTCCGGTAACGCGCTGGGCCGCGCCGGCTGGGCCCGCACGACGATCGGCACACCGGCCGAGAACCGCCGCTTCCTCGACGCCCTGCGCGAGCTGATTTGAGGCCGAATCTGCGCACTCCTTGCGCATTCCGCGGCACCTCTGGCACAATCTCCCTCAGCGCCATGCAGAACGACAGCCACCGATCGACGTCTTCGCAGCTCGCCGGCCCCGCCGGTACGACGTCGTATCCCGCTGGCTCCTGGCGCTACTACGCCTGGCGATTTATCTAGGCGCTCGGCCTGGGCTTTCAGTCGTCCCCCGTGGACTGCCGACAGCCGGGCGCCGTTTCGAAGGGGATCAGGTCCCCTGAGCACACCGCGGTGCTCGCCCGTTCCGTAGATTCCAGGCGTAGAGAGGACTTTGAATGATGATCGTCATGAAGCAGGACGCCACAGAGGAGCAGATCCAGGCCGTCATCGACCGAATCGAGGCGGTCGGGGCGCGCGCGCATCGATCGCCCGGTGAGGAGGTCACGGTGATCGGCGCGATCGGCGACCGCGAGCATGTGCAGCGGCTCGAGCTCGAGGGCGCCCCCGGGGTCGACAAGGTCATGCCGATCCTCAAGCCGTACAAGCTCGCCTCCTCGCAGATCCGTCACGGCGAGCCGAGCGTGCTCGAGATCGGCGGCCGCAAGATCGGTGGCGACAACTTCGCCCTCATCGCCGGTCCCTGCACGGTCGAGTCGCGCGAGCAGGTGATGACGACAGCCGAGATCGTCAAGGGCGCGGGCGCGACCCTCTATCGCGGCGGCGCCTACAAGCCGCGCACGTCGCCCTACGCCTTCCACGGGCTCGGCGAGGAGGGCCTCAAGCTGCTCGCCGAGGCGAAGGCCGAGACGGGCATGCCGATCGTCACCGAGCTGATGGACGTGCGCGACCTCGAGCCGGTGCTCGAGGTGGCCGACGTGATCCAGGTCGGCGCACGCAACATGCAGAACTACACGCTGCTGACCGAGCTGGGCCGTGCCGGCCTGCCGGTGCTGCTCAAGCGCGGCCTGTCCGCGACGCTCGAGGAGTGGCTCAACGCCTCCGAGTACATCCTCAAGGAGGGCAACGAAGCGGTGATGCTGTGCGAGCGCGGGATCCGCACGTTCGAGACCGCCTACCGCTTCACGCTCGACCTGACGGCCGTGCCGGTGCTGAAGGAACTCACGCACCTGCCGATCATCGTCGACCCCTCGCACGCCGCCGGCCGGCGCGACCTCGTCACGCCGCTGTCGCTCGCGGCCGCCGCGGTGGGGGCCGACGGGATCATCGTCGAGGTCCATCCGAACCCGGACGAAGCGATCTGCGACGGTCCGCAGCAGATCATCGCCGCCGACTTCCCGGAGTACGCCGCGAAGGTCGAAGCGGCTGCCGCGGTCGCCGGCAAGCGCCTCTCCGCGGTTCCCGCGTAGGAGCACCGCCGCGTGCGCATCGCGATCGTCGGCGTGGGCCTGATCGGAGGCTCGATCGGGCTCGCGGCGCGCGAGCGGCTCGGAGCGACGGTGTCCGGCTGGAGTCGCAGCCGCTCCACGCTTGACCGCGCCTGCGACCTGGGCGCGCTCGATCGCGCCGGCGACTCGCTCGCGGACGCCGTCGGCGACGCCGAGGCGGTGTTCGTGTGCGCGCCCGTCGGCGTACTGCCGGCGGTCGTCGCAGACGTGCTCGCCGCTGCGCCCGAGGACTGCGTCGTCACCGACGCCGGCTCGACCAAACGCAGCGTCGTCGAGGCGATCGACGATCCCCGCTTCGTCGGCGGTCATCCGTTGGCGGGCGCCGAGACGGCCGGGGTGGAGCACGCGCGCGCCGACCTGTTCCAGGACGCCACCTGGTACCTGACGCCGACGCGCGGCGCGACGGGCACGCTGTTCGAACGGCTCCACCGACTGATCCGCGAGCTCGGCGCACGCCCCGCGACGATCGACGCCGCCACGCACGACACGATGCTCGCGGCCGTTTCCCATCTGCCGCACGTCTTCGCGAACGTGCTCGTCGCGCAGGCCGCGAGCGCGCTGGGGGAGGACGAGGAGCAGTTGCCCGCGACGGGCCCGTCCTTCCGCGACGCCACCCGCGTCGCGGGTGCCAACAGCGCGATCTGGACCGACATCTACCTCGCGAACCGCGACGCTCTGGTCGAGCAGCTCGACGGCGCGGTCGCACGGCTCAACGCGGTCCGGGCCGCTCTGACCGGCGCTGACGCCGATGGTGTCACGGCCTGGAACGACGCCGCCCGCGAGGACCGCCGCCGCCTGCTCGAGGCGCAGCTCGCCGGCGGGCCGCTGCACGAGCTGCGCGTCTCGGTGCCGAACGAGCCCGGCATCGTCGCGACGCTCGCGCTCGAGCTGGCGAGAGCCGGCGTCAACATCGCCGACATGGCGCTCTACCCGACGCCGGACAACAGCGAGGGCGTCGTTGCCTTCTGGATCGCGGGCGACGGGCAGGCCGACAAGGCGCTCGCGCTCGTGGCAGAGCGCGGCTACCCGGTGGCGCGGGCATGAGCACGGCTGCCGCACGGGCCGGCCGTCGCGGTTCGCCGCGGCTCGCCTCGCTTCCCGCCCGCGGCCCGTCCGTTGCGCCGGTCGCATGAGCGCCTCCGCCGGCACCCAGACCGTCCGCTTCGACCCGTCTGGCGCCGGCCTGCGCGGCACGCTGCGCGTCCCACCCGACAAGTCGATCTCGCACCGCTCCGCGCTGCTCGCCGCGATGACGTCCGAGCCGGTCGTCGTGCGCAACTACCTCGACGCGGCCGACACCAATTCGACGCTCGCCGCCGTCGAGGCCGTCGGCGCGCTCGTCGAGCGGCGCGCCCCCGGTGAGCTCGTCATCCGCGGCACCGGTCTGCGCAACGCCCAGGAGCTGGCGGGCCCGATCGACGTCGGCAACGCCGGCACGCTCATGCGCCTGCTGCCCGGCTGGCTCGCCGCGCAGCCCGGTCGCTCCTGGACGCTCGACGGCGACGCCTCGATCCGCCGCCGCCCGGTCGATCGCGTCGCCGAGCCGCTGCGCCTGATGGGCGCCCGCATCGACGCGACCGACGGCCGCTTCCCGCCTTTCACGATCCACGGCACCGACCTCCAGGGGATCGAGTACGCCATGCCGGTCGCAAGCGCGCAGGTGAAGTCGTGCGTGCTGCTCGCCGGTCTCACGACCGCCGACGGCACGACCGTGGTCGAGCCCGCGCCGAGCCGCGACCACACCGAGCGGATGCTCGCGCGCGCCGGCGCGCCGATCGAGCGGGGCGACGGCCGCGTGACGGTCCGCCACACCGACGAGCTGGAGCTGGACGAAATCGACGTGCCCGGCGACCTCTCCTCAGCCGCCTTTTTCGTCGCCGCCGCGGTGCTCGTGCCTGGCTCGCGGATCGTGCTGCAGGACGTCAACGTCAACTGGACGCGCACGGGCTTCCTGCGGATCCTCGAGCGGATGGGCGCGATCGTGCTCGGAGACCTGGAGGAGCACGGCGCGTTCGCGCCAGTCGAGCCGATCACGGAGCTCGACGTCGCTCACGGCCCATTGCAAGGCACGACGGTCGAGGCCGACGAGGTCCCGCTCGCGATCGACGAGCTGCCCCTCGTCGCACTGCTCGGCTGCTTCGCCGACGGGGAGACGGTCGTGCGCGGCGCCCAGGAGCTGCGCGTGAAGGAGTCCGACCGCATCACGACCGTCGTCGACGGCCTCAACGCTCTCGGCGGCGACCTCGAGGCGACCGAGGACGGCTTCGTCGTCCGCGGCACCGGCGGCCTGCGCGGCGGGCGCATCGCCTCCCACGGCGACCACCGCCTCGCGATGCTCGGCGCCGTCGCCGGCCTCGCCTCGCGCGAGGGCGTCGAGGTCGAGGGGATGGAGGCGGCGGCCGTCTCCTACCCCGGCTTCACGGCAGACCTCAGCACCCTCCTCACCCGCTGAGCAGTCGCCGCGCCGGCGAAGCGTCCTGACCTGACGTCCTCTGGGCGTGCCAGGTCAGGACGCTTCGAACGCGCCCCGACGTTTAGCCTGCGCGTCATGGTCGTCGCGATCGACGGGCCCGCCGGGGCCGGCAAGTCCACCGTCGCGCGCGCGGTGGCGCAAGCGCTCGGCTTCACCTACCTCGACTCCGGCGCGATGTACCGCTGCGTCGGGCTCGTCGCGACCGAGCAGGGCCGCGAGCCCGCCGAGGTCGCGCCGAGACTCCGGATCGAGTTGGGGGAGCGCGTGATGTGCGACGGGCGCGACGTGACCGACGCGATCCGCACGCCCGAGGCCTCTGAGGCCGCCTCCCGCGCTGCCGCCGACCCGCAGGTGCGCACGGCCGTCGTCGCCGAGCAGCAGCGCCTCGTGGCGCAAGGCGACTGGGTCGCCGAGGGCCGCGACATCGGCACCGTCGTAGCCCCCGACGCCGCCGTGAAGGTCTTCCTCACCGCCAGCCCCGAGGAGCGCGCCCGCCGCCGCGCCGAGCAGATCGGCGCCGACGTCGCCACCGTCCTCCAGGAGCAGACGATCCGCGACGAGCGCGACACCACCCGCGAGCATTCCCCGCTTGCGGCCGCCCCCGACGCCGTCCAGCTCGACACCACGGGCCTCAGCCTCGATGACGTGATTGCCCGCGTGGCATCGCTCGTCGCCGCGGCGCGCTAACGGTTATACTCGCCGGTATGACTCATAAGGTGGGTGCAAAGGGGCAAGTCGTGCTGCCAAAGGAGTTGCGCGACGACCTTGGCATTGAGCCGGGCGACGAGGTCACCTTCGACAAGGGCGATGGTGAGATCCGAGTGCGGAAGGCGCGCTCGAAGGCGGAGATCGTCGACAGCCTTTTTGGCGCGCTCGCCGGCCCGGGCAAGCCGCTGACGGAGCTGCTGGTCGAGTCGCGGCGACGCGACCGCGAGCGCGAGGACCGCAAGTTCGAGTACTTCAGATGAAGGTCGTCCTCGATGCGTGGGCGGTCGCCGCGCTGTTCAACGGCGAGTCCGGAGGCCGTCGCGTGAGAGAGGCCCTCAAGCGAGACGAATGCTGGATCTCCAGCATCAACCTCGGGGAGGCGTACTACACGTCGCTGCGCGAGCGCGGAGAGCAGCGGACATCGGTGCTCATCGAGGATCTGCGGCAGGTCGTCCGCCTCGACCACCCCGACTGGCCGCTGGTGTGCGACGCCGCGACGATCAAGGCGCGGGGTGGGCTGTCCTACGCCGACGCCTTCTGCGTCGCGACGGCTCGCCGCCACGACGCTCCGCTCTACACAGGTGACGACGAGATCATCCAACTCGAAGACGCCGGGGTCGAAGTCGTCGACCTCCGGACGACCTCATGAAAGTCGCCGTCGTCGGCTACCCGAACGTAGGCAAGTCCTCGCTCGTCAACCGCCTCACGCAGTCGCGCGAGGCGATCGTGCACGAGCGGCCGGGCCTCACGCGCGACCGCAAGGAGCTCCGCACGGAGTGGAACGGGCGCAGACTGACGCTGATCGACACCGGCGGCGTCGACCTCGAGGACCGCGCCGAGATGCAGCGCTCGATCCAGGAGCAGGCGCGTGCGGCGCTCGCGGACGCGCAGGTCGCGCTGTTCGTCGTCGACGCGCGCGGCGGCCTGCGCCCAGGCGACCTCGAGATGGCCGACCTGCTGCGGCGGGGCAGAGTCCCCGTGATCGTCGCGGCCAACAAGGTCGACCAGGTCGCCGACGTGCCGCTCGCCGCCGAGTTCCACGCGCTCGGCTTCGGCGAACCGATCGCTGTCTCGGCCGCCCAGGGCCTCGGCACCGGCGACCTGCTCGATCGCCTCGTCGCGGCTGTGCCCGAGAGCGAGGAGCCGGAGGAGGACGAGGACATCGTCCGGCTCGCGCTGATCGGCCGCCCGAACGTCGGCAAGTCGAGCATGGTCAACCGCATCCTCGGCGACGAGCGCGTGATCGTCTCCGAGGTCGCCGGCACCACCCGCGACGCGATCGACCTGCCGTTCACATACGAGGGCCGCAGACTGATCCTCGTCGACACCGCCGGCCTGCGCCGTCAGGCCAAGGTCGGCGACTCGATCGAGTACTACACCTCGCTGCGCAGCCGCCGCGCGGCCGAGCGCGCCGACGTTGCGCTCGTCGTCTGCGACGCGGTCGACGGCATCACCTCGCAGGACCTGCGGATCGCCGAGCTCGCGATGCAGTCCGGCTGCGCCACCGCGCTCGTCCTCAACAAGTGGGACCTGACCGGCGGGGAGGACCAGCCCGAGGTCGACCTCGACCACGAGCGCGCCTGCGTCGCCAACAAGCTGCGCCTGCGCCCGCGCGTGCTGACCGCCAGCGCGATGACCGGCCGCCACGTGCAGCGCTTGCTCGTCGAGGCGATGGCGCTCGCCGACCGCACCTCCGGCCGGATCCCGACCCCGCAGCTCAACCGCTTCCTGTCGGAGATCCAGGAGATCCGCCAGCCGCCGGCCAAGCAGAACCACCGTCTGAAGCTCATCTACATGACGCAGACGGGGGAGCGGCCGCCGCGCTTCTCGATCCAGGTCAACTCGCGCCAGCGCGTCACGCGCGACTACGCCTACTTCATCGAGAACCGCATGCGCGAGCGCTATCGGCTGGAGGGAATCCCGCTGATCATCGACTTCGTCGAGCGCAAGGAGCGCCGCGGCGAGGGACGCGGCAGCCGGCCCCGCCCGCCCGGCCAGCGCCGGGCTGCCTAGCCGCGGCCGCAGCCACCCCGGTACTCTTGCTCGACGCCAACGACCGCGGAGCCATCTCCAATCTCATGACGCTCAACGACAACGAGTTCCTCTTCACGTCCGAGTCGGTGACCGAGGGTCACCCCGACAAGGTCGCCGACCAGATCTCCGACGGCGTGCTCGACGCCGTCCTGCGCGACGACCCGACCGGTCGCGTCGCCTGCGAGACGCTCGTCAACACGGGCCTCGTCGTCGTCTCCGGCGAGATCTCGACGGACACCTACGTCGACATCCAGGAGATCGCACGCGAGACGATCCGCCGGATCGGCTACACCGACGCCGATCTCGGCTTCAGCGCCGACTCGGCCGCGGTCCTCAACGCGATCGACAAGCAGTCGCCGGACATCGCCCAGGGCGTCGACCAGGCGTTCGAGGCACGCACCGACCCGGGCGACGACGACCAGCTCGACATTGCCGGCGCGGGCGACCAGGGCATGATGTTCGGCTACGCCTCGAACGAGACGGAGGAGCTGATGCCCCTGCCGATCTCGCTCGCACACCGCCTTGCGAAGCGCCTCGCCGACGTGCGCAAGGCCGAGACGGTCAACTATCTGCGCCCGGACGGCAAGACGCAGGTCACCGTCCGCTACCTCGACGGCAAGCCGGTCGAGATCGAGAAGCTGCTGATCTCCACCCAGCACGCCGAGGGCGCCGAGTCGCTGATCCCCGACGATCTGTGGGAGCACGTCGTCGAGCCGATCCTGCCGAAGGATCTCTACGACGCGAAGAAGCTGCGCAAGAGCTTCCTCGTCAACCCGACGGGACGCTTCGTGATCGGCGGCCCGGTTGGCGACTGCGGCCTGACGGGCCGCAAGATCATCGTCGACACGTACGGCGGCATGGCCCGTCACGGCGGCGGCGCCTTCTCCGGCAAGGACCCGTCGAAGGTCGACCGCTCGGCCGCGTACGCCGCCCGCTACGTCGCGAAGAACGTCGTCGCCGCCGGTCTCGCCGACCGCGCCGAGGTGCAGGTCGCCTACGCGATCGGCGTCGCCCATCCGGTCTCGGTGATGGTCGAGACGTTCGGCACCGAGAAGATCGGCCGCGGCCGGATCCAGCAGCTCGTGAGCGAGCACTTCGACCTGCGCCCGGGCGCCTTCCGCGAGTACCTCGACCTGCACCGGCCGATCTACCAGAAGACCGCGGCCTACGGCCACTTCGGCCGCGACGACCACGACTTCACGTGGGAGAAGACCGACAAGGCGGATGCCCTGCGCGCCGCCGCCGGTCTCGACGCTGCGTCGGTCTCCTAGCTCGTAGTGCTGTTCGCGTGACGGCCGGGCGACCGGTCGTCACGGATTACAGCGTCCCGTCCGCGCGGCCGCCTGTAAGCGGCCGCTGCGAGCTCGGTCGCTCAGACGCCGCCAGGCAGGTCGCCGGCGCCGGCCTCGCGCACCGCAGCCTCGCGATCGCGGTGCGCCTCGTCGACGGCGCGCACGACGGTATCCGGGGCCGCGACACCGCGGAACGTGAAGTCGGAGTCGTCGGCGCCAGCGGTGTCGAAGTCGACCTGGCCGACGCGCATGACGCGGTCGATCACCGACTGGTCGACGTTGACGTTCTGCACGCGCTCCACGCGCGTCTGCTGCAGGTGGCGCGAGAGGATCCCGCGGCGGATCGTCAGCCGCTGGTTCGTGATCGTGTAGGTCGTCGTCATGCGGTAGAGGAAGCCGACGAGGATCACGATCGCAGCGAGCACGGCGAACACGAGGATCGTCGTCGTCCACGAGAAGCCGCTGCCGATCGCCGTGATCAGCGCCGCGACGGCTGCGCCGGCGGCCGCCCCGAGGATCCCCCTGGCGTAGAAGCTGAGCGTGCCGCGCCACGACGGATGCCCGTCGAAGATGACGTGCTCGTTGGGGTGCAGTTCGAGCGCCATGCGTTGCAGCCTATCCGGCGTGCCCGGCGGATCGCCAGCGCCGCCGCCCGATCGGCGTCCTGCTGGTCGCCCCGATCGGCCGCTGCGCCGCACGACTCCCGCGCCGTCGTCCGCTCTACGCTGGACGGCGATGCCGCTGATCGCTCGCGTCGAGCCGCTCACGACTGCCCGCGCGCTGCGTGGGCCGTTTGACTATCGGCTGCCGGAGGCGCTCGCGGATGTGCCGGTAGGGACGCTGCTCGCGGTGCCGTTCGCCGGGCGGGAGCTGCTTGGCGTCGTGGTCGAGCTGGCGGACTCGTCGGACGTCGCGCCGGACAGACTCGCCGAGCCCCGCGTGCGTGTCGAGCCGGCGATCCCGGCGGAGCTGGTCGAGCTCGCGCGCTGGATTGCGGACGAGTACTGCTCGACCTTCTCACGCGCGCTGCAGCTCGTACTGCCGCCCGGCGCGGGTCGTGCCGCGAGACCGCGCGTGCGCGTGCGGGAACTGCTGGTCGCGGAAGCGACCGAGGCTGGCCGCACCGCCGTGGCGAACGGCGCGTCCGAGCGCTTGACCGACCGCCAGCGCGAGGTGCTCACGCGGCTCGCGGCCGATGGGCCGCTGCCCGCGACGGTGACCGGCGCCGACCACGGTGGCCTCAGACGCCTCGCTGGGCGCGGCCTGATCGTGCTGGAGCCGCGAGCGCAGCGCCGCCGGCCGCTCGTACGCGCAGTCGGCGCACGCAGCCTGCACGCGCCGCAGCTCACCGACGAGCAGCGCGCGGCGCTCGTGCCGATCCTCGCGGTCATCGCAGGTTCAAATCCTGTCTCCCCGGCCGATGAAACCGTCGCCTCTGCCGACGCAGGTTCGAATCCTGCTCACCCCACAGGCGACCCTGCCACCCGCCGCTTCCTGCTCCACGGCGTCACCGGCTCCGGTAAGACGGAGGTCTACCTGCAGGCGGCCGAGGCCGCCCTCGCCGCGGGCAGATCGGTTCTCGTGCTCGTCCCGGAGATCGCGCTGGCGCCGCAGACGGTCGCGCGCTTCCAGGCGCGCTTCGGCGATACCGTCGCGGTCCTGCACTCGCAGCTCGGCCAGGGCGAGCGCTACGACGAGTGGCTCCAGCTCGCGAGCGGCGAGGCGCGGATCGCCGTCGGTCCGCGCTCGGCTGTCTTCGCGCCGCTCGCTCAGCTTGGCCTCGTGATCGTCGACGAGGAGCATGAGCCGGCCTACAAGCACGAGGGCGACCCGCGCTACGACGCGCGCCGCGTCGCCGCCTACCGCGCGCAGCAGGCGCACGCGGTGCTCGTGATGGGCAGCGCGACGCCGCGACCCGAGAGCGTCTACGCGCTCAGACGCATCCGCCTGCTGAGACGCGTCGACGGCCGCCCGCTGCCGCCGATCGAGGTGCTCGACATGCGCGATGCGCGCCATCCGCTTCACCCCACGACGCGCGAGGCGCTTGGAGACGTGCGCCGTGCGGAGCGCAAGGCGATCGTCCTCGTCAACCGCCGCGGCTGGTCGAACTTCCTCTCCTGTCGCTCGTGCGGACATGTCTGGAGCTGCCCGCAGTGCGACGTTGCGCTCGTGCTGCACCAGCGCGAGGGCGCGATCGCCTGCCATCACTGCGGCCACCGGGAGCGGATCCCGACGAGCTGCACGGAGTGCCACTCTTCCTCGGTCGCACGCCACGGCGCCGGCACCGAGCGGATCGAGACCGAGCTGCTGGAGGCGCTCGGGGATCCGGAGTTCCCGATCCTGCGGCTCGACGCCGACACTGCGCGTGGCGGCAAGGGCGCGGTCGCCCGCACGCTCGAGCGCTTCGACCAAGCCCGCGCGGGCGTGCTCGTCGGCACGCAGATGGTCGCGAAGGGTCACGACTTCCCCGACGTCACGCTCGGGGTCGTGCTCGACGCCGATCAGACGCTGCGCTTCCCCGACTTCCGCGCCGAGGAGCGCACGTTCGCGCTCGTCGCGCAGCTGGCCGGCCGTGCCGGGCGGGGAGGGGATGGGAACGGCCGCGTGCTGGTGCAGACGCTCTCGCCCGACGCGCCCTCGATCGTCGCCGCCTCGCGCCACGACGCCGACGGTTTCCTCGCCGGAGAGCTGGAGCGCCGCCGCGCGCTCTCCTATCCGCCGTTCGCGTCGCTGATCCGCGTCACCTGCTCGGCGGAGGAGGCGGCGGATGCGAATGCCGCGGCGGAGGCCGTGCGCGAGCGCATCTCCGCGCCGGAGGCCATGGTGCTCGGCCCCGCGCCGCTGTTCCGCCTGCGCAACCGCGAGCGCAGTCAGCTCATCGTGAAAGCGACGCAGCGGCGTCCGGCCGTCGCCTCCGTCGCAGCCGCCGTCGACGCCGTCGCCAGAACGCCGGTCGGCCGGCGCGCGCAGCTCAGCGCGGACGTCGATCCGCAGTAGCGCCGACTAATCTTCCAGGCATGGCCGACGAGCAGACCGTCACCGACGAGCACCTCGACGAGGAGCAGGAGCAGCGCCTCGATCCCGAGGTCGCCGCGCGCCGTCAGGCGGCGCTGAGCTTCGTGCGCCAGTGGGGTGATCCGGTGCTCAAGAGCGTCGCCCGGCCGATCGACCGCTTCGACGACGACCTGCGCACACAGATCGAGCAGATGGGCCAGATCATGGAGGACTCGCTCGGGATCGGGCTGGCGGCGACGCAGGTCGGCAAGCTTCACCGCGTGCTCGTCTACCGCGTCGAGCCCGACTCGCCCGTCAACGCGGTCGTGAACCCCGAGATCGAGTGGTCGGGCGACGAGCTGGAGACAGCCGAGGAGGGCTGCCTGTCGCTCCAGGGCGTGCTCGTCGATGTCGAGCGCCCGGTCTTCATCCGCGTCAGAGCACAGGACGAGCACGGCGAGCCGATCACGATCGAGGCGTCGGGTCTGGAGGCGCGCGTGTTGCAGCACGAGATCGATCACCTCGACGGCGTGCTGATCCTCGACCGCACCGCGCGCGACCAGCGCAAGGCCGCTCTGCGACAGCTGCGCGAGGCCGCCGAGCAGGCTGCCTGAGCGCGTGCGCACGGTCTACCTCGGGACGTCCGACTTCGCCGCCGCCGTGTTGGAGCGGCTGGCCGACTCGCCGCATCGGCCCGTCCTCGTGGTGACGCGACCGGACCGGCCCAAGGGTCGCGGCCGCAAGCTCGAGTCGCCGCCGGTCGCGCACGCCGCGCGTGCGTTGGGCCTCGATCTCGCCCAGCCGGAGGACGTCAATGCGGAGGAGGCCCGCAACCAGATCGCCGCCGCATCACCCGACACGGTGATCGTCTGCGCCTTCGGCGCACTGCTGAAGGAGCCGCTGCTGTCCGAGCACGACATGCTCAACGTGCACCCGTCGCTGCTGCCGCGCTGGCGCGGCGCGGCGCCGATCGAGCGGGCGATGATGGCCGGCGACGCCGAGACGGGCGTCGCGATCATGCGCCTCACCGCCGGGCTCGACAGCGGCCCGGTGTGCCTGGTCGAGCACGAGCCGATCCAGGCCGAGGACACGTTCGGGACGCTGTCGGCTCGGCTCGCGGAGCTCGGCTCGACGCTGCTGCTGAGAACGCTCGACGAGCGCCCGCCGTTCGCCGAGCAGCCCGACGAAGGCGTCACCTACGCCGAGAAGATCACGGCCGAGGACCGGCTGCTCGATCCCGCCAATCGCTCGGCCGACGAGCTCGACCGGACCGTCCGCGCGCTCGCACCGCACATCGGCGCCCGCCTCCCGCTCCCCGACGGGTCCTTCCTCGGCGTCTGGGGCGCGCAGCCTGCCGCCGACGCCGCGCTCGCGCCGGGCACGTCGGGCAACGAGGGAGGGAGGCTGGTGCTCGGCTGCGCCGGGAGATCAGCTCTCGAGCTGACGACAGTCCAACCGCCCGGCAGAAGACCGATGCGCGCCGCCGACTACCTGCGCGGCCACGGTCTGCCCGGAGCTACCGTTCGGCCGCGATGAGGGCCGAACCGCGAGAGGGAGAGGTGCCCCTTGGCCCGGACGCCACCGGGAAGTTCCGTGCGTTCGGGACGGGCTTCCTGCTCGCGATCGTCACAGCCGGTGGGCATGGTGGTCGCTGCCTGACCGTCAGGCCGGCTCGTCCACCGGCACCGCTGCGCGGAAGCCGGTGAGAACGCAGGCAAAGAGTGCGGCGACGCCGATCGCGTGTGCCCAGCCGGCGTCGGCGAGCGTGAGGAAGCCGAGCGTGAGGAGCAGGCAGGCCAGCGAGACGCGCGCGAGCAGCCCCGTGCGGGACGCCGACAGCACGCGGATCGGTCCCGCGGGCTCAGAGGCTGCGTCCTCCTCGTAGCCGAGCTGCCCACGCAGCGTCAGCGTGAACAGCAGCGCCAACGACGGCATGAGCACCAGCGCGCCCGCCGCGACAGACACCAGCACCGCCACGAGAACGTCATGCGAAGCCGCCGCCGCGGACACTGTGAGCCCCGGCAGCAGCTCCGGCTGCTGCGCGATCGCCCAGCCGGCGACGATCGCGGCTACGGCGACCGCGGCGCTGTAGCGGGCGGCCTCGTAGCGCCGCGCCCACACCAACGCCAGCGTCCCGACATCCGCGAGCCCCGAGACGATCAGCGCGGGCAGCGCATCGCCGCTCACGAGCGAGTCGTACAGGTCGCGTGCTTCTGAGCGCAGCACGAACAGGCCCGCAACCGCCAGCCCGCCGGCGATCACGCCCGCCACGAGCGCCCGCGCGCGGAACGCCTGCTCCATCTCGACGGATTCGCGTCGCACCGCGTCAGCCGACAGGTACACCGCCGACAGGTAGGCGCCGAACGCGACGGCGAGCACGCCCACCATCAGCGACAGCCCACTTGTCCAGCTCGTCCACAGGTCGCCGGCGGCGTTGCCGACCGGCACCTCGCCCGCCGCGATCGCCCCGATCACAGTGCCGAGCGCGAACGGCGTCAGCACCGACGCGATGCCGAACACGGTGTCGACCGTTCGCTGCTCGCGCGCCCGCGTCGTCCCGGCACGCAGCGCGTAGGAGGTCCCGCGGAAGATGATCCCGATCGCGGCGATGAACAGTGGGATCGACAGCGTCGAGACGATCGAGCCGAACGCGACCGGGTAGCACGTCCACATCACGACGAGCACGAAGATGAGCCAGACGTGGTTCGCCTCCCACACCGGCGCCATCGCCTCGTGCGCGTGCTCGCGGACCGCGACGCCACGCTCCCCGCGGCCCGACAGCAGCTGCCACAGCCCAGCGCCGAAGTCCGCTCCGCCGAGCACGACGTAGAGCGTCAGGCCGGCGAGCGCGAGCAGCAGCGGGACGGTCGCGAGCGACATTGCCCTACACGCCTCCTGCCGTCGCAGGCTCGTCCGCGCCGGTCGGCTGCGGATCGCCGGGACCGCCGAGTGGGGCGCGAGCGAGCCGGCGCAGGATCCACCACACCGCCCCGACCAGGCCGAGATACACCGCCGCAAGCACGCCGTAGCCGACCGGGATCCCGTCCGCGCCCGTGACGGCCTGCTCGGTGCGCATGACGCCGTAGACGATCCACGGCTGCCGCCCGACCTCCGTCACGATCCAGCCGCAGATCAGCGCGACGACCGCCAGCGGCCCGCACAGCACGAGCACGCGGTAGAACCAGACCGATTCCGGCAGCCGTCTGCGCCGCCAGCGCACGAACAGGACCAAAGCACCGACGGCCGCCAGCAGCGTGCCGATCCCGACCATCGCCTGGAACGCGAAGCGGATCACGTTGATCGGCCCGGGACGGTCGTCCGGCGGCACCGACGTGAGGCCTCTGACCGTCGCGTTCGGGTCGTGGTAGGCCAGCAGCGACAGCAGGTCGGGGATCGCGATCCCGCCCTTGACGTCGCCCGTGTCTCTCTCATACCAGCCGCCGATGTGCTCGCCCGCACCTGACGTCGTGTCCTGCAGCCCCTCGAACGCGGCCAGCTTCACCGGCTGCTGCGTCGCGACCTCGCGCGCCGCCCAGTCGCCGACGAGCAGCTGCGCCGGCGCGGCCAGCGCGGCGATCGTCAGCGGAATCGCGAGCGCGGCGCGCTCGTAGCGGCCCCAGCGACCTCTCAGCTTGCCCCACGCGTAGACGCCCGCCAGCAGGAAGCCGACGACGATGTATGCCGCGAAGTACATGTGCACCAGCTCGTGCCAGAAGAAGCGGTTGCCGAACAGCGCGCTCCACGGATGCACGTCGGTCACCGAGCCGTCAGCCGCCATGCTGAACCCGCCCGGATGGTTCATCCAGCCGTTGACGGCGATCACCATCGCGGCGCCGAGGAAGCCGGTCGCGATGATCGGCAGCCCGCACAGGAAGTGCATCCGCGGCGACAGGCGATCCCAGCCGTAGACGTAGATCGCGATGAAGATCGCCTCGAGGAAGAAGGCGAAGCCCTCCAGCGCGAACGCCAATCCGAAGACGCTGCCGAACGTTGCCATGAAGTCCGGCCACAGCATCCCCAGCTCGAACGAGAGGATCGTGCCGGTCACGACGCCGACGGCGAACAGCGCGACCATGATCCGCGTCCAGCGGCGCGCGAGCGTGCGGTAGAGCGGATCGCCGGTCCGCAAGTGCAGCCACTCGGCGAACACGACGATCGCCGGGAAGGCGATCCCGAAGCACGTCAGCGGGATGTGCACCGCGAACGACATCGCCTGCATCTGCCGCGCCTCCAGCAGGTATTCCTGTTGGACTGGTGCCAGCGCAGCGGCGAGCAGGGCGTGCACGCCAGCGATCGTATCCCCGCAGTCGAACGGCACGGCGTGACGGCGGACACACGAGCGATGCGACGATGCGCGCATGGCGACCCGCACCGCATCCGCCGTCTCGCCCGCGCGTCGCGTCGCCGCGGCCGTGCTCAGACGCGTGGAGCGCGACGGCTCGTACGCCGACCGCGCACTCGCAGCCGAGGCGACGCGGGCGAACCTCGACTCGCGCGAGCGCGCCTTCGCGACGCAGCTCGCCTACGGCGCGGTTCAGCGCCGCCGCACGCTCGACCACGTGATCGCCGCGTGCGCCGGCCGGCCCGTCGAGCAGCTCGACCAACCCGTGCGCGACGCGCTGCGGCTTGGCGTGCTGCAGCTGTTGTTCCTCGGCGGCGTCGCCTCGCACGCCGCCGTCGACCAGAGCGTCGAGTTGGCGAAGGCCGGCGGGGGACCGGCCTTCAAGCTCGTCAACGCGGTGCTGCGGCGCGCCGGGCGCGACGGCCCCGCGTTGCTGGCGACGCTCGGCGACGCGACGCCGCACGAGGCGGCCGTGCTGCACTCGGTGCCGGATTGGATCGCCGAGCTGTGGTGGGATGCGCTCGGCCCCGAGGACGCTCGCGCCCTGCTGGCGAGCGTGAACGAGCCGGCCGAGAGCGCGCTGCGCGTCAACACGCTTGTGGCGGATCCGGGCGCCGTGCGGGCCGAGCTGGCGGAGCGGGGGGTGGAGACGCGTCCGGCCCCGGCGCTCCTCGGCGACGGAGAGATCCCCGAGGGGCTCGTCGTCGAGAGCCAGTTCGATCCGAGCACCGATCCGTTGTGGGGGAAGGGCGCGCTCGTCGCTCAGTCCCGCGCGGCGATGAGCGCCGTCCTCCTGCTCGGGGCGGGCGGGATGGATGGCATGCGCGTGCTCGACCTCTGCGCCGCACCCGGCGGCAAGGCGACGCACCTCGCGGCGCTCGGCGCCGCCGCCGGCGAGGTCGTCGCAGTCGAGCGCAATCCCAGACGCGCGGCGGAGCTGCGCCGCACGTGCGGCCGCCTGCGCGCCAACAACGTGCGCGTCGAGACAGGCGATGCCGTCGAGCCGCGAAACGACGCGCCGTTCGACGCCGTGCTCGTCGACCCGCCCTGCTCGGGCCTCGGCACGCTTCAGGGCCGACCCGACCTGCGCTGGCGCGCACAACCCGCGGCGATCACCGAGCTCAGCGCGCTGCAGCTGCGGATCCTCACAGCAGGCGCCAGCGCACTCAAACCCGGCGGCACGCTCGTCTACGCGACCTGCACGATCTCCCCGCGCGAGAACGAGCAGGTCGTCCAGCGCTTCCTCGCGGACCATTCAGGCTTTGCGCTCGACGGGCGAACGCACCAGCTGCTCCCGCACCGCGACCACACCGACGGGTTCTTTCTCGCTCGCCTCCGACGGGCGTAGTTTCGTCCTCCGGTGAATGCAGGTGGCCACCTTCGCGCGACGTCAGATGCCGCCTGGTCTGATAAGACGCTTCCATGCGCACGGCGGCGGGGCCATGAGCGAGCAGAAGGTCGACCTGGGTCCGGAGTGCCCTGGCTGCCACGAGCCATGGCTGCGCCCGACGACGATGCCCGGCCGCTACCGCTGTGTCTACTGCCTTCGCCGCTACGAGCTGTCGTCCGTCTGCCCGAACTGCGGCGAGCACTCGACGATCGTGCGGATGTCGAGCACGGCGATCCTCACCTGCAACCACTGCAGAGCGTCGATGCTCTCGCAGGTCTGACGGCTGACCGATCCACCGCCCGCCGTCCCGCCGCCCCATCGGCGACACTTCGCGGCGCGATGACCGCCCGCGACCGAGCCGCCGACCTGCTGCGCGACCGCCGCGTCGCGCCGTCGATCCTGTCGTCGGACTTCGCGCGCCTGGGCGCGCAGGTCGAGGCCGTCATGGAGGCAGGCGCCCGGGTGATCCACGTCGACGTGATGGACGGGCACTTCGTCCCGCCGATCACGATCGGTCCGCTGATCGTCTCGGCGCTCGCGGATCGGGTGCATCAGGCGGGCGGCATGCTCGACGTCCACCTGATGATCGAGCGCCCGGAGCGTCAGGTGGCCGAGTTCGCGAGCGCGGGCGCGGACGCGATCACGGTCCATGCCGAGGCCACGCCGCACCTCCACTACGCGCTGCAGGCGATCGAGCAGGCCGGCTGCGCCGCGGGCGCCGCGGTCAAT
>DATFPW010000059.1:0-27374 GCA_035264605.1 Conexibacter sp. | reverse complement strand
CTTTCATGTGTCCCCCCAAACCAGCCCGAACGGCAGCCAGATGACTGCGTCGCACGCACACAGGTCCGCTGATCCGATGCTCTTCCTGCGGTATCTCGATCTCGTCATCGCGGTGCTGGTGCTGCCGATCTTCGTGCTCGCGGACCTGCCGCTCGCGGGCTGGCTCACGGGGGCTGGAGCGTACGCCGCTCAGCGCGCGATCGGGGACTACACCTCCCGCCGCGCGGCCGCCAGCGACGACGCGCGCACGACCGTCGGGCTGATGGCCGGCTCGATGATCGGACGCGGATGGCTCGTAGCCCTTACGATCTTCGCCGTCGGGGTCGCCACCGACAGCGAAACCGGCCTCTGCGCCGCCGTCCTCTTCATCACCCTCTTCACCGTCTACTTCACCATGCAGATGATCTTGCGCCCGTTCGAGAAGGAGAACCCGCGTCCATGAAGGCCCGTCTGACCGGGACTCCCGTCCGTCTGCTCTTCGCCGCGATGACGTCGCTCGCCCTGCTGCTGGCGAGCCCGGCCGGTGCGTTCGCGCTCGAGGTCAACGAGGACTTCAAGCCGCAGAACGAGTTCAAGCTCGACCCGTGGATCGAGATCAAGGTCGGCGGCCTCGACCTCTCGATCAACAAGGCCGTCTTCTACGTGATCCTCGCGTCGGCTCTCACCTGCATCACGATGGTGTGGATCGCGAGACGCATGCAGGGGCGCCCGAATCGCGTGCAGACCGCTGTCGAGGCAGCCTTCACGCTCATGCGCGACAACATCACGCGCGGCAACATGAGTGATGCGATGGCGAAGAAGTGGTTCCCGTTCATCGGCGCGCTGTTCCTCTTCATCTGGTTCTCGAACATGATCGGCTACCTGCCGCTGCCGACGAACACCGAGCACACGGTGGACATCTTCGGCCTCGAGGTCCCGTCGCTTGCGCTCTACGCGGCGACCGCCAACCTCTCCGTGCCACTCGCGCTGACGCTCGTCGTCGTCGCCAGCTACCACGTCGAGGGCGTCCGCGCGAAGGGGCCGGTCGGGTACCTCAAGAGCTGGATCCCCGCCGGTGTGGAGGGCTTCGCGGCCGGCCCGATCTTCGTGATCGAGGTCATCTCGCACTTCGTGCGGCTCGTCTCGCTCTCCGTTCGTCTGTTCGCCAACATCCTCGCCGGCCACCTGCTGATCCTGTTCATGGGCGGCGGGCTGGTCGTGCTGCTCAACCTGGCCGTCGTCGGCTCGGTGCTGCTCGGCACGATCACCGGCGTGATGGCGATCGCGTTCTTCCTCTTCGAGGTGGGCCTCGTCGCCACCCTCCAGGCGTTCATCTTCGCCACCCTCACTGCCATCTACCTCGGCGGCGCTGTCGCCGAGTCTCACTAACGACCCAGGAGTCTGCTGTGGACCTCTCCGTCATCAACACGCTGGCCGCGACGGTCGCCGAGAACGAGGCGATCGGCCGCAAGGCCGGCAAGGCCATCGCGCTCGGCGTCGGTGCCGGCCTCGGCACGATCGGCCCGGGCATCGGCGTCGGTTACATCTTCGGCAAGGTCATCGAGTCGGTGACGCGTCAGCCCGAGATGCGCGACGAGATCACGAGCATCCAGTGGCTCGGCTTCGCCCTCACCGAGGCGATCGTCTTCTACGCCTTCATCTTCGGTCTGATCGCGTTCTTCCTCTCCTAAGACCATGAACCTCGTCATCGCTGCCACAGAGGGCGCCACGGAGGAGAGTGGCAACTTCCTCGTCTCGCCCTCCGTGGGCTTGATGATCTGGTTGCTGCTCGCGTTCTTCGTGACGCTGTTCATCCTGCGCAAGTACGCGTTCCCCGCGATCGGGGACGCGCTGGACAAGCGCCAGCGCGCGATCGAGGAGTCGATCGACGCGGCCGAGCGCACGCGCACCGAGGCCGACGCGCTGCTGGCGGAGTACCGCCAGCGGCTGACCGACGCGCGCGCCCAGGCCGACGAGATCGTCGCCAGAGCCGAGCGCTCCGGCGAGGTCGCCAAGGAGGAGTCGCTGGCCGCGGCGAAGACCCAGCGCGAGGAGCTGCTCGAGCAGACCAAGCGCGACGTCGAGGCAGAGACTCGCCGCGCGATCCAAGAGATCCGCCGCGAGGTGGCGGATCTCACCGTCCTCGCGACGGAGAAGGTCACGCGCAAGACGCTCAGCGCCGACGACCAGAAGCGGCTCGTCGACGACGCCCTCGCCGAGCTCGACTTCTCCGCTCTCTCCGGCGAGCGGAACCAGGGGTAAGGCGAGATGGAGGAGATCGCTCAGGTCTACGCGCGCGCCCTCTTCGAGGTCGCGCAGGAGCAGGACAAGCTCGATCTCGTGCGCGAGCAGCTCGGGCAGTTCGCCGACGCGCTGAACGAGAACGCCGACCTGCGCGTGTTCTTCTTCTCGCCCTACTTCTCGACGGAGGAGAAGAAGGACGGGCTGCATAAGGCGCTCACGGATGCAGACCCGGCGATCGTCAACTTCCTCGAGACACTGCTCGAGCGTCACCGGATGCCGGTGATCTTCCGCATCCGTGCCGAGTACGGGCGACTGTGGGATCAGGAGAACAAGCTGCTGCCCGTCGAGGTGACCAGCGCGGTCGACCTCGACGCGGCTACGGTGAAGTCGATCGGCGAGCGGATCGGGGAGCAGACCGGTCAGCGCGTCCAGCTGACGAGCACGGTCGACCCCGGCATTCTCGGGGGCATCGTCCTGCGTGTCGGCAACTCGATCCTCGACGCCTCGATCAAGCACCGCCTCGACCAACTTCGCAAGCACGTCGCGCAGGCGTAGCCGCCGCGCTTCCAAGGAGCCACTGAACCTGTCATGCAGATCAAGCCCGACGAGATCACCTCAATCCTGAAGTCGCGCATCGAGGGCCTCGACACCGGCGGGGCGGACCTGACAGAGGTCGGCACCGTGTTGTCTGTGGCCGATGGCATCGCCCGCATCCACGGGCTCGAGAACTGCATGTCGTTCGAGATGCTCGAGCTGCCGCACGACGTCACCGGCCTCGCGCTGAACCTCGAGTCCGACAATGTCGGCGTCGTGCTGTTCGGCGACTGGCAGAAGGTCGTCGAGGGCGACACCGTCAAGCGCACCGGCAGACTGCTCGAGATTCCGGTCGGCGACGCCCTGCTGGGCCGCATCGTCGACCCGCTCGGCAACCCGCTCGACGGCAAGGGCGACGTGACGACCTCCGAGATGCGCCCGGCCGAGTTCAAGGCCCCAGGCGTCGTCCAGCGCCAGCCGGTGACCGAGCCGCTGCAGACCGGCATCAAGGCGATCGACGCGATGATCCCGATCGGCCGTGGCCAGCGCGAGCTGATCATCGGCGACCGCCAGACGGGCAAGACGGCGATCGCGATCGACACGATCATCAACAACAAGGACACGGGGGTCGTGTCCGTGTACGTCGCGATCGGCCAGCGCATGGCGACCGTGGTGCAGATCGCCGAGACGCTCGCCGAGAACGGCGCGCTCGACAACACGATCATCGTCGCCGCCTCGGCTGACGAGGCCGCGCCGATCAAGTTCATGGCGCCGTACGCGGGCGCCGCGATGGCGGAGCACTTCCTGTACGCGGGGAGACATGCTCTCTGTGTCTATGACGACCTGACGAAGCATGCGTATGCGTATCGTCAGATGTCGCTCCTCCTGCGCCGCCCGCCGGGCCGCGAGGCGTACCCGGGCGACGTCTTCTACCTGCACTCCCGCCTGCTCGAGCGCTCCGTCAAGCTCAACGACGACCTCGGCGGCGGCTCGATGACTGCCCTGCCGATCATCGAGACCCAGGGCGGCGACGTGTCCGCCTACATCCCGACGAACGTGATCTCGATCACCGACGGACAGATCTTCCTCGAGCCGAAGCTGTTCAACTCGGGTGTGCGCCCAGCCATCAACGTCGGCATCTCCGTCTCCCGTGTGGGCGGCAACGCGCAGATCTCGCCGATGAAGAAGGTCGCCGGCAAGATCAAGCTCGAGCTCTCGCAGTACCGCGAGCTGGAGGCGTTCGCGCAGTTCGGCTCCGACCTCGATGCCGACACGCAGGCGACGCTCGCCCGCGGCGAGCGGCTCGTCAAGACGCTCAACCAGGGCGAGCGCGCGCCGCTCGCGGTCGAGGACCAGGTCATCCAGACCTTCGCCGCGACGAACGGCTACCTCGACCGCATCGACGCTTCCAAGGTCGAGCGTTTCCTCGACGGCCTCACGCGCCGCGCGCACGCCGAGGGTGCCGACGTTCGCGCAAAGATCGCCGGCGGCGACTGGAAGGACGAGACGCAGCAGGCGGTCGACGCGCTCGTCAAGCGCTACGCGGAGGACTTCGGCTACGACCTCGACGAGGAGGGTCAGCCGCTGACCGACGAGGACGCGCCCGAGGTGCGTCCGACGCATGCCGAGCCGGCCGCCGCCACCGCGGACGAGCCGGAGCCGGAGGCCGCAGCGGTCTAACCATGGCGCAACGAGACGTCAAGAACCGCATCGCGTCGGTCAAGAACATCCAGAAGATCACGCGCGCGATGGAGATGGTCGCCGCGGCGCGCCTGCGCCGCGCCGAGCAGCGCATCGCCGCGCTGCGCCCGTACGCGGGTGCGATCCGGCGGATGACGCGGCAGGCGGCGGAGGCTGCCGGCAACGTGCCGGCGCTGCCGATCCTCGACGAGCACGAGACAGAGACCCGCGTCGCGCTGCTGCTCGTCACGGCCGACCGCGGCCTCGCGGGCGCGTTCAACTCGCAGATCATCCGCGCCGGCGTGCGCACCGCCGCCGACTACCAGGGCGAGGGCAAGGAGGTCGTGTACTACGCGACCGGGCGTCGCGGCGTCTCGTCGCTCACGTTCCGCGGCACTGAGCCCGAGCAGGGCTTCACCGGGTTCACCGAGCGGCCGAGCTACGCCAACGCGCGCGAGATCGCTCATGCGCTGACCGCCGCTTACGTCGACGGCAAGGTCGACCGCGTCGAGATCCTCTACAACGGCTACATCTCGCCGATCACGCAGGAGGTGCGGCGCGAGACGCTGCTGCCGCTCCAGCAGGCGACGATCCTCAAGGCGGAGACGCCGGAGGAGGAGGCGGAGCCGAGCGGCCACCACGCGCTCGTCGAGTACGAGCCCGAGCCGGAGGAGATCCTCCAGCGGCTCGTGCCGGACTACGTCGAAATTTCGATCTTCCGGGCGCTGCTGGAGTCGACCGCGTCGGAGCTGGGCGCGCGCATGACCGCGATGCGCAGCGCCTCCGACAACGCCGGCGACATCATCGACGACCTCACGTTGGAGATGAACCGCGCCCGTCAGGCGGAGATTACGCAAGAGATCATGGAGGTCGTCGGCGGCGCTGAGGCGCTCAGCTAGACGACGTCGACAGGCCCCCAAGGAGAAACCCAACACATGTCAGCCACAGCCACAAAGAACGTCGGGCGCATCGAGGAGATCCAGGGCGTCGTCATCGAGGCCGTCTTCCCGAACGAGCTGCCCGAGATCAACCACGCGATCACGATCGACCGCGGCGAGCAGGGCGTGCTCGTCTGCGAGGTGCAGCAGCACCTCGGCGACGACCGCGTCCGCGCGGTCGCGATGGACTCGACCGACGGGCTCGCCCGCGGCATGGAGGTCGGTGACACCGGCGGCCCGATCACGGTCCCCGTCGGGCGCGCCACGCTGGGCCGCATCTTCAACGTCCTCGGCGACGCGATCGACCTCGCCGGCGACGTCGGCAACGAGGAGCGCTGGCCGATCCACCGTGCTGCGCCGACGGTCGAGAACCTCACCCCGACGACCGAGATGTTCGAGACGGGCATCAAGGTCGTTGACCTGCTCGCGCCCTACGCCAAGGGCGGCAAGGTCGGCCTCTTCGGCGGCGCCGGCGTCGGCAAGACCGTCCTCATCCAGGAGCTGATCCACAACCTCGCCAAGGAGCACGGCGGCCTGTCTGCCTTCTGCGGCGTCGGCGAGCGCTCCCGCGAGGGCAACGACCTGTGGCTGGAGATGAAGGAGTCGGGCGTCATCGACAAGACGATGCTCGTCTTCGGCCAGATGAACGAGCCGCCCGGCGCGCGCATGCGCGTCGCGCTCGCGGGCCTGACGATGGCCGAGTACTTCCGCGAGGAGGGCCAGGACGTGCTCCTGTTCATCGACAACATCTTCCGCTTCGTGCAGGCCGGCTCCGAGGTCTCGGCTCTCCTGGGCCGCATGCCCTCGCAGGTCGGCTACCAGCCGACGCTCGAGTCGGAGATGGGCCAGCTGCAGGAGCGCATCACCTCGACGCGCCAGGGCTCGGTCACCTCCGTCCAGGCGATCTACGTGCCGGCGGACGACCTCACCGACCCGGCGCCGGCCTCGGTGTTCGCCCACCTCAACGCGACGACCGTGCTCTCGCGGTCGATCTCCGAGAAGGGCATCTACCCGGCCGTCGACCCGCTCGACTCGACCTCCACGATCCTCAAGCCGGACATCCTCGGCGAGGAGCACTACAGCGTCGCGAACGAGGTCAAGCAGATCCTCCAGCGCTACAAGGAGCTGCAGGACATCATCGCGATCCTCGGCATCGACGAGCTCTCCGACGAGGACAAGCTCGTCGTGCAGCGCGCGCGCAAGGTCGAGCGCTTCCTCTCGCAGCCGTTCCACGTCGCCGAGCAGTTCACGGGGACGCCCGGTGCGTACGTCCCGATCGCCGAGACGATCCGCGGCTTCAAGGAGATCATCGAGGGCAAGCACGACGAGCTCCCCGAGCGCGTCTTCCTGCTCAAGGGCACGATCGACGACGTCGTCGCGGCGGCCAGAGGGTAAAGCGCCGTGGCCCGCACGAAGTTCCCGGTCGAGGTCCTCACCCCCGAGGGCGAGGTCTTCAACGGCGAGGTCGAGATGATCTCGACGCGCACCGCGACGGGCTCGATCGGCATCCTCGCCAACCACACGCCGCTGCTCGCGATGCTCGACCCGACCGAGCTGCGGCTGTACCGCAGCGAGTCGGAGATCGTCCGCTTCGCGCAGGGCGAGGGCTACCTGCAGGTGGCCGACGGGCGTGCGCTGATCCTTGTCGAGGATGCGCACACGCCGTCGCAGCTCGACGCAGCAGACCTGCAGGAGAAGCTGCGGGCGGCAGAGGACGCTTACGCGAAGGCCGAGGAAGGTTCGGAGCAGCAACGCCTCGCTGCGCGCGACAGACGCCGCTGGGAGGCATTCCAGCGGATCGCCGAGGGCGGCTGAGCCGCCTTAGTGCCGCCGGTCCCGGATGCGCGACGTTCTCCGGGTCTGACAGACCCAGAACTCGCCGCGCACCGGTCAGGCGGACCGAGCGGCTCCCTATCCTGTCTCGATCGTGGTCGACGAACGCACGCTCGCCGAGCGGCTCATCTCCTATGACACGTCCCGCCCCGAGGAGCTCGCGGCGGCGGCGGCGTTCGTGAAGGGCTGGCTGGAGGCGCGTGAGATCGAGGTGCGCGAGCACGCGCACAACGGTCTGCCCGTGCTGATCGCCGACGTGGGGGCGGCCGGCGACGATGGCCCCACGCTCCTGCTGCACGGCCACCTCGACGTGGTGCCCGGCCACGAGGAGCAGTACGTGCCGCGCGTCGAGGGCGACCGGCTGATCGGTCGCGGCGCCTACGACATGAAGGGCGGCCTCGCGGCGATGATGTGCTCGCTGAAGGACTGCGCCGAGCAGGACAGGGTGCGTGTGCGCTTCCTGTGCGTGCCTGACGAGGAGGCCGAGGACGTCGACGAACGCTCGACCGACGAGCTCGTGCGCAGTGGCATCCGTGCCGATTTCGCGATCACCGGCGAGCCGACGGACCTGCACATCGGGATCGAGGCAAAGGGCGTCCTCGCGATGCGCATCGAGGTGAGCGGCCGCGCCGCGCACGGCTCGACGCCGTGGCTCGGCGACAGCGCCGTGCTGAAGGCGTTCGACGTCTTCCGCCGCATCGAGGCGATGGACTTCGCGCGCGAGTCCTCTGAGCTGTTCGACCGCCCGTCGATCAACCTCGGACGGATCGAGGGCGGCGACGTCTTCAACAAGGTGCCCGACCGCTGCGAGATGGTCGTCGACGTCCGCTACCTGCCCGGACAGGACCCGGGCGCGATCCTCGCGCAGATCCGCGCGCTGCCGGATGTGACGGTCGCGAACACGCTGATGCGGGCACCCGCGCACGTCGATCGCACCAACCCCTACGTGCGCGCGCTGCGCGACGCGATCTCGCGCACGACGGAGGGAGAGGCGCTGAGCGTCGGCCGCGACGGCGCCTCTGACGCGATCTCGTTCCTCGAGGCGGGCATACCGGCAGTCGAGTTCGGCCCCTCTGGCGGCGGCCATCACGGCCCTGAGGAGTGGGTCTCGCTGTCGTCGTTGCGCCGCTACCGCGACGCGCTCACCGGCTTCGTGCGCACGCTGCCGGAGTGGCTCGCGCGCGAGCGCGCCACGGGCGCGAGCGGCCTGACCGCGATCGACGGAGGGCTGGCATGAGCATCGGTGCGCCGCCGCCACCTCCCGAGTTCCCCCGCCGCGGCGGGCTGTGGCTGAAGTTCCTCCTGGCCGGCCTCGCGATCGTCGTGCTGAGCGCGGGCGTGACAGCGACCGTCGGCCTCAACACGGTCCAGGGCTTCGTCGACGACCTCAAGCAGGGCGGGACGATCAAGGGCGCGGGCGCCGTCATCACGCGCGCACAGGCGGGCGATCCTCAGACGCTGCTGCTGATCGGCTCCGATCACCGCTTCGGCGACGACACAAGAAACGCGCGCTCGGACACGATGATCCTCGTGCGGCTCGACCCGGACGCGAACGCGACAACGGTGTTGTCGATCCCACGCGACCTGAAGGTCGACTTCACCGTCCCCGGCGGCGGGCTGCGCGTCGGCGCGAAGATCAACGAGACCTACACCGACGGCGGCGAGGTGCTGACCGCAAAGGTGATCAGACGCCAGCTGCGGATCCCGATCAACCACATCATCAACGTCAACTTCAGAAGCTTCAAGGCGGCGGTCGACGCGATCGGCTGTGTCTACGTCGACGTCGACCGGTGGTACTACCACTCGAACCTGGGCCTGCCCGCGTCTGCTCAGTACGCCGAGATCGACGTCTCGCCCGGCTACCAGAAGCTGTGCGGCCAGCAGGCGCTCGACTACGTGCGCTTTCGCCATCTCGACAACGACTTCGTGCGCGCTGCGCGCCAGCAAGACTTCCTGCGTCAGGCGAAGTCGCAGTACGGCGTGAGCCGCTTCCTCGACGATCCGCACAAGCTCACGAAGCGGATCGGCAAGTTCGTGCGCACCGACGCCTCGCTGCAGTCGAAGGAGGAAGTGCTGCGGCTGATCTACCTCGCCGGTTACTCGGCAGATCACCCGATCCGCGAGGTGCACTTCCCGGCGACCTACGAGAACAGCGCCGCCGGCTCGTTCGTCACGGCCTCGCCGGAGGTGCTCGCGCAGGTGCGCCACGACTTCCTCTCGCCGCCGCCGGCCGAGCCGAAGGCAGCGCCCGCCGGTGGCGGGGGTGGCGGCAACGGCAAGAAGCGCCGCAAGGCGCGCGGTCCGAGCCTCGACGGCCTCGTGAACGCCCAGACGATGGGCGAGGACTACGCGATCCAGCTCGGGGCGATGAAGTTCCCCGTCTACTACCCGAAGCTGCTGGCCGCGGGCACGCAGTACCTGGCACCCGAGCGCGATGCGAGAGGCCAGCTGGAGTATCCGCGCGTCTACCGCATCAAAGCGCCCGACGGGAAGATGAAGGCCGCCTACCGCTTCGTGGTCGCGTACAACGTCAACGACGGCAACTACTACGGCATCCAGGGGACGCGCTGGACGGATCCGCCGATTCTGAGCCATCCGTCCAGTGACACGCGCACGGTCAATGGCAAGAGATTGCTGCTGTTCTACGACGGCAAGCAGCTGCGAACGGTCGGCTGGAAGACCTCGAGAGGCGCCTACTGGGTGCAGAACACGCTCCAGGAGAGACTCACGAACGATCAGATGATCGCGATCGCCGGCTCGCTCACGCGGCTCGGCGGGCGCTGAGCCGGCAGGTGAGGGAGCACGGCTTCCCGCCGGTGCGCTAGTAGTCTTCGCCGCCGCATGACTCCCCCGCGCGAACCGATCGCGGTCATCGGCACCGGCTATGTGGGCCTCGTCACGGCGGCGGGCTTCGCAGAGCTCGGCAACGAGGTCTTCTGCGTCGACATCGACGCCGACAAGGTGGCGCGGCTCGAGCGCGGCGAAATCCCGATCTACGAGCCAGGCCTCGCCGAGTCGATCGCCGCGAACCGCGGCCGCATCCACTTCTCGACAGAGCTGGCGCCAGCGCTCGAGCACGCGCGCCTGTTGTTCGTCGCGGTCGGCACACCGCCGACCTACTCCGGCGACGCCGACCTCTCCGCTGTCCACGCGGTTGTCGACGCGATGCCACCGTCCGACAGACACGCACTCGTGATGAAGTCGACCGTCCCGGTCGGCACCGGCGCCTCGATCAAGCGCACGTTCGCCGAGCGCGGCAAGGACGGCTTCCGCTATGTCTCCTGCCCGGAGTTCCTCAAGGAGGGCACCGCGCTGGCGGACTTCCGCAACCCGGACCGCGTCGTCGTCGGTGACGACGGCGACTGGGCCGGCGACGCGGTTGCCGACCTCTACGCGCCGCTGGACGCGCCGCTCGTGCGCACCGACGTGGCGAGCGCCGAGATGGTCAAGCTCGCCTCCAACGCATTCCTCGCGACGAAGATCTCGTTCATCAACGAGATCGCGAACGTCTGCGAGGAGACCGGCGCCGACGTGCTCGAGGTCGCGAAGGGGATGGGGCTCGACGAGCGCATCGGCCGCCACTTCCTGCGCCCGGGGATCGGCTTCGGCGGCTCCTGCTTCCCGAAGGACGTCAGCGCGCTCAAGCAGCTGGCCGGCAACTCGGGCTATCACTTCCAGCTGCTGACGGCGGTGATCGAGGTCAACGAGCTGCAGAAGCGGCGCGTGATCTCGAAGCTGCAGAAGCATCTCGGCTCGCTCGTCGGCAAGACGGTCGCGCTGCTCGGCGTCGCCTTCAAGCCCGACACCGACGACATGCGCGAGGCCTCCTCGCTCGTGCTCGCGGCGCGGCTGCAGGCCGACGGCGCCATCGTGCGCGCCTACGACCCGATTGCCGAGGAGGAGGCACGGCGGCTGATGCCGGGCGTGCACTTCGCTCCCAGTGCGCTGGAGGCGCTCGACGGCGCCGACGCGGTCGTGCTCGTGACCGAGTGGCCGGAGTTCAAGGCGCTCGACTGGGACACCGCGGCGCGGCGGATGAGCGGAAGGCTTGTGATCGACGGGCGCAACGCGCTCGACCCCGACGCGGTCAGCGCGGCGGGCTTCGCGTTCGAGGGCATCGGCCGCAGCTCGCACCGCGCAGCGCCCGCAACGGCCGGCGCCGGGAGGGTCTCCTGACATGCAGGCGCTGATCCTCGCCGGTGGGGAAGGGACGCGGCTGCGGCCGCTCACCTCGACCGTGCCCAAGCCGGTCGTGCCGCTCGTCGACCGGCCGTTCATCGCCTTCATGCTCGAATGGCTGCGCGGTCACGGCGTCGACGACGTCGTCATCTCGTGTGGCTTCATGGCCTCCGGCGTGCACAACGTGCTCGGCGACGGCTCTGCGTACGGGATGCGCCTGCGCTACGTCGAGGAGCCGAGACCGCTCGGCACCGGCGGCGCCGTCAAGTTCGCCGAGGATCTGCTCGACGAGCGCTTCCTGATGCTGAACGGCGACGTGCTGACCGACATCGACCTGACCGCGCAGCTGGCCCAGCACGAGGCCACCGGGGCGCGCGCGACGCTTGCGCTCGTGCCGGTCGAGGATCCGTCCGCGTATGGGCTCGTGCGCCGCAACGGCGACCTGAGCGTCAGCGAGTTCCTCGAGAAGCCGAGTCCCGACCAGATCGACACGAACCTGATCAACGCGGGCGCCTACGTGCTGCACCGCGACGTGCTCGCCGACGTGCCGAGAGGCCAGCACGTCTCGATCGAGCGCGAGGTCTTCCCGACGCTCGTCGACGCCGGCCTCTACGGCTACGAGGCGTCCGCCTACTGGCTCGACATCGGCACGCCCGACCGCTACCTGCAGGCGACATACGACATCCTCGACGGCGCAGTCAAGACGAGCGTCACCGACGCATACGACGGGGCGCAGCTGTCGATCGGCGACGGTGCGGAGTTGCATGGCCGCGTGGTCGGCCCGGCGCTCGTCGGCGGGCAGGCACGCGTCGCCGAGGGCGCGCTCGTCACCGGTCGCAGCGTGCTCGGCCGCGGCGTCGAGATCGCCGAGGGCGCCCACGTCGACGGCTCGGTCGTGCTCGACGGCGCCGTAATCGGTCCGCACGCGCAGCTGACGCACTGCATCGTCGGTCCCGGCGCACGCGTCGGCGCCCACTGTCGTCTCGGCGAGCGCGTCGTGCTCGGCGAGTGCGTCACGCTCGGCGCCGACAACCAGCTGGCTGCCGGCGCACGACTGTCCCCCAACGTGTCCCTTCCGGACGGAGCGATCAAGTTTTGAGCGAATCGGCCCCCCTCACCCGCGAGGCGATCGACGCGGTCGACGCCTCGAAGCAGATCGACGACATCTTGGCGCTGCCGGAGCATCTGCGCGACGCGCTGTGGCGCGTCGAGTCGGCGAAGCTCGAGTCGCACGATGCGCCCGGCGGCCTGATCGTCGCCGGCATGGGCGGCTCGGCGATCGGCGGGGCGCTCGCGCGCGCGGCGCTCGGCGACCGCGCCTCGCGACCGATCATCGTGATGCGGGACTACGGGGTGCCGTCGTGGACGACGCCGGACGCGACCGTGCTGTGCGCCAGCTACTCCGGCAACACGGAGGAGACGCTCGCCGCCTTCGAGGCGGCCGGCGCCCTCGGCGCCCGCCGCATCGCCGCGACGACGGGCGGCAAGCTCGCCGACGCTGCGCGCGAGGAGGGCGTCCCGGTGATCCCGCTGCCGGGTGCGTTCCAGCCGCGCGCCGCCGTCGGCTACGCGCTCGTGATCGCGCTCGAGGTCGCGGCCTCCTGCGGTGCCGCGGAGTCGCTGCACTCGGAGATCGACGTCGCTGCGGCCCACACGGAGGAGCTCGTCGCCGAATGGGGTCCAGACGGGGCCGAGGATTCGCTGCCGAAGCAGCTCGCGCGCGGGCTGCTTGGCACGATCCCGCAGGTCGCCGGTGCCGGACTGACTGCGCCGATCGCCTATCGCTGGAAGACCCAGCTGAACGAGAACGCGAAGATCCTCGCGCACTCCTCCGAGCTGCCGGAGCTGGATCACAACGAGGTCGCCGGATGGGTCGGCGCGCCGGAGCACGGACAGTTCAGCGCCGTCTTTCTCGACGACTCGGACCTGCACCCGCGCATCCGCCAGCGCATCGAGCTGACCCGAGGCCTGATCGGCGCGAGCGCCGCCGCCTCGTTCCGTGTCGAGAGCCGCGGGGAGACGCGCCTCGAGCGACTCGTCTCGCTCGTGCTGCTCGGCGATCTCGTCTCGCTCTACCTCGCCATCCTGCGCGGGATCGACCCCACGCCGGTCGACGCGATCGAGCGGCTCAAGGGCGCGCTGATCGGCGGGTAGGCGTCTGGGCGCCGTCTGCGCCGGGCGGCCTGCCCTTGATGAACGCTATGAGCGCGAGGTTGCTCCACTGGCCGTAGGGCTTGTAGCCGCGCTGCGCCAGCCACTCGACGTGTTCCTGGAACAGCGTTTCTCTCTGGACGAACAGCTGGCGCCCGTGGGCGCGTTGGAGCGCGGCGATCGTCTCCGCCCACTGCTGTTCGGTCATCATCGAATCGATGTTCGCGTAGGGCGTGACGTCGACGATCCCGATCTGCTCGGAGATCTGGTGGCCGGGTCTGACGAGCACGGCGACCGGCTCGCCGGGGCGGGTGCGTTCGTCGATCGCCTTTCCGAGCGCCGTCACAACGCGCACGTCGTGTGGTTGGCTGTCGCCTATGCGCTCGATCTGCGACCACGGGGTCGGGATCTGCGCGAGCGAACAGGCTATCGCGCCGAGGCCGGCGAACACGAGCAGCTCGGCCAGCTGCGGCCGCCGCTCGGGCCGCCGCAGGATCGCGCGGATCGCGACGACCCCGAGCAGCACGAGCGCATAGGACCAGACGGAGAAGAGGTCGATCAGGACGTGCGGGTGCGAGCGACCGGTGAAGTACGCGCCGACGCCGAGGCCGAAGACTCCGAGCCAGGCGAGCGCGACGCTCAGCGCGCGGTCTTCGCCCGCCAACCCTCGGACCGCGGCGACGGCGATCGCCGCAACGAACGTCACATAGACCACGAGGTGGAAGCCGATCGACGGCATCGGCAGCAGTCCGAAGCCTTCGGTGCCGAAGATGCGTGGGAAGGTGGCGAGCATCCCGAGATGCGGCAGCCCGCCGCCGACCGCGAGCGTCAGCACCGACACGAGCGCGAAGGCGATTGCGCCGCCGGCAAGCGTTTCGAGCCCGAGTCGTCCGAGCCCGCGCAGCGAGCGATCTGGCAGCGTCCAGACGAGCATGAGCAGCGTCGCGCCGACAGCTGGCACGCCGAACTCGGGGTTGTTGATGACGACCAGTCCTGAGAGCGCGAGCAGCGCCAGCGGCCGGCGAGTCGAACCCTTGTCGAGCCGGCGCACGAGCAGCCAGAGCAGCACGTAGGGGCCGGCGTAGCGGATCGGGAAGAGGCTGAAGAGGCTTGCCGGGCTGTAGCGGTTGTCGGGCGGGCCGAGCTTCATGAAGAAGCTCGTCGCCACGAACGGCAGAAACAGCGCGAGCGTCTGCAACGAGCTGCCGCCGACGAGCCGGCGCATCGTCGCGAAGACGACCGCCATTGTGCCGGCCGTGCCGGCGAGCATGATCGCCGCGTAGACGCCGAGCGAGGCGCCGAACAACGTCAGGCCGCCAGCGGCCACGTACGCCCACAGATGGCCGTACTGGGCGTGGAAGTCGACGAGCGGCGCCTGCCCGTTGAGGATCGAGAATGCTTCGTCGACGTAGAAGGCCGTGTGGTCCCACAGTGCGGCGTGGGCGATGTTGATCGTCCCGTCGGTGTTGTACGCCGACAGCAGGTAGGCGAGCGTGACGAGCCCCGCGACGCCGATCGCGATCGCGCGTCGGAGCGGCGTCTCGCGCGATAAGCGAGCGATCCGCTCGGTTGCCGCCGGCCGCGACAGCACGAACGCGAGCAGCAGCGCGAGTACCGCGGCCACGACGAGCGTCGCGTTCGTGAAGAAGATCGTGTGTGGTCCGCCGTCCTTGCCGGTGAAGGCGATTTCGTAGACGAACTCGCGCTGGGCCACGAGGCAGACGACGACGAACGCGAGCAATGCAAGCTGCGTGAGCGGAGTCGCTACGGCCGGTACGACGGACGGCATGCGACGTCCGCGCAGCAACCAGGCGGAGCCGACGACGAGGAGCGGTCCCAGCAGCGCCAAGACGTAGCGGGCGTGCTCGATCGGCTCCGGTCGCACGCCGCGCAAGCTGAAAAAGCGCGGCCATATGTGCTCGGCGCCCGTCGGCTCGAACAGCGCGCGGCCGAGCGGCGGTCCCAGCAGCACAACGACGGCGAGCAACACGAGCGCGCACGGGAGCACGGCGATCCAGGTGGACTCGCCTGCGCTGAGCGCATGCGTCGACGGAGTTGAGCGGGCGCGTTCCCCGACGCCCCCGATGCGTGATCCCCCGACGGCCTCAGCCCGATCCGGGGCCTTTGCCGACACTCGCGCATTCTACCGAAATCCGGTGCTCAATAAGACTGTCCAGAACCTTGACACGCCTCTGGTAAGGTTGCTCGTCTGATGGCGGGCAACGATGCGCTGACGATCCACGAGGCGGCCGAGACGACCGGCTGGTCGCCGCGGATGCTGCGGTACGTCGAGCGCAGCGAGCTCGTCGTGCCTGAGCGCTCGCAGTCCGGCTACCGGCTCTACGGCCCGGCGGAGCTGCAGCGCCTGCGCACGCTGCGGGAGCTGCTCGAACGCTTCGAGGTCGGCCTCTCGGAGATCGGGTTCGCGCTGCGGATGCGGCGCGACACCGACCTGCGCGAGGCGGTCGAGGAGTGGTTCGAAGCGGAGCCGCGCCGCCCAGAGCACGTCGACGCCGCCGACTGGATGCGCTGGGAGCAAGAGAAGCACCAACGGCTGCTCAACACACAACTGATGGAGACCTCGCCACGATGACCGCCCTTTCGAGCAAGACCGACTTCAAGGTCGCCGACCTGTCGCTGGCCGACTTCGGCCGCAAGGAGATCCGCCTCGCCGAGCACGAGATGCCCGGCCTGATGTCGATCCGCGAGGAGTTCGCCGCCAGCCAGCCGCTCAAGGGCGCGCGCATCATGGGCTCGCTGCACATGACGATCCAGACGGCCGTGTTGATCGAGACGCTGACGGCGCTTGGCGCCGAGGTGCGCTGGGTCTCCTGCAACATCTTCTCCACGCAGGACCATGCCGCCGCCGCAGTCGCCGTCGGCCCGGAGGGCACGCCGGAGGACCCGCGCGGCGTCCCGGTCTTCGCCTGGAAGGGCGAGACGCTGGAGGAGTACTGGTGGTGCACCGACCAGGCGCTCGCATGGCCCGGCGAGGACGGTCCGAACATGATCCTCGACGACGGCGGCGACGCGACGCTGCTCGTCCACAAGGGCACCGAGTTCGAGGCCGCCGGTGCCGTGCCGGACCCGACGCCGGAGGACTCCGAGGAGTACGGCGTGATCCTCGGGCTCCTCAAGCGCACGCTCAGCGAGGACCCGCAGCGCTGGACGAAGGTCGGCCAGAGCATCAAGGGCGTCACGGAGGAGACGACGACCGGCGTCCACCGCCTCTACGAGATGATGGAGGCCGGCACGCTGCTGTTCCCGGCGATCAACGTCAACGACTCCGTCACGAAGTCGAAGTTCGACAACCTCTACGGCTGCCGCCACTCGCTCGTCGATGGCATCAACCGCGCGACCGACGTGATGATCGGCGGCAAGGTCGCCGTCATCTGCGGCTTCGGCGACGTCGGCAAGGGCTGCGCCGAATCGCTGCGCGGCCAGGGCGCGCGCGTGATCGTCACCGAGATCGACCCGATCTGCGCGCTGCAGGCAGCGATGCAGGGCTACCAGGTCGCGACACTCGCAGACGTGATCGAAGAGGGCGACATCTTCATCACGACGACGGGCAACAAGGACATCATCACCGCCGACCACATGGGCCGGATGAAGCACCAGGCGATCGTCGGCAACATCGGCCACTTCGACAACGAGATCGACATCGCCGGCCTCACGAAGACGCCGGGCATCGAGCGCATCAACATCAAGCCGCAGGTCGACGAGTGGAAGTTCCCCGACGGCCACACGATCATCATGCTGTCCGAGGGGCGCCTCCTGAACCTCGGCAACGCGACCGGCCACCCGTCGTTCGTGATGAGCAACTCGTTCACGAATCAGACGATCGCCCAGATCGAGCTCTTCACGAAGAACGACGAGTACGAGAGAAAGGTCTACGTGCTGCCCAAGCACCTCGACGAGAAGGTCGCGCGGCTGCACCTCGACGCACTCGGCGTGAAGCTGACGAAGCTCAGCCCGGAGCAGGCGGCGTACATCGGCGTGCCGGTCGAGGGCCCCTACAAAGCAGACCACTACCGCTACTGATTCGGAGGCGAGCGACCACAGGAACGACGCTGGCGGCGTCATCGGATGCTCGCCTACTGAAGTAGGCCACGCATCCTGCTTCCTTGCCAGCGCCGTCCCTGAGGTCGCTCGCCTCCGAATCAGGACGTTGCTGAAGGGATGTCCTCCACCAAATCCGCATCCGACGTCGCCGACCTCGGCCTGGCCGAGGCGGGCGACGCGCGGATCGCGTGGGCGGATGCGCAGATGCCGGTGTTGCGGTCGATTCGCGAGCGGTTCGTGCGGGAGCGGCCGTTTGAGGGGCTGCGGGTCGGCATGTGCCTGCACGTCACGACCGAGACGGCGAACCTGGCGCGGACGTTGATCGCGGGCGGGGCGGACGTGGCGCTGTGCGCTGCGAACCCGCTCGACACGCAGGACGACGTGGCGGCCGCGCTCGTGGAATGCCACGGCGCTGCCGTGCACGCCATCCACGGCGAGGACATGGCGACGTACTACCGCCACATCGAAGCGGTGCTCGACACGCGTCCGCAGCTGACGATGGATGACGGCGCGGACCTTGTCTCGACGATCCACGGCCGTCGCACGGAGCTGCTGGCTGGCGGGGAGATCATCGGCGGCACCGAGGAGACGACGAGCGGCGTCGTGCGGCTGCGGGCGCTCGAGGCCGCCGGGCAGCTCGGCTTCCCGATCGTCGCCGTCAACGACGCCCGCACGAAGCGCCTGTTCGACAACCGCTACGGCACCGGTCAGTCGGCCCTCGACGGGATCCTGCGCGCGACGAACATGCTGCTCGCGGGTCGTGTCGTCGCCGTGTTCGGCTACGGGTGGTGCGGGCAAGGGATCGCGCTGCGCGCAAAGGGCGCCGGCGCGCAGGTCCTCGTCTGCGAGGTCGATCCGGTGCGCGCGCTGGAGGCGAAGCTGGAGGGGTACGAGGTGCTGCCGAGCGTCGAGGCTGCGGCCAAGGGCGACGTGCTGATCACCGCGACCGGCAATCGGGACGTCGTGCGGCGCGAGCACTACGAGGCAATGCGCGACGGAGCGGTCCTCTGCAACGCCGGGCACTTCGACGTCGAGTGCGACCTCTCCGCCCTGCGGGAGCTGGCGGTCGAGCGCCGTCAGGTGCGCCCGCACGTCGAGCAGCACGTGCTCGCGGACGGGCGCCGCATCAACCTGCTGGCGGAGGGTCGCGTCGTGAACCTCGCGGCCGCCGAGGGCAACCCGGCAGCGGTCATGGACATGTCGTTCGCCAACCAGGCGCTCGCCGCAGAGCACCTCGTTAAAGCCGCCGGCACGCTCGCGCCGCAGGTTCATGGCGTTCCGGCGGAGCTCGACGAGGAGGTCGCGCGCCTGACGCTGGCCGCCCTCGGCGTCGAGATCGACGCGCTCACGGACTCCCAACGGGCGTACCTGACCACCTGGGAGCAAGGCACCTAAAGCGTCCGCTAGGGTCCGCGGCCGATGAAGGCCATGGTCCTCGCAGCCGGTCTCGGCACACGCCTGCGCCCGCTGACGTTCGAGCTGCCAAAGCCGATGGTGCCGGTCCTTGACCGCCCCGTGATGGCGCACATCGTCGATCTGCTCGACCGGCACGGTTACGACGAGGTGATCGCGAACCTCCATTACTTCCCGGACACGATCCGCGACTACTTCGGCGACCGGATCGTCTACCGCGAGGAGCCCGAGCTGCTCGGCACCGCCGGCGGCGTGCGCAACTGCGCCGACTTCCTCGACGACGGCACGTTCCTGATCATCTCCGGCGACGCGCTCACGGACATCGACCTCGGCGCCTTCGTCGCCCGCCACAAGGCGGCAGGCGGGATCGGCACGCTCGCCGTCAAACGGGTCGAGAACACACGCGAGTTCGGTGTCGTGCTGCACGATGCCGACGGCCGCATCACCGGCTTCCAGGAGAAGCCGGACCCCGCGGAGGCGCTGTCCGACCTCGGCAACTGCGGCATGTACCTGTTCGAGCCCGAGATCTTCGACTACTTCCCGAGACAGCCGTTCGTCGACTGGGCCAACGATGTGTTCCCGGCGCTGCTCGAGCACGACGTGCCGTTCCACATCCACGAGATGGGTGAGTACTGGAACGACGTCGGCTCGCTGCAGGAGCTCAAGGAGGGCACCTTCGACGCGATGCGCGGTGAGCTGCGGGTCGAGTTGGACGGGGAGGAGGTCGCCGACGGCGTGCGCATCTGCGAGGGCACCGAGCTGACCGACGCGACGCTGATCGAGCCGCCCGTGTGGATCGGGCGCAACGTCACGATCGGCGCCGACGTGCGCCTGCAGGGGCCGCTCGCAATCGGCGACGGGGCCGTCATCGGGGCTGGGGCCTCGCTGAAGGACTCGGTCGTGCTGCCGGGCACCGAGATCGCGCCCGACGCGCTCCTGATCGGCGCGATCGCCGGTCACAGAGGGATCGTCGACCGGCTCCGAAGCCGCTAGGCCTCTCCGTAGCGCTCTTTGCGCTGCTCCTGCAGCTCTGACTGCGCCAGCATCCGCGTGAACAGCACGACGAGCGCGATCCCCATCACGATTGACTGCTCGATCGCCATGATCACACCGGCCAGCGCCTGGTCGCTGTCCGGGTCGAGCCCCCAGTACTGCGGCTGGTTCGTGTAGTAGCTGAAGATCGCGTTCGGAGCGAACGTCAGCAGGATCCCGAGGAAGCCGACGGTGATCTTCGTACTCAGCATGTAGACGATCGGCGTCGTGCCCTCGCGCCGCAGTCTCGTGCTCACGGGCGAGAGCAGGTGCCACCAGTAGAGGAAGCCCGCGAGCGTGAAACTGAGGTGCTCGAGCACATGGATGCCGGTGTGCTCGGCGGCCGCGTCGTAGAGCGCCGGGATGTGCCAGATCCACATCGCGGCCGTGTAGAGGATCACCGCGAAGATGGGCAAGGCCAGCCAGCCGACGCGCTGCTCGACCCAGTGGATGCGGCGTGTGGCCGGCCGCAGCAGGACTTTCGTGAGCCCGAGGATCAGCAGGATCGGCGCCACGTCGAGCAGCAGCACGTGCTGGACCATGTGCATCGCGAGGATCTGCTCGCCGAGGATGTCGATCGGCGAGCACAGCGCCGCGACGAGCACGAGGATGCCGGTCACGAACACGAGCAGCCGCCAGACGCTCGGCGGGTGCGGCTCGTCGGGCGTGCGCGCGCGGCGCCAGCGGACGAGATAGAGCCCGAGGTAGAGCGTCAGCGCGATGACGACGCCCGGGTCGAACGTCCACGATGCGTCCGGAGACATGCGCGCGGATTGTCGCACTCGCGTGCTGCGCCGCATCACGGGCAGGCGTCACGCTGACCGGCATGCGACCCGCCGAGCTGTTCGACCGGCTGCGCGCCGAGCTGACCGCGGCGCTCGCGCCGCCCGTCTGCCTTGCCTGCCGCGCGTCGTTGACCGACGCAAACGCTCAGCTGTGCGTGGGCTGTCGGCGCACGCTGCCGTGGCTTGTGGGGGCGCTCTGTCCGCGCTGCGCGCTGCCGCCCCCCTGCGGGGTCGGCTGCCCGGCGGGCGACGCGGCCTTCGATCGTGCGTGGGCGCCACTCGCCCACGAGGGGCCCGCACGAGCGCTCGTCGCGGCGCTCAAGTTCCACGGCGCGCTGCCGGTTGCGCAGCTGATGGCGGCGCAGATCGCCGCCTCGGCGCCGCGTGAGCTGCTCGCCGAGGCCGTGCTCGTTCCGGTCCCGCTGCATCCGGCACGTCGCCGCGCCCGCGGCTTCGATCAGGCGGCGCTGATCGCTGCTGCGCTCGCGGAGCGCAGCAGCCTGCCGGTCGTCGCGTGTCTGCGCCGCGGCGGCCGGCCAACGCGTCAGCTCGGCGCCGATCGAGCCACACGGCGCGCCGCCGCGGAGCGTCAGCTGCTGCGCACGCGCGGCCTGGTGCCAGAGCACGTGCTGCTGGTCGACGACGTGCACACGACTGGCGCCACGCTCGACGCATGCGCCCGCGTCTTGCACGCCGCTGGGGCTCGGCACGTGGCCGCGGTCACCTACGCACGTACGCTGCCGCGCTGACCTGTGGGAAGCCACGGTTGGAGAATGACCGTTGGCGCGTCTACGATCGGGGAAAGATCCACCCCACACGACGCAAAGGGGGCGCACTATGCGCATCGCGGTCAAGGGACGGAACACCCCAGTCAGCGACGGACTCAGAGAGCACGTCGAGCGACGCTTCCGAGCGATCGCGCGTCAGGTGTCCGAGCTGGCTCAGCTCGAGATCGAGCTGAGCGAGGAGCGCAACCCGGCGATCGCCGAGCGAGAGATCGCCGAGGCGACGCTCTATCTGAAGGGCGTCACGCTGCGCGCGCACGCGGCCGCCGCCGAGATGAACCACGCAATCAACGTCTGCGAGGACCAGCTCGCGCGGCAGGTCAAGCGTCACCGCGAACAGCGTCGCAAGCGTCGCGCCACGCGCGCCGCTCAGCAGGCCGCGAACAGCCTCGCCGGAGGTGGCGCAACCGCCGCCTGAGGCGTGCGCCACTCGCCAACCTGGAGGGCAACACGAGGGTTGCATCTGGCCATGCGGCCGCTGCTACGCTAGCCGCATGTCGCTGATCGATCGTGCGCTGCGCTTGGGGGAGGGCAAGAAGTTCAAGTCCTACGAGCAGCGTGTAGCGCGAATCAACGAGCTCGAGCCGGGCATGCAGGAGCTCACGGATGCACAACTGCGCGCAGTCGCCGACTCGCTGCGTGCTCGCGCCCGCGGGGAGGGCGCCGAGCCGCTCGACGACCTGCTGTACGAGTGCTTCGCGCTCGTGCGAGAGGCCGGTCGTCGCACGATGGGGATGCGCCACTTCGACGTGCAGATGATCGGTGGGATGGTGCTGCACGACGGCGCGATCGCCGAGATGCGCACCGGCGAGGGCAAGACCCTCACGGCCACGCTTCCGGCGGTGCTCAACTCGCTGGCCGGCAAGGGCGTCCACGTCGTCACCGTCAACGACTACCTCGCGCGCCGCGACGCCGAGTGGATGTCGCCGATCTACGACATGCTCGGCGTGAGCGTCGGGATCCTGCAGGCGATGCAGCCGCTCGAAGACAAGCACGTGGCCTACGCGGCCGACCTGACGTACGGCACCAACGCGGAGTTCGGCTTCGACTACCTGCGCGACAACATGGCGCCGACGCTCGAGGACAAGGTCCAGCACGGCGGCCGCGACCTCGGCGAGGTGCGCTCTGCGAAGGACCGGCTCGATCGCCGCTCAGCCGCCCACGCGTATGCGATCGTGGACGAGGTCGACAACATCCTGATCGACGAGGCACGCACGCCGCTGATCATCTCCGGCGCGCCCGAGGACTCGTCCGACATCTACGCGAAGTTCGCGCGCCTGGCGCCGATGTTGACGCCAGGCGAGATCCCGAGAGGGCTCGACCCGCGCGCGAAGAGAGAATTCGTCGCGGACTACGACTACGAATTCGACGAGAAGCACAAGACCGTCTCGATCACCGAGCGCGGCGTCGAGAAGGCCGAGCGCTTCCTCGGCATAGACCACCTCTACCGCGCCGAGAACGGCTACCTCGTCAACCACCTGATCCAGGCGCTGAAGGCCGAGTCGCTCTACAGACGCGACGTCGACTATGCGGTGATCGGCGACGAGGTCCAGATCATCGACGAGTTCACAGGGCGCATCCTCGAGGGCCGCCGCTGGTCGGAGGGACTCCATCAGGCGATCGAGGCGAAGGAGGGCTGCAGTCTGACGGAGGAGAACCAGACGATGGCCTCCATCACCTACCAGAACTACTTCCGCCTCTACGACAGGCTCGCGGGCATGACCGGCACCGCACTGACCGAGGCGACCGAGTTCATGAAGATCTACGACCTCAGCGTCGTCCAGGTCCCGACGAACCGGCCGATGGTCCGCGACGACAGGAACGATCAGGTCTACAAGACCAAGGAGGGCAAGTGGTCGGCGGTCGTCGAGGAGATCGTCGAGCGCAACGCCAAGGGGCAGCCTGTGCTCGTCGGCACGATCTCCGTCGAGGTTTCGGAGCTGCTGGGCGAACGCCTCAGAGAGCGCGGCATCAAGCACGCGGTGCTCAACGCAAAGCCTGAGCACGCCGAGCGAGAGGGCGAGACGGTCGCCGAGGCGGGCCGGCCCGGCGCCGTCACGATCGCGACGAACATGGCCGGCCGCGGCGTTGACATCAAGCTCGGCGGCAGCCCCGAGCACCTGATCCGCCACGAGATGGCGAAGCTCGGCCTGCAGCCCGGCGATCCCGACTACGAGGAGCACGAGACGAAGCTCCTGGAGGACCTCGAACGGCGCTGCGAGGCGGATCGCGAGCTGGTGGTGGAAGCCGGCGGCCTCTGCATCATCGGCACCGAGCGCCATGAGTCGCGGCGCATCGACAACCAGCTGCGCGGCCGCGCCGGCCGTCAGGGCGACCCCGGCCTGTCGCTCTTCTTCCTGTCCGCGGAGGACGACCTGGTGCGCCTGTTCGCGGGCGAGCGCATCTACCGGATCCTCGACCGCTTCGGCACGACGGACGACCAGGGCCGCGAGGAGCCGATCGAGGCCGGGCTCTTGACGAAGCAGATCGAGAAGGCGCAGAAGAAGGTCGAGGAGCAGAACTTCCTCATCCGCAAGCGCGTGCTCGACTACGACGATGTCATGAACGAGCAGCGGCGGATCATCTACGCCTATCGCGACGAGGTGCTCGAGGGCCGCGACATGGGCGAGCAGGCGCGCGAGGAGATCGCGAACATGCTCGGCCGCATCGTTGAGGAGTTCACCGCCGGCGACTACGCGGAGGACTGGGATCTCGAGGGCCTGTTCGCGCGGCTTGCCGAGATATTCCCCGTCAGCTTCGGGCTCGAAGACATCGATCCGGGCAGCACGCACCGCGAAGAGCTGACGGAGAGACTCGTCGAGGACGCCCTGCGCCTGTACGACGATCGCGAGCGCGAGCTGGGCCAGGAGCTCATGCGCGTGCTCGAGCGGTACCTGCTGCTGCAGACCATAGATCAGCGCTGGCGCGAGCACCTCTACGACATGGACTACCTGCGCGAGGGCATCGGCCTGCGTGGGCTCGCTCAGGTCGACCCGCTCATTGCCTACAAGAACGAGGGCTTCGAGCTGTTCCAGGACCTGATGAACACGATCTGGTCCGATTTCGCGCGCATGATCTTCAACGTCGAGATCGAAGTCGAAGCCGAGGGTGCGCCCGAGCAGGCCGTGCCGGATCCGGCCGAGTCGAGCTCGAACTGGGTCGGCGGCGGCGGGCTCACCTACTCCAGCGGCTCGTCGACCGCCTCGGCGCTCGGAGCACTTGCCGGGAGCGACGCGTCCCCGTCCGCGCTCGGCGTCGCTGAAGCGCCGGTTCCGCGCGAGGATAATGGCGCGGGAGTCGCCCAGCGTCGGGTCGACGCGATCGACCAGATCGGCCGCAATGATCCGTGCTGGTGCGGGTCAGGCAAGAAATTTAAGAAGTGCCACGGCGTCTGATCGCCGGCTGACCCGCACCGCGCCTCGGCCGTCCTTGCCGATAGCCTCCGGAGCATGTCGACGGCTTCCGCCTCATCGTCAGAGCCGACGCCGCAGCGCCTTGCGGCGATCCGCGACCAGCTGAAGCTGCTCGCGGACTATCTTTGACCCAGCTCAGCTGAAGGCGCGCGCCGACGAGCTCGAGCGCGAGATGGGCGCACCCGGCTTCTGGGATGACCAGGAGCGGGCGGCCAAGACGAGCGCCGAGCACGCGCGCGCCACCAAGAAGGCCGAGCTGTACGCCGCTTTGGAGCGCGACGTCGACGACCTCGAGCCGCTCGCCGAGATGGCCGACGAGGATCCCGAGCTGGCGTCCGAGCTGGAGGAGCAGATCGCGTCTGTGCAGCAGCGCCTCGAAGCGCTGGAGCTGGAGCGGCTGTTCTCCGGCAGATACGACGCGGGCGACGCGTTGGTGACGGTCAACGCCGGCGCGGGCGGCACCGACGCGCAGGACTGGGCGGAGATGGTCCTGCGGATGGAGATGCGCTGGGCCGAGAAGCGCGGCTTCGAGGTCGAGCTGCTGGAGGCGAGCGCGGGGGAGGAGGCCGGCATCAAGTCGGCGACCTTCCGTGCCAGAGGCGAGAACGCCTACGGCCTCTACGGCGCCGAGAAGGGGGTTCACCGGCTCGTGCGGCTCTCTCCCTTCGACTCTGCCAACCGCCGCCAGACGAGCTTTGCAGGGCTGGAGGTCTCGCCGGTCGTGGAGGACGTCGGCGAGATCGTGATCGACGACGACGATCTGCAGGTCGACACCTACCGCGCCAGCGGCGCCGGCGGCCAGCACGTCAACAAGACCGACTCGGCGGTGCGCATCACGCACAAGCCGAGCGGGATCGTCGTGCAGTGCCAGAACGAGCGCTCGCAGACGCAGAACCGCCTCACGGCGATGGGGATGCTGCGCTCGAAGCTGGCCGAGCTGGAGGAGCGCAAGCGCCAGGAGGAGATCGCAAAGGAGCGCGGCGAGGCGCAGGACGTCAACTTCGGCTCGCAGATCCGCTCCTACGTGCTGCACCCGTACACGATGGTCAAAGACCACCGCACGAACTTCGAGATGGGCGACGCGAACCGCGTGCTCGACGGCGACCTCGACGGTTTCGTGCGGGCGGAGCTGCTGCGGGCGGCGGGACGATGAGCGGGGCCGCCGGCGGCGGCCCCCCCGATGGGCCGAGCCAGCCGACTGCGCCTTATCTCGACGCACTCGTCGCCTACGGCTTCCGCGGCCCGACGCGCTTCCACGTCCCCGGCCACAAGGGCGGCTCGGGCGCCGACCCCGGCCTGCGCTGGGCGCTCGGCGAGCGCGCGCTGCTGCTCGACGTGCCGCAGGACACCGAGGGGATCGACATGGGCCCCGAGCCGACGCCGTACACGCAGGCGGAGGAGCTGGCAGCGGACGCCTACGGCGCGCAGCGGTCGTGGTTCCTCACGAACGGCGCGACGCAGGGCAACCACGCGCTCTGCCTCGCGCTCGCGCCGCCGGGCACGCGCGTGATCCTCCAGCGCAACGCGCACGCGAGTCTGATCGACGGCCTCGTGCTGTCCGGCGGCATGCCGGCGTTCGTCGCGCCTGAGACGGACGACGAGCTGGGGATGGCGCACGGTGTCACGCCGGAGGCGCTGCGGGCGGCGCTGGAGCGACTCGATCCCGCCCACCCGGCACGCGCCGTGTTCGTCGTCTCGCCGACGTACTACGGGATGGTCGCCGACGTCGAGGGCCTCACGCGCGTCGCGCACGCCCATGACCTGCCGCTCGTCGTCGACCAGAGCTGGGGCCCCCACCTCGGCTTCCATCCCGAGCTCCCGCCCGGCGCGCTGCAGCTCGGCGCCGACGCGGTCCTGACCAGCACGCACAAGATCGGCGGCTCGCTGACCCAGTCGGCGATGCTGCACGTCTCCGGCTCCGGCCGCGTCGACCCCGATGCCGTCGCCCGCGTGCTCCGCCTGCTGCGCTCGACGAGCCCGTCGTCGCTGCTCATGGCCTCGCTCGACGCGGCGCGCCGCCAGCTCTCGCTGCACGGCGAGCAGCTGCTGCACGAGACGCTGCGCGGCATCGACGTCGCGCGGGCCAAGCTCGTCGAAGTGCCGGGGATCGAGCTCGTCGACCACCGCTTCGTCGGCCGTCCCGGCGTCGCGGGGTACGACCCGCTGCGGATCGTCCTCGACGTCCGCGGGACCGGCCGGACCGGGTACGAGCTCGTCGAGGGGCTGCGCCGCTCCTACGACGTCCACCCCGAGCTCGCCACGCAGGCGACCATCGTCCTGCTGGTCGGGATCGGCGAGCAGCGCGCGACGCTCGAGCGCGTGGCCGGCGACGTGGAGGAGGTCGTC
>DATFPW010000058.1:0-31285 GCA_035264605.1 Conexibacter sp. | reverse complement strand
AGACGATGCGGATGCACGGCCACGGCGCGCACGACGACATGCGCTACGTGCCTACGGAGATGCACGCCGAGTGGGCGCGGCGTGACCCGATCGAGCGATACGCGGAGCGGCTGGTCGCGGACTACGGCTTCGCGCCCGACGAGGTCGATGGCATCCGATCGGAGGTGCGCGCCTACGTCGAGGATTGCGCCGGCAAGGCGGTCGCTTCGCCGATGCCCGATCCCGAGGCGGCGGCCGCCGGCGTCTTCGCCGATGCCTTCGAACCCCTCGGCGACGGTCATGCCCCCTGGTCGCATTGGTCCCAGGATCGCTCGGGCAACGGGTCCGCGCCAATGGAGAGGAGGGCCGCGTGAGCGCCACCGAGGCACGAGTCGGCGCCGGGCTGGCTGCAGCGCCCGCCGGCGAGGGGCGGACCGCCACCGTCCGCGAGATGACCTACCTGGAGGCGATCTCCGACGCGCTGCGCGAGGAGCTGCGCGCCGACGAGCGCGTGCTCGTGATGGGCGAGGACGTCGGCGCGTTCGGCGGCGCGTTCAAGGTCACCGATGGCTTCGTCGAGGAATTCGGCGAGGCGCGCGTGATGGACACGCCGCTCGCCGAGGCGGCGATCGTCGGGACCGCGGTCGGCGCGGCCGTCGTCGGCATGCGGCCGGTCTGCGAGATGCAGTTCGCCGATTTCGTCGCGTGCGGCTTCGACCAGCTCGTCAACGTCGCCGGCAAGACGCACTACCGCTCCGGCCTCGCGGTCCCGATCGTCGTGCGGCTGCCGTCCGGCGGCGGCTTCTCCGGCGGCCCGTTCCACTCGCAGAACCCGGAGGCGTGGTTCATGCACGCGCCGGGTCTGAAGGTCGTCGCGCCGTCGACGCCCGAGGACGCGAAGGGCCTGTTGACGACCGCGATCCGGGATCCGAATCCGGTGGTCTTCCTGGAGCACAAGCACCTGTACCGGCGGGTGAAGGGCGAGGTGCCGGCAGGGACGTACGAGACGCCGTTCAGCGCGCGTCTCGCGCGCGAGGGCGAGGACCTGACGGTGATCGCGTACGGCGCGATGGTGCATGCGGCGCTGGAGGCGACCCAGGACATCGGCGGCGCCTCGGTCGAGGTGCTCGATCTGCGCTCGCTCGTCCCGCTCGACACCGAGGCGATCCTCGCCAGCGTCGCCAAGACCTCCAAGGTCGTGATCGTCGACGAGGCGAACGAGACGTGCGCCGCCGGAGCCCAGGTCGCCGCCCTGATCGCCGAGCACGCGTTCGAGCAGCTCGACGGGCCCATCCGCCGCGTCGCCACCCCCGACGTCCCGATCCCCTTCAGTCCCCCGCTCGAGCAGGCCGTCCTGCCGAACGTCGACCGGATCCGCGATGCCTGCCGAGACCTCCTCGATTACTGACGTCACGATGCCCCAGCTCGGCGTGTCGGTCGTCGAGGGGACGGTCGTCAAGTGGCTCGTGGCTGTGGGCGAGCCGGTCGAGGCGGACCAGCCGCTCTGCGAGATCGACACCGACAAGATCGTCACCGAGATCCCGTCGCCGGCGGCCGGCGTGCTGACCGAGATCCTCGTCCGCGAGGGCGAGACCGTCGAGGTCGGCGCCATTCTCGCCCGCATCGGGACAAGCGTCCTGCCCGGGACCGGCCAGACAGGTGCAGGACAGGACACTGCCGGGGACCGCGGCGCTCGCGAGCCCTCTGGAGCGGCCGCCACCTCCCCCTCGATGCCCGTCGTTCGAGGCGCCTACCACTCGCCGGTCGTGCAGCACCTCGCGGCCGAGCACGGTGTGGACTTGACGCAGATCGCGGGCACCGGTCACGGCGGGCGGGTGCGCAAGCAGGACGTGCTGGCGGCAGCGAGGCGCGCGAGCGGAGACGAACGGCCACTGCACATCGAGAGCCCCTATCGCCCGGACGACGACCCCGAGCCGACAGGCCAGCTCTCCCGCATGCGCAGAGCGATCGGCGCACACATGAAGCGCTCGCTCGACACCGCCGCCACGTGCACGACGTGGATGGAGGCCGACATGGCGCGCGTGGAGGCGGCGCGCAGGCACGCGAAGGCGAGCTCGCTGCTCGGCGTCACCGCCCTGCCGATCGTCGCGCGCGCGGCCATGGACGCGCTCGCCGAGCACCCTGCGCTCAACGCGACGCTGGAGGGCGAGCGCTACACGCGCCACGACGCCGTCCACCTCGGCGTCGCCGTCTCGCTCGGCGAGGACGGCCTGATCGTGCCGGTGATCCGCGACGCGCACGTGCTGAGCATCGAGCAGCTCGGCCTCGCGATCCACGACCTTGCGCGCCGGGCGCGCGGCGGCGCGCTGGCGCCGGACGAGGTCCATGGCGGCACGTTCACGATCACGAATCCCGGTCAGTTCGGCTCGCTGATGGCGACGCCGGTGATCAACCAGCCGCAGGTCGCGATCCTCGACCTCGAGGCGATCGTCAAGCGCCCTATCGTTGTAGGCGACGACGATGGAAACGACGTGATCGAGATCCGCCCCCAGACGATCCTCGGCCTCTCGTGGGACCACCGCGCGCTCGACGGTGCGCAGGCGGCACAGTACCTCGCCGCGCTGCGTCGGCGGCTGGAGCGCTGGGATGGCTGAAGCTCCCGACCACTGGACCTCTGCGACTCGTATGGAGTCGCAAAGGGACAGTGCTCCGGCGGAGCTGCTCGTCGTGCGGCTCGGCACGCTGGAGTACCGCGCCGCGTTGGCGCTGCAGGAGGCGGTTCGTGAGCGCCGGCAGGCGGACGAGCTGCCTGACGTGCTGCTGCTCGTCGAGCATCCGCCCGTCTACACCAAGGGCCGCCGGTCGAGTGAGACCGATCTGCCGTTCGCGCCCGAGTGGTACGCCGAGCAGGGAATCGACGTCGTGCCGGTGCGGCGCGGCGGCCAGCTGACCTACCACGGCCCCGGCCAGCTCGTCGGCTATCCGATCATGCGGATCGGCGACGTGATCGCCTACCTGCGCACGATGGAGGGGGCGCTGATCGCCGCGCTGGACGACGAGGGGCTCGCCGCGCGCAACCGCCCCGGGGACGGGATCGAGTACACGGGTGTGTGGGTCGAGGACCGCAAGATCGCCTCGATCGGCGTGCACGTCTCCCACCACGTCACGACGCACGGCTTCGCGGTGAACGTCGACAACGACATGCGCCCGTTCGAGTGGGCGATCGCGTGCGGCCTGCACGGCGTGCAGATGACGTCGCTCGCCGACGAGCGCGGCGAGACCGCGCTGACCCGGCCGCCGGGGACCAACCCGCTCGCGCGCGAACGCGAGCCCTCGCCTGTGCTCGCCTCACTCGCGGACCACGTCGTCGCGCGCTTCGCTGCGGCCTTCGACCGCACGCCAGTCGAGGCTGCCGCGGACGCTCTCGGCGTTCCACTCCCGACTGCTCAGATCACGTCGTAACTGGGCTTCGCCGCGCCCCACATCCGTTGGGTCGAGCGCTTCAGCGGGTCATGGATCGCGAGGCTGAACCTCTCTCGGCCCTCGCGAGGATCTCTCCAGGGGTGGCAGAGCAAGTCGGCCAGCTGCAGTCCGGCGTGGTTGTCGCTGTGGCCGAACACCGGCATGTCCAACAAGCGCTCATGCGAGGGACGTCTCGCGAAGCGCTGCGTGAAGATCGCGTGCGCCAGCCGGTGGTTGTGCTGATAGGTCTGGCTGTCGGTCAGGACCATTCCGCGTTCGTCGTCCGCCAAGCCCGCGTGAAATGCGGCGCAGATGAACCGCAGCGAGCTCACGTGAAGCGCCATACCGTCGATGGGAACGTCAAGCTGCTTGACCCAGACTCGCCCGACGATGCGGCATTCGTGCCGCTCGAGCAGTCGCACGAGTCCATCGAGGAATCCGATCGCCTGCTTGCGTTGACGCGTAGTCGCCGTCGTCCGGAAGCCGCGGCGGAGCGTCGTTCCCTTCAGCTCCTCGAGAATCCCGTCGAGCCATCCGTGTCGGCTCATGCCGCGGACTGCCGGAAGGTATGAGCGCTTGAGCTACTCATGTGTGAGGTCCGTGAGATGCGGCTCGGGAAACGTGACACCGGCGATGACCACGACCGGCTGCCGGTCGGCATCGGCGCGTATGAGCGTCTCGGCTTTGCCGGACTCGTCGAGGTAGCAGAGCTGCACGTCTACGCGAGCACGGTGGTAGAAATAGCCGAGGCCGCTCGATGGCGGCCCCGGAGGTAGAGCAACCCGCTAGGGACCCTCAAGCGCCCGGCGCAAGCACCACGGCGCGATGTGTGCCTCGAAAGAGTACACGAGCGCTGATCGATGAGGGCAGCGGTTCTGGACATGGCGACCAGAGGACCGTAGAACTCTGCATCTCAAATTTCCCCTGCTCAGGCGAGGCTTTTTGCAGATTCGGAGCTGACTTTCCACCATCCGCGGCGAAGATGTCGCCACTTCGATGCGGGTGCGCGGAGCGGACTTCCGATGGGCCGGTCATGATGCAGCCCCATGCGCATCTCAGCGAAGGTGGACTACGCCGTGCGCGCGGCGATCGAGCTGGCCGGCGCCGGCGAGGAGCAGCTGACGAAGGCCGACGCGATCGCCCACGCGCAGGACATCCCGCCGAAGTTCCTCGAGAACATCCTCGGGGACCTGCGCCAGGGCGGGCTCGTGCGCAGCCAGCGCGGCGCCGAGGGCGGCTACCGGCTCGCGCGGCCCGCCGACGAGATCACGCTCGCCGACATCATCCGTGTCGTGGAGGGCCCGATGGCCTCGGTGCGCGGCGGTCGCCCGGAGGACGTCGAGTACGCCGGCTCCGCAGAGCCGCTGCGCAGAGTGTGGATCGCCGTGCGCTCCGCGCTGCGCCAGGTCGCCGAGCATGTCACGCTCGCCGACCTCGCGAGCGGCAGACTCCCCAGAGACGTCGAGGCGCTCACGCGCGCCAGAGACGCCTGGGTCACGCGCTGAGCGCGCGCGACCTCAGGCGCTGAGCGCGTCGGGCTCCGGCTCGCGCGCCGCGCCGCCGGCCAGCGCCCGCGGCAGCACGGTCGAGCGCACGTGCACGATGTCGCCGACGGCGATCTCCAGCTCGTCGGCCTCCCCGCGCGTGAGCTGCACGGCGATCTCCTCGCCGTCGCCGAGCACGAGCTCGGCCCGCACCTCGAAGCCGAGGTGCACGACGCGCGCGACCTGCGCCTCGAACGAGCCCGGCCGTGCGTCGACCGACAGCGCGATGTCGTGCGGGCGGACCAACGCTTCGCCCAGCTGCGTGACCGGGCCGAGGAAGCGCATCACGAACGGCGTCTCCGGCCGGTCGTAGAGCTCGCGCGGCGTGCCGACCTGCTCGATGCGCGAGTGATCCATCACGGCGATCTGGTCGGCGATCGACATCGCCTCCTCCTGGTCGTGCGTGACGAGCAGTGTTGTCACGTGTACTTCCTCGTGCAGCTTGCGCAGCCATTCGCGCAGGTCGGCGCGGACCTTCGCATCCAGAGCGCCGAACGGCTCGTCGAGCAGCAGCACCTTCGGCTCGACCGCCAGCGCGCGCGCCAACGCCATCCGCTGACGCTGGCCGCCGGACAGCTGCGACGGGTAGCGCTTCTGGTAGCCGGCCAGGCCGACGATCTCCAGCAGCTCGTCGACCTTCGCGGCGACCTCCGCCTTCGGGCGCTTGCGGACGGTCAGGCCGAACGCGACGTTGTCGCGCACCGTCATGTGCTTGAACGCGGCGTAGTGCTGGAAGACGAAGCCGATCCCGCGCCGCTGCGGCGCGACCGACGTCTGGTCCTCGCCGTGGATCACGACGCGGCCCGCGTCGGGCGACTCGAGCCCGCCGATGATCCGCAGCAGCGTCGACTTGCCCGAGCCGCTCGGGCCGAGCAGCGCGGTCAGCGAGCCGTCCGGCACCTCGAGCGAGACGTCGTCGAGGGCCGTGTAGTCCCCGAACCGCTTGGTCACATTCGTTACGGAGATCACGCGTCCCCCTCCTCGCGTCGTGGTTTGATCATGGTCATCGCGAGCAGCGTTCCGAGCGCGATCAGCGCCAGCAGCGCCGACGCGGCATAGGCGCCCGCGAGGTCGAAGTTGGCGAAGCGCTTCTCGACGAGCAGCGTGAGCGTCTCCGTCTGGCCGGAGATCTTCCCCGAGACGACGCTGACCGCTCCGAACTCGCCGATGCAGCGCGCGACGCTCAGGATGACGCCGTACGCGACGCCCCAGCGGATCGCCGGCAGCGTGATGCGGCGGAACGTCGTCCAGCCGCCGGCGCCGAGCGTCGCTGCCGCCTGCTCCTGCTCGTCGCCGATCTCGCGCAGCACCGGCGTCACCTCGCGCACGACGAACGGCAGCGAGACGAAGATCGTCGCCAGCACGATCCCCGGCACGGAGAAGATCACTTGGATGCCGGCGTCCGCCAAAGCGCCGCCGAGCCAGCCGTTGACGCCGTAGACGAGGATCAGCGAGAGGCCGATCACGACCGGCGAGACCGCGAACGGCAGGTCGATGAGCGCGTTGACGAGTCCCTTGCCGCGCCAGTTGCCGCGCGCGAGCGCGATCGCCATCACGATCCCGAACAGCGTGTTGAGCGGGACGGCGATCGCCGTCACCTCGATCGTCAGCCAGAAGGCGTGGATCGCGGCGGGCGTCGTGATCGACTCCCACACGCCCATCACGCCGTGCTCGAACGTGCGGAAGAAGATCAGCCCGACGGGCACGAGCAGCAGCAGCGCCAGGTAGCCGAGCGCGAGCACGCGCAGCGAGATCCGCCAGCGGCGGTCAACGGTCATGCCGCGCCCCCCAATGGCCGAGCGCGCGGATCCCCAGCAGGACCGCGAGCGAGACGAGCAGCAGCACCGTCGCGACGGCCGCCGCGCTGGTCGGCGCGTCGCTCTCGATCAGCTTGAAGACGTAGACCGAGCTGACCTGCGTTCTGAACGGGATGTTCCCGGAGATCAGCACGATCGAGCCGAACTCGCCGACCGCCCGCGCGAACGCCAGTGCCGCGCCCGACAGGATGGCCGGCACGAGATTCGGCAGCACGATGCGGCGGAAGATCGTCGCGTTGCGCGCCCCGAGCGACAGCGCCGCCTCCTCCATCTCCCTGTCGAGCTCGATCAGCACCGGCTGCACGCTGCGGATCACGAACGGCAGCGTCACGAACAACAGCGCGAGCAGCACGGCCGCCTGCGTGAAGGCGATGTTGATCCCGAACGGGCTGCGCGGGCCGTAGAGCGTCAGCAGCGTGAGGCCGGCGACGATCGTAGGCAGCGCGAACGGCAGGTCGATCAGCGCGTTGACGACCTTCTTGCCGGGGAATCTGTCGCGCACGAGCACCCACGCGATCAGCGTCCCGCCGACGACGTTGACCGCCGCCGTCGCGAGCGAGACGAGCACGGTGAATCTCAGCGCGGCGACCGCCTGGCGGCTGGAGACCGCGTCCCAGAACGCACCGAGGCCGCCGTCGAGCGAACGCACGACGACGGCGGACAGCGGCAGCAGCACGATGATGCTGAGCCACAGCGTGGCAATGCCAAGGCCCAGCGCTCCGGAGGAGCGCCAGGCCGGGGCCGAGGGTGCCGCCGCGGAGGGCGGCGGCGCAGACGTGACAGCGGTCGCGCTCACTTGGCGGTCGACACTCCCGCGTCCTCCTCGATCTTCGCGATCGAGCCGTTCTCGACGTCGAAGAACTCGTCGTTGACTCTGTCCCACCCGCCGAGGTCCTCGATCGTGAAGAGGCCGGACGGGTCGGGGAAGAGGCCTCTGGCCTTGGCCGCGCTGAGGACCTCCTCGTTGACCGGGCGGTAGCCCCAGTCGACGAAGCGCTCCTGAGCCGGTCTCGACAGCACGTAGTCGAGGAACGTCTGCGCCGCGGCCGGCGCATCGCTCGTCTTCGCGATGTCGATGTTGATCTTGATCGTGTCGTCCGGCAGCACGTAGTCGACGTCCTCGCCCTTCTTCTGCGCCGTCGTCGCCTCGTACTCGTAGGAGAGCAGCACGTCGGCGTCGCCGGAGACGAAGTTCTGCAGCGCCTCGCGACCCGACTTGTCCTGCACCGGCACGTGCTCGGTGATCAGCGTTCTGACGTAGTCGAGCCCGGCCTGCTCGTCTCTGCCGCCACCCGACGCCTGCCCGTAGGCGGCGAGCAGGTTCCACTTCGCGGCCCCTGAGGAGAACGGGTTCGGCGTCAGCACCTTGATGCCCGGTCTGATGAGGTCGTCCCACGTTCTGATGCCCTTGGGGTTGCCCTTGCGCACGACGAAGGCGACGACGGAGGTCGTCACGAGACCTCTGTTCGGCGTCGCGTTCCAGTCGGCGGCAACTTGTCTGGAGTCGACGAGGCGCGTCATGTCAGGCTCGGTCGAGAAGCTGACGACGTCAGCTCTGAGGCCGGCCTCGACGGCGCGGCTCTGGTCGCCGGAGGCGCCGAAGGACGTCTTGAAGCCGACGTCTCTGCCGTCCGCCGTCTTCTGGAAGTCCGGGATGATCTCGTCGTAGACGACCTCGGGCGTGGAGTACGCGACGAGCGACAGCGTCGTCGAGGCATCGCCCCCGCCGCTCACGTCGGAGCCGCCGGACTCGTCGGAGGAGCCGCCGCATCCGGCCAGGGCCGCAAGCGCGACGAGCGCGAGCAGTGCGGCGAAGGTCTTGCGTACGTTGAAACTCAAAACTCCTCCAAGGCAGTCGGGTATTGGGGGTTTCTACTTATACAGCATCTCCACAGGTTATGTCGGGATAGTGGGAGTAGTGGGAAAGCCCGTGCGCGAGCCGGGCGCTACCTTTCAAAGGGCATGAGCGCAACTGAGGAACGCAGACACGTCACGCGCTCGCGGGCGAATCCCGGCGGCATGGACGTCCTGAAGGTGCTCGGCTCCGAGGTGCGGCCGTTCCGCGAGCGCAAGCCGCCGTGGTTCAAGGTCCCCGCCCCGGGCGGCCCGAAGTACCGCGACCTGACGGCGATGATCAAGCAGGAGAACCTGCACACCGTCTGCCAGGAGGCCGCCTGCCCGAACGTGGGCGAGTGCTGGGAGCGCGGCACCGCGACGTTCATGATCCTCGGCGACACCTGCACGCGCCGCTGCGGCTTCTGCAACGTGCAGACCGGCAAGCCGACGTGGAACGACCCGCTCGAGCCCGCGCGCGTCGCGCGCTCGGTCGCGAAGATGGGGCTGCGCCACGCGGTCATCACGAGCGTCGACCGCGACGACCTGCCCGACTACGGCGCGAGCGCGTTCGTCGGCGTGATCCGCTCGATCCGCATGCAGGCGCCGCAGTGCAAGGTCGAGGTCCTCACGCCCGACTTCCGCGGCCAGGAGATGCCGCTCGCGAAGGTGATCGCCGAGCGGCCCGACGTCTTCAACCACAACTGCGAGGTCGTGCCGCGGCTGTACCCGGTCGCGCGGCGCGGCTCGGAGTTCCTGCGCTCCGCGCGCGTGTTGAAGAACGCGAAGGAAATGGGCGGCGACGAGGTCGTGACGAAGTCCGGGCTGATGGTCGGCCTCGGCGAGACGCACGAGGAGATGGTCGAGACGTTCGGGATCCTGCGCGAGCATCACGTGCAGGTGCTGACGGTCGGCCAGTACCTGCGCCCGACCGAGCGCCACCTGCCGATCGTGCGCTACTGGCACCCGGACGAGTTCAAGGCCCTGGAGGACGCGGCCTACGCGCTCGGCTTCGACCACATCGCGGCCGGCCCGCTGGTCCGCAGCTCGTACCACGCGGACCAGCACGTGCCGCAGCAGCAGCCGGGCCACGGGCCGCTGGCGGCGTAGCGCGATGGAGGTCGGTCGCGCCGAGGCGCTCGGTCTCGACGTCGAGACCGCCATCCGCACCCGCCGCACGCACAAGGTCTACGGCTCCGAGCCGGTCCCGCGCGAGCTGCTCGACGAGCTCCTGGAGCTCGCCACCTGGGCGCCGAACCACCACCTGACGAACCCGTGGCGCTTCCGCGTGCTCGGGCCGCAGTCGCTGGCGGCGCTGAAGGAAGCCGCCGGGCCCGAGGCGGCGGCGAAGCTCGACCGCGCGCCGACGCTCGTGTGCGTCTCCGCCGTGCAGGGCGGCGAGGACCCGGTCGCCGACGAGGAGGACCTGCTGGCTGCCGGCTGCGCGACGTACGCGCTGTTGCTCGCCGCCCACGCGCGCGGCCTCGCCGCCTACTGGCGCACACCCGCGGTGCTGCGCTCCGACGCCGGGCGCGCCGCGCTCGGCCTGCCGCCCGAGGAGCGTGCGATCGCGCTCGTACATCTCGGCCCGCTGCGCCAGGAGAAGGAGCCGCCGGAGCGCGCGCCCGCGGCGGACGTCGTGACGTACCTCGACTGACCCCGCGCAGCGCGCCGGCCTGCGAAGCTGCGCGCCCGCGCGCTCCCCCGCACCCCAGCGCCCCGTGTTCCCCGTCAAGGACAACATCCCGACCGACCGGCTGCCGATCGTCACGCTGCTGCTGATCGCAGCCAACGTGTTCGTCTACTTCTTCCTGCAGCATGGCGGCGTCGGACACGGACCGACTCAGGCGAGCGTCATCGACTACGGGACGATCCCCGCCGAGGTCACGCAGGAGCGCCCCGACGCGGGGCCGATCTCCGCCTGGCTGACGCTCGTGACGGCGATGTTCCTGCATGGCGGGCTGTTCCACCTGCTCGGCAACATGCTGTTCCTGTGGATCTTCGGCACGAACGTCGAGGACGCGATGTCGCGCGTGCGCTTCCTCGCCTTCTACGTGCTCGGCGGGCTGTGCGCGATCGGGCTGCAGATCGCGATCAGCCCCGGCTCGACGGCGCCGACGATCGGTGCCTCCGGCGCGATCGCCGCCGTCCTGGGCGGCTACATCCTGCTGTACCCGCGCGCGCGCGTCGTGACGATCGTGTTCGTGATCTTCTTCTTCACGCTGATCGAGCTGCCGGCCTGGGTGCTGCTCGGCGTCTGGTTCCTCGAGCAGGCGGTCTTCGCCGCGACGTCGGTCGCGCATCCTGCCGGCGGGGACGGCGGCGTCGCGTACTTCGCGCACGTCGGGGGCTTCGCCTTCGGCCTGCTCGCAATCCGCGCGTTCGCCCAGCGGCGCAAGCTGCAGGCGCCGCCACCCCCGGCGATGGCGGCGCTGTCGTGAGCACGCGCAACGTCATCGCCGCGGTTGCGCTCGCGTTCACCGCCTTCTTCGCGTTCCTGACGCTCTACGACGCGGTCGAGAACGGCGTCAGCTTCCTCACGCTCGTCTCGCTCGGCGTGCTGATCCTGCTCGGCGTGGGCGTCATCGGCGCGCTGTCTCAGGGACCGGACGAGTAGCGATGCCTACGCCGCGCGTCGGCGGCAGCAGACCGACGGTCGCGAGGTTGAGCGCGTCGAAGGCGGGGCGCAACGGCAGCGGGAGCCGGCGCGGACGCAGAATCGCGTTGGCCACCTCGCGTGCGGCGGGCGTCACCTCGAGCATGTGCTCGACTGTCTCGTCATAGAAGGCGTGCTGGAGACGCTGGGAGCGGGTACGCCTTTACCAGCCGCGGTATGGTGCTCCTGCGAAAACCGATTGGCCAGTCAACCAGTCCGAGGAAGGAGCGCCGTGGACCTCAACGACACGCCCGAGCAAGCCGCGTATCGCACCGAGGTGCGCGAGTGGCTCGAGCAGAACAAGTCGGCCGCGCCCGCGACGCGCGGCCGGGGCGACGACCCAGAAGCCGTCGCGGCGCACCGCGCCTGGCAGCGCAAGCTCGCCGAGGGTGGCTACGTCGGCGTGACGTGGCCGGCCGAGCACGGCGGGCAGGGCAAGGGGCCGCTGCACCAGGTCGTCATCAACCAGGAGATCGCGCGCGCCGGCGTGCCGGGGATCCTCGACTCGATCGGCGTCGGCATGCTCGGCCCGACCCTCATCGCCCACGGCAGCGACGAGCAGAAGCAGCGCTACCTCGCGCCAATGCTGCACGCCGACGAGGTGTGGTGCCAGCTCTTCTCCGAGCCGGCCGCCGGTTCCGACCTCGCGGGCATCCAGTCCCGCGCGCGCAAAGACGAGGATGGGTCCTGGCGTCTGTCCGGCCAGAAGGTGTGGACGACGAACGCGCAATTCGCCGCCTACGGCCTGCTGCTCGCGCGCACCGACCCGGACGCGCACAAGCACAAGGGCCTGACGATGTTCGTCGTGCCGATGGACGCGGAGGGCGTGACGATCCGCCCGCTGCGCCAGATCTCGGGCGAGCCGGAGTTCAACGAGGTCTTCTTCGATGACGTGAAGCTGGAGCCGGGCTCCGAAGTGGGCGCGGTCAACGGCGGCTGGGGCGTCGCGCTCACGACACTGATGTTCGAGCGCCTGACGATCGGCGCCGGCTCGGAGGGCATGGGCTACCGCGCCGACCGCTTCGCGAAGGCGATCGCGAGCGACCCGGCCGCGGTGAAGGACCCGGAGGTGCGCGCGCGCTTCGGCGAGCTCGCGACCGAACTGCTCGCGCTGCGCTTCACCGGCTACCGCCTGCTGACGGCGATCTCGCGCGGCCAGATCCCTGGTCCCGAGGCGGGCATGGGCAAGATCACCGCCGTCAGCGCCGCGATCGACGCCGGCGACCTGATCGCCGACGTGCTCGGGCCGGAGGCGCTGGATCCGGAGTCCGAGTGGTCCTACCTGATCTCGTTCCTGCCGGGGCTGAAGTCGGCCGGCGGCACGGAGGAGATCCTGCGCAACACCGTCGGCGAGCGCGTGCTCGGGCTGCCGCCGGAGCCGCGCCTCGACAAGGGCATCCCGTTCAGCGAGCTGCGCGCCAAGGAGCGCCAGGAGGTCGCGTCGTGAACTTCGATCTGTCAGACGAGCAGGTCCTGCTGCGCGAGGCCGCGCGCGACGCGTTCGGCCGTGTGAGAACGGTCGAGGCGGCGCGCGACGCCCTGGAGGGCGGCGAGCTGCCCGACCTGTGGCCGACCGCCACGACGGCCGGCTGGACCGGCCTGCTGCTCGATGAGCAGAATGGCGGCGCCGGGCTGTCCGCGATCGACGCGATGCTCGTGGCGGCCGAGGCCGGCCGCGTGCTCGCGAGCGTGCCGCTGCTCGGTCACCTGCCGGCGACTGCCATCCTCGACGCGGGCGGTTTGCACGACGAGACGCTGCGCAAGCTCGCCGCGGGCGAGCTGCGTGCGACGTACGTGCCGGCGCGCCCGGGTGACGACGTCGACCCGGCGTGGACGGTGGAGCCGCGCAGCGGCCGCCGCCGCGCGCCGGCGCCGGAGGTCGCGCGCGGCGACGACGGCCTCGCGACGGTGAAGGGCTCTGTGGCGTGGGTGCCCGACGCGGTCGGCGCCGACATCCTCGTGGTCGTCGGTGTGGACGCGGACGGGCCCGTGGCCGTCGCGTTCGGCCCAGACGCCGACGGCGTCTCAGTCGAGGCGGCGACCGGCATCTACGACGCCACCCGTCCGCTCGGACACGTGACGCTCAGCGATGCTTGCGGGCGCGTGCTCGCCGCGGACGAGGAGCAGCTCCGCCGGGCCTGGTTCCTCGCGCACACGCTCATTGCTGCCGAGTCGCTCGGCGCGGTCGAGGAGTGCCTCGAGCGCTCGGTCGCGTACGCGAAGGAGCGCTACACGTTCGGCCGCGCGATCGGCTCCTACCAGGCGGTCAAGCACGCGCTGACGGAGGTGCTGCGCCGCCAGGAGAACACCCGCTCGCTGCTCTACTACGCGGGCTGGGCCTACGTCGACAAGCCCGACGAGTTCGCCGCTGCGGCGAGCGCCGCACGAGCATGCGGCGGGGCTGCGCTCGACTTCGCCGCGCGCGAGGTGATCTCGGTGCACGGCGGGATCGGCGCGACGTGGGAGCACGACGCGCCGCTGTTCTTCCGCCGCGCCCAGCTGTCACGCCGCCTGCTCGGCGGCACGGGAGATGCGGTGGACCGGCTGGCGGGCGAGATGCTGACGGGCGCGGCTGCTTAGCCGACTTTCGGGTCATGGCGGGACCGGGTCAGCCGGTCCCGCCGCAGCGCGCGCTCATCGTCGGCCGAGCTTCTCGTCAACCTTCGTCATCAGCTCCCCAAGGTGCATTTCCAGCCCCTGCGCCAGCGACACGATCTTGCTCAGGCGCACGTCCACCTTCCCGCGCTCGATCTCGCTGAGATGCCTGGAGCTCACATCCGCCTTGTCACCAAGCTCTCTCTGCGTCAGTTCCCGAGCGCCGCGCTCTGCCCGGATCGTTCTTCCGAACGCGAGGCTTTCTGGGCTTTCTGGGGTCGGATCCGACATCAGATGAATTACCGGTATACCTAGTGAAACTCTAGGTGCACTTCATATTTGCGCGGATGGGCAATTAACAGTTAGGGTGTGTGTTGCGTGGTCGTCACACCCGCGCAACGGCCATGCTCAGGATTCCCCTTCTCGTTCTTGCTCTACCCGCCTGCCTGACGATCTCGTCCGACTGGCCTTTGGTTGCCCTCGCTGCGTGGCTGACGCTCCCGCTCTGGGCGCTGGCGTGGCTCGACGTCCGCGACCGCTGGCATCGTCCACGCCGATGAACGACGACGTGATCATCGTGACGACGAACGACCTCCCCGGCTACGAGGTGGTCGACGTCTACGGCGAGACCTTCGGACTGGTCGTGCGATCACGGCACCTCGGGTCGAACATCGGGGCGTCGTTCCGCACGATCACAGGCGGTGAGGTGAAGGGCTACACGCGGCTGCTCGCCGAGAGCCGCAACCAGGCCGTCGAACGGCTCAAGGACGCCGCGCGCGAGCGGGGCGCGAACGCCGTGATCGCGATGCGATTTGACTGCAACAGTCTTGGGACCGTGATGAGCGAGGTCGCCGCCTACGGGACGGCGGTCACGGTGCGGCAGCTGTGACGTCGAAGCGCCCGCGAGCGCCGTCGGCAGCGACATCACGCGCGTGAAGCTGCGCTAGCCGGCCCCGCCTTCGCAGCTCAGCGCTGCGCGAAGATCCGCACGGTCTCGAACGGCGTCGCCGCGAGGTCGGTGCGGAAGGCGTCGTCGTCGGGCCAGCCTCGCTTCGGCTTGCGCACGAGCCGGCGGCGCATCGTGAGCGGGGTCTGGTCCTCGACGAACGGATACGGGTCGAAGCGCACGCGCCACGGTCCGAGCGGGTCGATCGCGATTCGCGCGGGGTCATTGCCCTCGGCGGTCGGCACGCCCTCGCAGGCGCCGGCGACGCCGGTCTCCACGTTGGCGAGCCCGAAGTAGAGCGAGACGACGTCGAACACTTGCAGCAGCGCATAGCTCGTCCAACGCCACGCCTCGTCCACGTCGAGCATGCGGCGCAGTGCGACTTGGCGATCCTCCTCCTGCTCGACGAACGCGTCGACGATGTCCCGCACGTCCTCGCCGAGCTCGCGTACCGGTGACGGCATCACGTCGTAGCGTTGGCGGTAAAGGCCGCTCATGTGCATCGAGACGAGCAGTCCCGCGGCCGGGTCTTCCTCTGCAACGCACTCGACGCCCGCGCGGTAGAAGGCGAGGTGGACCGGCGCCGGCACAGCGAGGAACGGCTGCGGCGCGCCATCCTCGCCGAGCCGCGGCTGCTGCTCCCACGTCGCCCAGCCGTCATCGTGGCGCCGCGCCGCGCGCAGGAGCGGCTCGTAGGGCTCAGGCCGCGCGAACCCCGGCCCGCCCCACGCCGCCGCGAGCTGTGCCGAAAGATCGGCGTGATCGGTCTGCAGGACGATCTGCCAGGCATCGCCGGCGTCGCGCACGAGCATGTTGGCGAGCCTACCCGCTGCGATCCACTACACCGCAAATTCGCTCGAGTTCGGCGGGCGCGGGGTTTCTTCGCGAAGCGCGCGGGAGATTGCACACGCGCCACGGCAGGATGCCGGCGTGGATCACGCCCTCGTGCGCGGTGCCGGCGCTGTTGCGAGCGCGGCCGGCCGATATCGCGCGGAGCTGATCCTCAGCAGCGCGCGAGCTTGGGCAGACCGTGGACGTTCGCGTTGGCGACGACCCACGCGGCGAGGCGCGTCAGCATCGCGGTCCCGGACTCGTGGCTGCCGTCGCTCGGCCGCGCGGCGAGGGTGACGGCGAGCGGCCGGTCGTGGATCGTCATCACGCCCATCTGACGGTCGAGGTAGCCGCCGTCCGCGCCGGGCTCGGAGCCTGGCCCCCAGCCGCCCTTCAGCTCAGCCGGCACGCCGGCGGAGCCAAGCCCCCAGCGCTGCGCTGGGATCGTCTCGTGCATCAATCCGAGCAGCTGGCCGCCGGCATCGAGACAGGCCATGCCGGCGGTGAAGCGGACCTGGTCGGCGAGCGCCCAGCGCGTCTGACCGAACGGCGTGAAGCCGGCACGGAGCGTGCGCGGCTCGATCGAGGTCGTCGTGTCGCCGGCTGCGCGCAGCTCCTCGTTTGCCGCCTCGGCCGCCGTGCTGCCGCCACCGAGCGCGTTCCAGAGATTCGTCGCCGCGGCGTTGTCCGACGCGGTGATCGCGGCACGGAGGTCCTGGCTGCTGCCGACCCCCGCGTCGATCGCCGCCATCGCAACGGGCACCTTGCTGGTGGACCATGCGATCGCGTTCTGCAGCGGGCCGAGGCTTTCGACCGGTTGCCCGATCCCGACCGGCGAGACGACGATCCCGACCTCGCCGGAGAGGGAACGCGCGAGCGCGTCGAAGCTCGCGTGCGCTGCAGCGGGCAGGATCGTCCCGCCTCCGCTCCCGCCGGCGGCGGGTGTCCGAGTTGTCACCGCCGGCTCCTCCTGCTCCGCCTGGAGGCCCTGCAGCTGCTCGCGCAAACGCTGCGCCTCAGCTTCCTTCTGTGTCGCACGCTGCTCGGCGCGAGCGAGCGAGCCGTCGCCCCCACCGGTGGTGCCCGTCTGCTCGCCGCCGCATCCGGCGAGCAAGAGAACGAGGAAGACAAGCAGCGGCGCTGCGCCATGCAGCGGCGAAGTGCGGCGGGGGATGACCATCTCCTGAAATCCTGACGCACGATGGGCTTCGGGGCAGCAGCAGGGCTCCCCGCCAGCCAAAGATGCAGAAGGAGGCGATGAGGATGTCGGGACGACGGATCGTGCAGATCGCAACGGCCCTCGCTGTGGGCCTGACCGCGGCGGGGACGCTGACGGCGTGCGGCAGCAGCGATGCGCCGAGCGCCGAGCAAGTCGCGCGCATCAAGGAGCAGGCGCGCCGCGAGACGCTCGCGCAGGTGCGCCGCAACAAGGCCGAGCGCGACCTGCGGAAGCTGCGCAGCGACATCGAGCAGATCAAGCGCGAGCGGAGCTCGGGCGCGTCGGGCTCGACACCGGTGCCGTCCACGTCGTCAGGAGCGAGTGGGTCGACCGCGTGCGGCGACGGGCTGTCCGTCAACTCCGTCACCTCGTGTCCGTTCGCGCGCAACGTGCGGGACACGTACGAGGGCAGTGGAGGGGCATCCACGATCGACGTGTACAGCCCGGTCACCGCTCAGACCTATCGCATGTCGTGCAGCGGCGGCGTACCGGTCGTCTGCACCGGCGGGAACGGAGCGGCCGTCTACATCCGCTGATCGAACCGCCCTCAGGGCGCGACGCCGGCGGCTTCCAGCAGCGGCGCGAGCGCGGGAGCGGGCGCGAAGCACTGCTCGGCGAGCGTGCGGGCGGCGGCGCTGTGACGCGCGTAGTCGGTGACGATCGCGTGGGCGCCGGCGCGAGCCTCGTCGAGCGTGCGAAAGGGGACGATGCCGGTGCCGACCGGCAGGTGCTCGGAGAAGCCGGTGTCCTGCACGAGCGCGGGGCGGCCGCTCGCCAGGTAGCGGACGGTGCGGTCGCTGAACCAGCCGCTGCGCGTCTCGACGTAGACGCCCTGCGCGGTCGAGAACTCGGCGCCGGAGCCGCGCACGAAGCGGCGGAAGCTCTCTATGTCGCCGACGAGCGCCGGGTCGAGCAGATCCCAGCCGGCCGCGCGCAGGCAATCGGCGTCATGCGCGTCGGCCGGGTGGATGTCGAGCGCGGCTGCGAACGGCAGGCCGGTGACGCCGGGCAGCGACGCGTAGCGGCGGAACTCGTGCACCTTCAACCCGTAGCTGCGTCCCTCCCACACCGGCCGTCCGTATGCGCCGCGCCAGCTCGCGACCGTCGTGAAGCCGCCGAAGTCGCTGCGCTCGTCCGCAGCCGGCAGCGGCCAGCGGTCGAGCACCACCGGCTGGCGTATCGGGCGCCAGCGGATCCCGCCGGTCGGCAGGTCGCACGCGGTCGTGCCGACGTTCGCGCCGACGGTGAGGTGCAGCTCGTGGCCCTCGAGCCCGGCTGCGTCGCCGCCGGATGCGTGCCAGATCTGCGTGTAGCCGGGGTCGAGGTCGATGAACACGCGGCGCGGCAGCCGCTCCAGCGCCGGCCGCCAGCGCAGGTGACCGCTCAGGTTGACGAGCAGCGCCGCCTCGTCGAGCCGGTCGAGCAGCTCGTCGCGCTCCATCCCCAGGACCCGCTCGTCGTCGGGACAGACGAGCGCCGCGTCGCCGGTGAAGCCGAAGGCATCCGTCGCCGCCCGGAACGTCGCCGCATTGGCGCTCGCGGCGAAGTCGGCCCGACTGCCGCCGGCGTCGATGCAGTCGGCGGCCGACAGCTGCTCGAGGAACAGCACGTCGAAGCCGAGCGAGCGCAGCGCCTCGGCCCAGCTCATGCGCACCCACACGCTGCCGCCGTGGCGGTGCTTGTTCGCCAGCGCGCCGGCGACGACGATCGTCGTCATGCGACGGCCGCGAGTCCCGTCATGCGCCGCAGCTCGTCCGCCGCATGCGCGTTGTAGCCCTGCTCGTAGTGGTAGGGCTCGAGCTCCCAGCGGTGGTGCGCGTCGGCGAGGTGGCGGTCGGGGTCGACCGCGATCGTCGCGCCGACGCCGCCGAACGCCTCTTCCAGCACGTCGTAGCCGTCCCTGAGCATCGCGTTCTGCAGCTCGCTCAGCTGGCGCCGCTCCTCGGGGAAGTCGTGCACGCCGCCGTCGCGCGCGAAGCGTGTGCACCACAGCGCGCGGTGCAGCACGATCCGCTCGCGCGGCACGAGCTCCAGCACGCGCGCGGCGAAGTCCGGCGCCGCGTCCGCGAACAGCTTGCGGCCGTCGGGCGACATGCGCCGGATCGGCTGCAGCCCGAGGTCGCTCGCGTCGTCGAGCCCTGCGGCCTGAAAGGCGGACGAGCGGGTGACGAACGAGGCGCTCGTACACAGCACGTCGAAGCGCTCGTCGATCAGGTCGATCACGAGCCAGTCGGGTCGCTGGTGCTCCAGCGACGCGAAGAACGTCTTGGCGAAGTCCGCGAGGACGCAGCGGCGCTGCCACTCGGACGAGATCACGACGCGCTCGGGCGCGATCGGGACCGGCGTCGCAACCGCGCTGATGACGGACGAGCGCGCGCCGTAGTGGCCGAGCGAGGGACGCAGCTCGGGATCCTCGAACAGGTCGCGCGAGACGCAGCTGCCGAAGATCGCGATGCTCGGGGGCGCGGTCATACCGTCTCCAGCTCGGTCGCGGCGAGATCGAGCGCGGCCGCGCGCCGGCGAGGCGAGCGGCGCGCCGCCGGCTGCAGTCGCTCCAGCAGCCGCGCGAGGACCTTGTCGGAGTCGAAGCGGTCCTCCGCGATCGCGCGCGCAGCGTCGGCGTGGCTCGCGTAGCCGCACACGATCGACTCGACGCACGCGGCCGCCTGATCGAGCGTGTCGAACGCGAGCAGTCCGCAGCCGAGCGGGTAGAGGTCCTCCAAGCCCGTGTCCTGCGCGACGACAGGCCGCCCGGACGCGAGGTAGCAGATCGAGCGCTCGCTGAACCAGCCGCTGCGCGACTGCACGTACATGCCCTTCGCGATCATCAGCTCCGCGGTCGACTCGGCGATGAAGGCGCGGTAGCCGTCCGGTGTCGTCGCCACGTCGGCCGGGTCGACGAGCGACCAGCCGGTGTCGCGCAGCAGCGCGAGATCGGGCGCCTCGGCCGCGTGGATCGCGAGCGCCAGCTCGAACGCGCGGCCGGTCAACGCGGGGAGGCGGGCGAAGCGACGGAACTCGTGCACGCGCAGGCCATAGCGCTTGCCGGCGTAGTCGACCGGGCCGTACGCGCCGCGCCAGCTCGCGACGCTCGTGAACGGCCGCCGCGGCGGCGCGCTCGCGCGCGGCCACGCGTCCAGCACGACGGGCTGGGGGGTCGTGATCCAGTCGAGCCCGCAGGTGGGGATCTCGCAGTCCGGTCGGCCGATCCGCTCGCCGATCGTGACGTGCGCGTCGTGGCCGGCGAAGACGTCGGCGAGGCCGAGGTCGTGCCACATCTGCGGGAAGCCGGGATCGGTGTCGAGGAAGACGCGCCGGCGCGCGGCCCCGAGCAGCTCCTCGTCGGTGAGGAAGCCCATCACGTTGAGCAGCAGATCGGCGTCGCGCACGAAGCGCATCGCTTGCAGGCGAGGCATGCCGGCGTGGCGGCCGCCGGGGAGCGCGACCGTCCAGGCGCCGTCGAGGCCGTGGTCGCGCATGACCGACTCGACGTACGCGATGCGGTCGCGCTCGTCCGGCCCGCCGTCGCCGGCAGCGTGTTCGAGGGTGTCGAGCAGCAGCACCTCGTATCCGAGCCGCTTGAAGCCGAGCAGATACTGCAGGAACTGCCACGTGTGACCGGCGTTGTGCGCCTTCTGCGCGACGCTGCCGGCGATTGCGATGCGGCCGGTGGCGGTCATGCCAGGCGCTCCTCGGGTCGAAGGTCGAAGACGACGCACTCGTCGTCGGCGTGGACGGGCGGGCCCGCGTCGCGCAGCCGCTCGGCGAGGCCGGCGTAGTGCTCGAGCCACCAGAACGAGGCGTGCGGGAAGACGAGGTGGGAGAGGCCTTGCGCGCGCTGCTGCTCCAAGTGCGCGACCGCGACGGCGTCGTCGGCCGGGTAGCCGGCCGGGAGCGAGGCGCGGTCGGGGAAGTTGCGCCCGCGGCGGCCGCTGAGGCGCAGCAGCGTCGGGTCCCACTTCGTGACGGTGCCGAGGATCGCGTCGGGCGGCGTGACTGTGCGGACCGTGCGCGCGATACGGGCGAGCGTCGCGTCCCAGTCGGCGTCGGGAGCGGCGCGAGCGGCGAGCACGTCGCCATAGCGGGTGCCGACGAGCGCACCGGCGAGGCGGTCGAGCAGCGCGCCGCTCGCGACGTGAGCGGCGTAGTCGTCGCCGCGCGCGGTGGCGAGCGCGAGCCGCGCCAGCCCGGCGCCGAGGAGGTCCGGGCGCTCGCGCGCGGCGAGCGCAAGCGCCCGCAGCGCCGCCGCCTGCTCCCCCCGCGTCTGCGCGTCGCCGGCGTGGAGCAGCGCCTTCGCCGCCAGCGCCGAGCGGGCTCTCCGCGAGCACTGTCCGTCTGACCACCGTATGGGTGGTCGGAGGGACAGTGCTCGGCGCACGACCCGCGCGTCGCAGCGGAGGCGGGCGCCGCTCGCGCTCGTGGCGTGGGAGATGGTCTCGGCGTGCTGGCGATAGCGGGCGACGGGCTGCGCTCGGTACGCCACGGCGCCGTGGAGCGCGAGGCGCAGCCACATGTCCCAGTCGGAGCTGGAGGGGCCGACGGAGACGAAGCGGCCAGCGGCGTCGAGCGCTGAGCGACGGGCGACGACCGTCGAGGTGACCATCTCGTTGGACAGCAGCAGCTCGGCGAACGCGTCGCGGCCGTCCTCGACGACGTCGCGATCGAAGGGACGCCGCCACGGCGGCAGCACCCGCCCGCTCTCCTCGATGATCTCGGCACCGCCGTGGACCAGGACGACGTCCGCGCTGCGCTCCAGCACGTCGATCTGCGCGGCGAGCGCGCCCGGCAGCAGCACGTCGTCGGCGTCGAGCCAGGCGACGTACCGACCGTGAGCCGCACCCAGCAGCGCATTGCGCGCAGCGACGACGCCACGCGCACGCGCATGGCGCAGCACGTGGACGCGAGGGTCGGCCGCGGCGAACCGCTCCGCCACCGCGGCCGTCCCATCGCGCGACCCGTCGTCGCAGACGAGCAGCTCCAGCGCGACGTCCTGCGCGAGCGCGCTCGCGAGCGCCTCGGCGAGGAAGCGCTCGGCATTGCGCGCGGGGACGCAGACGCTGACGAGCGGGGCGGTCACGAGCGAGGCGCCTCCGGCCGCGGGCCGAGCGGGATGGCGGAGACAAGCGACGCGGCCGCGCCACCGCGCGCTTCCGGGCGCTTGCGGAACACCTTGTCCGGCACGACCTCCTCGTAGCGCGGATCCGGCCGCACGAGCAGGTCCACCACCAACGCCACCTGCGGCTCCGAGATCTGCTCGTCGCTGTAGAGCCGGCGCGTCGGCGGGAACGCGTCCGGGTTCATCGACGGCGAGCGCGCGAGCGTCCACGAGTAGTCGTCGAAGTCGACATGGCCGCCCGGCTTCAGCAGCCGGTCGACGAGCAGGAACGCGAGCGCGTCGTGCGCCCACGTGTGGGCGCCGTCGACGAAGACGTAGTCGAACGTGCCCGCGCGACCGTCGCGCAGCAGCTGCATCAGGGACCAGTTGTACGAGTCGAGCGTGCGGCGGGAGTTGGGATGCGCAACGACGTTCGCGCGGCCCTCCGCCCGCAGTCGCTCGGCGACCGGCGCGACCCGATCCTCGAAGTCGAGCAGGTGCAGCTCGCCCTCGCCGCCCAGCACCTCGGCCACTGCCGACGCGGTCGCGCCGAGGTACACGCCGATCTCCATGTACGTCCGCGCGCCCGTCTCGCGGACCATCGCGACGGTCTGCTCGTTCGGCCCCTCCACCAGCAGCGGGCCGTGCGTGTAGGACTCGGCGACGACGCTCATGCGGCCGCCCTCGTGCGCGAGCGCGAGCGCCGTCTCGCCGCCGGCGGTCTCGCCGAGGGGGGCGCGACCGACTTCGGCGCACGCGTGAGGTCGTAGGCGACGCATGTGTCCGGATCGGCGGACTCGATCGCGACGCAGCGCTCTTCGAGGTGGCGGCGGAAGTCGTCGTAGTGCTCCAGCCACCACGCCGACGTCGCCGGGATCACGAGGTGCGTCGCTCCACGCGTGCGCAGCTCCTCCAGGTGGCGGACGGCGACCTCGGAATCGTGCGGGTGGTGGCCGGCGTAGACGCCGTCCTCCGCCTGAGGGAAGTGCCAGCCGACGCGCCCGTCGAACGAGACCAGCTCGTCGTCGCCGCGCGAGACGACGAGCACGGTCGCCCCGGCCGGCAGCGCCTCGGCGGCGAACGCACGCACGCCCTGCGTGACGCGCCGGCCGCGCAGCTGCTTCTCCAGCGCGCCGCGCTGGACCTCCAGCGCGTTGAGCTGGCGTTCGAGCGTCTCGATCAGCGCAGGGGTGTCATGCCGCTCGCCGGCCGGGACCGGCGCCGGCAGCGCGAGCGCCGAGTGGTAGAGCGTCTCCAGCTCGCCGATCTGGCGGTCGAAGCCGAAGCGCTCGTGCGCGCGGCTCGTCGCCGCGGCGCCCATCCGCTCGCGCAAGCTCGGATCGCCGGCGAGCTGAGCGATTCGCTCCGTCAGCGCAGCCGCGTCGCGGCGCCCGACGACGAAGCCGGTGACGCCGTCGGCGACGTTCTCGCCGAGGCCGTCGGCGTCAGTGCAGACGACCGGCAGCCCCATCGACTGCGCCTCGATCACCGAGACGCAGAAACCCTCGGAGATCGCCGGGTGCAGGCACACGTCGGCCCAACGCATCGCGTCGCGCACATCGTCCGCGCGGCGCGCGCCCGGGAGCTCGACGTGCTTCTCCAAGCCGAGGTCGTGGATCGCGAACAGGATCGACTCGCGGTGCGGGCCGTCGCCGAGGATGCGATAGCGCACGTCCACGCCCGCGTCGACCAGCGCGCGCACGGCCTGCAGACCGAACTCGTGGCCCTTCTTCCAGTGCAGGCGCCCGACGCTCAGCACGCGCAGCGGGCGGTCGACGGTCCCGACATCGCCGTAGATACGTTCCGGAGCGACGAAGCGGCTGAGATCCGCAGCGTCGGTGATCACCATGTGCGGCTTGTCGGGCGGGCAGCCGCGTCTCTGCGCCCGCGTCCACACGTCCTGCGAGACGCAGTTGACCATGTCCGCGTGCGCCCACAGGTCGTCGTAGACGTGCGGGTCCTCGAGGCCGTGGTAGTTGATGTCGTAGCCGCGGAAGGAGACGACGACCTTGCAGCCGAGGATGTCGCGCATGTGCATGCGCCCGAGCGCGAGCGTCCCGTAGCCGAAGTGCACGAGGTCGGGCTGCAGCTCGGCCAGCTGCGCCTCGAAGTCCTGCACCACGTGGATCCGCTCGCGCGACTCCAGGTGCCCGCGCAGCTGCGGGAAGAAGTGGTGCTGATCTCTGTTGCTGCGGTTGCAGAGGACGTGGATGTCCCAGCCGCGGTCGAGCAGGCCGATGAACTCGTGCGCGAAGAACGTCTCGGAGAACTTCGGGAAGTGGTCGGTTACGAGCACGATGCGTCTGCCGTCGCCGGCCTTCGGCCCGATGCCGAGGCGCGGCGCGCCGGCGGCCGCAGGCGCGGTGCGCGCGGGCATCGCGACGGGGCCCGGCTTGCGCCCGAGCAGCTCGTCGCTGAGCGCGCGCGCGGCGGCGCGCAGCGGGTCGCGCTTCGCACCCGCCGCGTCGGTCGGCGCCTGCGCCGCGGCACCCGGCGCGAGACCGCGCAGCGGCCGCATGCAGCGCTCGTCCCACTCCTCGTTCACGAACTCCAGGCAGCGGCGCACGAGCGCCTCGGGCTCGTCCACCAGCTGGTCGTACGTCACGCGCAGGACGCGATCGCCGAGCATGCGCTCGGCCTCCAGCCCGGCGCGTGCGCCGGCCATCCAGCGATCGGCCGCCTCGCCTTCGGACATGCGGGTCCGCAGGTGCGCGGGGATCTGGGTGCCGCCGGTCGCGCCGGCCGAGCTGAGGGCCGGATCGGAGAGGGAGCGCACGACCGCGTCGCTGTCGCGCACGACGTGGACGAAGCGCGCCTCCGGGAACAGCCGCGCGAGCACCTGCACGTTCAGCGTGTGCTCGGGCGCGGCGTCGACCCAGCGCTCCAGCTTGTCGCCGATCAGCGACGCGGCGGCGCGGCCGAAGACGCGCGAGAAGCGTTCGGGCCCGAAGCCCTCCGGCTCGGTGCGCGCGTGGATCGCCGGCAGCTCGTTCGCCAGCTCCGCCATCCAGGCGGTGTCGATCGCGGCGGGGATCGCCGGGTGCTGCCCGAGCGCCCACGCGAGCGCGGACACGCCGGAGCGCGGCGCGCCGATCATGAAGATCGGACGCGGGGCGCCGCCCTTGCGCTCGGGCGCGGCCGGGGCGGGCGGACGCTCGACGGCGACCTCGAACCCGTCGGCCGGGCGGCCGGAGAGCGCCGGCCCGGCGAGCTGGCGCAGTCTCACCGGCGGCGCCGTTCTGATCGGCGCGAGGTCGGGCGCCTCGCCGGCGGCGACGCGCGCGGCGTTGCGTCTGGCCGCGTCCCACAGCATCTCCATCACCTGCTGGCGGATCGGCGATCTGAGCCCGGTCGCGCTCGCCGTCGTCAGCGAGTTCTCGCGGATGCGGCGGTAGTAGCAGTGGTCCGAGATGTTGGTGACCTTCGCGATGAAGCGCGCGCGGCGCAGCATCTCGGCGTCGCCGCTGAAGCGCAGGCCGGACGAGAAGCCGCCCAGCTCCTCCAGCAGGTCGCGCGTCACGATCGAGGTCGGGTGCAGCAGCGGGAAGGCGGTCGGCTTGACGGCGAACTGCTTGTGCACGTCCAGCGGCCAGGCGATCGGCGCGACCTCGGGCTCCTCGCAGAAGACGCGGATCTCCTGCGTGCCGATCAGCTCCGCGCCCGTCTTCGCACCGGCGGCGAGGAGCTTCTCCAGGCGGTCCGGCGCAGACCAGTCGTCGGCGTCCTGGAACAGGAAGGCGTCGTAGTCGGTCTCCTCGATCACCTGCTGCACGAGGCGGTAGGGGCCGACGTTGCGCTCGGCGTGCAGCAGCGTCACGCGCGGGTGGCGCTTCACGATGTCCAACGGCGGGGACTCGGAGGCGTCGTCGATCACGACGATTCCGTCGAGCGGGCGCGTCTGCTCCTCCAGCGAGGCGAGCGCGTCGTCGAGCCACTCCTCGCACTGGTAGTGCGGGATCAGCGCGAGCACGCGCGAGTCCCTGCCCAGCTTGTGCCGCTCCCGACGGCCCTCGCTCGGCGTTGCCTTGCTCCCCGCGCCTTGGTCCATGGCGGTCATCGTGCGGTCCCTCGCGTCCTTCGGATTGGTCGTTGTCGTGTGGGTGCTGGTCGTCTCTCTGCGCCCGGTGGCGATCCCGAGCTGGTCCAACAGGTCTCCGAGCACATGCGTCGCCTCGAAGCGCTCGCGTGCGATCGCGCGCGCCGCCCGTCGCTGGCGCGCGTAGTCGGCCTCGATCTCCCCCACCGCCGCGACGGCCTCGTCGAGCGTCGTGACGGGGAAGAGGCCGGCGCCCGTCGGCAGCACGGCGCCGAAGCCGGTGTCCTGCGTGACGACGGGCCGGCCGGCGGCGAGGTAGGTCGCGCTGCGGTCGCTGAACCAGCCGCTGCGCAGCGCGACGTTCTGCTCCTTCGCGACCGTGAACTCGGCGCGCGAGCCGGCGATGTAGCGGCGGTACGCGTCGCCGTTCACGTCGAACGCGAGCGCGTCGCGCACGCGCCAGTCGCGTGCCTCCAGCTGGGAGCGATGGTGCGGCTTGAAGCTGGAGAGCGCCAGCTCGAACGGCTGGCCGGTGCGGCGCGGCAGGTCGAGGAAGCGCGTCCACTCGCGGTCCTTGCTCCAGGCGTAGTCGCGGCCGTCGATCGTCACCTGCCGCCACGGTTGGTGCCAGTTGCCGACCGTGGTGTAGCGCCGCGAGTCGGACACGTCGAGCCCGTCCCACAGGTCGCAGACGACCGGCTGGCGCGTCGGGCGGAAGCGGAAGCGGTCCGACACCGGCAGCCCGCAGCCGGGCGCACCGAGGTTCTCCGCGAATGTGAAGAAGGCGACGTGCGGCTCGAGGAAGTCGATGCTCTCCTGCCGGCCCTTGTGCAGCTCGACCTGCAGCTGCACCGGGTCGGTCTGCAGGTAGACGAGCCGGCCGCTCGCGGCGTGCTCGGGCTGCGGCGGCGTGCCGCCGTGCAGGTTCAGGATCAGCTCCGCGTCGCGGTAGAGCTCGTGCAACGCGCGCTCGCCGATGCCGTGGACCGGCGCTCCGGCGTCGTGCAGCGCGTGGTAGGCCCAACGGTCGCCGAGGTCGAAGCGACGCATCGTGCGGTCGATGAACTCGGCCGCCCGCAGGCCCGCGTCGTCGCCGGCGTGGCGCATCAGCATCCCGGGATGACGGCCGTGCGCTTCCACGTAGTACGTCTCGAAGCCGAGCGCTTCGAACCCGAGCAGGTAGTGAACCGTCTGCCACATGACGCCGGGGACCGGCATCTTGGCCATCATCCCCAGCACCACGATCCGTCTGCGGGCGCCGCTCATCGCTCGCCGCCCGCAACGATCGACAGGTGCGGCTGCTCGGGCGGCTCCCACAGGCCGAGGTCCCCGAGCACTCTGCGTGCCGCGCGGATCGCCGGCTCCAGCGGATCGTCCTTGCGGATCCGCCGCGTCGCCAGCTCCCGCAGCTCGGCGATCGCCTCGGGCTGGAGCGTCACCGGCGCGTCGGGCACGGGGGCGCCCCGCTGCGCGTCGTGCAGCTCGGCGTAGAGGCCGCCGCGCGCGAGCAGCTCGGCGTGCGTGCCCTGCTCGACGACCTGCCCGGCGTCGACGACGAGGATCAGGTTCGCGTCGCGCACGGTCGAGAGGCGGTGCGCGACGACGAACGTCGTGCGGCCGCGGATCAGGCGCGCGAGCGCGTCGAGGATCACCGCCTCCGTCTTCGAATCGATCGATGAGGTCGGCTCGTCGAGGATCAGCACCGGCGCGTCCTTCAGGAACGCGCGCGCGACCGAGATGCGCTGGCGCTCGCCGCCCGACAGCAGCGCGCCGCGCTCGCCGAGCCTCGTCTCGTAGCCCTTCGGCAGCGCGCTGACGAAGTCGTGCGCGTTGGCAGCGCGCGCCGCTGCCTCGACCTCCTCGTCGCTCGCCGTCAGCCGGCCGTAGCGGATGTTGTCGCTGATCGAGGCGGAGAACAGCAGCGGCTCCTGCAGCACGACGCTGATCTGCGCGCGCAGCCCCTGCAGCTGCAGGTCGCGCACGTCGTGGCCGTCGAGCAGCACGCGCCCGCTGGCGGGGTCGTAGAAGCGCGTCAGCAGGCTGAGGAGCGTCGACTTGCCCGCGCCCGTCGGGCCGACGATCGCGACGCACTGGCCGGGCGCGACTTCGAACGTCACGTCCTTCAGCGTCCCGCGGCGCCCGCGGTAGGCGAAGTCGACGTGCTCGAACGCGATCGCGCCGCGCACGCGCTCCAACGGCAGCGCGTCCGGTCGCTCCTCGATCTCCGGCTCCGTCTCCAGCAGGTCGAACGCGGAGCGCAGGCTGATGAACGCCTGCTGGAGCGAGCTGAACGTCGTGCTGATCTGCTCCAGCGGCTTGTAGATCGACGCGATGTACCCCATCACGACGACCAGCTCGCCGACCGTCATGTCGTTCTGGAGCACATGATGCGCGCCGAAGCCGAGCACGAGCGCCGTGCCGATCGCCGTGATCATCGTCACGACGAGCGTGAAGATCGTCTGCCGCACGGTCAGGTGGACGCGCGCCGAGACGGCCTCCTCGCCCTGTCTGCGGAAGCGACCGTACTCGTGCCGCTCGCGGCCGAACGCGACGATCACGCGCAGCATCGCCATCGCCTCGTGGACGATCGCCAGCGAGTCGCCCTCCAGTCTGCGCACGTGGTAGACGCGCGGCTCGATGTAGCGCGTGTACACGCCGGCCGAGCAGTAGATGAACGGCACGACGGTGAGCGCGAGCAGCGCGAGCGTCGGCTGGATCAGCACCACCACGACGAACATCCCGACGAGCGTGAGCACGCTCTGCAGCAGCGGGGGGATCGAGACCGTGACCGCGCCCACGGACGAAGCCTGCGTGTTGATCTGGAACATCAGCTTCCCCATCTGCTTGCTGTCGTGGTAGGCCATCGACAGCCCCTGCGCGTGGCGGAACATCTGGCTGCGCAGGTCGAGCACCATGCTCTGGTCGAGCTTCGTGTTGACGTAGTTGTCCACGACCGCCAGCCCGTGCTCGAGCGCGGTGAACACGAGCCCGGCGGCGACCGCGATTCCAAGCAGCTCATACGTGCTGAGGCCCTCCAGCCAGCCGAGCAGCGACGGCAGCGGCTCCTCGCCGAGCACCGTGTCGAGCAGGATCGCGAGCGGCCACGGCGCCAGCAGTGCCATCCCCGCCGAGGCCACCATCAGCACGAGCGACGTGATCGCGAGCCGTCTGTAAGGACGCAGGTAGGGCCCGATGCGGCGGAAGTCCTTGAGGAACGCGAACGGGCTCTCGACGTCGCCCTTACGGCGCATCGTGGCGACGCGGCCGACGGCCGCGAGCGCGCGGCGCGGGAGCCGGACGATGCGGCTCGTGCGCGCACTCCCCCGAGTGCCGGAGCGACGCGGCAGTCGCAGACGCCGGCTCATGCGCGCTCCTCCGACGCGCTCACGGCGCGCAGCGCAACGGCCGTCGCGGCACCGCACTCCAGCGCCGCGCACGCGAGCAGCAGCGCGAGCGGCGCGGCGGCGACGGCGGCGGTCGTCCAATCGCCGAACGCGGCGGCCACGGCAGCGCACGCGGCCAGCCCGCCCAGCACCCAGCCGCCGAGCCGCGGCAGGTGCGGGCGCACGCGCACGCGCACCAGCTGACGGCCGCGACCGTGCTCCTCGACGGCCGCGCGCAGGCGCACGCCGCCGAACGCGCCGGCCGCCGTGTGCAGCTCCCAGCGCTCGAAGGCGCCCGCGCGGCGCACGCGCAGGCCGCCCTCGCGCAGCCCGTGCTCAAGCGCCTCAACGCGCTCCGTCAACGGGCTCCAGCGCTCATGCCAGGAGGAGACGACGCGCGTGCGCGGCAGGCGGAAGCCGCGCCGGCAGGCGCGCCGCCACGGCGTGAGCCCGCGCTCGATGCGGCCGGTAAGCCGCGCGGCCGGCTGCGTCAGCACGAGCAGGAACGTGAGCGCGCCGCCGGCGAGCCGGTGATGCACCGGGCGGTCGCGCACGTCGCAACGTCTCGCGGTCGCGAGCGCCTGCCACAGCGGCAGCGCGAGCGCGCCCGCGAGCAGCGGGAGCGCGACGAGCAGCGGCGCCGCGAGCAGTCCGAGCGCGCTCGTCGCGGCAAGCGCGGCGATCACGAGCCACCACTCTGGCGCGCCGGCGAGCGCGAGCAGCAGCGGTTGCGGCTGCTCGATCCCCTGCTGGAACGCACCCGATCCGAACTGCCCGTAGTAGACGCGCTGGCGCCGCAGCGGCACGCTGCCGCGACCGTAGATGCGCCCGCCCCAGGCGAGATGGCCGGGCGTGTTGTACTTCTCCGGCCACGCGCGCTCGAGCAGCGCCTCGGCGCGCCCGTAGCCGCGCTGTTGACGCCAGAAACGACGCACGCTGCCACGCCGGTGATGCCATACGACGGCTGCCGGGTGGAAGCCGAGCGTCCAGCCGCGCGCCTGCAATCGCCAGCAGACGTCGACGTCGTCGCCCGCGACGCGGAACTGCTCGCCGAAGCCGCCGATCGCCTCCAGCCGGTCTCTGCGAAACGCCATGTTGCAGCCGGGGATGTGCTCCGCGACCGTGTCGCTCAGCAGCACGTGCACCGGCCCGCCCGGCGCGTTCGCGACGCTCTCGGCGACGAGACCGTCGCTCGGCACCGGCAGGTTCGGCCCGCCGACGCCGGCGTGCGTCCCGTCGCGCAGCGCGAGCGCGACGTAGTCGAGCCACTGCGGATCGGGATAGGCGTCGTCGTCGATGTAGGCGACGAGCTCGCCGGTCGCCGCCTGCAGGCCGGTGTTGCGCGCGGCGCTCAGCCCGCGATTCTCCGTCGAGATGAGCCGCACCCGGGGACGCGCGGCAGCGATCTCCGCGGTCGCGTCGGTCGAGCCGTCGTCGACCACCACGACCTCGTAGTCGGGGTAGTCGAGGCCCGCGAGCCCGTCGAGCGTCTCGCCGAGCATCGCGGCGCCGTTGTACGAGCAGACGACGACGGAGATGCGCGGCGGCGCGGTCTCGGCATGCGGCAACGGCAGCTCGGCGAACGCACCGCGCGCCGCCGCCAGCGCCGGCTTCGGCCGCCGCTCGCGGTCGACGAGCCCGAAGTCCCAGTCGGTCACGTCCGCGCCGCCGGTGTGCCATGCGTCGGTCCAGGCGAACAGGAACGTCCCTGCGCAGCCGCCGGCGAAGCTCGTACGCAGCTGATCGCTCAAGGCCTGCGCCTGCGCCTCGCGACCATGGCTGCGGCTGTCGAGCCCCAGCTCGCTCATCACGAGCGGACGCTCGCCGGCGAGGTTCTGCAGGCGGGCGACGTAGGCGGCCAGCCGCTCGGGGTCCTCCAGGTAGACGTTGAAGGAGACGAAGTCGAGCTCTGGCAGCTCGAGGTACTC
>DATFPW010000057.1:0-36603 GCA_035264605.1 Conexibacter sp. | reverse complement strand
CGACGCTGCAGATGCGCTTCACGGACTTCCTCAAGGCAACGGTGTTGACCAGCGCGGCGGCGGCCACGCTGCTGGGGGCGATCACGGTGCTCGCCTCCCGCTCGCACGACGACCCGCTGCTGGTCCCGTTCGCCGCCGGCTGGTGGATCTTGGCGGCGATCGGCGGAACGATCATCGGCCGACGCGCAGAGACCTCGCCGCCGATCGCACGGCTGCTGGCCGGCGCCAGATCGACGAAAGCGCTGCCCGAGGTCCATCCGCGCCGCATCCTGCTGAACCGGCTGTGGCCGCTGCTGCTGTGCACGGTGCTCGCCGGAGGCCTCGCGCTCGTGTTCCCGCAGGTCGCCGCGATCGCGACCGGCTTCGCGATCATCTGGGCGCTCTCGTGGCGCCGGCAGGATGCCGCCGTGACCGCGATCGAGGAGCGCGACGGCGTGCGCTACTACGTCGAGCGCACCTCTCCGCTGAAGCCGATCCAGCTGCTGCGCACGCCCGGCTTCAAGGCGAGCACGTGGCAGTTCGAAGAGGCGGAGGCGGCTTCGGCGCCGGCGCCGCGCGGACGCGTGTGAGCCGTCACCTCCACGCAGCATGGGAGCGCCACCGCCGGTGAGCGGCCCGGTCGACGTGCTCGTCGTCGCGCTGCCGACGACGGCCGGCTGGCGCGGAGCGGTGCCCGCGCTCACAGGCGCAATCGAGCGAGCGGGCGCGAGCGTTGCGGTCGCGGCGGCGGCGCGGGTGCGCGAGGTGCGCACGTTCATGGCGACGGATCTGGTGCAGGCGCACGCGGCGCGCACCGCCGCGCGAGCCGGGATCGCCGAGCACCGCCCGCGTGCGCTGATCTACGCCTCCGCGACGGCCGCGCTGCTCGGTCCTCGTCCCGGCGCCATCTGGTTCGACTCGCCGGCGGCGCAGAACCGGCCCGGACGGCACGGCCTGTGGCAGCGGCCGGCCGAGCGCCGCCGCGTCGCGCAGGCGCCGCTGCTGCTGCCGATGAGCGAGGGCGGGCTGGCCGCACTTGACCCCCGGCCTGTCACGCCGGCGGTCGTGCTGCCGGTGCCGGTCGAGCCCTCGACGCCGACCGCCGACCGCGACGTCGCCGCCCTCGCCTACGCCGCTGACGCGAAGAAGAAGGGACTCGCGCGCATCCTCGCCGCGTGGGCACAAGCGCGCCGGCCCGACGAGACGCTGCTCGTCGCCGGGCAGCCGGCCGGCCCGCTCGGCGAGGGCGCCGAAGGAACCGGACTGCTCGCGCCGCAGGACTATCGCGCGCTGCTGCGCCGAGCACGCATCTTCGTCGCCGCCCCGCTCCACGAGGACTACGGGATCGCACAGCTGGAGGCGCTCGCCGACGGCTGCCGGCTCGTCAGCGCGCCTGGGTCGGGGCCGTACCCCGCGCTCGCGCTCGCACGCGCACTCGACGCACGCTGCGTGAGCGAGGACCTCGCCGGCGCGATTCGCGTGGCGCTCGACGCCCCGCTCGACGACTACGCAGAGCGCGCCGCGCAGCTGCTCGCGCCCTACCGCTGCGCCGCGTTCGACGCGACGGTCGCCGAACACGTGCTGCCGGCACTGCTCTGAATGCCGAGGGTGCCGGCGCCGTCACAGCGGCGCCGGCTCGACAGCGCACCCCGGCCGGGCACGCCACATCCCCTCAGGTCAGGCGGTCGCAGTTCCGCCCGGCGTCATTGGCGAGCCAGTCGTCGCCCCGCCTTCGACCGCGCCGCGCTTGAGCGCGGAGGCCGCGGCGATCGCGCCGAAGCCATAGAACAGGAAGTCGATCCCCACGAGCAGGCCGATCGCCCAGTCGGAGGACTCCGGCAGCTCTGCGCCGATCAGGATCCCGAGCAGCAGCGTGATGACGCCGTTGGCGCCCATCCAGCCGGCGCCTGGCGTGCCGCGCTCGGCGATCGCCACAGCGATCCGCATCACGCCGGTAACCGCGAACCACAGCACGAGCAGCACCGTCAGCGTGTACGTGCCTCTCAGCGGAGCGAGCAGCAGCGACAGACCGGCCGCGCCGGCGACGAACGCGAGCAGCAGGCGCATCAGCATGCGCCAGATGTCACGCACCGCGAACGCGTCGATCAACAGGAACACCGCGGCGAGCAACAGCATCCAGCCGATGAAGATCGCGACCGTCACGGATGCCACCGCCGGAACGATGATCGCGATCGTCCCTGCGATTACGGCAAGCCAGCCCGAGATCAGGAGCCACTTGCGGCCCTGTCGCAGACTCTCATTGAGCGCCTCTTGCATCAGACACCTCTCCGGTCGATGCGACGCGCCGATGCGCCGCAAGGTTGATGCACAGCTATCTACCTTGTGCCCTTTTGCGCAAGCGCGAGAACTCCTGCCACGGACGCGTGTTTGCCACGTGTTCGGGAGTCAGCCAAGCACGCCGTGCGGTGGCGATTCCGTACGGTCGCGTGGTCTCCAGCGTGGCGACGCGATGGGAGTCCGTCGTGACGATGATCCACACGCCGGCGTCCGCCGCAGCGCGCGCGTGCACGTCGTTGAGATCACGCCGATTTGCACTGCCGTTGATCTCCAGCATCGTGCCGGTACGCGCACACGCCTCGATCACGCGGTCGACGTCGACCGCATACGGCGGGCGCGCTTCGATCTTGCGCCCGGTCAGGTGGCCGATCGCATCGATCGACGGATGTTCGACCGCGGCGACGATGCGGTCTGTCATTGCGCGCTCGTCCATCCCAAACGAGGTGTGGACGCTCGCGATCGCCCAGTCGAGCTTCGCGAGCAGCTCGTCGGAGTAGTCGAGCGACCCGTTCGGGAGGATGTTGACCTCGCTGCCAGCAAGCAGCTGAATCCCGTCGATCGCCAGGTTGGCGGCGTGGATCCGCTCGATCTGCTCCTCCAGGCGCTCAGGCGAGACGTCGTCGCCGAAGCCGTGAGACGCCGAGTGATCGGTGATCGCGAGGTACTCGTAGCCGAGCTCGAGCGCGGCGTACGCCATGTCCTCGATCTCGTTCTTGCCGTCGGACGCGGTCGTGTGGCAGTGCAGCTCGCCCTTCAGATCCTCCACCGTGATGAGTCTCCGAAGGCCAGCGCCGCCGTCGAGCGCGGCGGCCGCCAGCTCGCCGCGCCCCTCGCGCAGCTCCGGCTCGACATACGCGTAGCCGAGCGCCGCGTACACCTCCTCCTCGGTCGCGCAGCGCAGCGTCTGACCGGTCGCGTCGTCGAGGATCCCGTACTCGGACACGTGCAGCCCTCTGCGCACCGCCGCCTCGCGCAGGGCGACGTTGTGCTGCTTGTTGCCGGTGAAGTGCTGCAGCAGGTTGCCGAACTGGTCGGGCGCGACGACCTTCAGGTCAAGGCTCATGCCGCTGTGCGTGCGGGCGCGCGCGCCGGCCTCGCCGCTGTTGGTGACGACCTCGATCAGCTCGAGCGCCTTGAACGCGTCGATCAGCGGCTCGGGGTCCTCCGCCGCCGCGACGATGTCGAGGTCCTTGACGGAGTCGGCCCAGCGCCGCGCCGAGCCGGCCAGCTCGACGCGCACCGCGGCCGGGTGCGCGCGCAGCGCCTCGACGACCTGGTCGCCGATCTCGCGCGCACGGTCGAGCACGACGCGCTGACCGGTTCCCGCTGGGATCCCGCCGTCCTCCGAGACGGCGCGCTCGACGGCCTCCAAGATCTTTTCCTCCGCTCTGGCGCCGAAGCCCTTGAGGTCGCGGATGCGCTGCTGGCGAGCGGCCGTCGCGAGCGCTTCGAGCGAGTCGATCCCCATCTCCTCATAGAGGCGCCGTGCGCGCTTCGGACCCAGGCCGGGCAAGCGCGTCATCTCGACCAGGCCCGCGGGGAACTTCTCGCGCAGCGCAACCGCCTGCGGGATGTCGCCCTGCTCCAGCAGCGCGACGAGCTTCGTCTCCAGCGTCGCCCCGATCCCCGACAGTTCCGTCACGCGACCGGCACGCGTGAGCGCAGCGACCGAGGTCGACGCGTCGCGCACCGCCTTCGCCGCGTTGCGGTAGGCGACGATGCGGTGCACGATCGCGCCGTCGAGTTCGTACAGGTCGCCGAGCTCGTCGAATCTCGCCGCGATCTCGCTGTTCGTCAGGTCGGCCATCTCCGACTGCAAGCGTAGGACGGGGAGCGGCGCGGCGACGTCCACCCGCGTCCAGCATGCGCCTGTCGCCGCGCACCCGGTCTGTCATGGTGAACGCGATGCAGGTCAACGATCTCGCGCTGGTCCGCGGCTTCAGCCCGACCCGCACCACGCTCACGCGCTGGAACGGCACCCCCGGACCGGTGCTGCGCGCCTGGACGCTCGGCAGCCTCGCGATCTCCGCGCTGCTGCTGCTCGCGGTCTATCTCGTCGCACTCGCCGCGCCGGCCGACGCGACCCCGATCGCAGTGGTCGGCGTCACCGCGCCGCCGAGCCTGGAGGACGTCGGCCGCGTCCTCCAGCGCAACTCGCTCGTGCTCGCGCTGCACGCGTTCGCCTGCGTCGCCGGCTACATCGCCGGCAGCTCACTGCCGCGCGAGGCGGAGCGCCGCAGCGGCGTGTGGCGGCTGATCCACGACGCTGCCGGACCGCTCGCGATCGCGTTCGTGACCGCGGCGACGCTGTTCTCGCTGGCGACGCAGGCGTTCGTGATCGGCAGCACCGCCGCGACGGTGTCGGGCGAACTCGGAATCCCTCCCGGGCGGCTGCTCCTCGCGCTGCTGCCGCACGCACTGCTGGAGCTGTGGGCGCTGTTCCTGCCACTCGCGGCGTGGCTGATCGCCAGCCGCCGCAGACAGTGGGACGAGTTGCTCGCCGCGACCGTCGTCACCGTCGCGATCGCCGTCCCTGCGCTCGTGCTCGCGGGGCTGATCGAGGTCTACGTCTCGCCGCACCTGCTGGCAGCGCTGCTGCGTTGAGGGTCGCTCGCGCACCACATAGCTGCTGTTGCGCACAGAGATCGCGCCGGTATCCTCCTTGGAGATCAGTGCGAGTCCTATGACTCACCTCCTGAGAGCCCGGCGCCGCTACGTCGGGCTCTCCTCGTTAAGGACCGGCGTCGCCGCCACGACACCGGCCCCTGCCGCTACCGGTTCTCCCTGAGGATGATCAGCAACAGCAGTACGACCAGGGCTGTCTCTATGAGACTCACCTCCTTTCTCAGGGCTTGCGCCCCGGCCGGAGTTGGAGCTCCGACAGTTCTGGAGATGGGCGGACCTGGTCATTCCGACCAGATAAGCGACGATGAGCCGTCCGGTCTACAGCAGGAAGTGGTGGATCTGCGCAGGTCCTGCGGAGGATGCGCACGCCGCGCGTGTACCCGCGCAACCGGTCGCTATACTTTGTGAAGTAAAGACGACGAATCCGTCCAAGGAGCCCTCATGGCAGGCACCATCAGCGAGGTCAGCGACACCAACTTCCAGGCCGAGGTCATCGAGTCCGAGACGCCCGTGCTCGTCGACTTCTGGGCGCCGTGGTGCGGGCCGTGTCGGATGGTCGCCCCCGTGCTCGAGGAGATCGCCGGCGAGAAGGGCGACGCGCTGAAGATCGTCAAGCTCAACGTCGACGAGAACCAGCAGACCGCGATGACCTACGAGGTCCTCTCGATCCCGACGCTGATCCTCTTCAAGAACGGCGCGATCGCCAAGAAGGTCGTCGGCGCCTACCCGAAGCGCAAGCTCGAGGCCGAGCTCGAGCCGGCCCTCACGGCCTAAGCACGGCAAGTTCCATGGTGCCGACGCGCGTAGGCGTCATCGGCAGCGGAGCAGTCGGCCGCGCGCTCGCGGCCGGCTTCGCCGTGCACGGGCACGAGGTCACGATCGGCACCCGCGCACCGGAGGAGAACGATGACCTGCAGGCGTGGGCTGCGCGGCACGACGGCGTCGCGATCGGCCACTTCACAGCCGCTGCGGAGGTCGGCGAGATCGTCGTGCTGGCGACGAGAGGCACCGTCGTCGAGCAGGCGATCGCCACCGCCGGCCCGCAGCACTTCGCCGGCAAGGTCGTGATCGACACGACCAACCCGCTCGACCCGTCCGGTGACCGCGCCGCGCTCGCCGTCAGCGGACCCGCCGACTCCGGCGGCGAGACGGTGCAGCGCGCGCTCCCCGGCGCGCGCGTCGTGAAGTGCTTCAACACCGTCAACAACGCAATCATGGTCAACCCCGGCTTTGCCGAGCGGCAGCCGATGTTCATCGCCGGCGACGACGCCGACGCGAAGGCGACCGTCGCGACCATCCTCGAAGACTTCGGCTGGAATGCGCTCGACGTCGGCGGCATCGAGCAGTCTCGCCAGCTCGAGTCGCTCTGCCTGTTGTGGGTCGCCGTCGGCAAGGCTCGCGGCGCCTGGGATCACGCCTTCACGTTCGTCGCGCCGTAGTGCGCGGGCCGCTAGGCGCGGACGACGGCGATCTTCAGCGAAAGGCCCTCGATCTCCACCGAGTGCGCATCGCCGTTGACCGTCGCGTCGTAGTCGATCGCCGTCGTTAGCGTCTCGCTCGTCACGTACGGCTCGTGCTCGCGTGCGGCGGTGAGCAGTTCCTCGGCGCCGCCGAGCGTCAGCGCGATGCGGTCGCTGACATCCAGGCCTGCCGCCTTGCGCGCCGCCTGCACCGCGTGAACGACCTCGCGCGCGAGCCCCTCGCGGCGCAGCCCGTCGTCCAGCGCCAGCTCCAAAGCCACTGCGTGCGAGCCCTCCCGCTCCAACTGGTAGCCCTCGAGCGGCTGCATCGCGACCTGCAGGTCGTCGGCGCCCAGCTCGTGGTCGTGACCCTCAATCATCACGCCGACGGTGCGGCCCTCGCGCAGCGCGGCGGCAACGTGCGTGGGATCCAGCCCGGCGACGGCATCCGCCACCAGCGGCATCTGCTTGCCGAAGCGCGGGCCGAGCGCGCGGTAGTTCGGCTTGATCTCCAGCTCGCCGAGATCGTCGGCGGCCGAGACGAAGCGCAGCTCCTTCACGTTCAGCTCCGACCGCACAACGTCGGAGAGGCGCTCGATCGCCTCGCGCTCGCGCCCCGTTGCGACGATGGCGGCCGCGTGCAGCGGCTGGCGCAGCTTGATCTTCGACTGCCCGCGCGCGGCGAGCCCGAGCCGCACCGCCTCGCGCGCGACCTCCATCGCCTCCTCGAGCGCGGCGTCCCGCTCACCTGCCGTGGGGTAGTCGCACAGGTGCACGCTGACCTCGCCGTCCGGATCGAGGTTGCGGTAGATCTCGTCGGCGATGAACGGCGTGAACGGCGCAAGCAGCTGCACGACGCTCACGAGGCAGTGGTGGAGCGTCGCGAACGCGGCCGGATCGCCGTCCCAGAAGCGCCGCCGCGAGCGGCGCACGTACCAGTTCGAGAGATCGTCGACGAACGCCTGGATCGCGCGGCCGGCGGCGGTCGCGTCGTAGTCGTCCATCCGCTCCCGCGCGATCTCGACCGTGGCGGAGAGCCGCGACAGCGCCCAGCGGTCCAGCTCGTTGTTCGACTCCGCCGGATCGGGCAGCGCGCCGGGCGAGACCCCGTTCGCATTCGCGTAGAGGACGTAGAACCCGTACGTGTTCCACAGCTGCAGCAGAAATTGCCGCACCGCCTCGCCGATCGTCTCCAGCGAGAAGCGGTAGCCATCCCACGGCTGCTTGGAAGTGAAGAAGTACCAGCGCAGCGCGTCGGCGCCGTAGCGGTCGAGCACGTCCCAGGGCACGACGACGTTGCCCTTCGACTTCGACATCTTCTGACCCTCGGGGTCGAGGATCAGCCCGAGGCAGACGACGTTCTTGTAGGACGACTGGTCGAACAGCAGCGTCGAGACGGCCAGCAGCGAGTAGAACCAGCCGCGCGTCTGGTCGAGCGCCTCGCAGACGTAGTCGGCCGGGAAGCGCTCTCTGAAGTGCTCGGCGTTCTCGTGCGGCGCGTGCCACTGCGCGAACGGCATCGCACCCGAGTCGAACCACACGTCGATCACCTCGGGCACGCGCTGCATCCGTCCGCCGCACTCGATGCACGGGAAGCCCACTTCGTCGACGTACGGCCGGTGCGCGTCCTCCAGGCGCACGCCGCTCAGCTCCTCCAGCTCGTCGAATGAGCCGATGCAGTGGACGTGGCCCTGCTCGCAGCGCCACACCGGCAGCGGCGTGCCCCAGTAGCGCTCGCGCGAGAGGGCCCAGTCGACGTTGCCCTCCAGCCAGTTGCCGAAGCGCCCGTGCTTGACGTGCGGCGGGTGCCAGTTGACCGTCTCGTTGGACGCCAGCAGTCTGTCGCGGATCGCCGAGGTGCGGATGTACCAGGAAGGCTTCGCGTAGTAGAGCAGCGCGGTACCGCAGCGCCAGCAGTGCGGGTAGGCGTGCTCGTAGTCGACGACGCGGAAGAGCCGTCCTCGCGCGCGCAGGTCTTCCACGAGGTCGCCGTTCGCCTCGCGCACCGCGCGACCGGCATAGCCCTCGATCCGCTCGTCGTAGGTGCCGTCGGGCTTGACAGGATTGACGACCGTCATGCCCTGCTGTTCGCCGAGGCGGTAGTCGTCCTCGCCGAATGCGAGCGCGGTGTGCACGAGCCCGGTGCCGTCCTCGGCCGTGACGAAGTCCCCGGGCAGCACGGTGTGCCCCTTCTCGCCATATGCCGAGCCGGGGATGAACGGGAAGGGCGGCTCATACGCCGAGCCGACCATCTCGCCGCCTGCAAAGCGGGCGAGGATGTCCACCCCGTCCCCCAGCACGCGCTCGATCAGCGCCTCCGCCAGCACCAGCACCGCGCCGTCGTCGGTGCGCACGCGCACGTACGTCAGGTCCGGATCGACGGCAACCGCCGCGTTCGACGGCAGCGTCCACGGCGTCGTCGTCCAGATCAGCAGCTCGTCGCCCTCGGCAAGCGGCCCCACCGGCTTCGTCACGGGCAGACGCACGTAGGCCGAGGGGTCGACGACGTCCTGATACGCACCCGGCTGCCCCAACTCGTGCGAGGACAGCGCCGTGCCGCAGCGCGGGCAGTAGGGGACGACCTTGTGGCCCTCGTACAGCAGGTCCTTGTCCCAGATCGTGCGCAGCGCCCACCAGACCGACTCGATGTAGGAGTCGTCGAGTGTGCGGTAGGCCTCGTCGAGGTCGACCCAGTACGCGATCCGCTCGGTCAGTCTGGCCCACTCCTCCACGTACGTGAAGACCGACGCGCGGCACTTCGCGTTGAACTCCGCGATGCCGTAGCGCTCGATCTCGTCCTTGGAGGTGAAGCCGAGCTCCTCCTCGACCGCCAGCTCGACCGGCAGGCCGTGGCAATCCCAGCCGCCCTTGCGCTCGACGTAGAAGCCGCACATCGTGCGGTAGCGGGGAAAGATGTCCTTGAAGATGCGCGCCAGCACGTGGTGCGTGCCCGGCCGGCCGTTCGCCGTCGGCGGTCCCTCGTAGAAGATCCACGGCGGTCTGCCCTTGCGGCGGCGCACCGTCTCGTGGAAGACGTCGTCCGCTCTCCAGCGCGCGAGCGTCGCCTCCTCCATCGCGGGGAAGGACTGCTGCGGGTCGACGGGCTGGTGCGGCGCGGGCATGGGCGCCTGATTCTAGGTCGCCGCGCGCAACGGCGGCCCGGCGGTGCGCGCGCTCAGAACGGCAGCGCGGCGGTGTGGCGGCGCGCGACGACGATCTCGCCGTCGCCGGCCGGCACCGCGGGGACGTCGCGCGGCACGGGCGCGGTCTGCGCGGCAAGACGCTCCAGCAGCGCGTCGCGCGCGGCGAGCGGCTCGTCGCCGAGGCGCAGCACGGTGCTCGCACCGGTGTCCGGGAGCGCGCCGCCGAAGGCCAGCACGTCGATTCCCTCGCGCGCAGAGCGCACGGCGTAGACGAGGCGGCCGATCGCGTCGAGCGAAGCGCGCGTGCCGCCGAGCACGAGCGCGTCGGGCTGCAGCGCCCGCAACGCCCGGCCGAGCCGTGCGGGCTCGGTGGCAGCGGTCAACGTCAGGGTGCGGAGCCCAGCGCGACGCAGCAGCAGCTCGAGCGCCTGCACCTGCAGCGCGGCGATGTCGCCGGGCGCGGTGGCGTCGGAGATCAAGATGCCCTCGGCGCGCGTCGCAGGGGCCGCGACGCGGCGCAGCGCGGACAGCCAGTCGGTCGCGAAGCGCCAGGCGAAGCTGTGCTCGGGGCTGCCCGGATCCTCCGTGTGCAACTCGGCGATGGCCGGAAGCAGGACCTCCTGCACGGTGCGTTCGAGCGAGCGGATCGCGAGGCTCTCCTCCAGCAGCCGCGCGGCCTTCTCCTCCTCGAAGCGGGAGAGCGCGAGTCCGAGGCGGTTCGAGGACGGCGGACCTGCGCCGCGCTGGCGCGCGATCGCGATCGCGGAGGAGACGTTCTGCGTCTCCTCAAACGCCTGCTTGAGCGCCTCGACGTCGGCGAGCTCGTACTGGCGGTGGCCGCCGGACGTGCGGCCCGGGGACGGGTAGCCGAAGCGCCGCTCCCAGCTTCGGAGCGTGTTCGGGCTGACGCCGAGCATCACGGCAGCTGCGTTGGTTCGAATCCCGCTCATGGCAGGAAGCACTCTTCCCGCTGTGCCTATCAAGCGCAACGGGTGCAGGGAAAGCTGCAGCACGCAAGGCAGCGTGCAAGGGAGATCGCGCGGAAGGAGACCGGGAGACGGTCGCGACGGAGGCGGGGCAGGCAGCCCCGCGGAGCTCAGTCCTCGAGCACGATCAACGCAGCACGCGGCGGCCCGCAGGCCCCCACACGCAGCGGCATGCGCACACCGAAGACATTGGCGGGGCGCACCATCAGGCGGCGCACCTCGTCCTCGCCGCCGGCGGCGTGCATGATCGCGCCGGCGAGCGACTCGGGGCCGTTGGCCTCGGCATCGGCCGGCGTGAGGATCTCGGTGATCGGACGGTTGATGACGTCCGTCTCGGCGACCGCGAGCAACCCTTCGCTGGCGGACGACATCGCGCAGACATGCAGCGAGCCGTCGACGATCACGAACGGGTCGTCCGGCTTGGGCGCGACGTCGGCGCGCGCCTCGAGCAGCAGACCCAAGCCGCACTCGCCGCACACGCGCGCCGGCGGGGCCGGCGTCTCGTTGTTCGGCGGCGGCGAACCGCAGTGGCCGCAGAACCACTGTGACGGACAGGCCTCTTCGGCGGTCGACGGAACAAGCCGCAACACAGATGCCGAACGATCGATTGCCATGTCCCCTGAAGCCTCCGTGCAGTCTTTCCGTGACCTACGCGCCGTCGGCTGCGAGCCGGGCGGGCGACGTCCCTGTCGTAAAGCTCGTGACCGGATGGCTCACGAGGTCGATCATCTGGCGGGCTGCCTCTCCTGGCGTGCCCGGAAGCATCGTAGCGCCTGTCGTGCGGACGCGCGTCCGTTGCGGTCCGCGCCGGTACACAGCGACCGGCAGCGGGCCCGTCGCGAGGCGCACGGCGTAGGCCCAGCGCGCGACCGTGTCGTCCGACAGCGCACCGCCGGCGATGATCACGCCGTCGGGCCGATGCGTGGCGAGCGCCTCCGACATGTTCGCGACGCCGCGCACGGACAGGCCGAGCACGCGGGCGCCGGCGCGCATCGCGAGCAGCTCGAGTGCACGCACGTAGGCGGCGTCCGGGTCGAGCTCGTCGCGCGTGGCGTCGCCGAGCACAATCGTCGTCGAGAACTGCATCCCGGGCGTGACGAGCCGCTGTGCGCGACGCAGCCAGCTGTTGCCCCAGCGCGCGGCGAAGGCCCACTGCACGGACTCGGTTCCGTGCCGGCGGGCGACCTCGTCGAGCGAGTTGAGCAGCACCTCCTGCACCGTGCGATCGAGCGAGCGCAGCGCGAGAGCTCCCTCGATCGCGTTGTCGGCGCGTGGCTGGTCGAACGCGTTCAGCGCGCCGACCAGGGCGTTCGTGTCAGCGCCGAGCCCTTCTCGCGCCCGCGACACCGCGGAGGAGATGGACAGCCCGTCGAGCAGCGCATCGCGGAGGGCAGCGATCTCCCCGTGCGTGTACAGGCGGTGACGACCAGGCGAGCGTTGCGGCCGCGGGAAGCCAAAACGCCGTTCCCAAGCCCGCAACGTGTTGGGGCTGACGTTGAGCAGAGCCGCGGCTTCGCTGGTCTTCAGGTAGCGCATCACGTGGAAAGGTCGGCGTTTGCACCCCTGTTCAGGGGCGGGCTGTGCGTATTTGCACAGCTTTGAGGGCGAAAAGGGTGCAAAACCTCCATCGAGCGGCTACAGTTCTGCGCGAAGGGCAGCGGGTCCGCGCCGCCCTATCCAGGCGCCGCGGGCTGAATGTGCAGCGCGACCGATCGGAGGCAATGGATGTTCTTCAAGGGCAAGTAGTTCTCCCCTTACTCGTAATGGTCCGTTAGGACCGTTACCTTGCGGACATGCGTGTTGCACGCGCGTGGCCGCGAAGAGACAGCCTCGCGAGGGGGATCACCCTTGTCGGCATACTCGGTTGTGTCGTCTGGGCGATGGTTGCCGCCGATCCTGGTCGGCTGTCCTGGCTTTTTGGTGTGCTTGCCCTCGGTGTCATCGGTGCCGACTTGTTCGGTACGGGCACCGGGGCGCAAGCCGTGCACGTTTCCGGCTCCGCACTGGCCGCGATCGTCGTGTTCGCCCTGTTCGGGCCCGCGGCGGCGTTCGCCGTCGTCGTCGTCTCCGAGCTGATCACATGGCTCGTCGAGCGCTACCGCACGGAGCGCATGGCGATGAACCTGTTCGGCAGCGGCGCTCCCGTGCTGATCGCCGGCACGCTGTTCGAGTCGCTCCACACCGTGGAGGGATCGGCCGGCTTCTACGTCGCGCTCGCGCTCGCCGCGGCGCTGATGTTCGCGCTGAACCTGCTGATCGTGGTCGGCATCACGTCGATGCTCGACGACGTCCCCTTCTGGAGCACGATCTGGGGCGCGCTCGGGACGCTGCTCATCTCGATCGGCATCAACGTGGCGCTCGCGCTGGCGGCGACCGGGCTGTGCTTGGAGCTGGGGCTCGGCGGCACCGCGTTCGCCGCCTTCACGCTGATCGCCTTCAGCTACATGGCGCGGCTCGTCTCAACCGCACGGCACCGCAGCAAGCAGTACGCCTCGCTGTCATGGGGCGTGCTCTCCGGCCTGCTGCGCACGCTGAGCATCCGTGACCCGCGCGCCGCCCGTCATGCCGCGGCGGTCGCCGCATTCGCACGCGACATCGCACGCGAAGCCGGCATGAGCGCAGACGACCAAGAGCTGGCCCACACCGCCGGCCTGCTGCACGACATCGGCAACTTCGCACTGTCGGACCGCGTCTTCGAGCGCGGGCGCGTGCTGACGGACGAAGACTGGGACGCGATCCGCCAACACCCGGTGCTTGGGGCCGACATGCTGCGCGACCTCGGCCTCTACGGCCCGGTCGCGGAGATCGTGCGCGCGCACCACGAGCGCGTCGACGGGCGCGGCTACCCGGATCGCCTGAAGGCCGACGCGATTCCCGAGCTGGCCAAGATCATCGCCGTCGCAGAGGTCTACGACACGCTGACGGCGGCGGACACGTATCGCACGCCGGTCAGCTCGTTCCAGGCGCTGACGGAGCTGCGGCGCGTCGCCGGCTCGCAGCTCGACGCCGACTACGTCGAGGCGCTCTCGAGAGTGCTCGCCGGCAGCGACGCCACGTACCGCCACGCGGACGCAGCAGACTTCGGCAGCGAGCTCGACCTCGAACGGCGCATCAACGAGGCTGCGGTCAGCTGAGCGCCGGTCGTGCCGCTCGGTGCGGCGGAGGCGTCAGGAGCGTCGAGCAGTTGCCTGCCCAGGCCAGCAAGTGTCCTGACCTGACCTCGTCCTGGCGGGCCAGGTCAGGACGCTTTGCTGTCGGGTGGGCGAGACGGACGGCGATTGCGCAAGCCCTCGTGGGCTCTGCGACGGAACCGCGGAAGACCGGCGACGTCTGCGCCGCAGCCGTTCCTTCCCCCTCGCTGCCCACGGCGCGCGCACCGCGCAACCGGCTGCGCCCGGAGCGGAGCGCCGAGCGGCCGGGCCAAGCAGCGCACACGCCAACGACGAAGCGCGCCGGCTGCCGGCGCGCTGGTGTCTGCTGCAGTTGTCGGGGGATTCAGCCCGTGGCGCGCTGCAGGAACGAGTCCTCGCGGTTTTGCTGCACCGCGAAGCTGTTCTGCTGGAGGGAGCGCACGAACTGTTCGATGTGCTCGACGCTGAAGCGGCGCTGCCCACCCGGGGTCCGGTACGACTGGAGGTAACCCATGTCGGACCAGCGGCGGACGGTGCCGAGCGAAACGCCAAGCTCTCGCGCGGCCTGCGAGGTGGAGAGCCCCAACGGCCGAGCGTTCATCCCGTGCATCTGCAAAGGCATGAGGCCATTAGGGAGGGTTGGTGCCCTTCTGTGAAGGTCAGAGGGAGGTTTTGCACAACCTTGGGCACGGAACGTGACGGGAGTGGAGCCGGCTGCGAGGATGCGCGGCGTGGGACGGACCGGCGTCGTGTGGGTGCTCGCGCTGCTCGCCTTCGGCGGCTGCGGCGGCCGCACGGCCCCTGCGCAGGCGTGCATAGAAGCACAACCGGCAGATGTCCTGCAAGCGCTGACCCACGCGCCGCGCGACGTCGCGCTCGTGGACGGCACGTCGCTGTCGCAGTGCGTGCGCCGCACGATCGACGACAGTCGCCTGCAGGCGCTCGGCGCCACACTCACGACTGCCGCTGACACGCTGGGGCACGACATGCGCTCCAGCGACGCCGCCGCCTTCCAACTCGGCTTCCTGATCGGCGCGGTCGATCGGGGGGCGGCGCAGGCAGCCGGGTTGCAGGAAGAGCTGGCGAACCGCATCGCCGGAACCGCCGCCGGGCTCGACGACGGACCAGGACGAGCGGCCTTGCTGCGCGGACGCGCAGCCGGTCAGCGGGGTGGGTGAGAATCCCGCTCGCAATGCGACTGCGGCTCTACCACCACAGCGACGGCGCGCGGGTCGCCTACCGCGAGGCCGGGACCGGGCCCGGCCTCGCGCTGTTCCACTCGCTCGGCTTCTCGCATCGCGAGTGGGAGCCGGTCGTCGAGCCGCTGTCGCAGCGCTTCCGGGTCGTGCTGCCCGACCTGCCGCTGCACGGCGACAGCGAGGATCGTCCGCGGCATCCCTACACGCCCGACTGGCTCGCCGAGGTCGTCGCCGGCTTCTGTATCGAGGTGCTCGGGCCCAGACCGCTCGTGGGCGGCCACGACATCGGCGCCGAGCTGCTGCTGCGAGCGGTGCTCGACGGGCGCATGACGCCGCGCCGTCTCGTCTTGACGCCGAACCGCTTGCACCGTCGAGCCGAGCACCGCGCGGGCCGTTCGCTGTGGCGCGGCGCCGCGATGGCAGCGGCCGTCCCCGGCCTCGATCGCCTGCTCGCGCGGGCGGCGCCGCTGGTGTTCCGCCCGTCGATCGGCGAAAAGCTGTCGGTCCAGCGCAACCCGGCCGCGCGCGATCTCGTACGCCATGCGCTCGCCGACGTGCCCGGAAATCCGGGCCGCGCCCGCTCGTGGGCCAAGTTCGCGCGCAGCTGGCCGAGCGAGCCGCAGCGGGAGCTGTTCGACTCCTATCGGCACGTGACGGTGCCGACGCTGTTGCTGTGGGCCGATGAGGATCCGATGCATCCGCTCGCAGTCGCGCGACAGGCGCTCGACCTGCTGCCCGACGCTCAGCTGCGCGTGCTCGACCGCGCCGGCTTCCTGCTTGCCTACGACGATCCCGTCGGCTTGGCGCGAGAGCTGATTTCCTTCTGTGGCTGAGCTTTTTGACTTCGTGATGATTTGAGAGACCCGGAGGACGCCATGGGCGTGCAGGAGACGGAGCAGCAGCTGTGGGGAGGCGAGACGACGAAGGCCGTCGCGAACTTCCCCGTGTCGGGTGAGACCGTGCCGGTGCCGGTCGTGCGCTGGCTCGGGCGCATCAAGGGCGCGGCCGCGCGCGTGAACGGCGAACTCGGCCTGCTCGACGGCGCAATCGCCGAGCGGATCGCCGCCGCCGGCGACGAGATCGCGGCCGGCAAGCACGACGAGCAGTTCCCGGTCGACGTCTTCCAGACGGGCTCCGGCACGTCGTCGAACATGAACGCCAACGAGGTGATCGCGGCGCTGGCCGGCGACGGCGCGCACGCGAACGACCACGTGAACATGGGCCAGTCGTCGAACGACGTCTTCCCGAGCGCCGTGCACCTCGCCGCGCTCGACGAGGCGACGAACGACCTGCTGCCGGCGCTCGAGCAGCTCGAGGCGTCGTTCGGGGCCAAGGCCGCGGCGTTCCAGGACATCGTCAAGTCCGGCCGTACGCACCTGATGGACGCGGTGCCCGTGACGCTCGGACAGGAGTTCGCCGGCTACGCCGCGCAGGTGCGGCTCGGCGCCAAGCGCGTGCGCAACGCGCTGCCGCAGGTCGCGCAGATCCCGCTCGGCGGCACGGCCACCGGGACGGGCTTGAACACCCACCCGGAGTTCGCGGCGCGCGTGCGCGGCAAGCTCGCCGAGGCAAGCGGACTGGAGATCCTGCCGCCGGAGGACCCGTTCGAGGCGCAGGCGAACCGCGACGCGCTGGTGGAGCTGTCGGGCGCGCTGAAGGTGATCGCGGTGTCCCTGACCAAGATCGCGAACGACCTCGCGCTGATGGGCTCGGGCCCGCGCGCCGGCATCGGCGAGCTGTTCCTGCCCGAGCTGCAGAAGGGCTCCTCGATCATGCCCGGCAAGGTGAACCCGGTCATCCCCGAGGTGGTTCTCCAGGTGAGCGCGCAGGTGATCGGCAACGACACCGCGATCACGGTCGGCGGTCTGCAGGGCCAGTTCGAGCTGAACGTGCGGATCCCGCTGATCGCGCGCAACCTGCTGCAGTCGATCCGCCTGCTGGCGTCAACCTCGCGGCTGTTCGCAACGAAGTGCGTCGACGGGATCGAGGCGAACCTCGCGGGCTGCGAGCGCTCGGCCGAGTCGACGCTCGCCGTGGCGACCGCGCTGAACCCGTACATCGGCTACGACAAGGCGACGGAGATCGTCAAGGAGGCGACGGCCTCGGGCCGCACGTTGCGTGAGGTGGCTCTGGAGGCCGGCGTCGAGGAGTCGACGCTCGCCGAGGCGCTCGACCTGCGCAGAATCGCGCGGGGCTCGTCCGCCTAAGCGGAAAGCGTCGGCCAGAGCGCGTAGGCGGGATACGGCGGGTCGTGCGGGATGCGGCCCGCCGCCGTGTCCTGGACGGGACCGCGCAGGCCGGACTGGAAGCGCACGTCGCGGTCGTTGACCTGGTACTGGGTCCAGAGGCGGACGGGCAGGGCTGCCATCGCCTTCCAGTTGGCTTCGATCGCGGCGACCTGCTCGGCGAATGCGTCGGGGTGCGACGGGTCGTTGGTGCGCGTGGGATCGACGGTCCAGCGCTCGACGTCGGGTGCGATCCAGCCGTCGCGGCGCACACCGAACTGGTAGCCGCCCTCCGTCAGCCACACGGACGGGTCTGGCCAAGCGTGCGCCCGCTGGAGCTCGAGCAGGCGCTCGGCGCGCCAGCGGCCGTCGGCCTCCGGGCCGAGCTTCACGTCGGCGTAGTTGTGCTGTGCCCAGCCGACCGGCAACCCGGGCTCCCAGCCGCGCAATTGTGCGAGCAGCTCGTCGCTGAAGACGTCCCAGGGCGTGCCGTGCGAACTGGCGACACTGACGACGTCGGCGGTAGCGGGCAGCAGCAGGCCGGGGCCTCCCGGCGTGGCTTCCGCGACGGCCGCGGCGCTGCGGGCGAGCTCGGCGACTGCGCCGGCGATCGTCCCGCCTGGATACGAGGGCGACTGCTGCGGCCACCACGTCAGGTTCGGCTCGTTCATCGGCTGCAGCCAGTCGACCTGCGCGCCGGCGGGATTCCCGGCACCGCCGCGCGCGTAGCGGGCGCACAGGTAGGCGACGAGCCATGCCCAGGGCCCGTCCGGCGAGCGGTCTGCGGGGACGAGCGCGCGGTTGGGTGGAGGAGCCGGGCCGACGGCGGGCGAGCTCGTCCAGTCTGGGAACGCCTGGTAGAGCGTGAGCGCGACCTCGCGGCCGTCGGCGTTCGCGCGGGCGATCTGCGCGTCGAGGGCGGCGAAGGGAGTCGCCGCGGGACCAGCCGGGTTGCCGAGATCGGCGAACGCCTGCGCGCGCGTGAACGGGTCGGGAGCGAGCGGCTGCACGGTCGGCCAGCCGAGCCACAGCGCGACGAACGTGGTGGGGTGCGGTCCTCCGAGCAGATACGGACGGACGCCAAGCGTGTCGTCGTACGGGTTGACGTCCCCGATCAGCGAGACGCCCTTGCGCATACGCGCAGGCGGTGGCGGGGCCGACCTTGTGGCGCTCGGCCGGCTCGCGTCGAACGGACGCGCGGCGCCGCCGCAGCCTGCGAGCACGAGTGCTGCCGCTGCGGCACTGCCGGCGCTCGCGAGCAGCTCGCGGCGCGTGAGCGATTCCGGCATCGGAATCACGCTAGCAACGCCGCCGCGAAACGCTGCGGGGGCGGTCAGCGGGGTGTCCGCGTCTCGGCTGGCGAGCCGGGCGCCGCAGAGCGTCAGTCAGCGAAGGCCGGCGGGTGGAGGACGGCGGCGATGCGGGCGGCGGCCTCGTCTCGGTCCCATGGCTCCGACGTGCGGCGCACCATCGCCAGGGCCGCCGCCGGCAGCAGCGCGGCGACAAGCTCGGCGTCGGCCGGATCGGCATGCCAGGCGGGATGGCGAGCGAGCAGCTCGGCGAGGCGGTCGACGATGTCTCCGGCATCGACCTCTTCTGCGCGGGCGATCCGGCCCTGGTCGCGGGCGACGAGGAGGTGCGGGAGCTGGACACCCGCCGCGGCCGCTACAAGCGGCTGATCGTGCGCGTGCAGGCGCTGCTCGACGAGGTCGAGGCAGGGACGCTCGCCGAGCTGCGCGAGCAGGCAGCAGGCGGCGCCGCGGCCGCCTGAGCCGCGGTTGGTGGCGCCCGCGCTCAGCCGCCCGTGTAGAGGCGCACGAGCGTCTCGGCGACGCAGACCGGCTTCTCGCCGCCCTCGACCTCGAACGTCAGCGCTGTCGCCATCTGGATCCCGCCGGGGACATCGTCGACGGACGCGATCGAGGCGCGCATGCGGACCTTGCTGCCGACTGGCAGCGGTGCCGGGAAGCGCACCTTGTTGAGCCCGTAGTTGATGCCGAACGCGAAGCCCTCGATCGAGAACAGCTCGTAGGTGAACTTCGGCGCGAGCGAGAGCGTGTAGTAGCCGTGCGCGATGGTGCCGCCGAAGGGCGTGTCCTTCGCTCTCTCGACATCGACGTGGATCCACTGGTGATCCCCCGTCACGTCGGCAAAGTCGTTGATCGCCTGCTGTGTCACCTCGTGCCAGTCGCTCACGCCGAGCTCCTGGCCGATGCGGGCCTTGATGTCGTCGATGCCGTTGAGCGTGAGCACGAGGCACGGTCTCCTTCGCCAGGCGGGACAGGTCGGGGCAAGGCTAGATCGGGCGGGTCAGCCGGCGCGCCGCTTCGAAGCATTCTGCCGCGTGCATGCTGGGCGAGCGCAGGGCAGGACGCTAGGGTGCCGGAGATGCCGGCTCCCCTGCTCGTCGTCGACGCGCCCTCGCTGCTCTACCGCGCCTGGTTCGCGCTGCCGGACTCGATCAGAGGCGCGGAGGGGATGCCCGTCAACGCGCTGCTGGGTGCGACGAACGCGATCTTGCGCATCGTCGCGGACCGGAGCCCGCGTGCCGTCGTGATCTGCTCGGGCGCAGAGGCGGCGAGATACCGCGTCGCGCGCTTCGCCGGCTACCACGCCGACCGACCGCCGGTGCCCGAAGGGCTCGCCTGGCAGATCGCGCGCTCGCCGCAGCTGTTCGAGGCGCTCGGTTGGACGCTCGCCGCGACGCCGGACCTGGAGGCGGACGACCTGCTGCACTCGTTCGCGCTGAGCGAGGTCGAGGCCGGCGGCTCGGCGCTGCTGATGACGGGCGACCGCGACATGTTCCAGTGCGCCACGCCGGACGTGACGGTGCTCTATCTGAAGACCGGCGTCAGAGGATTCGAGGCGATGGGGCCGGCGGAGGTGCAGGAGCGCTACGGCGTTCCGCCCACGTTGGTGCCCGACTTCATCGCCCTGCGCGGCGACCCGTCCGACGGCCTGCCCGGCGCAAGAGGGATCGGCGAGAAGGGTGCCGCCGACCTGCTGCTGCGCCACGGCTCGCTGGAGGCCGCTTTGGCGGCTCCGGACGGCGAGAAGCCGCGTGTGGCGACCGCGCTGCGCGAGCAGGCCGACGAGCTGCGCGACTTCCTCGCGATCGCGACGCTCCAGCGCGTGGACGTCGCCCGCCCCGCCGACCGCGCGACCGACCTGGCCGGGGGCGCCGAGGCGGCCGAGGCGGCCGGGATGCGCAGACTCGCCGAGCGGCTGCGCGCGGCCGGCGATCCGTCGCGGCTCTGACGCAGATTCGTCGCGATTGCGTCTGGAGTCGACGCAGGTGGCAGTCATACGGTCCGCCGGTGGCCGTCGAAGAGGCATACGAACTGGCGTATCGCGAGGCGGTGCGGGCGCTGGAGCATCAGCGGACTGAGGCGGCTGCTCTGCACAGCCGCGCCGGCATGCTGCTCGCCGCGGCCTCGCTCGCCGCCTCCTTCGGTCACGAGTCGTTGGGTGCGGCGCGGCTGTTGGCGTGGCTCGCCGTCCTGTGCTTCGTGCTCCTGAGCCTTTCCGTGCTGGCGATGATCTGGCCGCATACGGACCGAACGTTCGGCATCGATCCACAGGCGCTGCTCGCGGCCCACCTTGCGAGCGACGAGCCCGACGCGACGGCTCTCAGCGCGGACCTCATCGCGCGGATCACGGCCTATAACCGGGTCAACGCACGGCGACTCGAGCAGATGTCGAGCAGCTTTCGCATTGGTGCCTGTCTTCTTGCCACTCAGATGCTGTTGACGCTGATCGCCGCAACAGTCACCGTCTAGCTTGGAGGATCGCGATGGACGAACAAGAGCGAAGAGAACGCATCTGGCGGCTGTACAACCCGCAGACTCCCGACCCCTTCGTCTCATGGGACTACGGGGTGCTGATGCGCGACATTCCGCCTCGGCGGACGCTGCGGGAGAAGGTCGCGGCTGTGGGGTGGTATCGGCGCTATCTGCGCGCGCAGCGGCGGGCGGAACGCGAGGCGGCAGCGGACGCGCGCGACTGACGCGTGAGGCGGCGACGCCGCCTGCGATCATCGCGGGCGTGCGCGTCGACTTCGACCCGGGGCAGACGGACTCGCTTGCGTTCTACCGGCTGCTGAACTCAGTCGTGATCCCGCGGCCGATCGCGTGGGTCTCCTCGCGCTCGGCGGCCGGCGTGGACAACCTCGCGCCGCACTCGTTCTTCACGGTCGCCTGTACTGACCCGCCGATCGTGCAGTTCACGTCGGTCGGGCGCAAGGATTCGCTGAACAACGTCGAGGCGACCGGCGAGTTCGTCGTCAACTTCACGCCCGAGCCGTTGTTCGAGGCGGTCAACGCGACGAGCGTGAACGCGCCGCCCGACGTGAGCGAGTTCGAGTGGGCGGATGTGGCGCGTGAGCCGAGCCTGCACGTCGCTCCGCCGCGCGTGGCGGAGGCCCCAGTGGCGATCGAGTGTGTCCTGCACGACACGCTGCCGCTCGGCGACTGCACCGTGGTGCTCGGGCGCGTGCTGCACATGGCGATCGCAGAGGAGGCGATGCGCGACGGGCGCCCCGCCGCCGACCTGCTGCGCCCCCTCGCGCGGCTCGGTGGCAGACAGTGGTCGACGCTCGGCGAGCTGCTGGAGATCGGCCGGCCGCGCTGGGACGAGAGCGCGCTTAGTGAGCGCGACTCGACCGCTTGACGCAGCCGCCGCACGCACGCGGAGTCGGCGACCCCAGCATGGCGTCGGGGCACAGCGGCGCGGCGGGCTACGGCGTGAACTTGACCGTCAGCACGTCGCCGTCCTGCATCGCGTAGTCGCGGCCCTCGACTCTCAGCGTGCCGCGCTCGCGGGCGACGCCGTAACCGCCGGCGTCCATCAAAGCGTCCCACCCGATCACCTCGGCGCGCACGAAGCCTCTCTGGATGTCCGAGTGGATCTGGCCAGCGGCGTGCCAGGCCGTGAGGCCGCGTCTGAGGTGCCATGACTGCGCCGGCTTCGCTTCGCCAACGGTGAAGAAGGCGATCAGGTCGAGCAGCGAGAAGGCACCGCGCACGATCCGCTGGAGGCCGGATTCGGCGATCCCCAGCTCCTCGCGCATCACGGCGGCCTCCTCGTCGTCCAGCTCGGACAGCTCGGCCTCGATCCGCGACGAGACGGCAACGGCCTGCGCGCCGTGTGCGGCGGCGTGCTCGGCCACCTCGGCCGGGACGGTGTCGTCGCCCTCGTCGACGTTGGCGACGAACAGCACCGGCTTGGCGGTCAGCGGCGAGAGGTCGCGCAGCGCATGGGGGGCGTCGGCCGGCGGCGGCACGGTGCGCGCCGGGCGGCCCTCCTGCAGCGCGGCGATCAGCTCCCGCAGCCACTCGCCTTCGGCGACTGCCACTTTGTCGCCGCCGCGCGCGGCCTTCACGACGCGCTCCAGGCGGCGCTCGGCCTGCTCGAGGTCGGCGTAGATCAGCTCCGTCTCGATCGTGTCGATGTCGGCGCGCGGGTCGACGCGGCCCTCGGGGTGGATCACGTTGTCGTCGCCGTGTGCGCGCACGACGTGCACGAGCGCGTCCGTCTCGCGGATGTTCGCGAGGAACTTGTTGCCGAGCCCCTCGCCCTCCGACGCGCCTCTCACGAGCCCGGCGATGTCGTGGAAGGCGATCGTGTCGTGCACGACGTTGGACGCCTTCAGCAGCGCCGCGACCTGCTCCAGGCGGTCGTCGGCGACGGGCACGATCGCGACGTTTGGCTCGATCGTCGTGAAGGGATAATTGGCCGCCTCCGCCCCTGCACGCGTGAGCGCGTTGAAGAGCGAGGACTTGCCGGCGTTCGGCATGCCGACGATCCCGACCTTCATCGCCGGGCCCCCATCCGTCCGATCGTCGCCCCGAGCAGCACGCCGGCGACGATATCGGAGGGGTAGTGGACGCCGAGGTAGAGGCGCGAGAGCGTCATCCCGAACGCCGCTCCGCGCAGCGGGAACCACGGCAGCAGATGCCAGAACGCGTGGACCGCCGCGGCCGACGTGGCCGCGTGCGCGCTCGGGAAGCTCAGCTGGGTCGGCGTGCCGATCAGCGGCGGCAGCTCGGCGAGCTGCGGACGCGGGCGGCGCACGGCGAGCTTGATCGCCTGGTTGACGGCGTAGGCGACGCCGATCGAGAGCGTCGCGCGGCGCCAGCGCGGACGGCGCGCGGGATCGAGCGCCGCACCCGCTGCGCCGAGCCCGAGCCACAGAGCGCCGTGCTGCCCGAGCGTCGAGTAGGCGCGCACAGCCCGCTCCGCGTTGGGCGTGTGCCCGAGCGTGCGCGCGATGCGCAGGCCGGTGAGGTCGAGCGCGGACAGGCGCGTCGCGAGCCCAGCCGAGCCGGCTGCGTCCGGGGAGGCAGCAGGCGAGCCCGCGGGGCCCGGCTCGTCCGGCCGGACGCGCGTGCTCGTCATCCGCCGCTGCGCTCAGGCGCCGAAGCCGACGCGCTGGTCGCCGGCGTCGACCTGGATGAAGACGACCTTCGCGAGGTCGAGCGAGATCATCCCGTCCTCGGCCTCGAGCTCGTGCCAGCCGCCGCCGCCCTTTTCGAGCGCCTTGCGCAGCGCGGCGAGCTGGTCGGCCGTCACGCGCGCGGTGAGCGCCTGGCCATGGAAGCCGATGCTGATCCGCTGCTTGACGTCGGCCATGTCTAGTGGTCTCCCGCGGGTTGGACGATCTCGGTGAGGACCCCGCCGGTGGAGGCCGGGTGGACGAACGCGACGCGCGAGTTGCGGATGCCGATCCGAGGCGTCTCGTCGATCAGGCGCGTGCCGGCCGCCTTCAGCGCGGCGAGCGTGGCCTCGATGTCGGACACCTGGTAGGCGACGTGGTGCAGGCCGGGGCCCTTCTTCGCGAGGAACTTGCCGACCGGCGTGTCAGGTCCGAGCGGCGCGAGCAGCTCAACGTGGTTCTCGCCGACGTCGAGCAGGATCGCCTCGACACCCTGCTCAGTCACGGTCTCACGGTGCACGACGGGCATGCCGAGCGTCTCGGCGTACAGCGCGAGCGCCGCGTCGAGGTCCTCGACGGCGACGCCGATGTGATCGATCCGTCCAAGCATGCGGGCGGAGGATAGCGGCGGGCGTCGTTGGACCGTCCTGGTCTGGTGTCGTCGTGCGACACCGCGGCAGGACGGCGGCCGCTCAGTCGCGGGCGGCGGCGACGCCGGGCGCGGCGTCGGTGACCGCGGCCGCGGCCGTGCGCGGCAGCTCCGCCAGCACGCGGTCGATGTCCGCGCGCTCCAGCACCTCCTGCTCCAGCAGCCCCTCCGCCAGTGCGTCAAGCCAGCGGCGGTGATCCCTCAGCAGCGACAGCGCGGTGCGGTACGCGCCGTCGGCGAGGTCGGCCTGCTCCTCGTCGCGCAGCCGCAGCGTCGCCTCGGCGGCGGGAGCGCCGCCGGTGGCGGCGCGGCGCAGCTTCACGCGCGTGCCCATCGCGTACTCGTCGACCATCGCGGCGGCAAGCGTGGTGACGGCCTCGTAGTCGCCGGCAGCGCCGGTCGTGACCGAGCCGAACACGAGCTGCTCCGCGGCGCGGCCGCCGAGCAGCATCGTCATGCGGTCGATCAGCTCCTCGCGCGTCTTGAGGTAGCGGTCCTCCTCCGGCAGATTCAGCGTGTAGCCAAGCGCGCCGCCGCGCGGGACGATCGAGATGCGGTGAACGCGGTCGACCGCCGGCAGCAGCTCCGCGCACAACGCGTGACCGGCCTCGTGGTAGGCGACGATCCGCTTCTCGTGGTCGTTGAGGCCGCGCTTGGCCTGCATGCCGGCGACGACGCGCTCGAGCGCGGCGTCGAAGTCGGCTGCGCTCAGCTGCTCGGCGTGACGTCGCGCCGCGTTGATCGCCGACTCGTTGCAGATGTTTGCGAGGTCGGCGCCGGTCAGCCCGCTCGTCTGGCGCGCGACGAGGTCGAGGTCGACGCTCGGCGCGAGCGGCATGCCGCGTGTGTGGACCTGCAGGATCCGCCCGCGGCCGAGCCGGTCGGGCGGGGCGACGAACACCTGGCGGTCGAAGCGGCCCGGGCGCAACAGCGCCGGGTCGAGCTTCTCCAGCAAGTTCGAGGCGGCGATCACGACGACGTCGCCGCGCGCAGTGAAGCCGTCCAGCTCGACCAGCAGCTGGTTGAGCGTCTGGTCCTTCTCGCCGGAGACGTCGCCGACGCCGCGGCGGCGACCGATCGCGTCGAGCTCGTCGATGAAGACGATCGCGGGCGCCTTCTTGCGCGCCTCCTTGAAGAGGCGGCGGATGCGCGCCGCGCCGACGCCGACGAACGTCTCGACGAACGACGCCGCCGACTGGGCGAAGAAGTTCGCTCTCGACTCGTGCGCGACCGCCTTGGCGAGCAGCGTCTTGCCGGTCCCGGGCGGCCCGTGCAGCAGGATGCCGCGCGGGACGCTCGCTCCCAGCGCCTTGAAGCGCTTGGGATCGCGCATGAACTCGACGACCTCGCGCAGCTCGTCCTTCGCCTCGTCGACGCCCGCGATCTCGTCCCACGCGATCTTCGGCGAGGCCTCCGGCTTGATCTGCTGCGGTCTCGTCGGACGCATCTGCCGCGTCATCACGACGATCAGGACGATCAGAACGACGAACAGCAGCGGACCGATCCACAGCTCGGCCCAGCTCTTGAAGTCGTAATAGCCCAGGAACGAAGCGAGGACGCTCACACGCCTCTCATCGGCAGCTCGGCCGCTTCGCTCAACCGAGCAGCGTGCGCGTCACGTCGGCGTAGAACTGCGCCGCGTAGCCGAGGTCGCGAACGTCGATGCGCTCGTCGGCGCCGTGCACGAGCGGGGCCGCCTCCAGCAGCGACTGGTGCCGGTGCGGGAAGAAGCCGTAGGCGACGCAGTCGGGGAAGGTCTTGCGGAACCAGCGCGAGTCGGTGAAGCCCGGGAGGATCACCGGTACGGTGGCGGCCCCCGGGTCGTTGTCGGCGATCCAGCGGTCGATCGCCTCGCGCAGCGGTGAGTCGAGCGCGGAGCCGTTGCCGACGACCTGCTCGGTGAACTCGACCGCGAAGCCGCCGTCCTCGGGAGCGCCGAGCACCTCGACGATCGCGCGATGGACCTCGTCCTCGCCAAGGCCGGGCGGGACGCGGCAGTCGACGTGGATCTCCGCGCGGCTGGGGATCACGTTGACCTTCTGCGAGGCCGCGGCGCGCGTCGGCGTGAACGTGACGCCGAGCATCGGCTCGAACATCGTCGCGAGACGGAGATCGGCGGCGGCGAGGCGCTGCACCGCGCCGGCCGGGTCGGCCGGGTCTTCGCCGAGCCCCCGCAGGAAGGCGGCCGGCACGTCGGTGATCGCGTAGGACGGCTGGCGCGCGCCGAGGCGCTCCAACAGCGGGCCGAGCTTCAGCAGGGCGTTGTCGCCCATCTTCGGCAGCGACGCATGGCCGGCGACGCCGTCGGTGATGAGCTTGAAGCGGAAGACGCCCTTCTCCGCGCAGCAGACGCCGTAGCGGCGCGTGCCTGCGTATTCGAAGAAGGGGCCCCCGCCCTCATTGAGCAGGTAGTCGCAGCGGACCTTGTCCGGGTGGGTCTCGGTGATCCACTGGGCGCCGAGCGCTCCGCCGGTCTCCTCGTCGACGACCGAGCAGATCAGCAGCTCCCCGCGCGCCGGGCGCCAGCCGGAGCGCGCGAGCACGATCGCGGCCGCGATCTCGGCGGCGACCTGCGACTTCATGTCGAGCGCGCCGCGCCCCCACAGGTAGCCGTCGGCGACATCGCCCGACCACGGGTCGTGCGTCCACTCCTCGGCGTTCGCGAGGACGGTGTCGACGTGGCCGAGCAGACAGAGCGTCGGCCCCTCGGAGGCACCGCGCAACCGCGCGATCAGGTTCGGCCGCGTCGGCTCAGCGCCGAGCAGTTCGCACTCGAAGCCGGCGCCGGTCAGCTCGCCGAGCAGGAACTCCTGCAGCAGGCGCTCGTTGCCGGGCGGATTGACCGTGTCGAAGCGGATCAGCTGCTGCAGCAGTGCCGTCGTCGCGGTCTGGAGGTCGGCGCTCATGACGGGAGGATCCTACGGACGCCAGGTCGCACTCGCACCGTGTGGGCGCTCAGCGCACGATCGCCTCGACGATCATCGAGGTCGCCGCGACCAGCAGCACGACGCCGATCGCGCGGATCAGCTGCTGCTCGGACAGCCGGCCGGTGAGGCGCGAGCCGAGCAGCGCGCCGGGGATCGAGGCGGCGCCGCCGACGAGGATCGGCGTGAGATCGGGGGCGGCGTTCGGCAGGTGACCGAGCACGCCCGCGACGCCGACGAAGAAGCCGATCGAGACGTTCGTTCCGACCGCTCTGAGCGGTACCTCGCCGACGAGCCGCAACAGCGCGGGCATCCGCAGCGAGCCGAGGATCAGCCCGACCATCCCGCCGAGCAGGCCGATCGCGGCGCCGCTCGCGACGGCGGCCGGGACGTCGAGCGCGTGGTGCTCGCCCGGCGCGAGCTCGCGCCGTCTCGGCGCGCCACTGCGCAGCATCCCGACGCCGCTGGAGAGCAGGACGACGGCGATCAGGATCAGCAGGGCGCGCTCGGGCACCACGCCGGACAGGTAGCCGCCGGCGACGGCGCCGGCGACCGACGGCGGGAGCATCCACGCAAACAGTCGCCAGTTGATGCGCCCGGCGCGAATGTGCGCGATGGCCGCCGTCCCGGCCGCGACGGCGCTGATCGCGATGTTGGCGCCCGCGCCCGCGGCTGGCGAAGAGGCGACGAGCAGGACGACGGGCAGGCGCAGGTTGCCGAGCACGAGTCCGACGAGCCCGCCGCCCAGGGCGACGAGGAAGCACCAGATGGCGAGCAGTGCGAGCTCCACGGGCGGGGAGGGTAGTCGGGCGGGGTGGCGGCCCTCTGTTCATTGATTCGTTCTTGATTCGTTCGTTCGCTTGTGGTGCCGTGGTTCACGGGGTGTTCCGTTCGTGGTGTGGCGGGTGTTGTGTTGCGTTCGCTGTTTGGCTTGGGAGGGGCGGGAGCGGTGGTGCTCTCAGCGCGGTCGGCTGGGTTGGCGGTGTTGGTGCCCGGGACTGCGCAGAGGTTGTGACGATTTCGCGTCAGCGCTCGCGTGCTTGGAGGTGCTTCAGGCAGGAGCGTCACATTTAGGTCGCTCAGCGGACCAAAAGTGACGCTCCTCCCCGCAGCTGCCGGCAACTGCGGAAAAACGCCCGTGCTCTGCGCACGAACCGTGCAAGACCGGCACGGCTGAAACCGCAACTGCTCCCGCCCCCTCCCCAGCCAAACAGCGAACGCGACACAACACCCGCCACACCACGAACGGAACGCACGAGAACCAAGGCAAGCCAAACGGAGCGCCACCACGCCAGGGCACCGCCCGCCGCGTGCGGCAGACTGACAAGCCGTGGACTCGCTGTTCGAACCCGACGAGACGCAGCCCGACGCGCAGGCGTCCCCCGACGCCCCCCTCGCCGCCCGTATGCGCCCGCGCGACCTGTCCGAGCTCGTCGGCCAGACACACCTGCTCGCGCCGGGAACCGCATTGCGCACCGCCATCGAGCAGGGCCGACCGCACTCGATGATCCTGCACGGCCCGCCGGGTTCGGGGAAGACGACGCTCGCCCGGATCGTCGCCGCGAGCGCCGACGCCGCGTTCGAGGAGCTGAGCGCGGTGCAGGCCGGCAGACCGGAGGTGCGGGAGGTCTTGAGACGCGCCGAGCAGCGCCGCAAGGGCGGCCGCGGCACGATCTTCTTCCTCGACGAGATCCACCGCTTCAACAAGGCCCAGCAGGACGCGCTGCTGCCCGCCGTCGAGGAAGGACTCGTGACGCTGATCGGCGCGACGACGGAGAACCCGTCGTTCGAGGTCAACGGCGCGCTGCTCTCCCGCGCCCGCGTCTACGAGCTGGAGGAGCTGACCGACGCCGATGTGCTCGTGCTGCTGCGGCGCGCACTCGACCGCGGCGAGTGCGGCGACGTGCGTGTGGACGACGACGCGGTCGAACTGCTTGCCGCGCGCGCCGGCGGCGACGCGCGCACCGCGCTGGCAGCGCTCGAGCTGGCGTGCAGAACGGCGTCGCAGGAGGGCGTCACGCTCGCGCATGCCGAGGACGCACTGCAGCGGCGGATCCTCCACTACGACCGCGCCGACGATCGTCACTACGACACGATCTCCGCCTGGATCAAGGCGACGCGCGCGTCCGACCCAGACGCCTCGCTCTATTACCTCGCGGTGATGCTCGAAGGCGGCGAGGACCCCCGCTTCATCGCGCGCCGGATGGTGATCCTCGCCAGCGAGGACGTCGGGAACGCCGACCCCCAGGCACTCACGGTCGCGACCGCCGCCGCGGCAGCGGTCGATCGCGTCGGCCTGCCGGAGGCTCAGTTCCCGCTCGCGCAAGCCGCGATCTACCTCTCGCTTGCACCGAAGTCCGACGCGGCCAAGCGCGCGATCGGAGCCGCGCGCGGGTTCATCCGCGACCACGGCGCGCAGCCACCGCCCGTGCAACTGCGCTCCGGCGGGCGCGGCGAGGGCTACGACAGCCCGCACCGCCATCCCGGGCACGTGAACGAGCAGGAGGTCGCCCCGCCGGGAGCGGTCGGCGAGCGCTTCTACGCGCCGGACGAGCAGGAGGCGACGCTGGCGAGACGGCTCGCCGAGATCCGCCGGGCGCGTGGGCGCGCCGACGCCTGACGACAGAGCTTCCACGCGTCCCCGGAGTGACGCCGAAACGGTATGCTCGAACCAACTAAGTGGTTGGTTGGGCATGGGTTCGCCCACGCCTGACAGGACAAGGGGGATGTCCTTTGCAACTCGTCTTCTTGCTCGACAGCTGGACCGTGAACGCGTGGTACCGGGTGGTCGCGCCGATGAGGGCGCTCGAAGCGATGGGTCACGAAGTTCGGGAGGCGACGCTGGAGGAGCCCCGCCTCTGGGACGAGCTGCTGCGGTGGTGCGATCTGCTTCTCATCCATCGCTCGTCCCGGCAGGAGACGGTGAGGCTGGCTCGCCGCGCGAAGCAGCTGGGCGTGCCCATCGTCTGGGACGACGACGACGACCTGACGAAGGTCCCGAAGGGAAGCGCCGCATACAGAAACGCCGGCGGGCTCCGAGGTCAGCAGCTCCTGCGGGAACGCGCGAAGCTGTTCGAGCTCGTGGACCTGGTCACGACCCCGAGCGACCAGCTCGGGAGGAGCTACCTCAGAGCCGGAGCGCGCGACGTGTGCGTGATCGAGAACTACGTGATAGACGAATTCCTCGGCACCCGGCGTAGGCGCAAGGGCACGTGGATCGGATGGGTCGCCAGCGAAGAGCATCGCTTCGATCTCCAGCACATTCCAATCGCGGACGCCCTTGCGCGCCTGCTCGACGCCCACAAGGACGCCCATGTCATGACGATCGGGATCCAGCTTCCCATCTCGCACCCCCGCTACGTCCACGAGCCGGGGATCCCGCCAAGAGAACTGCTGCACGAGATCTCGACGTTCGACGTGGGCATCGCTCCGCTGTCGACCAAGATCGCGATCAATCACAGCCGCTCGAACGTGAAGCTCAAGGAGTACGCGGCCGTCGGGGTGCCCTGGCTCGCATCTCCGATAGGGCCGTATGTCGGGTTCGGCGAGGACGAGGGCGGGCGACTCGTGGACGACGATCGGTGGTTCGAGGAGCTCGACGCGCTGGTGTCGAACCGGCGGCAGCGGGAGAAGCTCGCCAAGCAGGCTGCCGAGTGGGGCGAAGTGCAGCTCATCACCGAGAACATCGAGGACTGGGAGGAAGAGTTCTCGGCCCTGGTCGAGAACTCCCGACAGCGGCGGCGCGCGAGCTAAACGACGCCTGGCGGTCTACGCGGCGGCGGCGCGCGGCGCGGACAGGTGCCGTCGCGCGTTGTAGCGCAGGCGCCCTGGAAGCAGCGGGACGAGCACGCGGCGCGCGTACTCGGTGTGGCCGAGCAGGAACAGCCCGCGCGCCGGATCCCACGAGAAGCCGTATTCGCGACGGATGCGCGGCGGCAGCAGCCCGACCGTCACGAAGTTCGCCAGCTCCACCAGCGGACGTGCGGCCAGCGGCACCGGCGGGCGCAGGACGATCTCCCTTGCAGTGGTGCGCGCCTCGTCGGTCACGTACAGGTCGTCGCCGGCGAGCATGCGGCGCATGTAGCGGCGGAAGTCGGCGTAGGAGGCCGGCATCGCCTCGTCGGGCAGGCCGAACAGGCGACCGAAGATGCGGTAGTCCTGCCACAGCGACTCACGCTCGCCGGGCGTCAGCTGACGCACGTAGCGCTGGTAGACGGTTATGCCGGAGTCGACGAGCGTGGCGAGGATCCACAGCAGCAGCTCGGGGTCGTCGGCGGCGTAGGGCGTCCCGGCGGGGAAGCGGCCGGCGTCCTCGAACAGCTCGCCGCGCACCTTCTTGTGCATCGCGCGAACGCGCCGGGTCGCGCGCTGGGCCTCTCTGCGCGGCCCGTAGGTCACGAGCTCGACGATCTGCGCGGTGCGGTGCAGCCGCTCGTAGGGCTTGTCCTTCGAGGTGGTCTGCGCGTAGAAACCGGCCCACGCGACCGGATGCGAAGCCTGCATCAGCAGCGCCCGGGGCCCCGCCAGGATCATCACGTGCTCGCGGTAGAGGCGGCGGATGACCGCGTCGTCGTCGTAGATCCCCTCGGCGCTCGCCATGCACCCAGGGTAGCTGGCCGCCCAGCCAGCCCGTTCCGGGCCGACCTCAGGGGCGCGCGCGGCCCGGCAGCCGCTCGCTGAGGCGGCCGAGGCGTTCGGCCGGACCCTGCAACGGCTCGGCGACGAGCGCGAGCGTGTTGACGGTCCCGTCGAGGCGGTCGAGCAGCACGAGCAGCCGCTCGAGCGACTCGCCCAGGATGACGATCGCGGGCGTGAGTGCCGGCAACGAGCGCTCCAGCTCCACCAGCACCGGGAGCGAGCGCTCGATGTCCTGCACGTGCCGGTCCAGCTCGGGCATTACGTCGGTTGCGCGCGAGACGCCGCGCAGCTGCTCCAGCACCGCCGGCAGCACCTCGGTCGCCTCCGCCATCCGGCGGACGTCGCGCTGGAGGTCGGACAGGCTGTCCGTCGCGTTCGCAATCCGCGCGAGGTTCGCGGGCAGCGACGGCAGCGCGAGGAGCGGCCCGGAGATCTCGCGCAGGAACCGCGTGGAGGGCAACCGCATGAACGCCAGCGTACGCGTGGACGGTCGGCATCGCCACCCGAAGCGCCGCGATACCCTCAGCGGCGATGCCCGCCCAGGCCTACAGCGGCAAGGAGTGCGTCTGCCAGCTCCGCAAGGGGATCTGCGATCAGTCGTGCGTGCGCGACATGCTGGAGACGCCGTTCTACATCGCCTGCCTGAAGCTGAAGGGGCGGCGCTGCCTCGTCGTCGGCGGCGGCGACATCGGGCTGGAGAAGGTCGAGGGCCTGCTCGCCTGCGACGGCGACGTGACGGTCGTGGCGCCCGAGCTGCAGCCGGAGCTGACGCGGCTCGCGACCGAGCGCTCGATCGACTGGATCGCCCGGCCGTACGAGCCGGCCGACCTCGAAGGCAGCTTCATGGCGATCGCCGCGACGAACGACTCCGAGGTCAACATCGGCGTCTACGAGGACGCGGAGAAGCGCGCGATGCTCGTGAACGTCGTCGACGTGCCGCCGCTGTGCAACTTCATCCTGCCGGCGATCGTGCGCACCGGTCCGCTCGCGATCGCGATCTCCACCGCCGGCGCCTCGCCCGCGCTGGCGAAGCGCATGAAGCGCGAGATCGGCGAGCTGTTCGGCGAGGACTACGCGCGGCTCGCGGTGATGCTCAACGACGCGCGCGGCTGGGCGAAGGGCACGCTGCCCACCTACCAGGACCGCAAGCAGTTCTTCGAGTCGATCGTCAACGGCTCACCGGACCCGATCGAGCTGTTGCGCGCCGGCGACGAGCGCGCCGTGCTCGATCTCATCGCTGCGGCTCAGCGCACGCACGCGCCGGCCTGAGCCACGGCAGCGCGGGACCCGCGGCGCGGGCGGCGCTCGCGCGGAGGCTGATGCGGCGGGACCCGAGAGTGGGCGGCGGCGACCTCGGCCTGTCGCGCGACGACGAGCTGGACGTGGAGCGTCTGGTGCATGAAGGTGGAGACGGTACGAAAGAGGCGAAGCGGACGCTGTCCGGTTCGCGGCCGCGCGGCCGTCTCCACCCATATGGATCTCGACACGCTCATCACCACACACCGCCGGCCGATCGAGCGGCACCTGCGCCGTCGCGTCGGCGATCCCTCGCTCGCCGAGGACCTCGCGCAGGAGGTCTTCCTGCGCGCCTGGCTGCATGCGCCTGCCGACCTGCCGGAGTTGCGCCTACGCGCGTGGCTCTACCGCGTCGCGACGAACATCGCGATCGACGCGCTGCGAGCGCGCGCCGGCCGGGTGGGCGGGATCGCGTCGGACGGCGCGCTGCTCGACCAGCTCGACCAGGCCGCCGTCACCGGCGGCGAGGATCACGACGAGCGGCTCGCGATCGAGGCGGCGCTCGCGCAGTTGCCGGCGCGCGAGCGCGCGCTCGTGACGCTGCAGTTCGCCGGCTACGGCCCGACCGACGCCGCGCGCCTGCTGCAGACGACGCCGGAGGCCGCGCGCAAGCGCCTCACGCGCGCTCGCGAGCGCTTCCGGCGCGCCTACGCGACGGCGGCTCCAACGGACAGGCCACTCGTGCTGCTGCTCGTGCGCGACGAGGATCCGGGGCTCTACGAGCGCTGGCTCGCCGGCGCCGAGGTGCGCGTGCGGCGCGTCTCGGACGCGGACGAGGCGGCGCGCCAGCTCGCGACCGCGCACGCGCTCGTGCTGACCGGCGCCGACAACGACTTGCATCCATCGCTGTACGGGCAGGAGGTCCGTGGGGCGCGCAACACGCGGCTCGACGCGGACCGCGCGGACGCCGTGATCCTGCGCGACACGCTCGTGAGCGGCATGCCCGTGCTGGGGATCTGCCGCGGGCACCAGCTGCTGAACGTCGTACGCGGCGGGACGCTGCACCAGGATCTCGGCGAGGAGCGCGCCACGAGCCGGCCGGACATGCACGCGGACCGGCGCATGCACGCGGTTGCGACCGGCGACGACTCGCTCACGCGACGGATGGTCGGCGCGCGCGTCGCGGTGCCGAGCCTCCACCACCAGGCGATCGACGGCCTCGGCCGTGGGCTGCGCGTGACGTCGCGCTCGGCTGACGGGATCGTCGAGGGGATCGAGGCCACGCACCATCCATTCGCGGTCGGCGTGCAGTGGCATGCCGAGCTGCCGGAGGCGGGGATCGCCGGCCGGCGCGTGCGCGACGCGCTCGCGGACGCGGCGCTGCGGCACGCGGCGGCGGCGCAGCAGCCCCTCGCGGCCTGACGCGTCCGAAGTATCCTGACCTGACCTCCCGGGAGCGGGCCAGGACAGGACGCTTCCTCTGAGCAGGCGCGCGGAGGCGTGCGAGACTTCGCGGCGATGGGCGAGCTGACACACCTCGACGACGCCGGGCGCGCGCGGATGGTCGACGTCGGCAGCAAGGACGTCACCCAGCGCCGCGCGCTCGCACGCGCGGTCGTGCGCATGTCCCCGGCCACGGCGGCCGCCGTGCGCGACGGCGACGCGCCGAAGGGCGACGTGCTCGGCCCGGCGCGCATCGCAGGAATCCAGGCGGCGAAGCGCACATGGGAGCTGATCCCGCTGTGCCACCAGCTGCCGCTGTCGTTCGCCGACGTGAGCGCCGAGGTCGACGCGGATGCCGGCACCGTCACGCTCACCGCCGAGGCCCGCACGACGGCGCAGACCGGCGTCGAGATGGAGGCGCTCACGGCCGCCTCCGTCGCCGCGCTGACCGTCTACGACATGGTCAAGGCGCTCGAGAAGGGCGTCTCGATCGAGCAGGTCGCACTGCTGGAGAAGTCGGGCGGCAGGTCCGGCGACTGGCGCCGCGGCGACGGCTGACTACTCGCGCCGCGCGCGCGTCCGTCAGTCGACGCTGCCGCGCGGTACGACCCACTGCACCGGCTGGCCGGTGACCTCCGCGATGCGCTCGTAGTCGGCGTCGTAGTGCAGGACCGTCAGACCGGCGCCTTCGGCGCACGCGGCGATGATGAGGTCGGGCAGCTGGACGCCTCGATGCTGCGAATGCTTAGCGAGATGTGCCTGCACCTCAAGCGCGCGGTCGAGCACCGTCTCGGTTACGGAGACGCGCGGCAGCGTTCGCAACGCCGTCGCGTAGTCGGCGTAGGCGCGCGGGCTCTCGGCGCTGTAGAGCACCTCGAGGTCGATGATGCCGCATGTCGCGACCTCGCCTTCGAGCAGCAGGGGGTCAAGCACCGCGCTCACCTCGGGCCTCGTCTCGACGCGCGCGAGCGCGCTCTTGTCTGCCATGTAGCTCGGCATGCGATCAACGCCAGGCGCCGGCCATGACATCCGGGTCGTTGAGCGCCAGCAAGCCCGGTGTGTGGAGCAGCTCCACAAGCTTCTTGCGCTGCTCGCGCTTGACGACCTCGTCCAGCGCGGCGTCGACCGTCTCGGTCAGCGTTCTGGTTCCGAGCGCGGCCTTCGCCGCCTCGACCTTCGCGAAATCGACCTCGAACGAAGTCTTGCGGCGCGACTCGGGCATGGCAGGAGGATAGCGGTGAGCTGGCTTATGAGATAGGGCCGTCTGCATCGTCTTCTATCGATCGGGAACCCGACTGATGATGAGAGGCGAGCGGCCCGCTGTCTACCGCATCTGTGTGTGGCTCTCGACGTGTCTCGCGAGCACGGCCAACACACCGGCCACCTGTATGCCGATCGCGGCGTCGGCGACCAGCCCGTCCTCGCCGACGGCGCCGTGCGCAACCGGGATGTGGACGCAGGCGTCCTCGACGACCTCCGCGTGCACGTAGCCGAGCACGAGCCGCAGCGAGGCGTGCGCGTTCGTGCCGCCGTCCGGTCCACGCGCCGAGACGTTGACCCAGGCGATCGGCTTTCTGTACGTGCTCGCGTCGCCGACGGTCCACTCGAGCAGGTTCTTGAACGAGCCGGGCAATGCGCCGGCGTACTCGGGCGTGGACACCAGCAGCGCGTCCGCGGCGTGGATCGCCGCCCGCAGGGCGGCGACGGCCGGGTGGACCGGCGCACCCTCGGCGTCGTCGTCGGGGTTGAAGTGCGGCAGCTCCGCCATCCCCTCGTAGAGGACGGTCGCGACGCCCGCGGGCGCGACCTCGCACGCCGTGCGCAGCAGCGCCGTGTTGATCGAGCCGCCGCGCAGCGAACCGGAGATCAGCAGGATGCGGCACGTCTGCGCGGGCACCCGCCGCAGGCTAGCGCCGCAGAAGGACTAAGCTCGCCCCCGTGCAGACGGCCGTCCTGACGATCTCCAGCACGCTCGCGCGCGGGGAGGGCGACGACGCCTCCGGCGACCTGCTCGTCCAGCTCGCGACCGAGGCCGGCTGCGAGATCGTCGCGCGTGACGTCGTCGCCGACGACAAGGGGCGGATCGAGCCGGCGCTGCGCGGCTACGTGCGCAGAGGCGTCACGCTCGTCTTCACGACCGGCGGCACCGGCCTCACGCCCGACGACGTGACGCCCGAGGCTTCGCGCGCGGTGATCGAGCGCGAGGCGCCCGGCATCGCCGAGGCGCTGCGCGC
>DATFPW010000056.1:0-32527 GCA_035264605.1 Conexibacter sp. | reverse complement strand
TCGAGGTCGAGCAGTCGGCGGCAGCGCTGCACCGCGGCGGCGAGATCGCGCAGGTCGCTGAGGCGCAGCTCGCAGACGACGTGGTCGCCCGCGTCGGCGCCGTTCGGCGCGAGGGCCGCAATCCCCGGTCCGTGCGGGAGCGCGAGCACGCGCCGGTACGTCCCGGCGCCGGCCGGATCCCAGGCCTCGACGCCCGGCACCGCGCGTGCACCGAGGAACGCCAGCAGGCCGGCGGCGTCGAGCGGGGCGCGGTGGCGCAGGCGCAGGGTCAGCGGGGGCGGGCCGGCGACTGCGGCGGCGCCGTTCGCGTGTGAGCCGTTGGTGCCGTGCCGCGTTCCGTTCGCGGCCGTAGCTTCATGCCGCAGCTGCGTCGGCGTCGTCGCGAACACCTCGCGCACCGTCTCGTTGAACTGGCGGATGCTCGGGAAGCCGGCCGCGAACGCGACGTCGGTGAACGGCAGCGTCGTCGTCTCGATCAGCAGGCGGGCGGTCTGGGCGCGCTGGGCGCGGGCGAGTGCGAGCGGGCCGGCGCCGAGCTCGGCGACGAGCTGGCGGTGCAGGTGGCGTTCGCTGAAGCCCAGCCGCCGCGCGAGCCCGGGCACGCCCTCGCGCTCGACCGCACCGTCGCGGATCAGCCGCATCGCGCGGCCGACCGCGTCGGCGCGCAGGTTCCACTCCGGGGAGCCGGGCGACGCGTCGGGGCGGCAGCGCTTGCAGGCGCGGAAGCCGGCGCGCTGCGCGGCGGCGGCGCTCGGCAGGAAGCGCACGTTCGCGCGCTTCGGCGTCATCGCCGGGCAGCTCGGCCGGCAGTAGATGCCGGTCGACGTCACGGCAGTCACGAACCACCCATCGAAGCGCGCGTCCTTCGAGCGCACGGCGCGGTAGCACTGGTCGAAGTCCTCGATCACGCCATGCATGATGGCGCGGGCAGCGGTCGTCGACTAGTGGAAATCGGACGTGTACGTGTCAGGCCACTCGAGCGCCCAGATACCGTCGCGCTCGACGTGTGCGAACGCGCTCGGGTCGTCCTCCACGAAGCGCGTTCTACGAAAGCCCGTGACGACCGTGTGGTACTCGCCGCGCTCGCCGCAGGGATGGAACACGTCCGCATCGTCGAGGCCGTGCTCGGAGAGCAGCGCACGCCCAATCGGTTGGCCGAGGAAGCCGGCGCGGTAGTGGTCGGTGCGCATCCCCGCCACGGTCGCCTCGACCTGCTCGGCCTCGAGGAAGTCGAGCAGCACGCCGGCGTCCTCGCCCGGCCGTTGCGCGAGCGGCGTCTCCAGCGCGAGTCCGCTCGCTGCGCACGCCTCCGCCAGCCACGGCCACTCCTCCGGCGTGATGTCGCCCGTCACGACCCGCTCCACGCCGTCTGCAGTCAGCGCCGCGAGCGCCCGCCGGTACGACACCTCCCAGCCGTCGCGCTCGATCGCGACCAGCTCATGCCGCAGTCCCAGCTCCGCCGCCTGCCGCCGCATCACGCCGAGCGGATGGCAGCGGAACGCGACCGCCTCGCCGGAAGGCACGAACGTCACCAGCCGCGTCCCCGCCTCCACCAGCGCCCCGCTGCGCAGCCCCGCCGCGAAGCAATCCTTCCCGCCGGACCACAGCACGGCGGCACTCACGAGCGACCTACTGAAAACGAACTGGCAACGAGCGTTGTCAGTAGCGTTGCCAGCTGCGGCATCAGCGTGCGAGCTCCCAGTATGCGCGCGGATCCTTCGGACTCTTGCCAATCCGGCGCACGATCCCCGGCTCGTCGAGCGAGCGAAGCACCTTCAACGCGTGTGGTCGCGATCGATCGAGAAGCTCGGCGACCTCGCCGGTGCTGAGACGTCCGGCCTCGCGCAGCGCCGTCGTCACGGCTCGTGCGTCTGGTGTGAGCTGCACGTCGAGCCGCCGCTCCACCGGCTCGCCCGACAGCACCAGTCGCACGCTCGCGCCGGTCTGCGTATACACAGGGTCGTCGAGCCCTGCATGACGCATCTCCTCGTAGATGCGTCTGATCCCCTCGCCCAGCTCTTGGCCGAACTCGAGATCTGCGCAGACGCGGGCGATGCGCGGGTTGCGCGCGAAGCGAGGCGCGGTACGCGGGTCCGACAGGTCCACGATGCCGGGGAAGCGGCCCGGGCTGGCGATCTCGATCCGATCGTCGAACACCTCGATGCGGATGTGATCGCCGGCGAGACTGTAGGAGCGGTGGACGATGGCGTTCACAAGGCCCTCCAGCCACGCGTCCTCCGGGACGAGAGGGACCGGCTGGAACCGGCCCTGTCGGCCGAGCGCGCGACGCGTCGGCTGTACCGTGCGAACTGCGTTGCGCGCATGACGGATCACCCACGCGATCGGCCCTTCGATCCGCTTGTCGGCGACGAGCTGCTGCCGTGCCCCCGTGCCCCGCTCCGTGCCGCGATAGCGGAGCACGCGCACGAACGCCTCGGGCATTCTGCTCTGCGGATGGGCGGCGAACAGCAGCCAGCCGGCCACGTTCAGCATGTCGCCCTCGTCGAGCAGGCTGCGCGCGTGCAGCAGGCCGCGCCGGGTGCTCGCGCCCACTGCCGCGACGTACGCATCGAGGAGTCCGTCGCTGAGCCGCGCGGCGTCGAAGTTGGCGATCGGCCGAGCCTCGTAGCTTCCGGGACCGCGGTCGTAGGTGAGCTCCTGCCGCTGCGCGAACGTCAGCTTGCGGTTCTCGTCTCCGACTCGGAGGTAGGCCTCGTCCTTCGCGTTGGCGTGTACGACGCCATCGCTCGGCCGAACCTCGAAGAGCAGAAGATGGTCGTGGCCCGCGGCGGCCCGGCACGGCAGCAGCCGATGGCTGGCTCGCACCGGCGGTACGCAGAAGTCGATCGCGGCCTGCATGAGATCGTTGCGGGCTCGCCCGATGCCGGCCGTCCCTTCCACTCTGCCGGCTGACAGGCCGACGACGACGATGCCGCCCTCGGCGTTCGCGAAGCCGATGAGGGTGTCGGCCAGGGAACGAGCCTTGATGCGCGCCGACTTGCGATCGAACCACTGATCCTCGTGGATTTCGAGCAGAGCCGGTCCGAGCTCGTCCGGAGGGAGGAGCAGCGCTTTTTCGACCAGGAGAGGGGCAGCTGACATCTACTGCAAAAAGTTTACAGTAGGTTCAAGCCCCCGAGAAGGCTCCGCCCTCCTGCACCACCTCGCCGTCAGCCGTCAGCCGCCCGCCCTGGCGCAGGTCGCAGATCAGGTCCCAGTGGACGGCGGACTCGTTGACGCCGCCGGTCTCGGGGTAGGAGCGGCCGAGGGCAAGGTGGATGGTGCCGCCGATCTTCTCGTCGAACAGGATCGCGCCGATCGGGCGGTCGATCCCGCGGTTGGTGCCGATGCCGATCTCGCCGAGGCGGCGGGCGCCGGGGTCGGTCGCGAGCGTGCGCTGGAGGTAGGCGTCCCCGCGGCCGGCGCGGGCGGCGACGACCTCGCCGTCTCTGAACGTCAGCTCGACGTCCTCGACCGCGACGCCGCGCGGGCTCGACGGCACGGTGAAGCGGATCGTGCCGTTCGCGCTGTCCTCGATCGGCCCGGTGAAGACCTCCCCGCTCGGCATGTTGCGTCTGCCGTCGGAGTTCGCCCATGTGCGGCCGTCGACGCGCAGGGTCAAATCGGTGCCGGGCGCCTCGATCCGCAGCTCGCGCGCGTCCGCCAGGCGCTCGATCAGCCCGGCCTGGAACGCGCCCAGCTCACTCCACGCGGCACCCGGGTCCTCGCGGTCGAGGAACAGCGCGCCGCGCACGAACGCCGCGAACGCGTCCTCGGACATTCCCGCCTGCTGCGCGCCGGCCGGCGTCGGCCACAGCGTGCCGCACCAGCGCTTGGTCATCCGCAGCTCGGTCAGCGGCGCGCGCGAGCGAGCCATGCGAGCGAGCGCCGCCGGGTCTGCGTCGGCGAGCGCGCGCGTGTTGAACGGCGCCTGGATCGCCAGGAACGCGTCCGTCTGCGCGGCCTCGGCCTCGGCGATCGAGCCGAACGAATCGAGGTGCCGATCGCCCGCGAGGGCGTGGAAGTCCTCCTCGACTCCCGGCAGCTCCGAGCGCAGCAGCGGCCATGCGTCGCGCGTCAGGATCGCGGCGTGCAGCGCGCGCAGCAGCGGCGCGGCGAGCGTCGTCGAGCGCACGAGCACCTGCTGGCCGGGCTGCACGTCGAGGCACCAGTCGCACAGGAGGGCGGCGAAGCGCTCGGTGTCCTCGTCGCGCCAGCCGCCGCTCACGGCGCCTCCAGGTCCGGGAACCACTCCGCCAGGTGCTCGCGCAGCACGCCGCGGATCCAGGTGCGCTCGTCCTGCGACGCGAAGCGGAAGCGCTGCAGCAGCTCCTTCTGCTTGTCGATCGGTACGTCGGCGATCGTCCATCTCACCGCGAGCCGCTCGAACAGGAACTCGACCGCGCGCTGCCACGCGTCCTCGCGCGAGAGCGGCGATCCCGCCAGCGCCTCGGCGTACTCGCGCCGCGTCGCCGGCGTCATCGACCCGCGCAGCGTCAGCACGTTCCCCTCGGGGTCGGTGTAGTCAGACGTCGGCGCGCTGAGCTTTTCACGCTGGCGGTTGCGGCGACCCACCCAGCACAGGCTACGTCGTCGCCGCCGCCTGCTCCAACTGCCCCGCGACATCCCCGCGCAGCGGGTCGGCGTGTCCCGCCCAGGCGGTCGCCGGCGCGAGCGCCGCGAGCTTGCGGATCGATGCGCGCGCCTGCTCGGTGTCCTTGTTGAACGCGCGGTGGGGGACGCGTGGATGGCCGTGGATCCCCGTCTGCGGGTCGACCGTGTAGAAGCAGTCGCTCACGAGTGCGAGCCGGTCCGACTCGCGCCACAGGCCGATCAGGCCGGGCGCGTGTCCGGGCAGATGGATCACTCTGAAGCCGGCGACCTCGTCGCCTTCGGACACCGTGCCGGCGATCGAGACCGGGCCGCCGTCCCAGATCGGCAGCATCCGCCCCAGCAGCAGCTTGCCGTGCGCGTCGAGCGCGCTCAGGTCGAAGTAGTGGCTGCCGCCGTCGCCCTCGGCGTCGGCGACCTCGTCGGGATGGCACCAGACCGGCGCGTTCAGCCCCGGCGCGGCGCCGCGATGGTCGGCGTGGCCGTGGCCGAGCACGATCCGCGCGATCCCGCCGAGCTGGGCGCCGATTTGCGCGAGCGCCGGCGTCATCGCCTGCACGCCCGCGTCGAACATCACCACGCCGTCCCCGTCGCGCACGAAGTAGACGTTCATCGCGCGTCTCGGGAAGCCGCCGCGCACGACCCACACACCGTCGGCGATCTGCTCAGGGTCGCCTGCCGCGAAGCGCCGCGCCAGCCGCGTGCGCAGGTTCGTCAGCACCGTCAGCCCCCGCTCGGCGCCCGAGTCTCTCGGTGGCACCACGCCGAGCTGCCGGGCGATGCTCATGCCGTCGATGTACGCGTCGTTGCCGACCACGAGCCCGTCGGCGACCCGCACGACGTCGCAGCCCACCAGGTCGAGCCGGCCGCCGGTCGGCACGAAGCCCTGAAATCTGCCGGGGCCGGCGAAGGTGCCGGTGAGATGCCAGCGGACGGCGCAGCGGTCGTCCTCGGTCGTCGTCTGGACGACCTCGAACGCGGCGTCCGGAATCGCCGCGAACATCTCCTCGAACCACGCGCGCACGCCATCGGGAGCGATCAGGTCGGCCTGGCCGTGCAGGCGGTCGAGCCCGCCCGGTTGCCAGCAGGCGACCATCGCGTCGACGTCGCGTGCGGCGACGGCGGCGAAGTAGCGTCGGGCGACCTCCTCCGTCGCGGCGGAGTCTGGCTTTGCGGCTTTGGCCATCGACAGGGACCCTCCATCTTCGGGTGCTTCGTCAGGTCTCACCCTACGCCGCCCAGACGAATAGGGTGGAACAGGTGGTTCCTCCAGCGAGCTCACACACCGGGCGGCGGACCCGGATGACCGCCTGGCGGCGTCCTCGGACCTCGGAATACCGCCGGTATTCCTTCGATCCTGTGTCCTTGCCAGCCGGCCCCCGGGCCGCGCCGTCCGGCGCGCGAGCCCACCGGAGGAACCACTGATGTCGGAATCGGGCCGCAAGCGTGAGCAGGGGCGCGGCGAGCGCGTGCTGGGTGGTCTCTGGCGTCTGCGCCTGCCGCTCCCGTGGCCCGGCGTGCCGCACTGCAACGCGTGGGCGATCAGCGCGGGGGATGGGGTCGTCCTCGTCGACACGGGCATGCACGAACCGGGTTCGCTCGATCAGCTCGAACGGGCGATGAAGATGGTGGGCCTGCGGCTGGAGGACGTGAAGCTGCTCGTCTGCACGCACGCGCACTCCGACCACTACGGCCAAGCCGGTCCGATCGTTGACCGCGCCGGCTGCGAGCTGTGGATGCACCCGAACTACCAGCACGCCACCGGCTCGCTGGAAGATCCGGAGCTGGCGCTGCAGCGGCGCCTGGAGGTCGCCCGCACGAGCGGGGTGCCGGAGCTCGTGCTGCGCCGTTACGCCGAGATCGCGAAGGAGCAGCCGCCGCACATCGAGCGCGTCGTCGATCCGGACCTCGCGCTGCTGCCCGGGATCGAGGTCGAGACGGACCTCGGCATGTGGCAGGTGATCGAGACGCCCGGCCACGCGCCCTCGCACGTCTGCCTCTACCAGCCCGAGCGCCGCATCCTGATCTCCGGCGATCACCTGCTCGGACGCATCTCGCTCTACTACGACTACGGCTGGACGCCGGACCCGGTCGGCGAGTTCCTGCGCTCGCTCGACGCGGTCGAGGCGCTGAGACCGGCCCCGCGCCTGTGCCTCGCCGGCCACGCGCGCCCGTTCACCGACGTGCAGGCGCACATCGAGGCGAACCGCGAGCTCGTCGCGCAGCGGGTCGCTGCGACGGCCGTCGCGATCGAGCATCAGCCGCTCACCGCCTACGAGGTCGTACCGCTCGTGCATGGCAGAGACGCGGTCCACGCTGCCGCCTGGCTGCTGACCGAGACGCTCTGCTACTTGCGCCATCTCGAGTCGATCGGCGCCGCCCGGCGCGAGCCCGGGGATCCGGAGCGCTGGGTCGCGGTCTGAACCACGCGGCTGCTGTGGCATCGCGCGCCGGCTTCCGCTAGCGTCGCCACATGGGGGTCGTTGAGGGGGTCGGGGCCGCACGCCCTGCGCGCGACGATGCGCGCGTGACAGTCGAGCCGGCCATGCTTGCGTGGCTGCTTGCGGTGCCGGTCGCGCTGGTCTCGGTCGCGCTGATCGTGCTGCTCGGTCCGCCGCTGGGTGAGCTGCTGCACTCGGGCGGCGATCGCTACACGTTCTGGAGGGACCTCAGCTGGGCGGTCGTCGCCGAGCCGACAGAGCAGGGCCGCTTCCTGCTCGCGCTCGCGGAGCCGCTGCTGTTCGCCGGCGCGCTCGCGGCGACCGCGCGGCGCGAACTCGTCCTGTCGGCGCGTGCCACGGCGGTCGCAGTTCCGCTCGCGCAGGTCGCCCTGCTCGCGTTCGCGGTCGTCTGTGTCGTCGTGCAGCAGCGGCTCGTCTACGAAGTGCCGATATATCAGCCGGGCGTCTCGCATCGGTGGCGCTATTTCACGCCGGCGACGCTCGTCTCGGCGGGCGTGCTGGCGGCGGGCGCGTTCGTCGTGCTCGACCGTCTGGCGTGGCGTGTCCGTGTGGCGTCGTGGCTGCGCGAGACGGATCGTCGCCGCCTCGTCGCCGCGCTGCTCGCGGTCCTGCTGACGGGCATATGGCTGCTGCACGCCGTCAACACCGACAGCTCGATCATGGGCACGAGCTCGCACGAGTGGAGTCCCGCGCAGTTCACGCTCGACGAGACGTACGCGATCCTCAACGGCCGCACGCCTCTCGTCGACTTCACCGCCCAGTACGGCTCGCTGTGGCCCTATGTGCCGGCGCTCGTGCTCGCCGTCTTCGGCACCTCCTTCCTCGCCTTCTCGCTGGCGATGTGCGCGATCACGGCGATTGCGCTGCTGGCCGTCTATGCGCTGCTGCGGCGGATCGTGCGCAACGGCGTCACTGCACTGCTGCTCTACCTGCCGTTTCTCGCCACGAGCTTCTTTCTTGTCGGCGGCACGCTCACGAGCCGCTACACCTTCGGCGACTACTTCGGCGTCTTCCCGCTGCGCTACGCGGGCCCGTTCCTGCTCGCCTGGCTGCTGGTGCGCCAGCTCGACGGGGCGGGACCGCGCCGGCCGTGGATCCTGTTCGCGGTCGCCGGGCTGTGCGTGCTCAACAACGCGGAGTTCGGGCTCGCGGCGCTGGCGGCGACGCTCGCCGCGCTTGTGTGGACCGCCTCAGACTTCAGCCTCCGGGCGCTCGGCCGCCTCGTCGGCCAGCTCGCGCTCGGCCTGCTCGCCGCCTACGCGCTCGTCGCCCTGCTGGCGTTGATCCGCGCCGGAGAGCTGCCACAGCTCGGCCGGCTGCTCGACTACGGCCGCCTTTACTCGATCGGCGGCTTTGGCCTGCTGCACCTGCACCGCACGCTCGGTCTGCACCTCGTTCTCTACGTCACCTACGCGGCCGCGATCGCCGTCGCAACGGTGCGCGCGATCGAGCGTGCACCGAACCGTCCGCTCACCGGCATGCTGGCTTGGAGCGGCGTCTTCGGGCTCGGCTCCGCCGCCTACTTCATGGGGCGCACACACCCCGAATTGCTGATCGCGCTGTTCCCGACCTGGGCGCTGACGCTCGCGCTGCTGACCGTCGACGTGGTGGCGCGCGTGACGCAGCGGGCCGATGCGCGCCCTCGGCTCGGCACGGCGCTCGTGCTGGTGGGGATGGCGCTGACGGTCTGCTCGCTCGCGCAGATTCCAGCGCCGTGGACGCAGCTGCAGCGGATCGGCCAGGACACGCCGAGCGCGCCACTGATCGAGGGCGAAGCGCCGTTGCCGCTCTACTCAAGGGCGTTCCTGCCGGATCCCTCGACGCGCGAGTTCTTCGCTCCCAAGCCGGGCGCCAAGGTCACGATCCTGCTGACGACCGGACACCAGATCGCGCACGCCTTCGGTGTCGTGGACGTCTCGCGCTACACCGGCCTCTACTCGATCGTCAATCGCGAGCGGCTGCGAACGGTCGTCGACGACCTGCGCGCCGAAGGCGGCAGCACGCTGTTCCTGCCCGAAGCGTCGCAGGAGGTCTACGACACATTGAGAGGCTGGGGCTTCAGGCGCGAGCCCGGCGAAGTCGAATGGGGCAGCACGACCGTCTCGAAGTGGGTCGATGCGACCAGTGATGGCGACGCGCCCGGCTAGACTGCTCGGACGATGCGGATCGACGAGATCATCGCCGCCGACGGCGACCCGGTCTTCTCCTTCGAGTTCTTCCCGCCGAAGACGGAGGAGGGCGAGAGAAACCTCTACGAGGCGCTCGCGGCGCTGCGGGCGCTCGAGCCGGCGTTCGTGTCCGTCACGTGGGGCGCGGGCGGTTCGACGCGCGAGAAGACGATCGAGATCGTCACCAACATCCGCGCCACGCACGGTCTCGAGGCGATGGCGCACTTCACCTGCGTTGGCGCGACGGTCGACGACCTGCGCGGCGCGCTCGACCAGATGCGCGACGCCGGCATCGACAACGTGTTGACGCTGCGCGGCGACCCGCCGCGCGGTGAGACGGCCTTCGTCCAGACCGAGGGCGGCCTGCGCTACGCGACCGAGCTTGCGGAACTCGCCGCCGGCTCGTACGACTTCTGCCTCGTCGGCGCCTGCTACCCGGAGGTACACCCGGAGGCGCCCGACCGCGAGACCGATCTCGCGCACTTGAAGGAGAAGGTCGACGCGGGCGTGAAGGTGCTCGTCACGCAACTATTCTTCGACAACGAGGCGTACTTCCGCTTCGTCGAGGACGCGCGCGCCGCCGGGATAGACGTCCCGATCGTCCCGGGGATCATGCCGATCACGAACGCGGAGCAGATAAAGCGCTTCACGCAGATGTGCGGCGCGACGATACCCGCCCCGCTGCTCGACGCACTCGACGCCCGCCGCGACGACCCCGCCGCCGTCATAGACCTCGGCGTCGCCTACGCGACGCTGCAGTGCGCCGAGCTGCTCGCCCGCGGCGCACCGGGCATCCACTTCTACACGCTCAACCGCTCGCCCGCCACGCGCGCGATCCTCTCCGCCCTGCGCCTCCAGCGCCCCTGGGAGCGCCGCGCGGGCGGCGAGCCCGCGCTTGGGGCTATCGCGGGCTGAGCGTCACAGACGGATCGACAGGATCCGTCTGACGATCTCGACGACGACGCTGCTGTCGAGCGCTTCGGTCGCGGCGTCGAGGGTCACCGTCTGCACTCGCTCGACGATTGCGCTCGTCGTGCGCCGTGCGAAGCGCTCGCTGACGCCGACCTCGGCGGCAAGCGCGACCCAAGCCTCCATCCCGACCTGACCAAGCTCCGTGACGCCGTCGATCCGCATCGCGAGCCGCGTCGTCAGCTCCTCGTAGGCGGCGGTGCTGACGAGGTCGTACAGAGGCGCGAGCGTTGGGGCTCCCGTGTCGTAGAGGAGCGAGAAGTTCTTGCCGTGCGCGTCGCAGTTGCCGATCAGCCAGTTGAAGACGAGCGCCTCCCAGAAGCGCGGCAGCTCCTGCGCCGGCACACCCGTCGCACTTCGCAGCAGCTCCACCGTCTCGCGGATGCCCGGGCCGCCCTCGTTCTGGTACTTGCGGTCGGACGGGATTCCGAGCGCCTGGCAGACGTCCTCCTGGTGCAGCCGTCGGATCGGGTCGTGCGTGAGGTCACGGTCGTAGCGCTCGACAATCAGATAGGGCAAGCCCGAGACGGTCGCCGCCCGCTCGACGTTCGCGACCGGCAGCGCTGCGACCCGTGCGAGCCGCATGCAGAACAACTCGTTCGCGACGAGTCCGGGGAAGCGGTCGGGCTCCGGCTTGAGGATGTGCGTCGTGGCCGTCGCAGAATTGAGCGGCAGCGCGACACGACCATCCTCGATCACGACCGGCAGCTTCGGCTGCGCGCCGGCGAGCGAAAGCCGTACTCCCTCTTCGGGGGCGGCGCCAAGGGGTCGCCGCGGCAAGGCGCGCAGGATCGTGTCGAGTTGCTCGTCGTCCATCGCCCGCACGCTCGGAGCGGCGTCCGGCGTCGCTTCAGGAGCGAGCAGCGTGATCGCTCCGGCGCAGTCGCCGCCGACTTCGGCGAGCAGGCCGTAGTCATTCCCCGGGGAGACGCCGAGGACGCGGGCGAGCGTCTCGCGACCGTCCCCCTCCGGCAGCAGTCCACCGAAGACCGCACGGCAGACGGCATGCGGATGGGCCTCCTCCTGGAGCGGCAAGGCATGCGACAGCGGCGGTCCCGCGTAGCCCTCGTCGTAGCGGAACTGGAGGTTGCCGTTGTCCTTGCGGATCAGTCGCCCAGCTCGCCGGTCCGCGAGGTAGGCGATCAACTCCTCGTTCATCGCGCGCGCTGTCTCAGCTCGACGTCGAGCCCCAGCGCGTGCGCGACCGCGAGCACGATCTCGAAGCGCACCGTGACCTTGCCGCGCTCCAGCTCACCGATGACGCGGCGGTTGACGCCGACGACGTCCGCGACTTCGTCCTGGGTGAGTTGCAGCGCCGCTCGACGGGCGCGCAACTCGGCTGCGAGCTGGGAGGGGTGGTCGATCCGGGCCATAGTGATACCGATCGATCACCATACCCCCCTCAGGGCCCAAATGCTACCGATCGATCACAAAATGACCCGTTGTAGGGATATGTGATCGATCGGTATCAGTCCGACGACGGAGGTGCCACCGCCAGACCCTGCGCCACGAGCGTGCGCCCGTCGCGCGTGTAGCGCACGTCGACCTCGTCGTTGCGGCGGTAGGTCCCGATCCCCCAGGCGCCGAGGAACCAACGCCAGAAGCCGAGTTTGCCCTCCTGCACCAGCTCGTGGCTGAACAGCAGCGCGTCGCCATTGCGCGCGAGCTCGAAGTCGATCCCCTCCTGCTGCGGCACGCCGTTGACGAACACCTCGAGCGGCGGCCGAACACCGGGGGGAAGCTGCACGCGCCAGCGCTCCATCGCGCCGCCAGCGTACCCTGCTGCGCGGTGGCACACGACGAGCCGGGATTCGACTATCGCGTACGGCGCTCGGATCGCGCGCGCCGCGTGCGCGTTCGCGTCGATCCGGCGCACGGGGTCGAGGTGGTTCTGCCGCGTCGCGCCGCTGAGCGCGAGGCGGCTGCGGCGATCCGCGAGCTGCGGCCGTGGATCGAGCGGCGCATGGCCGAGCTGCAGCGCACGCGCGCGCTGGTGGCGGCACGCGGGGCAAGCGTCCCCTACCTCGGCGAGGCGCTCGCCCTGGCCGCGGAGACGGGTCGCACGCGCGTGCATCGCCGTGGCGAGACGCTGCTCGTCCCTGGAGGAGAGGAGGACTACCGGCCTGCGCTCGAGCGCTGGTATCGCCGCCAGGCGCGCACCGAGATCGCGCTGCGGCTCGACGCCGCGACCGCCGCGGCTGGCACGGCCTACAGCGGCCTGACGATTCGCGGTCAGCGCACACGCTGGGCGAGCTGCTCGGCGACCGGCGCGATGTCGTTCAACTGGCGGCTGCTGCTCGCGCCCGCGCCGGTGCTCGACTACGTCGTCTGGCATGAGGTCTGTCACCTCGAGGTGATGGACCACTCGCCGCGCTTTTGGGCGCTGCTCTCCGGACGCTGCCCCGACTACCGAGCCCACGCCGGCTGGCTGCGCCGCCACGGCGAAACGCTGGTGCTGTGAGCGTGCGTGAGCGGCCTCGACCGCGCGTCGCGGTGGTCGGCCACGTCGAGTGGCTCGACTTCGCGCTCGTCGAGCGGATGCCGGTCGCGGGCGAGATCGCCACCGCGACCGACACGTTCGAGCTCGCGGCAGGCGGCGGCGCGGTGGCGGCCGTGCAGCTGCACAAGCTCGCCGGCACCGCGATGTTCTTCACTGTGCTCGGGAACGATGAGCGCGGCCGGCTGGCGGCAGCCGAGCTGCGTGACGAGCACGGCCTCGAGCTGCACGCGGCGATCCACGAGCGTCCACAGCGCCGCGCCTTTACGCACCTCGACGCGGCGGCCGAGCGCACCATCACCGTGCTCGGAGATCGGCTCGTCCCGCACGGCGCGGACCCGCTGCCGTGGGAGCGGCTCGCCGACGCCGACGGCGTCTACCTGACCGGCGGCGATGGCGCTGCCGCGCGCGCGGCGCGGACCGCGCGCGTGCTGGTCGCGACGTCGCGCGCGGCCGACGCGCTGCTGGCCGGCGACGTCGCGCCCGACGTGCTGATCGCCAGCGGCCGTGACGAGAAGGAGCGCGCCGGGTTGGAGGCGCTGCCGGCGCCGCGCCGCGCAACGGTGCTGACCGACGGCTCGCGCGGCGGGCGCTGGGAGGGCGCAGATGGCGCGGGCGGCTCGTGGACGGCTGCGGCGCTTCCCGGCCCGCCGGTCGACGCCTATGGCTGCGGCGACTCGTTTGCCGCCGGTCTCACCTACGGCCTCGCCGCCGGCATGTCGATCGACGACGCGCTCGCGCTCGCCGCCCGTTGCGGCGCCCACTGCCTCACCGGCCGCGGCCCCTACGCGGCTCAGCTCGCGCTCGCGGCCTGACGGCCCTACGAGCCGGCTGCGTCTTGCGGCCGCGCGACGCGCACCTCGTCGGCGACGTGCGTGAAGTCGGCGACGTTGTGCGTGAGCAGCAGTGCGTCGTGCACGCGCGCAGTGGCCGCGATCAGCAGGTCGGCCTGGCGGCGTCGCGGTTGCGCGTCGCGGCGCGCCACGAGGGCGGCAAGCACACCCCATTCGCGGGCGACGGCGGCGTCGACGGATAGTGGCGAGAACGACGACTCGATCGTCGCCAGTCGCAGTGCGCGTCGTGCGCGCTCCGCGTCGTCATCGGCGAGCAGCAGCCCGAACTGCAACTCACCGAGGGACACCGCGCTGATCGCAACGTCGAGTCCCGTGGGGGCGTCATCGGCGATCAGCACCGACGTGTCGAGGATCGCCCTCACGTCGACGCAAACGGATCGACGAGGCCGACATCGAGACGCTCGATGTCTTCGGAGAGGCCGACCGGCGTTGGCGTGTCCCACACGTGGCGCACCTTCGCTGCGGGCGCCCACGGGTCGTGCTCCAAAGGGCCGAGATGCGCCACGGGACGGCCGGATACGGTGATTGTCAGGTCCTCGCCGCTTTCGGCGCGCCGCAGCACCTCGGCCACGTTATTGCGCAGGTCCTTTTGCGGGATCGTCGCCATACTCCCAAGGTAGTAAAACCGCTACGGAGCGCCAAGCACCCGCCGCAGCGCCGCGACCGCGGACTCGCCGTCCTCCTGCTCGATCACCTGGCGGCTCGCACGGCCGGTCCACGCCTCGGCGGAGCCGTCGCCGCGCACGTCGATGCCCGCGCGCAGGCGCGGCAGCAGTCGCTGCGGCCCGCTCAGCTCCGCGCGCGCCACCACCTGCGCGATCGGCTCGAAACTGCGGGTCGGCAGCTCGATCGGCTTGCGCGGCGACTGCTCGCTCAGGCGCGAGAGGTGCGCCGCGAGATCCTCGAACGCCGCTTCGAGCGAGCCATGGCGCGCTCGCGTGACGCGCGGGCCCTCGCGCACGAGCAGACGGTAGGAGCCGGCCATCGGCGCGAGCTTAGCCCGGCGCCCGGCCGGCGAGCGGCGCCGCGATTGCGGCGCCGCGAAGGGACGCGCTAGGAGCGCATCCCCATCGGGACGTAGTCCCGTACGCGCGCGCCGGTGTAGATCTGGCGCGGACGCGCGATCTTCTGCTCGCCGTCTTCGATCATCTCCAGCCACTGCGCGATCCAGCCGCTCGTGCGCCCGATCGCGAACAGCACCGGGAACATCTCGACCGGCATCCCGAGCGCCTCGTAGATCAGGCCCGAGTAGAAGTCGACGTTCGGATAGAGCTTGCGCGAGACGAAGTAGTCGTCCTCCAGGGCGATCTTCTCGAGCTCGAGCGCGATGTCGAGCAACGGGTTCGTGCCCGTCACCTCGAACACATCTTGCGCGGCCTTCTTGATGATCTTCGCGCGCGGGTCGTAGTTCTTGTAGACGCGGTGGCCGAAGCCCATCAGGCGCTCGTCGCCGTTCTTGACGCCCTCGATGAAGCCGGGGATGTTCTCGACGCGCTCGATGCGGTGCAGCATCCGCAGCACCTGCTCGTTCGCGCCGCCGTGCAGCGGGCCGTAGAGCGCGCCGATGCCGGCAGCCAGCGCCGAGTACGGGTCGACCTGCGAGGAGCCGACGCTGCGCACGGCACTCGTCGAGCAGTTCTGCTCATGGTCGGCGTGCAGGATGAAGAGCACGTCGAGCGCCTTCTCGATGCGCGGGTCCGGCTGGTACTTCAGCTCGGCGATCTTGAACAGCATGCCGAGGAAGTTGCCCGCGTAGGAGAGGTCGTTGTCGGGATACACGTACGGCATCCCGCGGTTGTGGCGGTAGGCGAACGCGGCGAGCGTCGGCATCTTCGCCAGCAGGCGGATGATCTGCTCGTAGCGCAGCTGCGCGTTCTTGATCTGGTTCGCCTCGGGATAGAACGTCGAGAGCGCGCCGACCGAGGCGAGCAGCATCCCCATCGGGTGCGCGTCGTAGCGGAACCCTTGGATGAACTCCTTGACGTTCTCGTGCACGAACGTGTGGATCGTGATCTCGTGCGTCCACGCGTCGAGCTGGGGTTGCGTCGGCAGCTCGCCGTGGATCAGCAGGTAGGCAACCTCGAGGTAGGAGGACTGCTCCGCCAGCTGCTCGATCGGGTAACCGCGGTACTCGAGGATGCCCTTGTCACCGTCGATGAACGTGACCGCCGAACGGCACGAGGCGGTATTCATGAACGCAGGGTCGTACGTCATCAGGCCGAAGTCGTCGGCGTCGGTTCTGATCTGGCGCAGATCGATGCTGCGGATCGTGCCGTCGGTGATCGGGAGCTCGTACTGCTGTCCCGTGCGGTTGTCCGTCACCGAGAGCGTTGGGGCGGCCGCGGCTACGCCCCCCTCGGATACTCCATTGCTAGCGGTCTCGGTGCCCATGGCTCTCCCTGAATGCGTGCTCGGTCTCACACCTGTTCTACCGGATCGGCACGGCGAGCCGATCTCCGGGTTGTGAAGACGCGACCGTTCAGACGGAGAAAGCGCTACGAGGCGGTGATGACGGCGCACGCCATCGTGGTGACCATCAGCAGGCCGCTGACGAGCATCACGGCGCGAGCCGGGCCATTGCCGCGTGGAAAGGCTGGGCGCATGACGCCGAAGGCGCCGAGCAGGACCGCCCAGCAGGCCAACGCGCCGGCGGCGACGTAGAAGGCCGTCTTCGAACCCTCGTCGGACGAGTGCTCCACGACGACTGCGAGAAGGGTCAGCATGGCGCGCGAGCCTAACGCACAGACCGGCTGCCGTGGGGCAGATCAGCCCGCGGCGGGGGCGCGGCCGGGCGACCCATACCGGCTCTCCGTCGCTTCCCGCTGGCCTTGGTAGTGAGAGCCGAGCTCGGCGCTGCCGTACGGACGCTGTGCCGGGCGGTCGAGCGTCATGAAGGACAGCTGGGCGATCAGCACGCCGGGGGAGAGCTTGATCGGGACGCGCGTGAGGTTGTTCAGCTCAAGCGTGAGCGTGCCCTTCCAGCCTGGATCGCAGAAGCCGGCGGTCGCGTGCACGATCAGGCCGAGGCGTCCAAGCGAGGACTTGCCCTCGATCCGCGCGACGATGTCGTCGGGCAGCTCGACCCACTCGAGCGTCCGGCCGAGGCAGAACTCGCCGGGGTGGATCACGAACGCCTCGTCGGGCGCAATGCGCACCTCGGACGTCAGGTTCGCCGGCCGCTCGCGCAGGTCGATCGCCGCGATGCGGTGGTTGTCGAAGACGCGGAACGTGTCGCCGAGACGCAGGTCGACGCTCGCCGGCTGCACGAGCGCGGGATCCCACGGGTCGATTCTGATGCGGCCCGCCTCGACGAGCTCGAGAATCGTGCCGTCGGACAGCACCGAGGTCGGCGGCGTCGTCATGGGCGCGAAGTGTGCCAGTCGCGGCGGATCACCGCTCCGGCGTGCGCGCGCGGGCGACCGTCGTGCGCACGCGCGGCGGCGCGCCGGGCACGGGGTCGCCGTGCGGGCCGCGGCGCGGGCGAGGCGGCGAGGAACGCCGCGGCGGGTCGTCGACGCGTGAGCCGCCGTCGCCTTCCCCGCGCGGCTGCTGTTCGTCGTCGGGCGTCTGTCTGACGGCCCACCAGACGAGGTACAGCAGCATCCCGAGCGGGATCTTCAGCGCCAGCATGAGGAACAGAAAGCCCGTCCACTCCATTGCTGCCGATGCTACCCGCCGTCGGGGGCTGCTGTCACGCCTTGTGTCGGTGCGTCGGGCTTACGCGCGCAGCGCGAGCGGGGCGTCGGCGAACTGCGTGATCTGCTGGAGCTCGCCGACACGGGCCACGATCTCCTCGCGTGTGAGCCGGCGGACGCGCTCGGTCCCGAACTCCTCGACGTTGTAGGAGGCGATCGCGGTGCCGTAGGCCATCGCCCGGCGCAGCGTCTCGGCCGAGAGGTCCTCGCCGCCGTGTGCGGCGATGCAGCCGACGAAACCGCCGGCGAACGAGTCGCCCGCGCCGGTCGGGTCGAGCACCGTCTCCAGCGGAAAGGCCGGCAGTCCGAAGAACCCTTCCTCGGTCAGCAGCGCCGCGCCGTACTCGCCCTGCTTGGCGACGACGACCTTCGGCCCCATCGCGCGGATCTCGCGCGCCGCCTGCACGAGGTTCGGCTTGCGCGTCAGCTGGCGGATCTCCGCGTCGTTGAGCATCACGCAGTCGACCTGCTCGATCGTCTTGATCAGCGAGTCGCGCGCCGTTTCGATCCACAGGTTCATCGAGTCGAGCGCGACGAACTTCGCGCCGGAGCACTGCTCGCGCACCTCGCGCTGGAGGTCCGGCTGGATGTTCGCCAGGAACAGGACGTCGCAGTCGCGCGACGCGTCGCTCAGCTTCGGCGCGAAGTCGCCGAAGACGTTCAGCCGCGTGTCGTCCGTATGCGCGGTGTTGAGGTCGTACTCGTAGTGCCCGCGCCAGAAGAACGTCTCGCCGCCGGGGACGCGCTCGATGTCGTCGGTGATGACGCTGCGCCCGTGCAGGACGCCGTACTCGTCATCGCCGAAGTCGTCGCCGACGGGGCCCACGACGCGCACGTCGGTGAAGAACGACGAGGCGAGCGAGAAGTGCACCGCCGAGCCGCCGAGCATCTTCTCGCGACTGCCGAACGGCGTGGAGACGGCATCGAAGGCGATCGATCCGACGACGGTGAGCGACATCGTGGTGGGTCTTTCGGTCGGGTGCGGGAAGTGGGGAAGCGTAGCGGTGGGGGGACGTGCCGGGTTTGAGTAGCCTGCCGCTCACATGCGCGCGATCCAGCTGCAGGAGTTCGGCGGACCGGAAGTCCTGAGACTCGTCGAGCTGCCGACGCCGACGCCCGGCCCCGGCGAGGTGCTCGTCGAGGTGACGCGTGCCGGCATGAACTTCGCCGACACACACCAGCGCGAGAACTCCTACCTCGCGAGAGCGACGCTGCCGCTGATCCCGGGCACCGAGGTCGCGGGCGTGCGGACGGACACAGGCGAGCGCGTGATCGCGCTGTGCGGCAACGGCGGCTACGCCGAGTACGTCGCCGTGCACGAGGCGCTCACCTACTCGATCCCCGAGGGGGTCGACGACGGCACGGCGCTGGCGATGATCGTGCAGGGCCTCACCGCCTGGCACCTCTACAAGACCTGCGGGCGCGTGGCGCCCGGCGAGTCGGTCGTCGTGATTGCGGCGGCCGGCGGCGTCGGCTCGCTCGCGGTCCAGCTCGGCAAGCATTTCGACGCCGGTCGCGTGATCGCCGTCGCCTCGAGCGAGGAGAAGCGCGCGCTGACGCTGGAGCTCGGCTCCGACGCCGCGATCGACGCCGACCCGGAGGGGATGAAGGAGCGGATCCTCGCGGCGAACGACGGCAAGCCAGTCGACGCCGTCTTCGAGATGGCCGGTGGCGCCGTCTTCGACGCATGCCTCGACGCGCTCGCGCCGTTCGGGCGGCTTGTCACCTACGGGATCGCCTCGCGCGAGCAGAACGAGGTGCGAAGCGGGGCGCTGATGCGCAAGTCGCGCGCCGTCGTCGGCTTCTGGTTCATGCACTGCATGGGCCGTCGCGACATGGTCGAGGAGCCGCTGGCGGAGCTGTTCGGCCTCGCCGCGCGCGGGGAGATCAGAGTCGTCGTCGGGGAGACCTACCCGCTCTCCGAGGCCGCCCGCGCGCAGGTCGACCTCGCCGAACGCCGCACCACCGGCAAGCTGCTGCTCGACCCGAAGGCGTAGGCATGCAGCGCGCCGCGGCGTGGATCGCAGTCCCGGCGGTGTGCGTCGGGATTGCCATGACGGCTGCGATCGGCGTCGAGCTGGAGCTGTGGATGCAGCTCCTGGCGCTTCTGATCGGCTCCTTCGCGACCGGCTTGGCGGTCGGCCTGCGGGCACTGTGGGGTGCGTCGGCGATCGCCCTCCTCCTGCTGATCGGCGCCTTGCTCGGCCGATCCGACGACTACGACATGGACACGAGAGCGATTCTCGTGCTGATCGCGCTGTTCGTGTTCACAGTGGCTGCGGTTGCCATCGGAGTCGGGGCGTTCGTGCGCTGGGTCGCTGCCCACGCGACCTCGCGGCGCGCTTCCGACTAGTCTCAGGTCGCGTGACGACCTTCGCCGAGCTCGGCCTCTCCGACACTCTCCTCGACGCCCTGCGCGACGTCGGCTACGAATCGCCCAGCCCGATCCAGGAGCAGGGCATCCCGCCGCTGCTGGCCGGCTCGGACGTGATCGGCCAGGCCCAGACCGGCTCGGGCAAGACGGCCGCGTTCGGATTGCCGCTGATCGAGTCCGTCGATCCGGCCGTCTCCGAGGTCCAGGCGCTCGTGCTGACGCCGACGCGCGAGCTGTGCATCCAGGTGACGCAGGCGCTGCGCGCATACGGCGCGCGCAAGGGCGTCGACGTCGTGGCCGTCTTCGGCGGCGCGCCGATCCGCTCGCAGCAGGCGCAGCTGCGCGCCGGCGGGCACATCGTCGTCGGCACCGTCGGGCGCGTGAAGGACCTCATCTCGCGCCACTCGCTCGTGCTGCACGACTGCCGCTTCGTCGTGCTCGACGAGGCCGACGAGATGCTCGACCTCGGCTTCCTCGAGGACGTCGAGAAGATCCTCTCGCTCACGCCCGGCAGCCGTCAGACGGCACTCTTCTCGGCGACGATGCCGCCCGAGATTCGCGCGCTGTCCGAGCGCTACCTCTACGACCCGGTGCTCGTGAAGGTGAGAGCGGCAACGCTCACCGTCGACACGGTCGAGCAGTTCTCGCTCGAGGTCGGTGCGAAGGAGAAGGACGACGCGCTTGCGGACGTGCTCGAGGCCGAGCGACCGGATCAGGCGATCGTCTTCGTGCGCACGAAGATCCGCTGCGACCAGCTGTTCCGCCGCCTGCGCGATCGCGGCATGAACGTGAAGGCGCTGCACGGCGACATGAGTCAGGGGCAGCGCGACGGCGTGATGCTCGCGTTCAAGAGCGGACGCCTGCCAATCCTCGTCGCGACCGACGTCGCCGCGCGCGGGCTCGACATCTCGTCAGTGACGCACGTCATCAACTTCGACGTCCCGACCTCGCCGGACGTCTACGTGCACCGCATCGGCCGCACCGGCCGCGTCGGCCGCTCGGGTCGCGCGATCACGTTCTATGAGCCGCGCCAGAAGCGCGACGTCGAGGCGATCGAGCGCCACACCTCGACGCCGATGTCGCCGTGGACGGCCGGCGCCAAGGTCGCCGCGCTGAAAGTGGAGGCGAAGCCCAAGCGCCACTCCAAGCCGCACGCCTCGGCGAACGGCGACGACGGTGCCCGCACGCGCCTCGTGCTCGCCGGCGGCCGCGCCGACGGGCTGGAGCCGAAGGACGTCATCCACGCGATCACCACCGCCACGGGCCTCGACGGCGAGTCGATCCGCAACGTCCGCCTGCTCGACCGCTTCGCCTTCCTCGACGTCCCCGCTGATGAGGCCGAGCGCGTCGTCGAGCAGGTCGACGGCAGCGAGGTCGGCGGGCGCCGCCTGCGCCTCGAGCCGGTTCGCGGCTAAGCCGCGACGAGCTCGGCGCTCGTGACCGGCTCAGGGACCGCCTCGCCGTCGGCATGCAGTCCCTGGATGTGCAACGCGATCGCCTCGCGCATCCGCTCGACCGTCTCGTCACGCGTGGCGCCTGTCGCGATGCAGCCCGGGAGGTCGGGAACGTAGGCGGAGAAGTTGCGCTCGCCGCGCTCGATCACCACGAGATAGCTCCTCATCGACATACGTCAGTCCTCCCGGCGACGGTGACGCGACCGCGCTTGACCGGATGCTTGAGCTGCCGATGGCTGCCTCGGGTCACGACGATCTCCCAGCCGTCTGCATTGAGCTGCTTCAGCAAGTCACGATACTTCACGTCCGACAGCTTGTCGGCGGACCGCACTATCGCGATGGGAATCACGAGCATCGGCACAGAGAATTTGCACATCCGTAGTCGTCCTGTGACAGACGGGGGCTGAGTCGTGGCCAAGCGCAGCGCGGGGATCCTGCTGTTCCGGCGCGCGGACGGCGGCGAGCTGGAGGTGCTGCTCGTGCATCCGGGCGGGCCGTTCTGGGCGAGACGGGACGGCGGCGCGTGGAGCATTCCGAAGGGCGAGGTCGACCCTGGCGAGGAGGAGCGTGCGTGCGCACTGCGCGAGCTGGAGGAGGAGACCGGCGCCGCGTTCCGCGACATTCCCGCTGAGGAGCTGCTTTCGCTCGGCGAGGTGCGCCAGAAGAGCGGCAAGGTCGTGAGCGCGTGGGGGCTTGAACGCGATCTCGACGCGGACGGGATCGTCAGCATGACCTTCGAACTCGAATGGCCGCCGCGTTCGGGCAGGCTGCAGACGTTCCCCGAGGTCGACCGCGCGGGCTGGTTCCGGCTGCCGGCCGCGCGCAAGAAGCTGCTGCCGGCGCAGGCGCCGTTTGTCGACCGGTTGGCGGAGATCGCCGGGTAGGAACCTGTTCCTGCGACGACGTCGGCCGGCTGGCACCGTCTCGCGGCGCCGGAATCGCCACCCGCGATGTTCGACGCAGCATGGCTGCGCCTTCACATCACGTGCGGCGAGGGCGGGCGGGATCAATCACGATCCGGCGCCATCCGACTCGCCGTCATCTTGAAACAGGTTCTGAGTCGCGGGTAGTAGGGTCGCTGTCCCGACCCCGACGAGGAGGCCGCCGATGTCGCAGGCCACGATGCACACCACGCACGGCACGATCGTGCTCGAGCTGTTCGACGACGACGCGCCGAAGACGGTCGCCAACTTCCGCGAGCTGGCGGAGAGAGGCTTCTACGACGGCATCATCTTCCATCGCGTGATCCCCGACTTCATGATCCAGGGCGGCTGCCCGCAGGGCACCGGGACCGGCGGCCCCGGCTACACGTTCATCGACGAGATCAACGACAACAAGATCGTCCGCGGTGCGCTCGCGATGGCGAACGCCGGCCCGAACACGAACGGCTCGCAGTTCTTCCTCGTCACCGCGAAGGCGACGCCGTGGCTCGACGGCAAGCACACCGTTTTCGGCCGCGTCGTCGAGGGGATGGACACGGTTGACAAGATCGAGGGCGTCGAGACGGGTCCCGGCGATCGGCCGATCGATCCGCCGACGATCGAGCGCATCGAGCTGGCCGACTGACGCGCAGCCGTGCGGCGCCGCCAGCGCTGGCGGCGCCGGCTGTTCGCTGGCTGACCGGCGGCGGCGCATGGGGCCTTGCCCCGATCAAGCGCCGCCGCACCGGTGCCGATGACCGAGGCAATGGTCGTGTGGCGCAGGACGGTCCTCGCCGGTGGCGTGCTCGGCGCGCTGCTGCTTGCTGCCCTGGTCGCCGCCGGTCCGGCTGACGCCCGCCGCCAGCTCCCCACGACGTCTGTCGGCGTCGGCGCGCGCGAGTACCGCCTTGCCGCCTATCGCACGAGTGTCCCGCGCGGGACAGTGCGCTTCAACCTCGCCAACTACGGCGAGGACGGGCACGACCTCGTGGTGCGCACCCTGGGCGGCCACGAGCTCGCGCGGACCGGTGAGGTGAGAGCCGGCAGGCGCGTCACGCTGCAGCTGCCGCTCGCCCCGGGGACCTACCGGCTGATCTGCGACCTCGCCGACCACGAGGCGCGCGGCATGCGCACGACGCTGAAGGTGACGAGATGAGCGCGGTCGGGGTCGCGGAGGCCGCACAGGCCGTCGTGGCGGACGAGCCGGTCGCCGAGGCCGCCCGCCGCCGCAGACGCGCGCGCAGAGCCGCCAGACGCAGACACGGCCGCCGGCAGGCGCACAGACGGGCGCGGCAGCCGAGCGCCGGCAGCGCGGGCTGGACCGAGGCGCATGTCCGCCGCCTCTTCTGGCGCGCCGGCTTCGGTGCGACGCCGGTCGAGGCGCGCCGCTGGGCCAAGCGGGGCAAGACGGCGACGCTCGACTTCGTCGTGAACGGACCCCCCGGCGGTGCGCAGCTGCGCGGCCTCGAGCCACGCGTCGACGGTCGCACGCTCGATCCCCTCAACGAGTGGGGCGACAACGTTCTGTGGTGGCTCGACCGCATGGTCCGCACGACGTATCCGCTGCAAGAGAAGATGACGCTCTTCTGGCACGACCACTTCGCGACGTCCGATCAGGACACGCCGATGATGCTCGCGCAGAACCGCATGCTGCGCCGCCGCGCGCTCGGCTCCTTCCGCGACCTGCTCGGCGACGTCACCCGCGATCCGGCGATGCAGCTGTTCCTGTCGCTCGCCGGCTCGACGAAGGACGCGCCGAACGAGAACTTCGCGCGCGAGCTGATGGAGCTGTTCACGCTCGGCACCGGCTACTCCGAGCGCGACGTGCGCGAGGCGGCACGTGCGCTGACCGGCTTCATCGCCGACTGGCACGACAACGGCACCGTGACGATCCAGTACGAGGCCGACGAGCACGACGACGGTGTGAAGACGCTGCTCGGCAGACGTGGCCCGTTCGGCGTCGACGACGTGCTCGACCTCGTCGTCGCGCACCCGAAGCACGCGCCGTTCCTCGTCGAGAAGCTGTGGAGCTTCTTCGTCGCGACGCCGCCGAGCCGGGAGACCGTGCGCGCGCTCGTCGCCACCTATCGCGCGAACGACCTGAGAATCAAGCCGCTCGTGCGGGCGATCCTCGAGCACCCGCAGCTCTACCGCAAGCTCGACGCGCCGGATCTCGTCAAGTGCCCGGTCGTCTACGTCGCCGGCGCGCTGCGCACGACCGGCTCGCACATCGTCCAGGGCTACCCGACGTGGCTGCTCGAGACGATGGGGCAGTACCCGTTCTACCCGCCGAGCGTCGCCGGCTGGGACTGGGGCCCGGCGTGGATGTCGTCCAACTCGATGCGCCAGCGCTTCACGCTCGGCAACTACGTCGTGAACTACGGGCGACCGAGAGTTCGCAGAGGCAGCGCCCCGGCGACGCTCACCGCCCAGGAGGCGTATGAGCTGGCGTGGAGAGCGGTCGCCGAGCCGCAGGTCTCGCCGGCCACGAGAGCGGCGCTCGTCCATCTCGCCGCTCACTTCTTCGACGACCTCGACCCCGACTGGCGCGACAAGGCCGACTGGCGAGGCGAGGCGCTGCAGGCGACGCTGCGTCACCTCCTGCTCGTCTGCCCGGACAGCCAACTGCACTGATGCCGCGCTCCGTCCACAAGGGCTGCGACGACTTCCGCCAGACGAGCGCGGCCACGCGCGATCGCTGGTTGAGCTCGGGACTCACGCGCCGGCAGGCGCTGATGGGCGCCTTGGGCGGCGGCCTGACGATCTGGGCCAACCAGGCGATGCCGTTCGGGCGGATCTTCGAGGCGGCGCAGGCGAGCGCGGCGGAGGCGCCCGGCGCCCGTGTGCTCCTCAGCGTCTTCCTGCCCGGCGGCTGCGACCTGCTCGACACGCTCCCGCCGATCGGCGCCTACGGCCAGTACGCCGACCTGCGCGGCGGCATGGAGCTCCAGGCGCCGCCGGCGCTCGGCACGACCGGGCTCGGCATCCACCCGTCGCTCGCCGAGGGACTGAACGGCGGCGTGAAGGGCCTGTTCGAGGCCGGCAAGATCGGCTTCATGCCGGGGATCGACTACGCGAACCCGGACCTCTCGCACTTCCACTCGCGCCACTTCTGGGAGACCGGCCTCGTCACGGAGCGGGCCGCGCCCGGCTGGCTCGGCCGCTGGCTCGACCACCACGGCTCGCGCGACAACCCGCTCCAGGGCCTGTCGCTCTCCTCGACGCTGTCGCCGGTGCTCGCGACCGCGTCCGCGCCGGTCGCTGCACTGGAGTCGCCCAACGACGTCGGGCTCGACATCTGGGGGATCGGCGGCCAGCAGGAGCGGCAGATGCGAGCGGCGTGGGCGCGCATGTCCGACGCGCGCGTGCACGGCGACGGCCCCGAAGCCGTCCACACCGCCGCCCGGCTCGCCAAGTCGGTCGGCGACCGCCTCGCGCCATACGCCGAGCACGACGACGTCGATCCGCTCGCGCCGCCCGTCGCCTATCCGGAGGACGACGACCTCGGGCGGCGCCTCTCGCGCGTCGCCGCGCTTGTCGCGCAGCCGCTCGGCGTGCGGCTCGCCTCCGTCGACGCGAACGGCGAGTTCGACACGCACGACAACCAGCCGACCGAGCTGGCCGACTCGCTCAGATCGGTCTCGCAGTCGCTTGCCGCCTTCCAGGCCGACCTGGAGGCGCGTGGCGTCGCCGACCGCGTGCTGACGCTCGTGTGGTCGGAGTTCGGTCGCCGCCCGGAGGGCAACGAGTCGAGCGGGACCGACCACGGCGCCGGCGGGATCGCGTGGGTGCAGGGCACACACGCGGCGAGCGGGATCCTCACCGAATACCCGTCCCTGACCGCCCTCGACCGCGACGACAACCTCAAGGTCACCGTCGACTTCCGCAAGGTCTACGCGTCGCTGATCGAGGGCTGGCTCGGCACGGACGCGAACGAGGTGATCCCGAACGCGAACGCGTACGGCCGCCTCGCGCTCACGCGCTGAGGCAAGCGTCCTGTCCAGGCCTCGCAGGGGCGGGCCAGAACAGGACGCTTTCTGCGCGGACGAGTCCTGGCCAGCCGGCCAAACGCCGCGCGGACTCCGGTAGGCTTGACCGCGGGTCAAATCCGACCCCGACGCCGAGCACCGAACAGGAGCACGCCATGGCCACCACCGAGCAGGCGCCGGCTGCCGTCCAGAACGGCGCCGGCATCCACAAGGGCATTTCCGTCGAGAACCCCGCGACGGGCGAGACGATCGCGACCGTCCCGGCGCTCAGCCGCGACGAGGTCACGGCGATGGTGGAGCGCGCCCGCGTGGCGCAGCCCGCCTGGGACGCGCTCGGCTTCGAGGAGCGCGCGAAGGTCTTCCTGCGCATGCAGAAGTGGACCGTCGACAACGCCGACCGGATCATCAAGACGATCGTCTCGGAGACCGGCAAGACCTACGAGGACGCGCTGCTCGCCGAGGTCATGTACTGCGCCAACGCGTTCGGCTTCTGGGCCAAGAACGCGCCGGAGTACCTCGCCGACGAGAGCGTCAAGTCGTCGAACCCGATGACCAAGGGCAAGAAGCTCGTCGTGCGCTACGCGCCCGTCGGCGTCGTCGGCGTGATCGGCCCGTGGAACTTCCCGCTGACGAACTCCTTTGGCGACTGCATCCCCGCTTTGGCAGCCGGCAACGCCGCCGTCCTCAAGCCCGCGCAGGTGACCCCGCTCACCTCCCTGCTGATGGAGGAGGGGCTGCGCGCCTGTGGGATCCCCGAGCACGTCTTCCAGGTCGCCACCGGCACCGGCCGCGAGGCCGGCGAGGCGCTGATCGACGCGGTCGACTTCGTCATGTTCACCGGCTCCACGGAGACCGGCATCAAGGTGATGCAGCGCGCCGCCAACACGCTCACGCCGGTCGGGCTCGAGCTCGGCGGCAAGGACCCGATGATCGTGCTCGCCGACGCCGACATCGACCGCGCTGCGAACGCCGCCACTTACTACTCGATGAACAACGGTGGCCAGGTCTGCATCTCCGTCGAGCGCGTCTACGTCGAGGCGCCGGTCTACGACCGCTTCGTCTCAAAGGTCGCCGACAACGTGCGCGCGCTGCGCCAGGGCGTCCCGACCGGGCCGGGCACCGTCGACATCGGCTCGATGATCTACCCGCCGCAGATCGACATCGTCGACGCGCACGTCAGAGATGCCGTTGCGAAGGGCGCGAGAGTCCTGATCGGCGGCAAGCGCGGCAACCAGCCGGGTGCGTTCTACGAGCCGACCGTGCTCGTGGACGTCGACCACTCGATGGCGTGCATGACCGAGGAGACCTTCGGCCCGACACTGCCGATCATGAAGGTGCGCGACGACGAGGAGGCGCTGAAGCTGGCGAACGACTCGCCGTTCGGCCTGCAGGCGTCGGTCTGGACGAAGGATCTCGCGCGCGGCGAGCAGCTCGCCCGCCGCGTCGAGGCCGGCGCCGTCTGCGTCAACGACGCGCAGGTCAACTACACGACGCTCGAGCTGCCGATGGGCGGTTGGAAGACCTCCGGCCTCGGCTCGCGCCACGGCGCCGGCGGGATCCGCAAGTACACGAAGCAGCAGACCCTGCTCGTGACGCGCTTCGCCGGCAAGAAGGACCCTCACATGTTCCCGTACAGCCCGCGCAAGACGAAGCTGCTCGGGCGGCTCAACAAGTTCCTGTACGGGCGCGGCAAGCGGGCGTAGGAATCGAGTCGCGTGCGCCGCGCTCAGCGGCGCACGCAGGCATCGATCTGCAGGCCCCGCCAGTAGGCGTTCTCCTGCATGACGAGCGGTTCGAGCGCAGCCTCGAGCTGGCGGTACGTGTCGATCACGTCGTCGCCTCTGGCGATCGCGCGCTCGTGTCTCGCGATCAGCGCGGCCTCCTGGCCGGCGAGCTCCACGGCGCGGTCGTAGCGCTCGCGCAGCTCCTCGGGCGCCTTCAGCGCTCTCAGCTGCGCGACGGTGGGGCGCAGGTGCGCGAGCCCCTGCTGCAGGAAGCGCCCGCCCTGCGACGGCGTGCTCGGTACGACGATGCGGTCGGTCGCCGCCGCCGTTCTCGTGCAGATCGCGGTCGCCTGGTCGTGCAGCTGCTGGGCCGTGAGACTGTCGTCGCCGCAGCCTGAGAGGGCGAGCAGCAGGACGACGGCGGTTGCGAGCGGTGCGGCGCGGCGAGGCATGCGGCGGCGGATCCTAGTCGCCGCGTATGTCGCGTCAGACTGCGGCGCCCAACTCGACGCCGAGCAGTCGCTCCATCTCGACGATCGTCGCGGGCGTATCGACATGGTGGATCGTCGCCATTCCGAGCTCCTCGGCTGGCGGCAGGTTGAACGGCAGATCGTCGACGTAGACACAGACCTCGGGCGCGACGCCGGCACGCTCCGCACCGAGCCGGTACATCTCCGGCGCCGGCTTGCGCATGCCGACCTCGCCGGAGATCACGACGCCGTCGAACAGCTCCTCCAGCATCGCGCGGTCGTAGCGGCGGGTGCCCCACGAGTTGGAGATCAGGCCGGTGCGGATGCCGGCCGCGCGCGCGTTGCGGACCGCCGCGAGCATCGCCATGTCGGGGCCGACCTGCGCGAACAGGCGGTCGATCAAGCCGGCGTGGTCGACGCCCAGCAGTCCGCCGAAGCGCTCCTCGAAGGTGGGCTCCTCGATCTTGCCCTCCTCGAATGCGATCAGCACGTCGCGGAACTCGCGGTTGCCGCGGAGCGCCTGCACGAGCGTGTCTGGCGCCAGGCCGGCCTCTCTGCAGAACTCCCCGAACGAGGCGAACAGGTTCGTCGTCAGGACGCCGCCCCAGTCGACGAGCAGCCCGCTGCGCACCTCACTCGCCATGCGCCACCGCCCACGCATGCTCGGCGAGCGCCGGGACGCCGGTGTCGAGCAGCTTGAAGAACGGGTCGTCGGTCGTGCCCGCAAGCAGCCGCTTGTAGGAGCCCTCGAGGAAGATCGACGCCTTCCACAGCGCGAGCGTCGCGTACCAGGCGACGTTCGACATCGAGCGCCCGGAGCGCTCCTCGTAGCGCGCGATCAGCTCTGCGCGCGTGGGGAAGCCGCCTTGCGTCGTGACGGCGAAGCGCGTGAAGTTGGTGTCGGGGTCGCCGGGCTGCGCATAGGTCGCCGTCAAGTAGCCGACGTCGGCGAGCGGGTCGCCGATCGTCGCCAGCTCCCAGTCGAAGATCGCGTTCAGCCGCGCCGTTGCTCCCGGCGCGTACATCACGTTCCCGAGGCGGTAGTCGCCATGGACGATCGTCGCCGGGCCGGACTCGGGGCGGTTGTCGGCGAGCCAGGCGGTGACGCGGTCGAGCGTCGCGATCTCGCGCGTCTTGTTGTGCTCCCACAGCCCGCCGAAGCGGCGCAGCTGGCGCTCCAGGTAGCCGGTCGGCTTGCCGTAGCCCTCGAGCCCGCAGGCGCGCCAGTCGACGGCGTGGACCTCGACGAGCGCGTCGATCAGCTCGTTGACGATCGCCTCGTGCTGCCGGGGCGTGTCGAGTGCGGGTGGCACCTGCGTCGTGATCACGTCGCCCGAGATCTTCTCCATCAGGTAGAAGGGCGCGCCGATCACGCCGTCGTCCTCGCAAGTCGCGAGCACGCGCGGGGTGCGCACCGGCTGGCCCTCGATCGCGCGCAGCAGCCAGGCCTCGCGCAGCACGTCGTGGGCGGACGGCGGCAGCGGCGGGCGGGGCGGGCGGCGCAGCACCAGCTCGCTCCCGCCGCGGCGGATCAGATAGGTGACGTTCGAGTGTCCCTCGCCGACCGGCTCGGCCTCGAGCTGACCGTCGCCTGGCGTGAGCCCGTGCTGGTCGAGGAAGGCGACGAGCGGCTCGCGGATCAGCAGCGGAGCCAGCTCCAGCTCTGCGGCGTCCGCATGGGTGTCGACGATCGCGCTCATCAGGAGGAACGCTATGCGAACACATGGTGAGCGGGCGCCGGATGGGGGAGCCGGCGCCCGCTCGGGGGGAAGGGATGTGGACGTTGGTGTGTGCGGCTAGGCCGCGCTGCGCAGATACGTGTTGCTGCCGACGATTGCGTCAAAGCCGCCGAGCGTCAGCTCGGCCGGCTCGCCTACGAGGCCGACGACGGTTGCGCCGGTGGCGCACTCGACGGCGGTCAGGAGCGTCGCGAGACGGTCGCGGCGTGTCGATGCGATGCGCTGCTCGCTCCAACCCCAGTTGGGGTCGTCTGCTTCGATCAGCACCGTGACGCGCCGGGGATGGTGCGCCGCAGCGGCCGCGACGAGCTCGTCGTCACGGCCTTGGGGCCCTGCGATGAGGAGGATGTCTTCGTTCGTCATGCTCAACACCCTTTCGCTCTCCCGTAAAGCCGTCATAACAGTGACGGAACGTCCACCTTAAACCTGAGCGATACCCGATGGTTGCTGGTCTCAACGGCCTCACTTGGCGCGGCCGTTAGCCTAAATGGAGCATGCCCGAGCTGCCCGAGGTCGAGATCACGGCGCGGCTGATCGGTGCCGCGATCGGCGGTGCCCGCGTCGAGTCGACGCTGGCGCCGGGCGTGAACGCGCTGAAGACGTTCGATCCGCCGTTGCAAGCGTTGGACGGGACGCGGTTGACCGGCGTGGGACGCCGCGGCAAGCACTTCGTCGTGGAGAGCGACGCGGGGCTCGTGCTGCTGATCCACCTGATGTCGGCCGGGCGCCTGCAGCTGTATGACAGACGCGCCGGATTGAGAGATCGCACGTCGCGTGTATTGATTCGACTCGACGACGGGCGCGAGCTGCGGCTGCGCGAGTTCGGCACGAAGCAGGCGGCTTGGGCGAAGCTGCTGCGCGCTTCGGAGTTGGAGGCCGAGGACGCGCTCGCGACGCTCGGGCCGGAGGCCTGGCCGGACCCGCCGCCGTTCCTGCCGCTGCTCGGCAGAGCGCCACGGCCGCTGCACGCGCTCCTGCGCGATCAGCGGACGATCGCCGGGATCGGCCGCTCATGGGTTGACGAGATCCTGTGGGAGGCGAAGCTGTCGCCGTTCAAGCGCGGGGCGGACCTGAGCGAGGATGAGGCAGAAGCGCTGCGCGCGGCCACGGTCGACCGGCTCGGCGCGGCGATCGCGGTGTACGCGGAGACGCTGTCGCTCCCGCTGCCGGACAGACTCCCGCTGCCGCTGAAGATCCACCGCCACGAGGGCAAGCCGTGCCCCCGCTGTGGCACGACGCTTGAGGCGGTGCACTTCGAGGACTACGTGATCGCGTACTGCCCCACCTGTCAGACGGACGGACGCGTGCTCAAGGACCGGCGGCTGTCGCGGCTGTTGAAGTAGCCTGCGGCGCATGATCGAGACCGGCGCCACCGCACCCCAGTTCATCCTCCCCGACCAGGACGGCAACCCCGTCAGCCTTGCCGACTACGCCGGCAAGACGGTCGTCCTCTACTTCTATCCGAAGGCCGACACGCCCGGCTGCACGGTCCAGGCCTGCGGTGTCCGCGACCACCTGCCGAACTACGCCGAAGCCGGCGCGGTCGTGATCGGCGTCTCACCGGATCCGGTGAGAGCGGTCAAGAAGTTCGTCGACAAGCAGTCGCTCGACTTCACGCTGCTCGCCGACGAGGACCATGCGGTGTGCGAGCAGTACGGGGTGTGGGCGGAGAAGAGCATGTACGGGCGGCGCTATTTCGGCGCCCTCCGTGCCACGTTCATCATCGGCCCCGATGGCGTCGTCGCGCACGTCATCCCGAAGGTGTCGCCGAGAACACACGACGACGAGGTGCTGGGGGTGTTGGAGCGGTTGGCGGCAGCTTAGTGCCGTAAGCAGGTCTATTACGCTCCGTCTTGTTGTAGCCTGCGTCCCGATGCGGGAGATTGGCAGGCTCATAGGCCTCCTGACGGTGCTGGCAATCCTTGCCGGCGGTGGCGCGGCTGAGGCAGCCACCCTCAAGGCGGCCTATCAGCTCCAGGGCAGTCGCAGCTCCGAGGTCGCCGGTGCGCCGGACCTTGTGGACCTTGCGCCAGGCAACGTCTTCACGACCGAGACGGTCGGCGGCACCACGCGTCAGCTGTTGGCCTTCCCCGAAGGCAGCGGCGTGTCGCTCGCGACCGCAGGTCTCATAGATCAGACAAGCTTCTCGGTCGTGATGGTTTTCCGACTGGCTGAGGTATCCGGGTTCCGGCGGCTGCTCGACTTCAGCGGCGGGAGCTCTGACCTGGGCCTCTACGTCCAGAGCGGGGCCGTGCGACTTTATGGCAGCGGCGGGGCCTACGCCGTCGACCCGTCGGTCGCGGCGAGTTCCTATGTTCAGATCGCGCTCACGAGTGAGGGCAACGTCGATGGCACGCAGTCGGTTGATGCGTATGTTGACGGTGACCTGCGGGCCTTCTCTGAGGGGGCCGGGACGAATTTCAGTCTCAGGTCCGGGATCCTGCGCTTCTTCAAGGACGATTCTTCATTCGGCGGCGAGGAGTCTTCCGGCGCGGTCGCGTGTGTGGCCGTGTACGACGGCGCCTTGACCCCGGAGGAGGTCGGCGAACATGCAGCCGATCCGGCGCGCTGCACTCCGCCGCCCCCGCCGCCCCCGCCGCC
>DATFPW010000055.1:0-31562 GCA_035264605.1 Conexibacter sp. | reverse complement strand
TCCTTCAGGTTCAGGTTCAGAGCAGGGCGGTCCGAACGGACCGCGCGGGCGGAAAGCGGACCGAGCGCGTGCGCGCGACGACGACCCGCGCTGGCCCGAGCCGCCGTTCCCCGGCAGCTTCGATGGGGCGCAGACGCACGCGCACCACTACGTCGACAACGAGCCGTTCAAGGGCAGACGCGTCGTCGTGGTGGGGATCGGCAACAGCGCGATGGACATCGCGGTCGAGTCGAGCTTTGTCGCAGACAAGACATGGCTCAGCTCCCGCCGCGGCGCGCACATCATCCCGAAGTACCTGTTCGGCAGGCCGCTGGATCAGATCGGCGTCAACCGCTTCACCGGCGCGCTCCCCTGGGCCTTCCGCAAGAAGATCTTCACCGCGTTCCTGCGTGCTGGCGTTGGGCGGATGGAGGACTATGGGCTGCCGCGCCCCGACCACGACCTCGGCGACGCGCACCCGACGATCTCTGCCGACTTCCTCAACCGCGTCGCACACGGCGAGATCGGTTACAAGCCGAACATCGTAGAGCTGATGGGCGATCAGGTGTGCTTTGAGGACGGCTCGGTCGAGCAGGTCGACACGATCGTGTGGTGCACCGGCTACAAGGTGACGTTTCCGTTCTTCGACGCCAACCTGATCAGCGCGCCCGACAACGACCTGCCGTTGTTCCGCCGCGTCTTTCACCCCGACATCGACAACGTCTTCTTCGTCGGGCTGCTGCAGCCGCTCGGCGCGATCATGCCGCTGTCAGAGGCGCAGGGGCAGTGGATCGCTGCGTATCTGCGGGGCGAGTATGCGCTGCCGGCGCCGGCTGCCCTGCGGGAGGACATGGAGCGGGAGCGCGCGAAGATGTTCAAGCGCTACGTCGCCTCCAAGCGCCACACGATGCAGGTCGACTTCGACAACTACCTCTACGCGCTCGGGCGTGAGCGCCGCGCCGGTGCGTGCCGCGTGCGCGAGCACGGCTTCCGCCTGCCCGTCACGGCCACGGCTCGGGCCGCGTCGCAGCAGCTGCCGGCATGACCCAGCTCGCGACGGGCAAGCGCGAGGTCACGAAGGCGCAGAACCGTCGCGCCATCCTCGACGCGGCCCAGGAGATCTTCACCGAGATGGGCTACGGCGCGGCGAGCATCCGCGACGTCGTGCGCCGCTCCGGGCTCGCGGCCGGCACGTTCTACAACTACTTCCCGGACAAGGAGTCCGTCTTCCGCGCGGTGCTCGACGAGCACACGACCGAGCTGCGCTGTCGCCTGCGCGACGCACGCGCTCAGGCACGCGATGCCGAGACGATCGTGCGCGAGGGCTTCCAGACGTATTTCTCGTTCATCGTCGAGGACCGTCCGCTGTTCGAGATGCTGCGCCGCAACGCCGGCACGGTGCGCGAGCTGTTCGACACGCCCGCGCTCGAGAGCGGGATCCTCGAGCTGTTGGAGGACCTCCGCGCGCTGGCCGTCCGCGGTGAGCTGCCCGCTTCGCTGGACCTCGACGCGCTGGCAGCCGCGATGGGCGGCGTCGCGTTCGAGCTCGGGATCCGCCTCAGCGAGCAGGACCCTCCAGATGTCGAGCGGACCGCTCGTTTCGCCAGTGAGCTGTTCCTGGGCGGGATGGACCGCCTCGCTGCCCAGAGCCACGCTTGATTCTTGCTTAAGCGCGGGGCCTTGGGCAGAGTAGCCAGGTGCACGTCATCGCCCTCGCCGTCGAACCGTCCGCTGGTGCCGCCTATCGAGCCGAGCTGCCGATGCACGCGCTCCAGGAGCGTGGGCATCGCTCCGAGTTCCTCGTGTGGGACATGCGCGACGACCCGCCGCCGCTCGACTATCTGCGCCAGGCGGACGTCGTGCACATGTGGCGGCTCTACCGCGCTCCGGCGCGGCGCCTCGCGAGGGCGCTGAGGGAGGCCGGCGTCGCCGTCGTGTTCGACAACGACGACGATATGACGCGGGTACCGAAGGGCAGCCCGGCCTACAAGGAAATGAAGGCCGCCAGAGAACAGGTCGCCGAGGAACTGTCGGCGACGCTGAAGCTCGCCGACCTCGTGACGACGACGTGCGACGAGCTGGCCGGCCGCCTGCGCAGACTCGGCGGCGACGCGCGCGTGGTCGAGAACTACGTCGAAACGGGCTCCCTCCGCGCGCGCAAGCCCGCCGGCGAGGGCGTCACGATCGGCTGGGTCGCGGGCCTCGAGCATCGCGGCGACTTGAGGGACCTGCGGCTCAGACGCACGCTCGAACAGCTGCTGCAGGCTCAGCCGCACGTGTCGGTCGAGAGCGTCGGCCTCGACCTTGGGCTGCAGAGCGAGCGCTATACGCATCGCGGAACGATCTCGTTCGGCGAGCTTCCGGACACGGTCGCGCAGTTCGACCTCGCGCTCGCCCCCATCGCCGACGTGTCGTTCAACCGTGTGCGCTCGAACATCAAGGTCAAGGAGTACGCGGCCGCTGGCGTGCCGTGGATCGCCTCCCCGATAGGACCGTACAAGGGGCTGGGTGCGGAGCAGGGCGGCCGCCTCGCCCCGGACTACGGCTGGGGTGAGGCGCTGACCGACCTCGTGACTGACACGCAGGCGCGCGCCGCGCTCGCCGAGCGCGCGGCCGAGTGGGGACGCACGCAGACCGTCACGAACAACGTGGGGGAGTGGGAGGCCGTCTTCGCCGAGGCGGCCACGCGTGCGGGCAGGACCGTCAGCGTCCCGCGCCCCGATCGGGACGAACCCGCCGTCGTCGGGGCGACTGCTGGGCCCCGCGGTCGCACGATCATCCCGCGGCCAATTCCCCAGGCGGACGCCTCCGCCTCGACGGGTGCCGGCGACGGCGCTCGATCGACGCCACGCCGCGGGCTCTTCCGCCGCCGCGCGAGCCGCTGAGGCAGCCGGCGCGGCACCGCGCCCCGGCCTACACTGAGCGTCAGCCCGTGCCGACGTTCTGCCGCCACAACCGCTTCCTCGCGAACTGCCCGATCTGTTCGAGCGACCAGGTGGAGATCGTCTCCTCGCGCCGGAGCGGCACAGACAAGCCGGCCGGCGGCGCGGCGCGCACGCGCAGCGCGTCGTCCACACGCGGGGGCCGCTCCAGCGGCGCGGTTCGCGTGCGCCAGATCACCCGCGAGCAGGAGGACGGTTTTCGCTCGCAGCTCGTGCCGGGTGTGAAGGCGAGCGCTGCCGCGGAGCGCCTCGCGGAGGAGATCGCGTTTGCCTGCGCGCGCCTCGTGCTGCTCGCCGCGGATCCGCCGGACCTCTATGGCGAGGTCGCTCGCCTGGACGATCGCGAGGAGGCGCTGTGGCTCGCGTTCCTGATCGCCTATCTCGGCCCGCTCGACGGCGACGACCCGTTCGCCGGCGTGCGTGCGGCGCACACGTCGTGGGCGAGCGGGGAGCTGCCGCAGCTCGACGACATAGCGCTCGGGCCGCGCACCGCGCATGACACCGCGCGCGGCAGCGCCACCCTCGTCGCATACCGCGCGTGGGCTGAGCGAGCGGGGTCGCAGGACGTCGCGTTCGCGGGCGAGCCGGCCTGGGCTCCGGAGCGCCGTTTCGCGCGCACATTCGAGCGGCTCGCGCTGCCGGGCCTGCACCGCGACGCTCGCTTCGACCTGCTCGTGACGCTTGGCGAACTCGGCTTGCACGACTTGCGCGCCGGCACGCTGCAGCTCGGCGGCGCCGACGAGACGACGGTCGCGGCCAAGCGCGTCTTCGGCATCGCAGACACGCTGTTGCTGGAGCGCCGCGCGAGCGATTTCGCTGCCGCGGGCGAGGTGCCGCTGGCGGCGCTCGATCTCGCACTGTGGAACTGGAATCGCCCTCCGCGCCCAGGCTTCTCCGGCGAGCGCGAGCGCGCGGCGCTTGGCGCCGTCGGTGTCGAGCCCGACGCTGACGCGTACGCACGCGTCGCCGCTGCGCTCGGGCTGTAGCCGGCGTCCCGCAGCGAGTCGCCGCAAGTCCTCCTGACTCGCTCGCGCCGCGTTCCGCGCGCCGCCTGTCGTCCTGCACATCGCTGACCGCGAATCCCCGCAATAGCGGGGAAAGCTGCCGGACAAGTGTTGGATAAACGTAGACGTTTTGTGCAAATTGCAGTCTTTTCAACTGCAGCCGGGGACGTAAACGCTCTCGTCTTCCTCCTCCGCACACCGATAGCTAAGGCGCTTGGCGCGTAAGCGCTCGCCGGGCACGGCATGTCGGGACGGGAGGAGCAGGGATGCGCAGTAACAGACGTCGGGAGGACAGCGCGGAGGATGCGACGCTGCAACTCGTGCAGGAGCACGCCGCGGAGCTGTTGCGGTTCGCGCGGCGCTTCTCACACTGCCCCGACGACGCGCACGATGCCTACCAGCGCGCCGTCGAGATCCTCGTCAGACGTATGCGCGTCGACCCGCCGGCTCAGCCGCTGTCGTGGATGCGCACCGTGCTCCGTCACGAAGCCCTCGCCGTGCGCGGCGAGCGCGACCAGCTCGTCGGACGGCTGGAGATCGATCTCGATCGCCACGAGGATCGGGCGGTCACGGATCCGGCCGAGCACGTCGTCGGCCACGAGCGGCTGCGTCACACGGCCGAGGCGCTGCGGCGTCTCAAGCCGCAGGAGGTCACCGCGCTTGTGCTGCGTGCCGAGGGCCTCTCGTATCGCGAGATCTGCATACGAACTGGGTGGTCCTACACGAGAGCCAACCGAGCTATCACCGAGGGACGCCGCGCACTGCTGGAGCGGCTCGGAGCGATCGAGTCGGGTGCGGAGTGCACGCGCTGGCTGCCGCTCCTGTCGGCGCTCGCCGACGGTGAGGCGACGGCGCACGATCTGGCCGAGCTGCGTCCGCATCTGCGTTCGTGCCCTGGCTGCCGCGCGACGCTGCGCGACGCTCATGCGGTGCCGGAGCAGGTGGCGATGCTCGTCCCGCCCGCGGTCATCGACGCAGCGATCCACGGCCCGAGCGGATCGCTTCCCGGCCACGTCGAGGTCGCGCTGCACGCAGCCGTCGAGCGCGCGACGATGCTGGCGGCGCGCGTGCACGGAGCCTTCGAGGCGCTCCCCGGGGTGAAGCTGGCGGCTGTGGCCGCCTCGACCGCGGCCATCGCGGGCGGCGGTGTCGCGCTTGAGCAGGCGACGACCCACGACCGCCCCGCGGCCGACCGCCCAGCGGACACGACAGCGGCCTCTGCCGCGGCACTGACAAGGACCGGGCGCCTCACGACGATCGCCTTTCCACACGTCCGAGCCACCGCGATCGTCCACCACGCCCGCCGCGCGAGTACACGTCGCAGCGAGTTCACCCCGGAGCCCAGCTCACCCTCTGAGTTCACCCCGTCCGCAGCGCCACGCACCGAGTTCGCAGCCGCTCAGGCGGCACCCGCTGCTGTCGCATCAGCGCCTGCGTCCACGCCGGCCGCGATACCGCCACCGCAACGCCCCAGCCCATCCGAGTTCGTCGGCCCCTGAGCCGACGCCTCAACCAGCACCGCTCGATCAACGCATCAGGAGGACACACCCAATGCAAACCCCCCAACCCACCCATCGCCTCAAGGTCATCGCACTCGCGATTTCCATCGCCCTCACGATCCTCGCCGCACTCACCATCCATCCCTCGATCGCTTTCGCCGGGACCTACACCGTCCACACCTGCGAAACCCCAGCCGGCACGTTCACCGGCAACAGCGGCTGGACCAGCGCAGCAAGCCTGTCCGTTCAAGGTCAAGAGCCGGGTACGGCGACCAGCTGCGACGAAGAAGGCCAGAGTCTGAGATTGCAGTTCGGCACCGGTCAGTCGCCAGTGTCGCCTATGCGCTCGGTGAGTTGGAGATTTGACGCACCGTTCGCGACGCACATCAGTTCTGTGTCGCTTCACAGAACTCTGCTGGTGGGTTGGCCTGTGGTTGCCTCGAGATATGGTCGGCCATACGTCTACGACGTGTGGCATGACGGAGACGTTGCTGACAACCAGCTTGAGTTCGAGCTTCCGCCGTACAACGGCGACACGGCCGGGGTTGAGTTTGAGCCGTCCCTGGAGTTGGAGAGAGTTCACTGGGATTCGCTCAGTGTTCGCCTGAGCTGCTGGGCCGTCGTCGGCAGCCTGGACTGTGGACCTTTTCCTGCTCAGGTCACGATCTCGCGGGCTTCGATCGGGCTGACGGACACGGAGGCGCCGGCGGGGATGGAGACGGGCGGGGCGTTGGCGGGCACCGACCCCGTGCGCGGGGTCGCGAGCATGTCAGTCCATGCATCTGATGACGGGGGAGGTGTGTACCGCGTTGCGCTGATCGTCGACGGCGACGAGGTCACGCGACACGTCGTCGCCGACCCGGACAGATCATGCGCGGACGTTGAGCCGGCGAACAGCGATCCCTACGAGTTCGGGACGTCGCAGCCATGCCCGCTCGCTGCCAACGGCTCGGTGCAGCTCGATACGGCCACACTCAGAGATGGCCAGCACACGGTGCACGTGACCGTCGAGGACGCCGCCGGCAACCAGGCCGTGGTCTTCGACGGCATCGTCCAGACGCACAACGCTCCGGTCAACGCCGGTGCACCGACGCTCACAGGCCAGGCAAGCGTTGGTGCCCAGCTCAATGCCGGTCATGGCCAGTGGGATGGGGCGCCGAGCGGCTTTGACCATCGCTGGCTCCGCTGCGAGGCGGACGGCACCGACTGCACCGCCGTCGCCGGTGCGACGGGCACCGCCTACACGCTCACCGCTGCGGATGCATACCACCGGATGGCGACGGACGTGACCGCGGAGAACGGCAGCGGAGCGTCGACCGCCCGCAGCGCGCCGAGCGCGATCGTCGCCGACGCAGCGGGTCGCACCACGCCTCCGCCCAGCCAAGGCGCTCCTGGGACTGGAGGCTCAGACGCCGGCGACGGCACGACCCCGCCGGCACCGGGCGGGATCCAAGGGATCGTCAACCCACTGGGGCAGCTCCCAGGCCACGTCGCCAATGGCGACAACGCGACCGCGCACGCACGCGTCGAAGTGGCCTTCCAGCGCGCCGATGGCAGCACCGCGAAGCGCATGCGCGCGGGCCACGGACGGCGCATGACGATCATCGGCCGCCTCACGGACGCGTCCGGCACAGGAATCGGAGGGGCGCGCCTCGGAGCTGCATGGCGAATCGCCGGGCGCGGCTGGGTCGCGCGCCCGGGCGTCCGTACCGGTGCGGACGGACGCTTCGTCTACGTCCTCCCGGCAGGACCCAGCCGCGACGTGCGCTTCACGTACTTCGCCTACTCCGACAGCCACGCCGTCGAGCTGTCGAACGTCGTGCACACCGACGTGTTCGCGCCGCTCACGATCCGCGCAGACCGCCGTCGCGTCAGCGGCACCCGCGCCGTGCGGCTGAGCGGGCATGTGGGCGGCGGCTCGATCCCACGAGCCGGCCTGCTCGTCACGTTGGAGGGCTACCAGCGCGGATGGGGTTGGCGGACATTTCGCACCGTGCGGACCGATCGCAAGGGCAACTGGAGCACGCAGTATCGCTTCCGTCTCAGCGAGGGCCGCTTCGGCTTCCGCGCACTCGTGCCGCATCAAGGCCGCTTCCCGTTCGCCACGAGCCGCTCGAGCGGCGTCTTCGTCGTCGTGTCGTGACGCCGAGCCGGCGCTGCACTCAGCTCTCGGTTGGGCTGGGCGCGGCGCCTTGGCGCTGCAGGATCAGGACGATCGTCTCCTGCTCGATGCGTGTGATTTGCGCGATGCGCTCGGGCGATGTGCCCGCCGCGTGGGCGGCGGCCACGCGCTCCTCGAGCAGCGCCATCGCTCGCCGTACCGCGTCGAAGCCGGCCGTGTCTCCCTGACGCAGCTGCGGACGCTCGGGCCCGGCGTAGTCGATCACGCCCTCTGCCGCACCGTAGAACTCGAGTGCTGCGTCGAGCAGCGCCTGCTCTGCAGGCGCCCAGGCTTCCTCGCCGACCTTCTCGCTGTCCTCGCCGTCGCCGTCGGATCTGTCGCCCATCAGGCTGTGCCTCCTGCGAATGAGAGATGCCGGCGAACCCCACCCGGGAACGCCGGCGTTCAGAATCCTTGCAGGCGGCCTGGTACGACGCAAACGTCGTACGGCAGCGATGTGATCCGTCGGACCAAGAAGCTGTTCTTAGAACCCGTTTCAGGCGCCGTGCTCGGCGGCGAGAACCTCCGCCGCAAGCCGCTCCGCTCGGGCGATCAGCTGGGAGCACGGCAGGTCGAGGCCGGAGACGAGGCGCAGGAGCGTGCGCGCCGTCGGATTTCCTGCCCCGGCCTCGAGCTCCCATATGCGGCGCTGCGGAACCCCCGTCCGCAGCGAGAGGGCCTCTTGGGTGAGCTGAAGCTCCTCTCGCCGTTCGCGCAGGGCGATACCGAGCGCGCGGAGGAAGCGGGTCGTATCTGGCACCGCGCCACCCTCATCGGCAATCGGTGCGTGTGCAACGTCGTTTACGTCGTTCATCGCGCACCGGATCGTGGCGCGATGGCGCTCCGGCGCGGTGCCGTCCACACCGGGTCGTAAAGTCCTGCGCGATCCAGTCCCTCGCACATGCGGGAGCCGCGATGTCCCTCTGCTTCATCGAGCCTCAGAACGCGATCCGCGTGATCGCAAACTCCGTCGGGCGCGAGGCGCGGCGACAGCTGCTGGGCGAAGTCGTGCGGGCATGGGTCGACGAGATCCCGGAGGCCGAGCTCGTCTCGCACTACGCGAAGGCGGTCGCCGACCTCGATCACGACGACCTCACGATGCTCGCCGCCTGGCACGCCTCGCTCGAGGTCGGCCACCCGATCGCGAACAAGGAGTTTCTCGTCAACGTCTTCCCCTCACTCGGCGAGAATCGCCGGGAGGCGCTTAAGATCGCGGCAGGCTTCCGCGGGGAAGAGGCGTTCGAGGCGGGCGTCACCGAAGAACAGTCGCTCGAGCTCGTCCTGCCGTTCCTGTCCGAGGCCCGCTGCCGGGAGCTGGCGCGCGAATGCGTCGAGCTCTATTGCTGGGATCGTCTCGGCTCCGAGAACTAGGAGGGCTTGGCGAAACCCCCGCGGCGTCTGGCGGCGGGCGACGCTTCGCGGATGCTTCGTCCTCAGTCGGCGCAATAGCGCTGCTATTGCTGCCTCCCTGCGTCCTAGCTCCGCTTGGTCGCCCATCCGCCAGCCACTCACGCGGGTTCCGCCAAGCCCTCCTGACCGAGCAGCTGCTCGATCTCTTCGATCGCCTGCGCGTTTGCGCGGAACCACACGGCCTGCATTCCCAGCGCTCGCGCGGCGTCGCAGTTGACCTCCATGTCGTCGAGGAACAGCGTCGCCTCCGGCGCGACGCCGAGCCGGTCGAGCGTCACCTCGTAGATACGCGGGTCGGGCTTGCGCACGCCCTCGAAGCCCGAGTCGACGACGAACTCGAACAGCTCGTCGATCGGGAGCATCGAGCGCCACAGCGGCTCCCACTCGCGCACGTTGTTCGTGAGGATCGCCATGCGGTAGCCGCGGCCGTGGAGCGTCCGCATGAACGCAAACAGCTCCTCGTTCGGCTTCAGGTACTGAAAGAACGTCTCGCCGAAGCGGGCGAGGTCGACGTCCCGGCCCAGCTCGGAGCGCAGCGCAGCGCCGAGCTGTGCGAGGAACTGCGCCTCGGCGAGTCTGCCCGTCTCGAGCTCGAACAGCGGGTTCGCGCCCCCGTTGTCAGCGGCGGCGCGCATCAGTGCGGCACCGAACGCCTCCGGTGGAATCCCGTGTCGCTCCTGCAGCCCGAGGAACGCGTCGAGCAGCGGCGTCGTGAGGACGCCGCCGAAGTCGGACACGATCGCCTCGATCCGGCTCATGCGCGTCGCAGCACGTCGTAGCGGCCGACGCCCTCGCGACCCTCCATGCGCCAATGGAAGAACGCGCAGTCGAGTCGCAGTCGCCCGAGGTCGAGCGTCGTCCCGCACACGGCCTCGCCGGCGGCGCGGTGGGGATAGGGCCGCTCGTCGTCCGCCTCCCACAGCTCGAGGCTCGCGCGCCGCTGGCGCCCTTCGCCGTCAAGGGTCGTCGACAGCAGCGGCTCGGCGATCGCCGTCACCGCCGTGCCGTCAAGCAAGGAAGCAGTGACCGCCTCGTCGGCGTGGCCGGCCGCGTCATGCGGGCGCACGCTCGTGAGCGCCACGCCGGCGCCGCCCTCGAACCAGGCCGACACGGTACGCGCGAGCGCGATCCGCTCCCAGTCGGGGGCGCCCCACTGGTGGCCTCGCTGGCCGAGGCATTCGACTCGTGTGCGTTGCTCGCCGCAGCGGACGGTGCCTGTGACACGGCACAGCTGCTCGTAGCCTTGCAGGCTGGCCGCGCTCGTCGCGACCGCTCCCGTGCCGAGCTCTGCCGTCGCGCCGAGCGCCTCGAAGCGCAGCTCGAACCCACCGTCGTCGCCGTCGTAGGCGACGTCCCAAATCGCCAGCGGCTGCTCGATCGTCGCGCGCACGTCACCGGCTTCGACCTCGCTCCAGTCCGCCTCGCCGGCCAGGTCGATCCCGCCGGCTGCGTCGACTGAGACCAGCTCGCCGTCGCGGAACAGCAGGCCAAGTCCGCTGGCGCGCACGGGCTCACCCGGCACCAAGCCAAGTCGCGCGCTTCCGTAGAGGCGATGCTCGGCGTCGCCGAACGCGAACGTGACGGCGTCGCCGAAGCCGGCGGCGCCGGACTCGTCGGTCCGCGCCGCCTCGTGCTCGGGGCCGATCATCGCGGCAGGATGGGCGGGTCGATCTCGCGCGCGGTTGCGTCCACGTCGTAATCCTGCCGCGTTCGCGCGCGCGACGCCGCGCCGGCGGCGGCACCGGCTGCCGCGCCGACCGGCCCGAAGCCCACGAACAGGCGCCTGAGCGCGTTGCGCATGAGCCCCCGGCGCACGACGGCTCGTGAGGGCGGAAGCAGCAGCAGAATTCCAAACGCATCGGTGATGAAACCCGGAGCGAGCATCAATGTGCCGCCGACGATCACGAGCGCGCCGTCGACCGTCTCGCGCGCCGGTGGGCGTCCGGCGGCGAGCGCCAAGCGGAAACGGCGCCATGCGGAACGTCCCTGCGCACGCAGCAACAGCGTGCCGAGCAGCGAGTCCAGCACGAGCAGGCCGATCGTCGGCAGCGTGCCGATCGCCTGGCCGACTTGGATGATCACGTACAGCTCGGCGATCGGGACGACGATGAAGAGCAGGAGCAGCAGCGGAAGCATCAGCTCACAGGCTACCCGGGCCCAGCTTCTGCGAACGGGTCGGCCGTTACGCGAAGACCGGCTCGGCGTGCTCGATGCGCACCCCGGGTACGCGGTCGAGTCCGACGAGCTCGAGCAGCGCGGCGATCTGCGGCTGCGGGTTGCGCAGTGAGAGCGTGTGGCCCTGCACGCGCAGACGGCGGGCGAGCGTGACGAAGTCGAGCATCAGCGAGACGTCGGCCCATGACAGCTCGGCGAGGTCGACGACGACATCGGTGCGCGCCTTGATCGCGCGCACGAGCGCCTGGCGGCGGCGCGCCTGCGTCGTGCGGTCCTCGTCGCCACAGCAGCGCAACGTGGGGGGATGTGCGGCGTACTCGACGATGGCGGCGAACCTAACCGTGCGTCAGGCGACGCGCAAGCGAACATGAAGCAACTCTCACGATCTTGGGACTCCTGCAAGCGGTCTTGCATGCCCGGCGTCTAGACTCACCGACATGCCCACGCTCGAAGAAGTGAACGACGCGCTGTCGAACGTGATCGACCCGGAGCTCGGGCTCGATTTCGTGGAGCTCGGCCTCGTCTACGACGTCGAGATCGACGGCGGCAGAGTTGACGTCACCTTCACGCTCACGACGCCGGCCTGCCCGATCGGGCCGCAGGTGACCGAGCAGATGATCGAGTTCGTCGGCGAGCTCGAGGACGTCACCGAGGTCCATCCGAAGATGGTCTTCTCGCCGCCATGGTCGCCGGACCGCATGAGCGAGGACGCCAAGTTCGCACTCGGCTTCTGAGCCGCTAGGAGCTGGCGTCGCCGTTGCGCGCCGGCGGCCGCTTGCGGGCGCGTTTGCGCATCGATGCGCCCGGTCCCTCTGCCCGCGAAGCGGGGCCACTTGGGAGCAACTGCGGTCCGTCGCTGGCCGCGCTCGCCGTTGCAGCGGCCGGGGTGCGCGCTGGCCTCCCCGGCCTGCTGGGCGGCCTTCTGCGGCGCGCAGCGGGTCTTGCCGATGCCTCCGGCGCAGCGCCGTCGCCGCCCGCACGCGCGCCGGCCGCCCGGGCCTCCTTCGCTCTGGCAGCGGTTCTGAGCTGGGCGAGCCCGTCCTCGATTCCGTCGGCGATCGTCTCGATGTCGGGCAGCGCGTCGTAGTCGCCGAGCAGCCCGAAGTCGATCGCGCCGTTGTAGGACATGATCGCGATCGCGAGCCCATGGCTCTTGGGCAGGAACGCGATCGGGAAGAAGTGGAGCATCTGGCGCCCGAGCATGTAGATCGGGAACTGCGGCCCAGGCACGTTCGTCACGATCAGGTTGAAGAGGCGCGTCGAGAACTGCAGCCGCGACGCCTGCGCGAGGATCGTCGGCGGCGCCATCTGCTGCACGTCGGCAAGCACTCTCGCGCCGACCGCCTGCTTGGACTCCTTCAGCCCGTCCATCTGCTGTTTGACGAAGCGCAGACGCGCGACCGGGTCGCGGATGTAGACGGGCAGCGGGCCGCGCATCAGCACGATCTGGTTGCCGAGCGCGTGGCGCTGGTCCTTCGGGCGGATCGAGACCGGCACGAGCGCGCGCAGCTCGAGCCCCTCGGTGCGCACCCCGCGCGAGCGCAGCCAGCGCGCGAGCGCCCCCGAGACGACCGTGAGCACGACGTCGTTGACGGTGCCGCCGAGGACGCCCTTCACATAGCGGAAGTCGTCGAGCCGGTTGCGCACGACCGCGTAGCGACGGTGCGGGCCGATCTCGACGTTGAGCGGCGTCTCGGGCGCGGGGTTGAGGCCAGCCCACACGACCTCGCCGATGCCCTCTGCCGCCTCGCGCAGCGCGTCGACCGCAGCGGCCGGGTTCGTCGCAGCCACGATCGTTCTCTCCACCATGTTCAGCGTCGTCTTCGCGAAGCCGGCGACGCCGGCGGCGAGCAGCTCCGCGTTCGTCGGCTCGGGACGCGGCTGCCACGGGTCCTGCGGCTGTGGCTGGGCGACCGGCGCAAGGTCGAACAGCACGGTCGCGAGGTCGACGCCGGAGACGCCGTCGACGAGCGCGTGGTGCGTCTTGAAGATGAGCGCGAAGCGGTCGTCCTCCAAGCCCTCGACGAACCAGCACTCCCACAGCGGCTTCGAGCGGTCGAGCTGCTGGGAGGCGATCCGTGCGGCGAGCCGGTGCAACTGCTGCTCGGTGCCGGGCGCCGGCAGCGCGCTGTGACGGACGTGGTACTCGATGTTGAAGCTCGCGTCATCGATCCACAGGGGCCGGCCCGTCTCGAACGGCGGGTAGGCGAGCTTCTGGCGGTAGCGCGGGACGTGATGCAGGCGCGAGCGGATGTGCTCGGCGACCTCGACGAACGGCGGCGGCGGCCCCTCGAAGATCGTGACCGCGCCGATGTGCATGTGGGAGTCGGCGTCCTCCTGGTGGAGGAAGGAGGCGTCCACGGCGGTGAGTCGATCGAGGTGCTCTTGCGCCATGGCGCGTGTCTCCCGGTGATGGCGTTGGTCTAGAGGCAAGCGTATCCGGATGGGGCCTCGCCGCAACCCATCTTTCTGGGTGCTGCGTGTCCCTTCCTGCCATGCTTGCGGCCATGTCGGTCCGCGTGCTCGTCGTGGCGTTGGTGGTGCAGGTGCTGCTGGCCAGCGCGTTTGCGATCTGGGCGGCAACCGGCTTTCCGCTGCCCTGACCGCTTCGGACCTAGAAGACCCCGATCCGCTTCGGCGGCCAGTACGTCGCGATCGTCGTGCCGATCACCCATCTTTTCGGCACCGGTCCCCAGAAGCGGCTGTCGTCGGACTGGCCGCGGTTGTCGCCCATCATGAAGAAGCTGCCGTCCGGCACCGTGATCGTGCCCTGGAAGGTGCAGCCCTGTCCGTCGCCGCACGGGTTCGTGAACGAGTCGGCCTGGCGTCTGCCGTTGCGTATGACGTGCCCGTCCTGGATCTGGATGCGATCGCCGCCGACGCCGACGACGCGCTTGATGAACGTCTGGTCCGAGCGCTGGGGCGTTGGTGTCGAGCACGCGCGGCTGCTGCCGAGACCCTCGGTCGGGACGCCGCAGACCGGGCCGGCCGCGTTGTCGGCGCCCTTCGGTGGGTGGAAGACGACGATGTCGCCGACCGACGGATCGCCGAAGCGCATGCCGATGCGGTTCACGAGCACGCGCTGGCCGATGTCGAGCGTCGGCTCCATCGAGCCGCTCGGGATCCGATACGTCTTGACGAGCAGCAGCTGGACGAAGAAGGCGATCAGCAGCGCCGCAACGACGATCGTGATGATCTCGACGACCGGGTTGCGCTTCTTCTCGACGCTGCGGGTGTCGGCTGCCTTGGCCACAGGTGGACGGTAAACGGTTCGGCGCGTGGACGTGCCCCTTCGGGCTCGCACACGATGCGTGCGACCCGCCGCCTTCCGTGCCTACACTGTGGCAAGCCTATGGCGCACGCTCCCGAGAAGCTCCTGCTTGCCAAGCCGCGCGGCTATTGCGCCGGCGTCGACCGCGCGGTGCAGACGGTCGAGCGCGCGCTCGACCTGCACGGCGCGCCCGTCTACGTGCGCAAGGAGATCGTCCACAACAAGCACGTCGTCGAGCAGCTGCGCTCGCGCGGGGCGATCTTCGTCGACGAGGAGACCGAGGTGCCGGAGGGTTCCACGGTCGTCTTCTCCGCCCACGGCGTCGCCCCGAGCGTGCACGCAAACGCGCGCGCTCGCGGCCTGCAGACGATCGACGCGACCTGCCCGCTCGTCACGAAGGTGCACGTGGAGGCGAAGAGATTCGCGGCTGAGGGCTACACGATCGTGCTCGTCGGCCATGAAGGCCATGAGGAGGTCGAGGGCACGATGGGCGAGGCGCCCGACCACATCGTGCTGATCGAGACCGAGGATGACGTCGACCGGCTCGTGGTCGAGGACCCGGAGCGCGTGGCGTACATCTCGCAGACGACGCTGTCGGTCGACGAGACGCGCGCGATCATCCTGAAGCTGCGCGAGAAGTTCCCCGCGATCGTCGGTCCGCGCACCGACGACATCTGTTACGCCACGACGAACCGCCAGGCGGCCGTCAAGCAGCTGGCCCAGGCGTGCGACCTCGTGCTCGTGATCGGCTCGCAGAACTCGTCGAACTCGAACCGGCTCGTCGACGTCACGCGCGAGCTGGGGACCGACGCCTACCTGATCGACCACGAGGGCCAGGTCGAGGAGTCGTGGCTCGAGGGCCGGCAGGTCGTCGGCATCACGAGCGGCGCCAGTGCGCCGGAGGAGCTCGTGCAGCGGCTCGTCGCGTTCTTCCAGGAGCGCGGGACGGAGGTCGTCGAGGAGCTCGAAGTGATCCAGGAGGACGTGCGCTTCATGCTCCCGAAGACCATCCGCCAGGCGATGGCGGCGCAGACGGCGTGACCCGCGGCCCCGCGGTCTCCTGAGCACCCTCGTCGTCTCCGACCTCCACCTCGGCTCGCGCGCGCGGTCCGATCTGCTGCGCAGCGCGGAGCTGCGCGCGCCGCTGATGGAGGCACTGCGCGACGGCATCGAGCGGCTCGTGCTGCTCGGCGACGCGCTCGAGCTGCGCCAGGGGCCGCTGCGCGAGGCGCTGGCGGCGGCGCGGCCGTTTTTCTCCGAGGCCGGCGCGGCGCTTGGCTCAGACGGCGAGATCGTCGTCGTGCCGGGCAACCATGACCATGCGCTCGTTGCGCCGTGGCTGGAGCGCCGGCACCGCGCCGGTGTTCCGCCGCCGCTCGGGCTCGCCGAGACGGCGGACTGGGTGCCGAGCGACGCGATCGCCGCGCTCGCCGAGGCGGCGTCGCCTGCGCGCCTCACGCTGGCCTATCCCGGCGTGTGGCTGCGCGACGACGTCTACGCGCTGCACGGCCACTACCTCGACCGGCACATCACCGTGCCGACGCTCGAGCGCCTGAGCGCCGGTGCGATGGGCCGCATCGTCGGCCCGCTGCCGGAGCGCGGCGCCCTCCCCGACGACTACGAGCGCGCGCTTGCGCCGATATACGCATGGTCGACTGCGCTCGCACAGCACGCCGACGACGCGACGACCGGCACGCACGGTGTCTCCGTCCGCGCGTGGAGGATGCTGTCGGGAAACGGGCACCGGCCGTTGCGGCGCCGCGCACTGATCGCGCTGTTCCCGCTCACGGTCGCGGCGGTCAACCGCGCCGGTCTCGGACCGGTGCGCGCCGACGTCTCAGGCGCAGAGCTCGGCCGTGCCGGCGTGCGTGCGATGGGGGAGGTCGTCGATCGGCTCGGGAGCGGCGCTGCGCACGTGCTGTTCGGACATACGCATCGCGTCGGACCACGTCCACTCGACAGCGCAGCCGAATGGACCACAGGCGCCGGCGTGCGCCTCCACAACAGCGGCTGCTGGGTCTACGAGCGGCAGTTCCTCTCGACCACGCCCTACGAGAGCCCGTACTGGCCCGGCACGGCGATCCGCGTCGACGCGACCGGACCGCCTGTGCCGCTGCGCGTGCTCGACGGGCTCGGCGCGGCCGAGCTCAACCGAGCCCTCGCATAGATCAAGCGAGACCTGGGGTGAAGCAGACGGCGTGGCACGTCACGCCGTCACCGACGTTCAGATCGAGCACGCCGGCGGTGTGACGAGCGTGCTCGATCAGCGGGTAGGCGCCCGGGTGCTCGACGACGATCTCGGTGCCGTTGGCGGTCACGCTGCCGGTGCCGGACAGCACGGCCCAGGCCCCGCCGGCTTCATAGGGACCGCTGTACGGTCCGGGCTGGTCCTCCGTCTGCGCCTGCAGCAGCACGCCCGGCTCGTCTTCGGGGCACACCGGCGCAAGCGGCGTGCGCTCGATGCCGAGCAGCCGTTGGATCGCCAGCTCGGCATCGGTGTAGCCGCCCTCGCCGAGGTGGAAGTCTGCGAGCTGCTGCTCGCCGTCCCACAGGTAGCGGCTCGGCCAGCCCTGAATGCCATACGCGTCCCAGGTCTCCAACTCCGTGTCGAGCAGTACCGGGTACTCGATCCCCAGCCGCGCGACCGCCGCGCGCACCGCGTCGGGATCGCGCGAGACCTCGAAGCCGCCGCTGTGGATTCCGATCACGCGCAAGCCAGCCTCGGCGTAGCGCTCATGCCACGCGCGCAGATAGGGGAGCGTGCGCAGCGAGTTGACGCGGCAGAAGTCCCAGAACTCGACGAGTACCGGCCGCCCGCGCTGCTGGTCCATGCGCAGCGACGCAACGTTGACCCACTCGGCTTGGCGCGGGAATGGCGGTGCCTGCACGTCGAACTCGGCGGGGGGGCGCATCGCCCGGCAAGGGTAGCCTTCGGACCATGCTCGTGCTCGCCCACGCCGGCCATTGGCTCGTCTCGCTCGTATATGCAGCGCCTGCCCTGCTGCTGGGCGGTGCGCTCGCCTTCAGCGCGCTGCGGGAGCGTCGCCGGAGAGAGCGCGGAGATCGTCCGCAAGCGCCTCGGGCGTGAGCTGGTCGGTCAGGTAGCCGACGCGCTGCGCTCCGGTCGCGTCGACGATCACGGTTGACGCCGTGTGCTCATAGCCCTCGCCCTGCGGCTGGATCCCATACGCGCGCCACACCGACGCGAGCTGCGCGCGCGTGCCGACGAGGTAGCGCATGCGGCCGGTCAGGTGCTGCTTGACGAGGAAACGCTTGACGTGCAGCGGCGTGTCGCCCGTCGGGTCGACGCTGATCGCGAGCACGGGGACGTCGTGGCCGTAGCCGTCGAGCGCCCCGCGGATCTGCTGGGCTGTCAGCGGGCAGGTGTCCTGGCACGTCGAGTAGAGGAACGTCACGACGACGGTTCTGCCGCGGTAGGCGTGCATCGTCGCCGGCTTGCCGTCCTGGTCGCGCAGGCGGAAGTCGATCGCACGGGCCTGCGGCGGGCGGATCGCGCCGTGCAGGCCGGTCGGCCCGGCGGCGCTGACGGTGCCGTCGCCATCCCCGCCGAGCAGCACGGCGCCGGCGAGCGCGACGACGAGGCAGGCGGTGGCGACGACGAGCGTCAGACGCAGGCGGGCGGGCACCCGCACAGGGTAGGCGGGACGCGCCTCCGCCGGCAGGTCGCCGGCTCCGGCACTTGCCCCGGTTCGGCCTACGCCTCGACCAGTCCGCGACGGATCGCGTAGCGCACGAGCTCGACGCGGTCGCGCATGCCGAGCTTGCGCAACACGTTTGCGCGATGTGACTCGACCGTCTTCTCCGAGACATGCAGCGTCGCCGCGATCTGCATGTTCGTGTGCGCCTCGGCGATCAGCTTGACGACCTGCTGCTCACGCGCGGTCAACGGCTCGTCGGGTCCACGCGCGCCTTCCTCCATCCAGCGGCGAATCAGCGTGCGCTCCGCTGCGTTGGTGAGGAACGGCTCGCCGCGCGCAATCGCGTGCAGTGCGGCGACGAGCGCCTGGTCGGCCTCGCGCTTGAGCACATAGCCGGCGGCACCCGCTTTCAACGCCTCGAACAGGTAGCGCTCGTCGTCGTGCATCGAGACGATCAAGACGTACGTGTCGGGCAGGTGCGCGCGGATCTCGCGGGTCGCCTGCAGGCCGGTCATGCGCGGCATGCCGACGTCGAGCACACACAGGTCGGGCTGTGTTGCGAGCGCGAGCTCGAACGCCTCGACGCCGTCGCTCGCCTCGGCGACGACCTCGATGTCCGGCTGGCGCTCGAGCAGCAGGCGGATTCCGCTGCGGACGATCCCGTGATCGTCGGCGATGAGGGTTCGCATGGGGATGGAAGTCAGATCGTCAGCTCGATGCGCGTGCCGGCGCCTTCCTCGGACCAGATGGACAGATGTCCCCCGGCCAGCAGCGCGCGTTCTCGCATGCCCTCCATCCCGGCCCGATCGCTGCGCCGGCGCGCGAAGCCGTTGCCGTCGTCGGAGATGCGCAGCACCGTCCGGCCGACGAACGACAGCTCGACTCTCACGCGCTGTGCCGAGGCGTGCTGGGCGATGTTCGAGAGGCTCTCTTGCGTCACGCGGTAGATCGCGAGCTGCTGCTCGGCCGACAGGCGCGACGGCGCGCCCTGCGGGTGGAAGGTGGCGCGGATGCCGGTCTGCTCGGTGAAGTCGCGGACCTGCGTGTGGAGCGCTGGCATCAGGCCGTGGTCGTCGAGCACGGCGGGGCGCAGTCGGCGGGCCAATCGCAGCAGTTCCTCCATCGCCTGCGCGGCGAGCCGCTTCGTGTCGCGCAGCTCCTCCTGCAGCTCTCTCGGCGCCTCCTGGATCGACGCCTCGAGCCGCAGCAGGATCGCCGTGAGCGCCTGGTTGACCTCATCGTGGAGGTCCTGCGCGAGCCGTTGGCGCTCCTGCTCCTGCGCGCGGATGGCGGCCGCGCCCGCGGCGCGCCGCTCGGCCGCGACGCGCGTGCGCATCTGCTCGATCGCATCGTGCTCCTGCGCCAGCTCGACGATCTGGCGGCGCAGCAGCAGGCGGGCGAGCGGGGAGGGGTTGCGCATGATCGGCGAGCGGGTCGGTCGTTCATCGGCGCGAGAGTGCTCGCGCCGCATCGGGTCTGCGACCCATATCGACGGGTACGAGCCTTTCCACGACCCCACACGCGCGGAAGTTCCCACGCGCTATCCTTTCTGAAGTCTCGTAAAGCCGACCCCCTTTGAGGAGTTTTCCCGAATGAGTCCGTCCGGCGCGGAGCTGCTCCGCCAAGTCAAGAGCCAGATCGAAGAGGTCGACCCCGCGGTCGTCGCCGAGCATCTGGGCAACGGCATGGTGCTCGTCGACGTGCGCGAGACGGAGGAGTTCGGCGTCGCGCACGTCCAGGGCGCAAAGCACGTGCCGAAGTCCTACCTCGAGACGCGCATCGAGACGGCCGCGCCCGACAAGGACGCATGGGTCGTGCTCTACTGCGCCTCCGGCAACCGCTCTGCCTGGGCGGCTCGCACACTGAGCGAGGACCTCGAGTACAAGAGAGTCGCCTCGATGACCGGCGGGATTGCGCTGTGGAAGGACCGCGGCTACGAGGTCGCGACGCCGAGAGCGCTCACGGCCGAGCAGCGCGACCGCTACTCGCGTCATCTGCTGATGGAGGAGGTCGGCGTCGAGGGCCAGCTGAAGCTGCTCGACGCGAGAGTGCTGTTGCTGGGGGCTGGCGGGCTTGGTTCGCCGACTGCCCTCTATCTCGCGGCGGCCGGCGTCGGAACGCTTGGGATCGTCGACAACGACGTGGTCGACCTTTCGAACCTGCAGCGCCAAGTGATCCATACGACCGACCGCGTCGGCGTGCCAAAGGTCGATTCCGCCGAGGCGACGATCGCAGAGCTGAACCCGGACGTGAACGTCGTCAAGTACCCCGTGCGGATCGATGCCTCCAACATCATGGAGATCATCGAGGGCTACGACGTGATCGTCGACGGGCTCGACAACTTCCCGACGCGCTACCTGCTCAACGACGCGTCGGTGCGGACGAAGATCCCCGTCGTCTCCGCCTCGATCCTCGGCTTCGACGGCCAGCTGTCGGTCTTCGCGCCCTACGAGGGTCCGTGCTACCGCTGCCTCTACCCGACGCCGCCGCCGGCCGAGCTGGCGCCCTCCTGCGGCGCCAACGGCGTGCTTGGCGTGCTGCCGGGGACGATGGGCCTGCTGCAGGCGACCGAGGTCGTGAAGCTGATCCTCGGCGAGGGCGAGCCGCTGATCGGGCGCCTGCTGCTGTACGAGGCGCTCGGCGCGACGTTCACCGAGCTGAAGGTGCGCCGCGACCCCGACTGCCCGATTTGCTCGCGCGAGCCCGACGCGATCACCGACGACGAGATGGGCGTCTTCCCCGACTACGAGGCGTTCTGCGCCGCGGCCGGCTAGGGTCCCGCACCATGGCCACTGTGAAGATCCCACCCGTCCTGCGGGCGTCCGTCGGCGGCGAGAAGGAAGTCGCCGCCGAGGGCGCGTCCGTCGGCGAGGTCCTTAACGCGCTTGCCGCGGCGCATCCGCAAACGCAGACACAGCTCTTCTCCGCCGAGGGCGAGCTGAACCGCTACGTCAACGTCTATCTCAACGACGAGGACGTGCGCGTGCTCGATGGCTTGCAGACGACGGTCGGCGAGGGCGACACGCTCGTCATCCTGCCGGCGATGGCCGGCGGTTCACGCTAGCCACCGCTCTCAGCGGCATCGAAGGCCGCTGCGATCTCGCGGAAGAAGTCGCCGCGTCGTATGCCGAGGCCGTCGGCGACGGCGATGATCGATCCGAGTCTGACGTCGACGGCGGCGCGCTCGAGCTGGCCGGGTTGCTTTCGTCCGAGGCCGGCGTCGTCCGCGACCTTCTCCTGCGTGAGTCTTCGCGCCTTGCGCATCCTGCGCACCGCCGATCCGAATACGCGCCGCTGTCTCTCGGTGTGCGGAGGCACCCCCGAGACTCTTCTGAGGAGCGCCCCCAAAATACACCCCTTGCAGGGGTTATTTTGGGGTGTCTAAGGGGTATCTTGGGATATCGAAGGGTGGAACCGCCACTTCGATAGTGCGCATCACCGCGCTCGCGCGGCCGCTCCAAGCAGCCCGACACCTCGCTATACTTCGTGAAGCAATGGACGGGGAGCGCCTCCAGAATCGGCCCTGCGGCGGTCGCTACGGCGACATCGTGCAGGCGATCGGCAACACGCCGCTCGTCGAGCTCAAGCGGCTCTCGCCGAAGCCTGGCGTGCGCATCTGGGCGAAGCTCGAGTCGCGCAATCCGACCGGCTCCGTCAAGGACCGCGTTGCGCGCTCGCTGATCGAAGACGCCGAGGCGAGAGGCGCGATCAGACCCGGCCAGACGATTCTCGAGCCGACCTCTGGCAACACCGGCATCTCGCTCGCGATGATCTGCTCGCGCAAGGGCTATCCGCTCAAGGTCGTGATGCCCGACAACGTCACGCAGGAGCGCACGCAGCTGCTGAAGATGTACGGCGCCGAGATCGTCTACTCCGACGGCTCGAAGGGCTCCAACGGCGCCGTCGAGGTGGCGCTGGAGATGGCGGCCGCCGACTCCTCGTACTACATGCCCTATCAGTACGGGAACATGGCGAACCCGCTCGCGCACTACAACGGCACGGCGCTGGAGATCCTCGAGGAGCTCGACGAGATCTCCGCCTTCGTCGCGGGCCTCGGCACCGGCGGCACGCTGATGGGCAACGGCAGACGCTTCAAGGAGGAGCTCGGCGACGCGTGCAAGATCGTCGCGGCCGAGCCGATGCAGGGCGAGCCGGTCCAGGGCCTGCGCTCGCTCGACGACGGCTTCATCCCGCCGATCATCGACCTGTCGCTGCTCGACCGGAAGATCTTCGTCACGAATCGCGACGCGATCCTGTGGACGCGCAAGCTGCTCGACGAGGAGGGCCTGTTCGCCGGCGTCTCGACCGGCGCGATCGCTCGCGTGGCGGTGCGGATCGCGAACGAGCTCGACGAGGGCAACGTCGTCTTCATCGTCGCCGACGACGGCTGGAAGTACCTCTCCAGCGGCATCTACACGCTGCCGGTCGACGAGGTCGAGAACCTCGACTCGACCGTGTGGTGGTGATCCGGCAGCGCGTCGTTCTCGCATTGCCTTCGACCGCTACCATCGCCTGACGACCTTCCCGCAAGGAACGGAGCTTTTCGATGTTCTCTCAGATCGGACCGATGGAGATCATCCTGGTCCTCGTGATCGCCCTGCTGGTGTTGGGCCCGAAGCGCCTGCCCGAGGCCGGCCGCTCGATCGGCAAGGGCATGCGCGAGTTCAAGGACTCGATCGCCGGCATCACGAAGGATGAGGACCAGCCGGACCTGAAGGCGGCCCCCGCGCCGGAGCGCGAGACCGCCGCCTAACCGGAGCGGGCGAGCTGACGTCGATGCGCATCGCCCGCACGCTGTACGACCAGATGGTCGCTCACGCCCGCGCCGAGGCACCGAACGAGTGCTGCGGCGTCGTCGCCACGAACGGTGACGGCAGCGCCCAGCAGGTCTTTCCGGCGACGAACAAGCACGCCAGTCCTCTGCGGTTCGAGATCGAGGGCTTGGATCTGCTGCGGATCAACAACGAGATCGACGACGCGGGCCTGGAGATCGGCGCGATCTACCACTCGCACACCCGCACGGCACCCGAGCCGTCGCAGACCGACATCAACGGTGCTGCCCAGTGGCCGGGCGCGCTGTGGGTGATCGTGGGCCTCGCCACCGAGGATGAGCCCGACGTGCGCACATGGGCGATCGAGGACGGCCGCGTCACGCAGGTGGAGCTGGTCGTCGAGTAACGCGTGGACGTCCCGCTCCTCTGCCCGACGTGTGGCGAGGTCTTCGGCGACGAGGAGCGCTTCTGTCCGCGCTGCGGCGTGCCGCTCGTTCAGGTCGACACCGCGCCCGTACCCGTCAGCTCGCGTCAAGCGCGAGCGCGCAAGATCAAGCCGCAATACGCCCAGGGCGAGCTGGTACGCGTGGCGCGTGCGCAGCACCAGGCCGAGGCGGAGCTGATCCAGAACCTGCTGCTCGAGGAGGGCATCCCAAGCATGACGAAGCGCAGTGGCGGCTTTGACGTGCCGGACTTCCTTGCCGCAGGTCCGCGTGACGTGCTCGTGCCGAGCTCGGGGGCCGAGGCGGCGCGAGACGTGCTGATGCTGCCCCGCCCACCCCGCTCCGAGCTGGCCTGAGCGTTTCCCTCAGGCCGAGGCGATGCGGGCGAGGTGTGAGCGCCAGGCGCCTTCGGTGTGCACGAGCGAGCGCCCGTAGAACGCCTCGCGCAGCGCGTGTCCCGGTCCGGCCGGATCGAGGTAGCAGGCGAGCCGCATCGCCGCTTCGGGGCCCTGCTCGCGCGCGAGCAGGTCGATCAGCGTCGGGCCGAGCAGCGCCGCGTCGCGCAGGCTCGGGGGGAAGGCGGGCCGCTCGCCCTCGCGCAGGCGGCGGGCGATCGCCGGGCGCGCGTGCTCGACCTGGCCGGCGAAGTAGCGCGCGGTGCCCTCCACGAGCCAGGCCCAACGGAGCCGTTGAAGCAGCCGGGCTGGGGTGGACGGCGGTGGCAGACGCCGGTTGTTGAGCCCGACCACGAGCCGCGCATAGAGCACGTCGGGCGCGCGCTCGAGCATCTCGCGTGAGCCCGGGACGGCCGACGCGCGGGCGCGCAGCGCATGCGGCGCGAGGACGTGGATCGTCTGGGCGCCGCCGGTCGAGCCGACGACGTAGCGGCGTGCGGCGGGCGCTGTCAGCAGCCGCTCGAGCGGGACGAGCGGATGCGCGAGGTCGAGCAGTGGGGCGGAGCGGTGGAAGACGACGGTGACGTCGGCGGCCGTTCTCGGGAAGACGATCTCCAGCCGTGCGCGTGTTCCCTCGAGCGAGTCGAGCGCACGCGCCACGTCGTCCGCGTCAGCGGACTCGTGGCGGGCGCGAAACGACTGCGTGACGGTCTCGACCCAGGCCATGACGCCCCGGCCGGAGGCCGACAGGCCCGCGCTCTAGACGAGCGCGGGGGTCCTGCCGGCGACGATCCCCGCGATTTCCTCGCGGGCGCGGCCGAACTCGTCGTCCGACAGCACCGGAGTGCCCTCGAACGGGAGGTCGCGCGTGATCTCGAGCCACGAGCGACAGCCACCGAACTCGTCGCGCACCTTCACGGTGACGGGGCGCGGGATCCGGTAGGTGCGCAGCAGCACGACGTGCAGCGGGTGACGGCGCTTCCAAGCGAGACGCTTTTCGGCGTAGTCGGTCGTCCACACGTAAAACGGCGACAGCGCGTCGACCGCACGGCGGTCCGTGATCGTCCAGTGATCGGCGACCTCGGCCCATGCGCGAATGCGCACGCGGTCAGGCTGCGGGATGTCGCCGTCGCGCGTGAGCGCATGCATCGGCGGGTCGCCCTCGGGCCAGACGCCCTCCTCGAGCGCGCGCAGCAGCTCAGGCTGATGCGACTCGCGCACGAGGTCCTCGCGCTGGTGGTCGAAGGTGGGGTACAGGAAGAAGCGCTCGTGCTCGAGCGCGAAGTGCTTGTCAGGCTCGCGAATGCCGCCCTTGCGCAACGTGACCAACTGCTCGCCTTCAGCGAGCGCACGTACGGTGACGGCCCATTCTTTGAAAGCAATCGGCATTAGGTTCCGGAGGGAGAAGGAGCGTATTAACCGTGTGTCCGCGGGAATGCAACCAGCCCACGCACGGGAACGCCATTCTACGGGAAGCCCTAGGAATTCCATAATTTCCCTGCTATTTGCGACTATTTCGCCGCAATCTGCGCGACTGCTTCCGCTAGCCTTGCCCGCCGCCGCCGGGCGTCTCCAGGCGCAGACGCTGACCGCGCTCCAGCGTCCCGCGCATCTTCGGCGGCAGCGCGCTCCCGTCGAGCAGATTGCGACCGGCGGCGCCCGGCTCGCCGCCGCCGGCGCCCGGTGGTGCGTGGCGCCGACGCTCTGTCAGCAGCGAGTACGTCATCGGCGCAAGCGCCTCCAGCTCGCGGACGACCCCGTCGCCACCACGCCAGCGGCCAGCGCCGCCCGATCCGCGCCGCAGCGCGTACTCGGTGACGCGCAGCGGGAACTCCAGCTCGAGCGCCTCGACAGGCGTGTTGAGCGTGTTGCTCATCGCGACGTGCACGCCGCTCGGACCGTGTGCATCGGGGCATGCGCCCTGCCCGCCACCGAGCGTCTCGTAGTAGGTGAAGGTCTCGTCGCCGAGCGTGAGGTTGTTCATCGTGCCCTGTCCGAGCGCGCGGCCGAAGGCGGCCAGCACGAGGTCCGCGACGCGCGAGGACGTCTCGACATTGCCCGCGACCACGGCGGCTGGGAACCGCGCGTTGAGCAGCGAGCCCTCCGGGGCGCGCACCTCGATCGGCCGGTAGGTGCCCGCGCTCGGTGGGATGTCCGGGTCGGTGAGCACGCGCACGGCGAAGTAGCAGGCGGAGCGCGTCACGGCGAGCGGGCAGTTGAGGTTGCCGTCGTGCTGCGCGGCGCTGCCGGAGAAGTCGAGCACGAGCCGCTCGCCCTCGACCGTCGCGGCGAGCTGCAGCTCGAGGTCGCCGTCCGCCCCTTCCAGCACGTCGTGCGCGGTACGCACGCCGTCGGGCAGCGCGGCGATGCATGCGCGCGTGCGGCGCTCGGCGTAGTCGAGCACCTCGACCATCGCCGCGCGCAGCGTCGCCGTGCCGATCCGCTCGGCGAGCTGCTCGAACCGCCTGGCGCCGGCGCGGTTCGCGGCGAGCTGCGCGCGCAGGTCGGCGCGGCGCTGGTCCGGCTGACGCATCTGGGCGGCGAGGCGCGCGATCGCCGCGTCGTCAAGCGGCTGCGGCTCGATCACGACGCCCTCGTCGGCGAGCGTGCGGCTGTCGGCCGGCATCGAACCGGGCGTGGGACCGCCGACGTCGGCGTGATGCGCGCGGCAGGCAGCAAAGCCGAGCAGGTCGCCGTCCGCGAAGACCGGCGTGACGACCGTGATGTCGGGCAGATGGGTGCCGCCCCGGTACGGATCGTTGAGCACCCACGCACAGTCGGGTGCATGCGCCTCGTCGCGCACGGCGGCGACAGCCGCCGGCATCGCTCCGAGGTGCACCGGGATGTGCTCGGCCTGCATGACCATCTCGCCGGCGGCGTCGAACAGCGCGGTCGAGGCGTCGCGGCGCTCCTTGATGTTCGCCGAGTGCGCCGAGCGGATCAGCACCGCCCCCATCTCCTCGCAGCTCGCACGCAGCGCGCCGAGGATCACCTGCAGCTCGACCGGGTCGACGCTCATGCGGCCTCCTCGTACAGCTCGCGCCGTACGTCGATCGCGCCGTCTCCGAGGACGGTGCCGCACCAGCCTTCCGGGATCACGAGCGTCGACTCTGGCAGTGGGACCACGGTGGGACCGGGGATCGTCGTCCCTGCCCTCGGTCCGTCTCCCGCCGCTCCCGCCTCGGGTGGAAGGGGGGCAGGCGTCGTGGCACTCACGCGCACGGTCACCAGCTCGACCTCCTGCTCGGGGTCGCGATAGCCGTAGCGCTCCTTGTGCGCGGCCTCGAACCGCTCGCGCAGCGCGGCGGGCGTCGCGGCTGGCTCGTCGGCGGGTGAGGCGATCGCCAGCTCGAACGCCTGCCCGCGGTAGCGCAGCTCGTACGTCGCCGCGATGGTCGCATCCGGCTCGCCGAGGGCAGCGATCGCCGTGGCGGCGAGCGCTGCGACGTCAGCCGCGATTGCCTTGGCGGTGAGCTCCGAGCCCGAGCGCAGCACGCTGCGCTGCGCGTCCCGCCGGCGCGGGGCGACGACGAGGCCCAGCGCTGCGAGTACGCCGGACGTGCGCGGTGCGATCACCCGCTCGATCCCCAGCTCCTCTGCGATCGCGACCGCGTGCAGCGGACCGGCGCCGCCGAACGCGACGAGCGCATGGTCGCGCGGGTCGATCCCGCGCTCGACCGTGATGACGCGCAGCGCGCGTGTCATCTCGGCGTTGGCGACGCGCACGATCCCCTCCGCGCAGGCTTGCGGGTCGAGCCCCAGCTCGCGTGCGAGCGCGCCGACCGCCCGCTCGGCGGCGGCGCGGTTGAGCATCACGCCGCCCGCCAGCGGCACGTCATCGGGCAGGTAGCCGAGCAGCAGATTCGCGTCGGTGACGGTTGGCTCCGTGCCGCCACGCCCGTAGCAGGCGGGTCCCGGCACCGCACCTGCCGAGCGCGGGCCGACGCGCAGCGCACCGCCCGCGTCGCACCACGCGATCGAGCCCCCACCCGCGCCGACGGTATGGACGTCGAGCGTCGGCAGCGCGATCGGGCGCCCGGCGATCTCGCTCGCTCCCGTCTCCGCTACCGCACCGTCGTGGACGACGCACACGTCGGCGGAGGTGCCGCCCATGTCGAGGCACAGCGCACGCTCGACGCCCGCGGCACGGGCGGCGAAGGCGGCTCCGGCTGCGCCGCCGGCGGGGCCGGAGAGCACCGTCAAGGCGGCGTGCGTGGCGGCGCTCTCGACGTCGGTCAGGCCGCCGTTGGACTGCATGATCGTTGGCTCGGGCAGGCTCGCCGTTTGTGTGCGGGTCGCGAGCTGACGCAGGTAGCGGCCGAGCAGAGGGGAGAGGGCGGCGTCGATCTCCGTCGTCGCAGCGCGCTCATACTCGCGGAAGGTCCCGACGACCTCGTGCGACAGCGATACATGCGCGTCCGGAAGCTCGTGTGCGAGCGCGTCGCGGATCTGTCGCTCGTGCTGCGGATGGCGGTAGGCGTGCAACAGCACCACCGCGACCGCCTCGGGCTTGGCGGCGGCGACCTCGCGCGCGAGCGCCTCAGCGGCGTCCGGCGTCAGCTCGCGCAACGGGCCATCGGGCGTCATCCGCTCTGGCGCGCCAAAGCGCAGCTCCGGCGGGACAAGCGACGCGGGGTGGGCCGCGCACAGGCGGTAGAGGTCGGCGCGCGCCTGGCGGCCGAGCTCCACAAGGTCGGTGAAGCCCTCGGTCGCGACGAGCGCGGTGCGGGCATGGCGGCCCTCCAGCAGCGCGTTCGTCGCGACGGTCATGCCGTGCGCGAATGCGGTCACGTCGGCCGCATCACGGCCGGCGTGCTTGAGCGCCGCCTCGACGGCGGCCATCACGCCGAGCGACTGATCCTCGGGCGTCGTCGGCGCCTTCGCGGTGACCAGCACTCCGTCGCCGAGCAGAACGGCGTCGGTGAACGTCCCGCCGACGTCTACCCCGAGCAACACGCCCGGGAGGCTAATCCCTTAGACCGCCCGCGGTCAGGCGGCGGCTGCGGCCAGCTCCCGCTCGGCCAGTTCCTCGGTCTCGGCGAGGTGCTGGTGCGACGGGCAGTAGCCGTTGTGCGGCAGCGGCATGCGCTGGCAGGCGGTGCCGCGGCGCGTCGTCGCGCGGCATTGCAGCGGCCGGCCGTTGACGTCGACGCCGTTCTGCGGCAGGCGGTCGAGCCAGTCCTCGGTGCAGGCGACGTAGCGGTCGACGACGGTCCACACGCGTGCCTGCGCCGTCATCGGGAAGTAGCGGCGGATGTCGTTGAAGAGCGTGCGCGCGGGCCGCGCGAAGTAGTGGCGATCGCCGACGAGCCGCTCGATGTTCTGCTCGCACGCGTGGAGGACGTGGTGGTGTGCCTCCTCGCAGACGGACGTGTCGACGTCCCTGGCGAGCTCCCGGTACATGGCCCTGCTGAACTGGTACATGCTGACCTCCCCTTGCCCCTGGGCTTGGCTGGCTCCCCGACCGGGTGCATCGTGCCCCGGCCTCATGAAGCACCAACGCACGGTTTGTTGAATTCGCGTTAAGAGGGTGCCGGCGTTCAGCCGACCGGCACATCGCCGCTCAGGTCCAGGGCTCGAACGCGGGTGAGCCGCCGTCGCGGACGACGGCGTGATGGCCGTCGAGCGTCGGGTCGGTCTCTGGGAAGTCGGTGCGGAAGTGGGCTCCGCGGCTCTCCTCGCGGAGCATGGCGCACGCGGCGACGATCTGCGCCAGTGGGTGCGCGTCGGTCGCCAGCTCGGCCAGCCCGGCCGCGTCGCGCGTCAGCCCGGCATGGCGCCAGAGCGCCTCGCGCGTCTCACGGCTGGGCGGCTCGATCCGGGTCGCCGGCGGCGGATCGGCCGGCGCGACGGGCAGACGCGGCTCGTCCAGGCCCGCCAGCGCGGCGCGCTTGCCCTGCACGAAGCACTCCGTCAGCGAGTTGGACGCCAGGCGGTTGGCGCCGTGCAGGCCGGTGCACGCGGTCTCGCCGACGGCGAGCAGGCCGGGGAGGGTGCTGCGCGCGTGCAGGTCCGTCACGACCCCGCCCATCATGTAGTGCGCCGCGGGCGAGACGGGGATGAGCTCGCGCGTCGGATCCAGGCCGTTCTCGCGCAGCGCCTCGACGACGTTGGGGAACCGAGCGGGGTCGACGGCGCGCATGTCCAGGCCCACCGACGAAGCGCCTGTCGCGGTCAGCACGGTGAAGATCGCTCTGGCGACCTCGTCGCGCGGGGCGAGCTCGTCGACGAAGCGCTCGCCGTCCGGGCCGTGCAGCGTCGCGCCCTCGCCGCGGATCGACTCGGTGACCAGGAACCCCTCGCGGTGCGGCACGCCGGTGACGGCGGTGGGATGGAACTGGAGGAACTCGAGGTCCGCCAGGTTCGCGCCCGCGGCGTGCGCGAGCCCGAGGCCGATGCCCAGCGAGCCGGGCGGGTTCGTCGTCCGCGCCCACAGCGCGGCGGCGCCGCCGGTCGCGAGGACGGTCCCGCGCGCGATCACCGCACGCCCGTCCTCCAGCACGACGCCCAGGCAGCGGCCGGCGGGAGCGTGCAGCCCGGCGGCGCGGGCGCGCTCGAGCACCTCGATGCGCTCGTGCCCGGCGACGAGGGCGGACAGCTCGCGGACGATCCGGCGGCCCGTCGCGCTCCCGCCCGCGTGCGCGACCCGGCGGCGGCTGTGGCCGCCCTCGAGCCCGAGCGACAGCTCGCCGTCGTCGCCGACGTCGAAGCGGACGCCGAGCCCGATGAGGTCGCCGACGACGCCCGGGGCCTCGTCGACGAGGACGCGCGCCGCGGACCGGCGCACCGCGCCGCGGCCCGCCCGCTCAGTGTCCAGGAGGTGCTGCTCGGGCGAGTCGTCGCCGGCGAGCGCGGCCGCGAGCCCGCCCTGCGCCCAGTAGCTGGCGGTCGCGGCGAGGGGCGTCGCGCTGACCAGGGCGACACGCGCGCCCGTGCGGGCCGCGCTGAGCGCTGTGTAGAGGCCGGCGGCCCCGGCTCCGACGACGGTCACGTCGGCGGTGATCGACGACGCGGTCTCCGGCATCGCGGGTACCGTAACGCGATGCCCGCGCCGGTCCTCCTCCGCCATGCGTCGTCGCTCGACCACGATCCCGGCCCGCATCCCGAGCAGCCGGCGCGGATCGTCGCCATCGGGCGCGAGATCGCGCGGCGCGGGCCGGCGCTGGGTTGGGAGGTGCGCGACTCCTCGGAGGCGCCGCGCGAGGTGCTGGAGACGATCCACCCGCCCGAGCACGTGCGCTTCATCGAGCTGCTCTCTGCGTCCGGCGGCGGGCAGATCGACCTCGACACGGCGGTCAGCCTGGGCTCCTGGACCGCCGCGTGCCACGGCGTGGGCGGCGCCTGCGACGTCGTCGACCTCGTCCTCGGCGGCGACGGCCCCTCGGTCGCGGCATCGGCGCACCGCCCGCCCGGCCATCACGCCGAGCGCGATCGCGCGATGGGCTTCTGCCTGTTCGCGAACATCGCGATCGCGGCGCAGCGGGCGCTCGACGTGCACGGGCTGCAGCGCGTCCTGATCGTCGACTGGGACGTGCACCACGGCAACGGGACGAACGACATCTTCCACGGCACCGACCAGGTGCTGTTCGCGTCCATCCATGGCTCCCCGCTCTATCCGGGCACCGGGCCGGCGAGCGACGTCGGCTCCGGGCGCGGCGAGGGCTACACGGTGAACCTGCCCGTGCCCGCCGGGTCGGGGGACGAGACGTGGGTCTCCCTGGTCGAGCACGTGGTGCGGCCGCTCGCACGCGCCTACGACCCCGAGCTGATGCTCGTGTCGGCGGGGTTCGACGCGCACGCCGACGACCCGCTCGCGAGCTGCCGGGTGACCGACGCCGGGTTCGCGGCGATG
>DATFPW010000054.1:0-20806 GCA_035264605.1 Conexibacter sp. | reverse complement strand
CGCGAGGACTGCTCGCCGCGCCACGTGCCGAACGAGGTCCACGCCGTCGCCGAGGTCCCCCGCACGCTCTCCGGCAAGGTGCTCGAGATCCCCGTCAAGCGGATCCTCCAGGGCACCGACCCGGCGAAGGCCGCCAGCCGCGACTCCCTCAGAAACCCCGCCGCGCTCGACTGGTTCGCCAGCTTCGCCGCTCAGCGGAGCGTTTAGAGCGACCTCAGGCCGAGCGCCGAGCGCGCAGAGCTTTGACGAGCGCCTTGTCGGCAGCGGTCGGCTTGGCCGGCGGACCCGTCGGGGTCCGTGGCTCCACGGCCTGCGAGCGTCCGTCCGCAGACTTGATGACATAGGCGCCGCTACGGCGAAACTTGGGTGTCGGTGTCAATCCCATCCGATCTCCTCTCGAACGCTTGTTTCAGTCTACGCACGCGCTCGGATCCACGACCAAGTCAAGCGCACAGCTGCCACCGTGCAAAGGGCAGCCGCGATGCGCCAGATCGCCACGGGATGCGCGTCCGGAAGCGCCAACGCCAGGCTCGTCGAACCGGCCAATGCTGCCGCCGTCACGATCGAAAGCCATCGCCGCGTAGCGCTGAAGATCATGCTCACAAGGCGGTGCTCCCCCAACACAGCGGTGATGCCCGCGAAGATGGCGGCTCCGCCGAGCAGGATCGACACCGCCGCGTCCGGGCTGTCGGCATTAAGGCCTGACGCCGCGCCGAGCCACAGCAACGCTGCTACCGCCACGGCCGTAGCGCTTGCCTGGCTGATCCGTGCCGTGCGCTCAGGGCCAATCTCCAATGCGGCGACGACCTCGCGACCGGGGGCGATCTCGTCCATTGCATGCAAAGAGGCGCGATCAACATCGAACTCGATGCTGCTCACCGGCTCGTCTGTGTCAGCGTCGTGAAGAGCTGCATAGCCGAAGCGCAGGTCCTCTGGGATCACAATCTCGGCGTGGAAGCTCGATGCACGCCAAGCCGCGGACGATCTGATCAGAAAGTGCCGCCGATCCGGATACCAGAACCGATACACCGCAGAAGCTGGGTCAAGCCGCTCGCGCCAGCTCGCGCTTCCCGGCCGCCCGACATCCTCGGTGTAGTCGTACTTCAGGATCCTGCGATTCGGGCCTCCAGGAACCAGCACCGCGAACAACACATAGTTCGGCCATAGGGCGTCAAGGAGTGACCGGCAGACAGGATCCGCAGCGATGCTGGACCAAGTCGAGTCGTCATGAACGGCGTTTCCGAGGAAGTGCTCGAAGGCGTCGCGAGCGGCAGCGGGCGGATCGAACACGATCGCGCGCAGCTCGGCCGCAACAGACTCCAGATCCGCCGTCGGGACACCGACTGCGTTTGACGCCGCATGGAGCAGTGCGGCCAATGCCAGATCTCCGTTTTGTCGGCGACCGAGCACGGGGATAGCAGCGCCGCTCTCGTCACGAAGACTGAAGGCTCGTCGCCGCTCCTTGACGAGAACGGTGAGCGGCACGACAACGCCCTCGGATGTCCGCAGTTGCTCAAGCTGCGCATCGGTCAACGTGAAGTCGACGGAGACCTGACGCCGTACCTCCTCGTGAGACAGCAGCTCGATCGTCTCAACGCGGCGATTGATCCATGACTTCGGATCGGCGATCAGCGGCGCGGCCGCGATGCCGGCGTCAATCAACTGCGTGTGGTCGGGCTGTGCCATGGACGCAGGGAATCACGCCAAGACGCCGCCCGCGCCACTCCCAAATGGATGTGTGGTGCCGTGCACGTGCGCTTGCACGATCGCGGCTCGATCGCCGTGTCGCCCACGCGACACAGCGAGCGTCACGCGCACGAACGACGGGCCGGCGCCGCAGGAAGACGATGGACCCATCAAGCAAGCGTCCACCGTCTTCCCAGGAGGAACCGCCATGACCAGCTCCGCCCACACCGCCCGACTCGCCTCAGTCGTCTCCGCCGCGCTCGCCCTGCTCGCACTGCTGCTCGTGCCGGCGATCGGCCACGCGAAGACCTCGACGTTTGGCATCCGGCTCGACCATGAGCCGTCCAACTCCGCTCCGGGCCACAACTGCAAGGAGGACGGCAGCGACGACCCGACGCCGGCCTGCACGCGTGTCGCGATCGATGTGGGCGACGCCATCCCCGGCGGGCTTACCGCGCCGATGAACGGCACGATCGTGAAGTTCCGCGTCCGTGCTGGCGCCCCCGGCCAGCTCACCTTCCGCCTCGCGCAGCTGCGCAACCTCGGCTTCGACCCGTCGATCGGCGACTACCTCGGGTACGGCAAGGGCGTCGGGACCGGGCCGACCGTGCAGGTCGCCGGCCGCGGCTTCGACGAAATGAACCCGGTCGAGGAGTTCCCCGCGCACCTCAAGGTCCACAAGGGTGACTACCTCGGCATCGACTCGACCTCGACGTCCGTCCTCTACTGCACCGGCGGCGGCGACAACCAGCTGATCTTTTCCACCCCGCTCGGCCGCTCGTTCAGCTCCAGCACCCAGACCGAGGGCTGCGACCTGCTCGTGCAGGCCGTCATGAAGCCGGCTGCGAGAAGACATCACCGCCACCACCGCTGATCCGAACCTTGCGCACGGACGCGCCTGGGGAGCGGCACGGAAGCCGGATGCGCAGGGACGCGCCCAACAGCGACGCCCCGCCGGCACAGATCGCCGGCGGGGTGGCAAGGTTTCCGATTCAACCAGAGTGAACGGAGTGGGACCGCACTTCTGTGCGGTCCCACGTGCGCGGTTACGCTGCTTGGGTGCGCTTATATTAGGGTGACGCTGATCCGGGTGGTGCTGCTTCCCAGTAGGAAGACCTGGCCGACACCCCTGAGCCTACCGGTCCTGTTGCCTTCCCTGAGACAGAGGCCGAACGGATCCCTGTCAGTCCTTATGACGGTTATTTCGTTCCTGCCTTCGACCGGTGTGAGTTCGGTGATACCTCCGCCTCCTTCGTGTACGGCTTGAAGGGTGATGTTGTCGGTTGCTTCGCCGACTTGGATAGCGCAGTTTATGATCTCAATGCCGAACCTCGGCCTGGCGAGTAAGAGAAGCACGGCTTCTATTCTGGGTAGGGTGCCCGAGAATCCCTCGTAGGTGACGTGCCACGGGAGGCTGTTGCTTGGGACGACGCCGTTGTACCTTTCGACGCCGTTGAACGCCGAGCCCGTGCCTTCTATGCAGGGCCTCTGAACCCTAGCTTTGGTGATCAGACCGATTAGGGACCTTGGGTTCTTGAGGATCGTGCGATAATGGAAAGAGCCTTCGAGCGTAACTAGGCATCGGGTGGCGGCGCCGGCGATGAATTCGAGGCTAGTCCAGGTTATTCTGAAGTTCTGGTTAGTGATAGAGAGGTTCCTGGCTGAGGCTGTGCTGATCGCGGTGGAGAGCAGCAGTGAAGCTGCGAGCGCGGTCAGGGCGAGCTTTACCGACGTGCGCATCTGATCTCTGCCTTTCGCGTCGCGTGCCAGATGCCTCTGGCACGGTGAGGACAGCGCGCTCACGCGTTGGCCACCGTGCGGGAGCGTGTGAGCGTCGCAGGAATGAACCAGTGCCCTGCGAAGCGTGTGCGTTCGGAAGACCCCCTTGTTCCGTTGTGCTGCGCGAACCGAGTCGCAGACGGGTGCTGGCCATGACCCCCCAGGCTTGGCCGATCGGCGCGTCCGCGCAAGCTTAGCACACCGAAAAGCAGAGTAAAGATCGGCAACACGTCGTGCTCGACATGGCGCTCAAGCCCGGGTCCTGACGCAGACGCCGCGGCTGGCGCCCGGCGCCTGCCGGGTACGCTGGACGCATGCGCGACCCTTTGCGTGACGGTCACGGACGCCTGATCGGCGACGTGCGCGCCTCGGTCACCGACCGCTGCAACTTCCGCTGCCAGTACTGCATGCCGGCGGAGGGGCTGCCGTGGCTGGAGCGCGACGGGGTGCTGCGCTTCGAGGAGATCGCCCGGCTCGTCGCACTGCTCGCCTCGATGGGCGTGCACGACGTGCGCCTGACCGGCGGGGAGCCGCTCGTACGGCGCGACTTCCCGCAGCTGGTGGAGATGCTCGCGGCGATCGAGGACGTGCACGACCTCTCGATCACGACGAACGGCTACCTGCTGGAGCGCGACGCGGCCACGCTCGTCGCCGCCGGCGCGAACCGCTTCAACATCTCGATCGACTCACTCCAACGAGACCGCTTCTTCGAGATGACACGCCGCGATGCGCTGCCGCAGGTGCTGCGCGGGCTGGAAGCGCTCGCCGCCCACCCGCAAGCGCACCCGATCAAGGTCAACGCCGTCGCGATCCGCGACTTCACCGAGCACGAGCTGCCCGCCTTCGTCGCGTTCGCGCGCGCACACCCGTACGAGATCCGCTTCATCGAGTTCATGCCGCTCGATGGCGACCACGCCTGGAGACCGGAGCAGGTCCTCACCGGCGAGGAGATCCGTATCGCGATCGACGCCATCCATCCGCTGGAGCCGACGCCGCGCGATCCGCACGCGACCGCGCGCGTCTATCGCTTCGCCGACGGCCACGGCACGATCGGCTTCATCAACCCCGTCAGCGAGCCGTTCTGCGGCGACTGCAACCGCATCCGCCTGACCGCCGACGGACGTCTGCGCACCTGCCTCTTCTCGCTCAACGAGACGGACCTGCGCGGGCCGCTGCGGGCGGGCGCGTCCGACGACGAGCTCGAGCGGATCGTCCGCGACGCGGTGTGGCGCAAGGAGCTCAAGCACCACGTCAACGAGCCGGGCTTCGTGCAACCCGCGCGGACGATGTCCGCCATCGGCGGCTGAGCCGAGCACGGCTCAGCTCGGCTTCGCGAACAGCTGCTTCGGCGTCACCAGGTGCAGCTCGGGATCGTGCGTGGTGGCGGCTCTGAGCTGCCGCGTGAAGCCGCCACGTGAGAAGCAGTAGCGGGCCGGACTAGGGCGGTCGCCCGCGAGATGCGCCGCGAGGGCGTCGAGCTTCGCCAGCTCGTCGGTGTCCATCGGGCCGTCGGTCCACTTGCACGAGCCGATCGCGACGACGGTTCCGTCGTCGTCGATCGCAACCGCGTCCAGCTCGCGATCGACGTCCCTCAGGGCACCCGTGCGCGACTCGCGCACTCTTCCCCACCACCATCCGACGGCGGCCGCGTCGACTTCCGAGCGCAGCCACTGCTGACAGACCTCTTCGAACGCCGGCTTGGAGATGAACGCATCGAGCTGCGGCAGCACGCGCCCCTGCAGATGACGCTCCGCGCCCGCCGGGTCGATCAGCCGGTCGCGCGAGGGCAGCACGAAGCGGAACCAGAAGCGCAGGTAGGGATCGGCGATGCGGTAGCGACTCTGGCGCGAGCGTTCCGGGTTCGCGATCGTGATCGGCAGCTGCTTGTCGACCAGCCAGAGTCTCTGGAGTGTGTCGAGCATCTGACTGACGCGCGAGCTTCCACCGGCGATCCCGGTGCGCTCAGCGATCTGCGCGACGCGCGTCTGCCCCGCGGCTATCGCGCGCAGCACGGAGAAGAAGCCGGACGCGTTCGGCAGCTCCTGGTCGAGCAGCAGCCGCGCCTCCTCGTGCAACAACCCGTCCGGCAGCAGCACGAGGTCGAGGATGTTCTCGGCCAGTGTCCGTTCCGGCCGGATCTGCGCCAGGTAGTACGGCATGTGGCCGAAGACGGCGTACGCGCCGATGCGATCCTCGGCCGACCATCTCGGCAGGAACAGGCCGACGTCGCGCGCGCTGAACGGCCGCAGACGCAGCTGACCGGCGCGGCGCCCGTAGGTGGTCGCCGAGTAGCCGACGACCTCGCGTTCGAAGAAGCCCACCTCGCTGCCCGACAAGACGATGAAGATCGGCAGCCCCTCCCCGCGCTCGCGCCACCAGACGTTGAGTATCGAGCCAACGTCCGGGCTCTCGTGCGCGAGGAACTGGAACTCGTCGAGCACCAGCAGCACAGGTCCCTCCTCCGCCCAGTCGGCGACGGCGTCGAGCGCGGTACGCCAGTCAGGCACGGACAGTGCCGTGCGCCCCGTCGCCTCCGCGAGGCGAGTCGAGAAGTCGGCGAGCTGATCGGTGCGCGTCCCGCTCGTCGCCTCGTAGTGCAGGTGTCGCTTGCCGCGCGCGAACTCCAGCAGGAGGAGGCTCTTGCCGACGCGCCGGCGGCCCCAGAGGACGAAGATCTGGCCTTCGCGGAGCGCCCAGCGGCGCTCGAGCATCGCCAGCTCGTGCGTGCGGTTCAGGAACGCCGGCTCTCTCCCGGGGGACATGGAAAGAACTTATTCTGCAATAAGTTCTTTGTCAATAAGCAGATTCCAGGATGACCCGGCTACGGCACCCACTCGGCGTCGAGCCGCGCGAGTGCCATGCCGGCTTGGACGAGCACGATCGCGCCCGGCTCGAGCGGCCTGATCAGCGCCGTCTCGACGGTCATTGGGATGCCGTCCGTGCCGGCGCAGCACGCGAGCGTGCCGCCGGCGGGGTCCAGCGCGAGCACGCGCATCGGCATGCCGCCCCCTTTGCGCACCCCATGGGTACGGATGCCCAGCCCTCGGGCGGTGCCCGCAGGCCGGTCTGGCTCCCTGGCGCTCACACCCATGGTCTCTCCAAACGCGCCGCTCCGCGAACTGCCCGCGGTTCGCGTGCGAACCCGATGCGATCTCGCGGTCAGCTCGCGACGTGCAGGTCGAGCCACAGCTCGCTGCGCGTAGGGAAGGCGGGGATCGCATGCTGGAGCGTCGAGAGCGGCACCTCGCCGACGATCGCAACAGTCGCGGCGTGCAGCAGCTCCGCCACGTCGGGGCCGACGAACGTCGCGCCGACGAGCAGCTCACGCTCGGCGTCGAGCACGAAGCGCGTCGTGCCGGACGCGTTGCGCCCGTGGAAGCTGGCGCCCGCGTTGGCGGACGTGTCGCGGTCGACCGCATGCGCCGCGATCCCCGCCTCCTGCGCGCTGGCGAGCGTGTGGCCGACAGCGGCGACGCCAGGGTCCGTGAAGATCGCCCGCGGTGAGAGCGGCCCGTCGCGTCTGACGCGCAGCGACCCGCCGCAGATCGCGTCGACCGCGACGCGCGCCTGGTACTTGCCCATGTGCGTGAGCTGCGCGCGGCCGTTGACGTCGCCGATCGCGTACAGCCACGGCTGCGCGGGGACGCGCAGCGCGTCGTCGACCTCGATCGGCTTGCCCGGCTCCAGCCCGACGGCCTCCAGTCCGAGCCCGTCGGTGCGCACGCTTCGGCCGATCGCGACGAGCAGCCGGTCGCCGCTCAGCTCCTCGCCGTCCTCCAGCGCGACCGTCGTGCGGCCGTCGTCGCCGCGCGCCACGCCACTCGCGCTCGCGCCGATCCGCAGCTCGACCCCGCGCCGCTGCAGTCCCTCCGCCACCTGCATGCTCGCGAACGGCTCCTCGCGCGCGATCAGCCGGTCGGCCGCCTCGATCAACGTCACGCGCGCGCCGAGCGAGGCCCACGCCTGCGCCAGCTCCACGCCGACGACGCCGCCGCCGAGCACGAGCAGCTCGCCGGGGACCTCGTCGGCCGTCGTCGCCTCGCGGTTCGTCCACGGCTGCGCCTCTGCCAAGCCGGGGATAGGCGGCAGCAGCGCGCCCGAGCCGGTCGCGACGATCACCGCCTCCCGCGCTTCGTGCACCGCGGGCTCGCCGCCATCGGCGCCGGCCACCGCCACGCGCCGCTCGCCGGTGAGCTGCGCCTGCCCGCGCAGCAGCGTCACGCCGCGCTGCTCCAACCATGGCACCTGCGACGCGTCGCTCAGGTCGTGGATCACCTCGTCGCGGCGGCGCAGCGCGACGCGCGGGTCGATTCCGCACGCTGCTTCGTCGTCCGCCACGCCGGGCACGCGCGCGATCTCGTCGAGCAGCTCGCCCGGACGCAGCAGCGCCTTCGACGGCATGCACGCCCAGTAGGCGCACTCGCCGCCGACGAGCTCGCGCTCGACCAGCGCGACCGCCTTGCCGCGCTCCGTCAGCTCGCCGGCTGCCACCTCACCAGCGGGACCGGCCCCGATCACGATCACGTCGAACTGCTGCCCCATCTCGGTCCTTCCGGTCGCGGTCGCGGTCGTGGCGGAGCCTTCCCGCCTGCCGCGCTGCTCAGACGTCGGCGAGCCCGGCGTCCAGCGCGGCGGCGATCAGGTCGGGGCGCTCGAGCGGCGCGTCACGCCAGCGCTCGACGTTCGCCGTGAGCATGGCGCGCAGCCCATGCCGGCTGCGCGCGCCTGCACGCCGGTTGCTCAGTGGCGCTTCGCGTACGCGGCGACCTCGCCGAAGTCGAGGAAGACGCACGGCTCGTCGCCGACGACCTCCGCGTCGTGCCCCGGCGGGATCGCGACGACGTCGCCCGGGCCCATTTCCCCCTCGCCGCCGTCGTCCATCTGAACGCGCATGCGACCGGAGATGCAGTAGCCGAGATGCGACGTCTGGCACGTGTCGGTCCCGGCGATCGGCTTGATGTTCTCGGACCAGCGCCAGCCGGGCTCGAACACGCCGCGGGCGATCGTGTGGTCGCCGACCTGCACGACGTCAGCGTGGCCGCGGCCCTCGAACGTGCGCGTCTCGTCGGGTGCATCGAAGCGTTTGACCTCGATCGACGGCATTGCTGTTGCTCCTTTCTTCGGTGACTTGGTGAAGCGGGGATGCCCGATCGATGCCGATCGGATACCTGCTCAGAGCACGCTCAACGCGATCGCGTGGCCGGCGATCACGCCGGCCACGCCGCCGAGCAGGGTAAGCACGAGCCAGCCGAGTCCGCCGTGCAGGCTCATGGCGCTCTCCACTCTCGTCTGGGGATGTTGAGCCGCTTGGGCAGCTGGGACGAAGCCTGCGACTCGTCAGTGGGCGGTGGCGGTGCGGCAACCTCGCCCGGCTCGGCCCGGCGCGCGGAGTAGGCGATCCCGGGCACGCCTTCGTAGACGAGGCCCTCGTTCACCTTCGCGCGCACCTGCGGGCCTCTGAACAGCGGGGCCTCGGGCGCGCCGCCGCGCGCGCGCCACTCGCGCGCGCTCCACACGAGCGGCACCACCCCGCCGAGCGCCATCAGCTCGAAGATCACGCCGGCGACGATCCAGCCGCCGGCGCCGCTCACGTTCTCCGGCGGATTGAAGCCGAGCTGGAGGAAGTTGAAGCCGAGCGCGCCGAACAGCGCCGCCCACATCAAGAAGCCGGCGTCCATTCCGGAACCCGGCGCGCCGCCCGCGCTCGTCGCGGCAGCGAACACGCCGCCAAAGATCAGCAGGCCGAAGATGCCGGCGATCAGCAAGCCTGCCTCGCTACCGCACTCGTGTCCGGCCGCCACCGCATACGGCCCGCCGCTCGCGCACGACCCGCCGCTGTTGATCATCAGATCGCGCATCGCAAGGTACGTGCAGGTGAGGCCGGCGGCGAAGCCGGCCGCCCCGACGAACACGCCGAGCGAAGCGATCCAGCGGCGCGGGCTCGCTCCCCGCCCGCCCGGCTCTTGGCTGGGCGGCTCGCCCACGATGCCGAAGGCTGCCTCCATGAGTTCGGCTCCAGGCCGCGGCCTACGCCGCGGCCCAGTTGATCCAGATCGAGCCGGGGTTCTCGGGGTCGACCTTGATCGGCACCGACGCGCCGGCGACGGCCTTGCCGAGGAACACCTGCTCAACGACCTGCGTGACGGTCGCCGGGTACGGCGGCAGGCCGTCCGGCATCACGGTGAGGTCGATCTGCAGCGTCGGCTGGAAGTTCACCATCGCGCCCGTCTGCGTGACGCCGCTGATCATCGCGGTCGCGTCGACGCCGGTGGAGGCGATGTTCGCCGCCTGCGTCTGCTGGGCCATGAACGCCTGCGCGTTTCTCATCTGCTCCATGCCGTCCGCCATCTGCTGGCCCGGATCCCACGTCTTCTGGATCTCGTTGGCCTGCTTCTGCATCTGGCGCATGCTTCTGAACATGCCCATGCCGCGTCAGCGCCCCATGTAGAGCTTGTTGAACTGCTGGCCGACGGCGGGATTGGTCTTCATGCGACCGTTCCAGCCGTCCATCGCGGCCTGCCAGTTCTCGGCCGAGACACCCTTGGAGGCGGCGACCTCGACGGCCTGGGACTGGTCATAGCCGCGGTTGGCCAGCTCTCTGGAGATCTCGGCATAGAGATCGAGCGAGACGCCGTCGATCGGCTCGAAGTCCGGCCCGCCCGCGGCGAACTGCTGGTTGGCGTTCGCTTGCGCGGCGGCCTGCGCCTGCATCGCGGCAGCCTGCTGGGCGGCGGCCATCTCCTGCGCTTGTGCGCCGAGCTGCTGCGCCTGGTCGATCATGCCGGGGGCGGCATTAACGACGTTCTTCATGTCCTTCATCTGCTTGAACAGACCCACGGACTTTGCTCCCTTCGGGGGATGGGGAATTCCCTGGCAGAAACGCTCCCGCCTTGTGCGAACGCGACGCTACATCTGCGTGGGGCGTGCGTCCAGCGTTGTAAACCGAAAGCCGACCCCAAACGCATCCGGTTGACTTAGAGAGCCGTCGGAGGTAATCGGGCGCGATGCCTTGCTGGCTGCGGTCAGGCCGGCCAGTCTGCCGCTACGGTCTCCATGTCCGCCATTAGCTCGCGCCGCGCAGCGCGGTCCTGCTCGTCGCAGCGATGCAGTTAGGCGAGCAGCGCGAACGGCGTCTGCAGCAGCTCGCGCACGCGCGCGAGGAACTGGGCGGCGTCGGCGCCGTAGAGGATGCGGTGGTCGCAGGAGAGCGAGAGGTCCATCAGGGCGCGCGGGACGAGCGAGCCGTCGGCGGTCACCGTGGGCCGCTCGACCGCGGCGCCGACGGCGAGGATCGCCGCCTGGCCGGGGTTGACGACGGCGGTGAACGAGGTCACCCCGAACATCCCGAGGTTGGAGACGGTGAAGGTCCCGCCGCTCAGCTCGGGCGGGAGGATCTTGCCGTCGCGCACTCTTGCCGCGAGCGCGCGCGTGGTCTGCGCGATCGCGGTGACTGGCTGCGCGTCGGCGTCGAAGATCGTCGGGACGATCAGCATCCCCTCGGCGGCGACGGCGACGCCGACGTTCGCGCGCCCGTACAGCTCAAACGCGCCGTCTCTGTAGGCGCCGTTCGCGCGCGGGTGTTCGCGCAGCGCGAGCCCGCACGCCTTCACGACGAAGTCGTTGACGGACGGCGCCGATTCCTGCGCTGCCTTCATCTGCTTGCGCAGTGTGAGCAGGTCGGTGACGTCGGCCTCGGTGCGGACCTGGAAGTCCGGCACGGTCGCCTTCGACTCGGCCATCCGCCGCGCGATCGTCTTCTGCGTCGAGGTCAGCTCGACGGTCGTCACTTCGCCCTTCCCCCCGGCTCCCACCGGGCCGGCGGCCGGCGCCGAGGGGGCGGCAGCCGAACCGCCGGCGGTGGGGGGCGGGGAAGCTTGGGAAGTAGGCGCGGCTTGCGGCTCGGCGGCAGCGGCCTCGACGTCCGCCTTCACGATCCGGCCCGACGGCCCGCTCCCGGCGAGCGACGCCAGGTCGACGCCCAGCTCACGCGCCAGCCGCCGCGCGACGGGAGATGCCTTGACGCGTGCGCCGTCCCCCACGCCCGGAGCCGAGTCGTCCGACGCAGCGGCCGATCCGGCGGGTGGCGATGAGGACGCACGTGCGCCGGCCGCAAGGCCGGTGTGCGCGCGCCCGGAGTCGACAGGACCCGCCGGCGCGGCGGCCGGGGCCCCGCCAGACGGCGCCTCCTCCCCGTCACCGAGCACGTGCGCGATCACGGCCCCGACCGGCAGCGCGTCACCCTCGGACGCGACGGCTCTGAACGTCCCGGCCGCGTCAGCCTCGTACGTCATGTTCGCCTTGTCCGTCTCGATCTCGGCGATCTCGTCGCCGCGCGCGACCTCAGCGCCGTCGGTGACGAGCCATCTGAGGATGGTCCCCTCCTCCATCGAGTCGGAGAGGCGCGGCATCGTGATCTCGGGCATCCCTAGTTCTTGCGGCTCAGGGACGCGAGCACGGCGCCCGCGATCCGCTCGTCGTTCGGCATCGCGGCCAGCTCGAGGTTCTTCGCGTACGGCAGTGGCATCTCAGCCATGCCGACACGCTCGACCGGCGCGTCGAGGTCGTCGAAGCAGGCGTGCTGGATGCGCGCGGCCAGCTCGGCGGTGACGCCGTAGGTCGGCCAGCCCTCCTCCACGCAGACGGCGTGGTTGGTCCTCGCGACCGACGCCGCGACCGTTTCGACATCGAGCGGGCGCAGCGAGCGCAGGTCGACGACCTCGGCGGAGACGCCGTGCTGCGAGGCGAGCTGCTCGGCGACCGCCAACGCGCGCACCGTCGCGTAGGAATGCGTCACGAGCGTGACGTCGGTGCCGGGACGCAGCACCTGGGCGCGGCCGATCGGCACGACGAACTCGGGGTCGAGCGGGACCGCGCCTCTCTGCTTGTAGATCGGCAGGTTCTCGATCACCACCACGGGATCGTCGTCGCGGATCGCCGCCTTCAGCAGCCCCTTCGCGTCGGCCGGAGTGGCGGGCGAGACGACCTTCAAGCCGGGCGTGCTCGCGAACCACTGGTCGAACGACTGCGAGTGCTGCGCGGTGAGCTGGTTACCGGCGCCGTTGGGCGTGCGGATCACGAGCGGGCAGCGCACCTCGCCGCCGAACATCGCGCCGATCTTCGCCGCGTGGTTGACGACCTGATCCATCGCGACGAGCAGGAAGTTGATCGTCATGATCTCGACGACCGGCCGCTCGCCCAGCATCGCCGCGCCGACGCCGGCTCCGACGAAGCCCTCCTCGGCGATCGGCGTGTCGCGCACGCGGTCCTCGCCGAACTCCTGCAGCAGGCCCGCGGAGACCTTGTAGGCGCCCTCGAAGACGCCGACCTCCTCGCCCATCAGGAAGACGCGCTCGTCGCGCCCCATCTCCTCGCGCAGCGCGAGACGCAGCGCCTCGCGGTAGGTCATGACCTCGGTGCCGGTCGTCTCGGCGACCGCTTCGACGCGCTCCGCAGTGGCGCTCATCGACCCAGCCCCGCATCGAACGTCAAGGCCAGCTCCCCGAACGGCGAGCCCGGCCGCATGCGCTCGAACTGCTCGGCGCTGCCGGCGGCGTGCATGCCGGCGGCGAGCTGCTCGACATCGGGCTCCGCGCTGGCGAGCGCGAACTCGACGGCAGCGGCGATGCGCTCGTCAGCGCGCGCGTCGACCGCGTCCAGCTCGGCCTCGGCGACGCCCGCTTCGCGCAGCTGCGTGCGCACGCGGCGGATCGGATCGTGCACCTGGTGCTCGGCGATCTCGTCCTTCGTGCGGTAGGCGAGACCCGCGTCGGCGACGGAGTGGCCGCGGTAGCGGTAGGTCATCGCCTCCAGCACGGCGGGCGCGCGATCCTCGCGTGCGGCGCGCAGCAAGCGGTCCGACGCCTCGAAGACGGCGGCGAGGTCGTCGCCGTCGACGCGCTCGCCATGCATGCGGTAGGCGCTCGCACGCTTGTACAGCTCGGGCTCCGCCGACGCGCGCGCCACGGAGGTCCCCATGCCGTACTCGTTGTTGACGACGAGAAAGACGATCGGCAGGCGCCACAGCGCGGCGAGGTTGAGCGACTCGTGCCAGGCGCCCATGTTCACGGCGCCGTCGCCCAGCTCGCAGACGACCGCCTGCGGCTTGCCCTGGCGCACGAGCGCGAGCGCGAGGCCGGTCGCGACGGGGAGCTGACCGGCGACGATGCCCCAGCCGCCGTAGTAGCCGCGCGTGACGTCGAGGATGTGCATCGAGCCGCCGCGACCGTGCGCACAGCCGTCCTCGCGGCCGAACAGCTCGGCCATGACGGCCTCCGGCGAGGTGCCGCGCGCGAGCGCGAAGCCGTGCGAGCGGTAGCCGGTCACGAGCAGGTCGTCGGGCTGCAGGGCGTGGACGACGCCGACGGTGGTGGCCTCCTGCCCGGAGGAGAGGTGACAGTAGCCGCCGATGCGGGCGGCCTTGTATTGGCGCTCGGCCTCCGTCTCGAAGACGCGGCTCAGCACCATCGTTTCGTACAGCTCGCGCCGCGTGTCCGGCGCGAGCTCGGGTACGTCGGCTACGTCTGGAGCGGGTGCGGCTGCGACCGGCATCAGGACTCCTCGAAGTACTCCGGGTGGACCGCTTGGATGTGCGGCACGCTGGACAGGACCATGCGCAGGTGGTGACGCATCGCCGCCTCGGCACGGTCGGCGTCGCCGTCGGCGATCGCTGCGACGAGCTCGCGATGCTCGGCGACCATCTCGCCGAGGTAGCCCGGCTCGGGCAGGCTGAGCCCGCGAACGCGGTCGAGGTGGCCGTTCGCGCGGCGCGCGAGCGTCCAGGCGATCTCGTGGCCGCTCAGCCCGGCGAGCAGGCGGTGCAGCGCGTCGTCGAGCGTGTCGAACGCGTCGGTGTCGCCCTGCTGCTCGGCACGCTCCTGCGCGGCGAGATTCGTCTGCAGCTCAGCGAGCCCAGCGTCGGTGGCCCGCTCGACCGCGCGGCGGATCGCCGCGCACTCGAGCGCCTCGCGCACGAACGCCGCGTCCTCCACGGCCGCGGGGCTGATGAGGGTCACGAACGTGCCGAGCTGCGGCACGATCGCGACCAGCCGCTCGTCGCGCAGTCGCGCAAGCGCTTCGCGCACCGGCGTTCGGCTGACGCCGAGCAGCTCCGCCAGCTCGTTCTCCGACAGGCGACGGCCCGGCTCCAGCTCCGCGTTGACGATCGCCGCGCGCAGCGCGGCATAGACCTGATCGCCGGTGGAGAGGCCGTTTACTCGATCGTGCAGGGCAATTCGCATACTCGTAGACTAGTATACAAGCGTAATGCAAGCCCCAAACGGGGGGTTTCGCTCGGTGCGAGTCGCAGTCCGACCGGGGTCAGCGGGCCGCGTCCGCCCGAGCCCGCCGCAGCGCCTCGTCGAGCCGGGCGAAGCGATGGTCTTCGGCGGGGAACATCGTCTGCAGGGTCTCGCGGACGGTGTCGACGTCGAGGCTCTCAGCCACGAGCATCGCCTCGATGTCGGCCCAGTCGCGCGTGCGATCGAACATCGCCTTGAAGACGGCGAGCTCGACGGGGCCGAGGACGGGGATCTGCGTTCTCGCGAAGGCGAACCGTCTGCGATGGCGCGCCGCGTCGTCGTGGACGGGGATCGTGTCGAAGAAGAGATCGATCGGCGTCTCGTCCCACCACAGCCGGATCTGACCGTCGCGCGCGATCGCTTCGGCTGTGCCCTCTGGCTGGACGATCTCCGGCGGCAGGGCACGCAGCGCTCGCGCGGCATCGGACGCGGGCAGGAAGACGTTGACGTCGATGTCGCTCGTCGCTCGTGGGTCGAGCGTCCAGTACGCGAGCGCGATCGCGCCGCCGAACGCGTGCGGGATGCGGCGGCGCACGAGCGCGCGATGGAGCGCGACGAGTCGCTCGGGGAGCGTCATGACAGAACGGCGTCGAGTGGTCTCGGCCACCGCGTGAGCGGCGGGAAGCGCAGCTCAGGCGTGTGCCGAGTCGGCAGTGCCTCCGCCAGCAGCATCACGTCCACGAGCACACGGCCCGCACGGTCGGACTGCGCCTTCGTCGGGCGCACGACGGGCGCCGCGGCCGGTGTGGCGGTGAGCCGCGCGCCGGTCGCCGCAAGCAGGCGTCCGAGCGTCTCGACCGAGGGCGCTTTGCTCGCGTGCTCATAGGCCGAGATGGTCGCCTGCGAGGTGCCCGCGCGGCGCGCGAGCTCCGCCTGCGTCAACCCGGCTCGCCGGCGGGCGTCACGAAGGGCCGCGGCTGCGTCCATGAGTCAAAGTATATCCAGCTGGATATCTCAAGCAAAGATGTCGCCACCACGAATGAAGGGCCCCCGACCGGGAGCCCTCCGTGATGCTGTGAATCTGATCGCTCCCGGCCGCATGGCGCCGGGGCGAATGTGGTCAGGCCGCGAGCGGGCCTTCGTGTCGGTCGACGGCGACGCGCGTCGTGGCGACGGCGGCCTGCACGTGGGCGTACTCGGTCGAGCCCGGGCCGTACATCAGGCCGCGCAGGATCTTCGCCGCGTCGTCGTGCGAGACGCCCTCGAGCGTCGTCGCGGGGTGGTCGTCGGTGGCGGTCAGCTTCAGGTTCCAGGTGCGAGTGTTCATGTTCATCGGCTCCGATTGGAGATGCATCTCAGCGATGCCTCGCGATTGAAGGTAAGCGCGCCGGCGCGCCACGTGTGTGACCCGCCGCACAGGACCGTCGTCTGTGACGGATCGCACAGCCGACCGGACGGTCGGCTGCGAGGCGTCAGCCGCCGCTGATCGCGGCGATCACGTCGAGCCGCGCGCCGGCTGCGAGCGGCGTGTCGAGCTCCGCTCGCTCGCCGTCGACGAACACGCGGATGTGCGGGCGCAGCGCCAGGCCATCGGCCGCCACACAGACGCGGTCCCGCAGCCCCGGCCAGCGCGCGTCGAGCTGCGCGATCGCCTCCCCCACACTCGCGGCCTCGACGTCGAGCTGCCGCGGCAAGCCTTCGAACAGCGGCGGGAGCGTCGCGGGCAGGTGGACGTCGGCCATCGCGAAGCGCCTCCGCCTCAGTCCTCAAGCACCGCGACCTCGACGGACGCGATCCCCGGCAGGTAGCCCGCGATCTCCCGCCACGAGTCGCCCTCGTCGGCGCTCGCGAACAGCTGGCCGGTGCTCGTGCCGACGTAGAGACCCGGCGTCTCGAGGGAGTCGATCGCCATCCCCTCGCGCAGCACGCCGACGTACGCATCCGTCTCGGGCAGCCCGCGCGAGAGCCGCTCCCATGACGCGCCCGCGTCGCGCGTGCGCCAGACGGCCGCGCGACCCTCCGGCATCACACGCCCGTGCCCGCCGTCGAGCGGCACGACGTAGAAACCGTCGCGGTCGTGCGGATGCGCCGCGGCCGCGAAGCCGAACTCGCTCGGCAGACCGTCGGTGATCTCCGTCCAGGATGCGCCCGCGTCGTCGCTGCGGTGCACGCCGACGTGGTTCTGCTGGTAGAGGCGATCGTGGTCGACGGGCGACATCACGAGCTTGTGCACGCAGAAGCCGACCTCCTCGTGCTCCAGCGGCCAGTCGGCGCGCAGTCCGCGGTTGCGCGGCGTCCACGAGCCGCCGCCGTCAGTCGTCTCGAACGCGCCGAAGCCCTGCACGATCACCCAGAAGCGGTTGGGATCGTCGGGGTGCATGAGCAGTCCGGGCATGCCGAGGTGGCCGGGCGGCTGGTTGCCCGACACGTTCCAGTCGTCGCGGCCCGGCTGGTCGTCGAGCGTCGACAGCAGCGACCACGTGACGCCGCCGTCGCGGCTTTCGAACACGCCGGCCGCCTCCGCGCCGGCCAGCACGCGGCCGTGTCCGGCGGCGAGGCCTGAGACCTTCGACAGTCTGAGATCGCCGTCCTCGCCGTAGGAAAGTCCCTCGCTGGAGTGCTCCCAGCTCGCGCCGAGATCGGGGCTGCGCCACACGGCCGGGCCGTGCCAGTCGCTCGCCGCCGCCGCGTAGATCGCGTTGCTGTCGGCGTCGTGGACCACGTGGTAGACGGACCAGCCCTCGCAGAAGGGACCGCGCAGCGCCCACTCCCGCCGCTGTTCGTCGCTCTCCAGCAGGAACGCTCCCTTGCGGGTCCCGACCATCAACAGCACGCGCGCCACGCCACTCACCTACCCGTTCGGATTGCGAAGCCGGTCGCGATCCTCGGACTCGCCGACCAGCAGGAACACGAGCGAGACGAGGATCACGAGCGCGATCCCGAACAGCGCCCAGCCGATCGCGGTCACGAGCACGCTGGTGCCGACGGCTGCCAGCACGATGCCGGCGATCAGCAACACGAGCGCCGAGCCGAGGATGCGCGGATGGGCCATCGGCGAAGTCATACCCGCTCGGCCGGCCGGGAAGCCACGACGCCGCTCACGAGGCGATCGACAGCGCCGCCGCGAGCGCGAACCCGAGCACGGTGACGAGGCCGGCCTGGCGGCCGGAGTCCTGCGTCGCGTCGGGGATCATCGAGTCGACGAGCATCACGAGCAGGGCGCCCGCGGCGAAGCCGTCGATCGCCGCGCGCAGCTCTCCGGAGACCGCATCGCCGAGCGCGTAGCCGCCGACGGTCGCAAGCGCGCAGCAGAGCGCGACGCCCGCCCACAGGCCGACGATGGCGCGCGTCGGCCGGCCTGCGTCGCGCATCGCGCTCGCCGAGCCGATCGCCTCCGGCAGGTTCGAGACGAAGATGGCGCACAGCAGCCCGACGCTGACCGTCTCGCCGCCGGCGAGGCCGATGCCGAGCACGAGCTGCTCCGGCATCCCGTCGAGCAACGCGCCGAGCGCGAGCGCCCCGCCCGCGCCCTGCCCACTCGAATGGCGCTCGCGGGCGCGGCCCGGGGCGCCCATCCGCTCCACGACCCCGTCCATCAGGTAGTAGGTCACGCCACCGAGCGCGAGCCCGCCGGCGAGCGCCGCGAAGCTCCCGACTCTGGTGCCCTCCAACGCCAGCTCGAACGAGACCGCACTGATCAGCGCACCGGCGCCGAACGCGAGCACGAGCCCGATCAGCCGTCTCGACCAGCTGCGCGCCAGCGCCGCCAGCGCGCCGATCAGCAGCGACGACGCTGCGAGCCCACCCCACCCGATCGCGGCAGCCATGCCGCGCAGGCTATCCGCGTCAGCGGCGCTCGGCGACGCGCGTGAAGTAGCGGTTGGCCGCGCGCATCGTCCACTCGTACGGCTTCGCCCACTTGCCCTGCAGCCAGAAGCTCCAGCGGATGTCGGGCGAGGTGAAGACGAGGTAGCGGTTGTGCACGACCCCGTCGAGGATGCGCGCCGCCACGTGCTCAGGCGAGACGGCGCGACGCTCGAAGCGCTTGATCAGCGCTCTGATGTCAGGGCGCTCGCGGTCGACGCCGACGATCGTGACGGTGCCGGTGAGCGGTGTGTGGACCGCGCCGGGACAGACGAGCGTGACGCCAATCCGATGCCGCTCGAGGTCGAAGCGCAGGACCTCCGAGAGGCCGCGCAGGCCAAACTTCGTCGCGCTGTACGGCGCGTGCCACGGCAGCCCGAAGAGCCCGGCGGCCGAGGAGACGTTGACGATCTGCCCGCCGCGGCCGGCGGCGATCATCGGCGGGACGAAGCACTCCAGCACGCTGATCGGCCCCATCAGGTTGACGTCGACCACGCGCTGCCAGTGGCGGTGCTCGAGCCGGTCGATCGTCCCCCACGTCGCGATCCCGGCGACGTTCATGACGACGTCCATCGCGCCGTGCGCGGCGTGGATCGCGACCCCGAGCGCGACGACCGCCTCGTGGTCGGCGACGTCCGCGGCAGCGGCGTAGGCGACCGTCCCACCGGCAGCGCGGATCTCCTCCACGACGTGCGTGAGCGGCTCGTCGTGCAGGTCGGTGAGGAACAGCTCGGCGCCGTGGGCGGCGGCCGCCAGCGCGGTCGCGCGACCGATCCCGCTCGCCGCGCCCGTGATCAGGCAGCGCTTTCCGCGCAGCTCCCGGACCGGAACCCGGCGGCAGCGCCTCATGCGCCGCGCCTCGCCGCGGCCCGCTGCACCAGCCGCGCGAGCGACGAGCCGCTGCCGGCGGCGTGCGGATCGGGGACCGGGTCCGGCTGCACTTCCAGCGAGCGCAAGGTCATCGCGAGCATCTCGTAGTGCCCGATCAGCAGGCACAGCTCGATCAGCTCGCGCTCGTCGTACTCGAGCGCGAGCGCCGCCCACAGCTCGTCGCCGATGCGACGGTCCGCGTGCAGCTCATCAGCCGCGCGCAGCAGCAGCGTCTGGCGCGGCGACCAGCCCGGCGCCACCGCGCCATTGCGCACGCGGGCGACCTCGTCCGCGCTCAGCCCCGCCCGTTGCGCGAGCCGCTCGTGCTGGACCCACTCGTAGTCGCAGCCGGTGTTGTGCGCGACGCGCAAGATCACCAGCTCCGCCTCGTCGCGCGGCAGCGTCCCGCCCGGCATCAGCCCGCCCGCGAACCACAGCCAGCGCCGGAACAGACCGCGATGGCGCGCGAGCGTCGTGAAGACGCGAGGCGGCTCCCCGCCGACCGCCGCGCCCAGCACGCGCACGATCGCAGCGTTGACGAGTCCGATCTGACGGCGCCCGCCGGGCGCGATGCGGGGAGCTCCAGCCATCGCGCCGACCCTACCGGCGGCCGGGCGCCGCCACGCCGGGTGGCGACGCCGGCGACCGGCCGTCAGAGCGCCGCCAGATCCCCCACCACCTGCGTCAGCCGCAGCGCATTGCCCGACGGGTCGCGGAAGCCGCAGTCGATGCCGTACGGGCGCTTCTCGGGCGCATCGGTGAACTCGACGCCGCGCGCCTTGAGCTCCTCGTAGGAGGCCTGGCAGTCGTCCGTGGTGAGGAAGACGGTGCCGGCGAAGCCCTTCGCCATCAGCGACTTGACCTGCTCGGCCGTCTCGGCGTCCATCACGGGCGGGCCGGGGATCGCCATCAGCACGACCGCGAAGTCCTCGAGCTGGCCGGCGGGGCCGACGGTGAGCCAGCGGAAGTTGCCGAGCTCGGGGACGGTGACGTCGACGCCGACCTCCCAGCCGAGCTTCCCTGTGTAGAAGGCGAGCGCCTCGTCCTGGTCATGGACCCACAGCTGGGCGTTGGCGATTCTGATCATGGTGGACCTCCGGGTGACATGGAACATGGTGCGGCCAGCCTAGGTCTGCCCGCCGCCCCTGTCTTCTCGAAACGTGCGACGTTCCGGACGACCGTAGACGCGCACCACGCACCCCGGCACGACCATGTGCGCGGAGGCCGGCGGATGCACCGCGCGGTAGGCGGTCGGCGACATCCCGAACGTGCGCGTGAAGCTCGTCGTGAACGAGCCGAGGCTCTGGAGGCCGACCGAGAAGCAGATGTCCGAGACGCTTCGGTCGGTGGTGCGCAGGAGCGCGGCGGCG
>DATFPW010000053.1:0-30328 GCA_035264605.1 Conexibacter sp. | reverse complement strand
TCCCAGCGGCGCGGATGCCCGAGGCGCAGACCTTGTTGACCGTCTCCGACGACACTTCCTTGGGGATGCCGCCCTTGATCTGCGCCTGACGCGAGGGGATCTGGCCCTGACCGGCCTGGATCACCTGGCCCATGATCACGTGCTGGACCTGCTCCGGCTCCACGCCGGCGCGCTCGAGCGCAGCCTTGATGGCGGTGCCGCCGAGCTCGGTGGCGTCGAGCGACGAGAGGCCGCCGCCGAGTTTGCCGATTGGGGTGCGCGCGGCACCGAGGATGACGGTCTTGGGCATCGGTTCTCCGTTTCGCGGTGTGGGAGGGCGCCCATGGGCACCGCCGGGAATGCTAGTCGCCCGGTGCGCGGGGGCCGCCGGCAACGCCAACGGCTGGCAGGAGCGTCGCGCCGATGGGTAGTCTGCGGCGCGATGCGCATCACGGCGACGACCGACAGTCCCCTTGCAACGAGCGCCGACACGATCGCCGTCGGCGTGTTCGACGGCGAGGACGTCGCGCACGACGTCGCCGGCGGCACGCTCCAGCGCCTGCTCGACCGTGGCGAGGCACGCCGTGCCTTCAAGCATCTCGCCGTTGCGCATGCCGAGGAGCGGCGCTGGATCGTCGTCGGGCTCGGGTCGCGTGACGCGTTCGACGCGGAGCGCGCACGCATCGTGGCCGCCGCGGTCCACGGCCGCGCCCGGGAGCTCGGGACGACGATGCTCTGCTGGGAGGTCCCCCACCACGTCGACGACCTGATCGTTGCCGGCCTCGTCGAGGGGACGGTGCTGGCGGGCTATCGCTTCGACACGTATCGCAACCACCCGGAGGACGACGGCGCGCTCGAGGGGCTGCTGCTGAGCGCCCACCACGACGTGGGCGAGCCGGTCGCGATCGGAACGATCGTCGCCGAGGCGCAGAACCGCGCGCGCGATCTGCAGAACCTGCCGGGCAACGCGGCGACTCCGACGTTTCTTGCGCACCGCGCGCAGGAGATCGCCGGCGAGGCCGACGGGATCACCGTCGCCGTGCTCAGCGAGGCGGAGATCCGCGAGCGCGGAATGGGCGCCTTCGCCGCCGTCGCGCAGGGCTCGGCGCAGGAGGCGAAGCTGATCGTCCTTAGATATGAAGGCTCAGACATCGGCGGCCCGCTGCTGGCGCTCGTGGGCAAGGCCGTCACGTTCGACAGTGGCGGGATCTCGCTGAAGCCCGGCGCAAGAATGTCGGAGATGAAGTTCGACATGTCGGGCGGCGCCGCCGTGCTGGAGGCGGTCGGCGCGATCGCGCGGCTCAAGCTGCCGATTCGCGTGCTTGGGATCGTCGGCGCAACCGAGAACATGCCGAGCAGCACGGCCGTGAAGCCGGGCGACATCGTGCGCGCGTCGAACGGCACGACGATCGAGATCATCAACACGGACGCCGAGGGCCGTCTCGTTCTGGCCGACTGCCTTGCCTATGCCGTGGCGCAGGGTGCCGAGCGGATCGTCGACCTGGCGACGCTGACGGGCGCGATCGTGACGGCGCTCGGCGATAGCCACGCGGGCCTGCTCTCAAACGACGACGACTGGGCCGCCGCGGTGACGGAGGCCGGACGGGTGGCCGGCGAGCCGCTGTGGCGCCTGCCGCTGCACGAGTCATATGCGGAGCTGATCAAGAGCCGCTATGCCGACATCCTCAACGCTGTCGAGAGCCGCAAGGCCGGCTCGATCACTGCCGCCGAGTTCCTCCACCGCTTCGTCGGCGACGTGCCGTGGGCGCACCTCGACATCGCCGGCACGGCCTGGGACAACGGCAAGCCCTACGCCGGCAAGGGCGGCTCGGGCTGGGGCGTCCACACGCTCGTCGCGTTGGCGCGACGGTTGCGGGACTGAGAACCTGTTTCAAGATGAGGGCGAGTCGGATGGTGCCGGGTCGTGGATGCCGGGCGCCGCACGCGATGTGAAGGCGCAGCAATGCTGCGTCGAACATCGCGGGTGGCGATTCCGGCGCCGCGAGACGGTGCCAGCCGGCCGACGTCATCGCAGAAACAGGTTCTAAGCCGCTACTTGGCGGCGGCGCGCTCGGCGCCGCGCGCGAGGATCTGTGTGGCGGCGCTTGCCGGATCGAGGCGGCGGGCGCACACCTCGTCGAGCAGCTGCTGGACGTCGGGATCCTCGCGGATCGAGGCCTCCAGCTCGCGGCGCATGCGCGAGGTGGCGATCGCGACGACCTCGTTCATGAGGTTGCGGCGGCGGCGCTCCAGCAGCGTGCCCTCCTCGGCGATGTAGGCGCGGTGCGCCTCCATCTGCTCGAGCAGCTCGTCGATGCCGATGCCGTGGGCGGCCTGCGTCTTGACGATCGGGACGCGCCAGCCCTTCTGCTCGCCGAGACTGAGGACGCCGCGGATCTCGCGCACCATCGTGTCCGTCAGCGGGTGGTCGGCCTTGTTGACGACGATCACGTCGGGGATCTCCATGACGCCGGCCTTCAGCGCCTGGATCGAGTCGCCCGAGCCGGGCATCAGCACGAGCACGATCGTGTCGGCGTGGTCCATCACGTCAACCTCCGCTTGGCCGACGCCGACCGTCTCGACCAGCACGACGTCGCGGCCGGCGGCATCCATCAGCAGCGCCGCCTGCAACGCAGCCTCGGAGAGGCCGCCGAGCGCGCCGCGGTTCGCCATCGAGCGGATGAAGACGCCGCTGTCGAGGAAGTGCTCGGTCAGGCGGATGCGGTCACCCAGCAGCGCACCCTGCGTGAACGGCGAGGACGGGTCGATGCTCAGCACCCCGACCGTGCGGTCCTTTGCGCGCTCGGCCTTCGTGAGCGCCCCGAGCAGCGTCGACTTGCCGACGCCCGGCGGACCGGTGAATCCGACGACGGCCGCTCTGCCGGTGTGCGGGTAGACCTCGCGCACGAGCTCCCAGCCCTCCGGACGGTCGTCCTCGACCAGCGTGATCGCGCGAGCGAGCGCACGCTTGTCGCCTCTGAGAAGGCGCTCGGCGAGGGTCGGGTCGGGCGTCATGGGTCGCGCATGATGGCAGGCCCGGTCGGCGGGACGCACGCTCAGCGTGCGACGCCGACCGGCCAGCACGACGGCAGCCGGCGGACAGCACGAGCGCTGCCGAGGGCGCTCCACGCGGCGCCCGTCCAGCGGCCGGCTGCATACCATGCGGGGGGATGGAGCCTGTCCTCGCGCCGCCGCTCGTCGACCTCCCGCACGAGGTCCGTGCCACCCCGCCGCCGCTGCACGGCGGCCCGCTGACGCTGCTGCGTTTCATGCGGCGCAACAGCATGCTGAATCGCCATTACGGGCTGCTGCTGCTGCGCCTCGCATGGCTGAAGCTGCGCTTTCGCGGGCGCCTGCAGACGGACGGGATCGCGTTCGTCTGCCCCGGCGTGCAACTCGAGATCGGCAAAGACGCTCGCGTGGTGCTCGGGCGCTGGTCGTGGCTCGGGCACGGCACGAAGGTGCGCGCGCACGAGGGCGAAGTGCTGATCGGGGCGAAGTCGGTGCTCGGGCAGGAGTGCACGATCTCCGCCTACCAGCACGTTTCGATCGGGCGCGAATGCATCGTCGCCGACCGCGTGATGCTGATCGACTTCGATCACGGCGTCGTCGAGGTCGAGCGGCCGATCCGGCTGCAGGGGATCTACAAGCGCGACGTGCAGGTCGGCAACAACGTGTGGCTCGGGTACGGCGCGTGCATCCTGCGCGGCGTGCAGGTCGGCGACAATGCGATCGTCGGCACGAACGCCGTCGTGACGAAGGACCTGCCCGCGAACGCGGTCGCTGCCGGCGTGCCTGCGAAGGTGATCCGCATGCGCGACGAGCCACAGGCGATGAGATGGGCGTGAGCCCCGCCACCGCCGACGGCGCGCGGACCGGGACCGGCGCGGCCGTCGTGCAGCCCGCGATCTCACTGCGCGGCGTCGTCAAGCGCTTCGGCGCGATCACAGCCGTCGCCGGCCTCGACCTCGAGGTCGCGCCCGGCATCTGCCTTGGCCTGCTGGGCCCCAACGGCGCCGGCAAGTCGACGACGATGCGGATGCTGACCGCGCAGGCGATTGCCGACGAGGGCTCGATCGAGGTGCTCGGCTGGAAACTCCCGGGCGAGTCGAAGCAGGCGCGCGCGGAGATGGGCGTCGTGCCGCAGCTCGACAACCTCGACGTGGAGCTGACCTGCCGCCAGATCCTCACCGTCTTCGCGCGGCTCTACCGCGTGCCGCCCGACGAGCGTGCAGGCGCCGTGCAGCGCGCACTGCAAATCGCGAACCTGACCGAGCGCGCCGACACGCGGGTGGATCTGCTGAGTGGTGGCATGCGCCGCCGCCTGCTGATCGCGCGCGGGCTCGTCCACAGACCGCGGCTCGTGCTGCTCGACGAGCCGACCGTCGGGCTCGACCCGCAGGTGCGCCAGGAGCTGTGGTCGCTGATCGGCGCGTTGCGTGCCGAAGGCACGACCGTGCTGATGTCGACGCACTACATCGAGGAGGCCGAGCGACTGGCCGACACGGTCGCGGTGATGGCGAGAGGGGTGATCGTCGCGCGTGGGAAGCCGGCCGACCTGGTGCGCGAGCATGCCGGCGCCGCGACGCACGAGGTCTACGGTCCGCCGGCGCGGCTCGAGGAGCTGCGCGCGGAGGGCGAGCGAGCCGGCTGGGCGATGCGGCGCTCCGGGCCGGCGTTGGCGATCCTGCACGCCGAGCGGCACGATGGCGCGCTGCCCGAGGGGGTCCGTCGCGCCGCCACGCTGGAGGACGCGTTCGTCGTTCTGACCGGGGAGGAGATCGAGTGAGCGCCACGACCGCGCCGGCGTCCGTCGCCGTGAAGCCGCCGCCGCGCCGACGGCGCCGCCTGCACCGCATCGAGCCGTCCGCCGTCGTCGGCGTGATGAGCCGCGACGCGACCGTCTTCACGCGCAACTGGAAGACGACCACCTTCTCCTCGATCGTAGAGCCGACGATCTATCTGCTGGCGTTCGGCTTCGGCTTCGGTGCGCTGATCACGTCGATCGGCGGGTTGGACTACAAGCAGTACGTCGGGACCGGGATCGTCGCGACGGCGGTGTTGTTCTCCTCGGCCTTCCCCGGGATGTACGGGACGTTTTTGAAGTACCGCTTCCAGCGCACGTACGACGCGTTCCTGGCGGCCCCCGTGGACGTGGACGAGATCGTGTCTGCGGAGGTGCTGTGGATTGGGATGCGCGCCGGCGTGTACGGCAACGTGCCGCTGCTCGTGGCGATCGCGTTCGGACTGGACCCGAGACCGACCGCCGTGCTTGTGCCGCTGATCTGCTTCGTGACCGGCTGCGCGTTCGTGGCGTTCGGCATGACGCTCGCGGCGATGGCCGAGTCGATCGACAACTTCTCGTATGTGACGAGCGGGATCCTGACGCCGATGTTCCTGACGGCGGGGACGTTCTTCCCGATCTCCTCGTTTCCGCCGGCGATCGAGGCGCTCGCGCGGCTGAATCCGCTCTACCACTGCGTGCAGCTCGTGCGGGACGTGGTCGTGCTCGGCATCGAGCCGCTCGCGGACCTCGGCCACCTCGCGTTTCTGCTCGCATTTGGGCTCGCGATGTGGCGGCTGGCGATCTGGCGGCTGCGCAAGCGACTGATCGACTGATCCGGTTATGGCTGAGACGCCCCGCTTCTTCGTCGACGTCGGCTCGCCGTATGCGTGGCTGGCGGCGGAGCGCGTGGAGTCGGTGCTCGGCTCGGAGGCCGTGTGGGAGCCAGTGCTGCTGGGTGCGGTGTTCGCGGCGCGGGGCTGGGGGTCGTGGTCGTTGACGGACGCACGGGCGCAGGGCATCGAGGAGGTCGAGCGGCGGGCGTTGGCCTACGGGCTCGGGCCGATGCGCTGGCCGGAGCCGTGGCCGGGCAACACGCTGCTGGCGATGCGGGCCGCCACGGCCGCTGCCGAAGCCGGCTTCGCCCGGGCCTTCCTCCTGGCCGCGTTGCGGCTCGGGTTCAGGGATGGGCGTGACCTGTCGGACCCGGCGGCGGTGGCGGACGCCGCGTCTGCGGCCGGCATCGAGGGGGAGGCGCTGCTGTCGGCCGCTTCGACGCCAGAGGTGAAAGCGGCGCTCCGCGAGCGGACCGACGCCGCAGTGGCGCTCGGCGTGCGCGGCGTCCCGAGCGTGGTCGTCGGCGACCAGGCGTTCTGGGGCGACGACCGACTGGAGGACGCCGCCCGAGCACTGTCCGTCTGACCACCCATACGGTGGTCAGACGGACAGTGCTCGGCGGACGGCGGGGCCGAGCGCCCGGCGCGCTGCGGGGTCGGTGCGCGCCGGGCTCCCCCGCTCAGCCGATGAACGAGTGGAAATCGCCGAGCCCGCTCGGGAGCTTCGGCGTGAACGGCTTGAACTCGAACGAGCGGCTCGTGTCGAAGTCGGCTCTGGCGGCAGCTCTCTTGTCGATGAACGGCGTGAGCGCGTCGACGGCCTTGGAGATCTTCGTCCAGCGCAGGGTGCGCTCGTAGCCGTTGTTGTTCGGCGGGTCGACCGATTCGGCTCTGCCCTGGATGCCGGTGATCTGCTCGATCGGACCGCCGTCCTGGGCCGCGACGCTCGGGGCGATGACGCGTGCGAGCGTGCGGTGGTCGCTCTCGATGCCCATGATGCGCGCCGCCGTGACGCGCAGGTCGGGCGAGCTGAACTGGCGCACCCCGACGAGGTAGGCGGCGATGAATGCGTCCTCCAGCGTGACGAGCACGTTGAGCGTCGTCTGCGCGTCGGCGAACATTCTCGGGGGGTAGTAGAAGGTGCTCACCGGCGTTGGCTTTCTGGTGACGCTTCTCTCCAGCAGGTAATGCGACATCTCCTCGACGCGCGCCGCTTTGAAGTACTCCTGGTCGTCGTCCTCGAGCCGTGTGAAGAACGGCGCTGTGTCGATGATGCCGGTGTACGTCGTGACGGCAAGCGCCTCGGCGATCTGCGCCGCGCCGAGGATCGCGAGGTCGCCTTTCGTGACACCGCCCTTGTGGCTGCGCGCCGCGGCGATCGACGGGAGCAGCGTCTCGAGCGTTCCGACACCGACGGCCGCGCCCGCGCCGGTCAGGGCGCCCTTGGCGATGAAGCCGCGGCGATCCATCACTCCGTCGCTGGAGCGAGATGACATGAGTGAACTCCCTATGAGTGAGAATTAAGCCGGCCTGTGTGGCGCGGCTCTCAACTGAGGTATTCGCGCGCGGCGGGCGAGTGGATCAGTCAGACGGCGAGTCGGCGCAGGTCGCCGTAGATCTCGGCGGTCTGGCGGGCGATGTCGGCCCAGTCGAAGCGCAGCACGTGCTCGCTGGCCTCGGCGACGAGGCGGTCGCGGAGGGCGTCGTCGGACAGGACGCGCTCCATCATGCCGGCGAGTGAGACCGGGTCACGCGACTCGAAGCGCAGGCCGACCTGCTCGTTCGGCACGACCTCGCGCAGGCCGCCGGTGTCGGCGACGATGCACGGGCAGCCGGAGGCCATCGCCTCGAGTGCGACGAGTCCGAACGGCTCGTAGATCGACGGCACGACCGTCAGATCCGCGATGCGGTAGAGCGAGTGCAGCACGTCGTCGCCGATCCAGCCGAGGAACGTGCCGTGCTGCGTGAGGCCAAGCGCATCCGCCTGCGCCCGCAGCTCTGACTCCGCAGTGCCGGAGCCGGCGACGAGGAAGCGCACGTTCCCGAGCCGCTTGATCACCCCGGGCAGCGCTTCCAGCGCGATCTGGAAGCCCTTCTCGTAAACGAGCCGGCCGACGAGCAGTACGAGCCGCTCCTGCGGCTCGGCGAAGCGCGCGCGCAGCGCATCGAGGTCCTCGACCGGCTGCAGGTCGAGCGGGTCGATCCCGTTCGGGATCACCGCGACGCGCGCCTCGTCGAGTCCGTAGATGTCGGCGACGTGGTCGCGCATGTAGTGCGAGCAGGTGATGACCGCGTCCGCGTTGTTGGCCATCCACGTCTCGACGCCATGGATGTGCGACTGCGGATGCTTGTCGACCCAGCCCTGGTGGCGGCCGTACTCGGTCGCGTGGATCGTCACGACCCATGGGCAGTCGAGCGCACGGGCCAGTCTGTCGCCGGCCGTCGCGACGAGCCAGTCGTGGCCGTGCACGAGGTCGAAGTCCAGGCGCTCGCCCAGCTCGAGGCCCGCGGCGAGCATGTCGGCGTTCATGTGCTCGATCCACGCGACGAACTCCGTCAGGTCGCGCGGCTTGCGCGGCTCTCGCACGCGGTGCACGTGGACGCCGCACATCTCCTGCTCGGCTGGCATCACGTCGTCGCCGCGCGTGAGCACGTGCACCTGGACGTCCTGCTGGACGAGCTGCTCGGACAGCTTGCGGACGTGCCGCGCCAGCCCGCCCTCGATCAGCGGCGGGTACTCCCAGGAGAGGATGAGGATGCGGGTGGAGGCCATCGGGGGGTTGGCTCTGCGGCCAAGGCGACCGGCCGGAGTCTAGACCGCCGTGGATGGCGATTCGCCGATCGCGGGCTCGCCAGCTCGGCCAGGTGTGCCGCGCGCCGATCGACGATGCCGAGGACGACGTCGAGCACCGCGTGGTCCCAGCCGTCGGCAGCGAGCCCGGCGCGCACCGCCCGCGCCGCCGCCGGAGCCTCCCTCGCCATCGCCAGCAGCCGTCTGCGCACAGCCGCGCCGCCGAGCCCAGCCGCTTCGCAGAGGCGATCGAGGTGGCGCCGGCGAACATAGTCGGGCCGGCGTTCGCCGCCGATCCCCATCGCGGCCTTGCGCGCAAGCCCTGGGTAGGCGACCGTGCTCAGCATGTCGTAGAACGGGGCGAGCTCGGTGCGCGCGGGCGAGCGCAGCAGCGAGAAGTTCTTGCCGTGCGCGTCGTGGTTGCCGACGAGGAAGTTGAGGCCGACCGCGTCGAGCAGCACGAGCGTGTGCGCGGCGGGGACGGTGGTCGCCTCCCGCACGAGCGTGAAGCAGTCGACGAGCGACGGGCCGCCCTCCACCTCGTACTTGCGCTCCGACGGGATCGCGAGCGCCTGGCAGAAGTCCTCCTGGTGCAGGCGCGTGACGCTGCCGTCGGACTGCCGCTCGCGGTCGTAGCGGCGCACGAGCAGGTAGGGACGATCGCCTGCGCGACGTGGCCATGCGTCGACGGTCGGCACGCCGAGAAAGCGGCCGAGCATCAGGCAGAACGCCTCGTTGACGACGGTGCCCGCGAAGCGGGCGATCGGCATCTTGAGGATGTGCGTCGACGGTGTGCGGCCGGCGGTGATGCCGACCCGGTCGCCGTCGAGGACGACGGGCAGCTTGTCCTGCGCCCCAGCGAGCGACAGGCGGACCTCTCCGTCCTCGTCCGCGAGCATCGGGCGGTCGGGCAGCGTGGCGATCAGCTCGGCCAGCTGCACACCGTCGAGCCAGTCGACGTCGCGCCCACCGACCTGCTGTGCCGCAGCGTCCGGCGACGCGAGCGTGATCGCGCCGGCGCAGTCGCCGCCGATCGCCGCCAGCAGCGCGAAGTCGTTGCGCTCGCTCACGCCGAGCCGGCGGGCGATCAGCCGGCGGGGCTCGCCCTCGGGCAGCAGCCCGCCGAAGAATGCGTGCACGGCGCCGGGGAGCGGCGGACCGGTCAGCGGAAGCGCCTGTGAGAGCGGCGGGCGGGCGGCGGCGATCCAGGCGGGGTCGTACGTGAAGCGCGGACCCTCCGGCTCGTCGGCGAGCACGCCTGCTCGCTCGCCGAAGCAGAGGACGTCAAGCGTCACCACCGTCCACCTCCAGCGCCATCCCGAGCACGTGCAGCACGCGCAACGTCGTGGCGAGCTGCACAGTCGGCTTGCCGCGCTCCAACTCGCCGACGAAGCGTGCGCCCGTGCCTGCGCTCAGCGCGATGTCCTCCTGGCGCAGACCGCGGCTGCGCCGTACTCGGCGCACAGCTTGTCCCAGCTCTGCCGGTGTCTCGATTCGCCTGCGCATGATCTTCCTCTTCGGGAAGATCCCATCAATTCCTCCGGATGGAAGGGAATATATTTCCGATCGGGAAGTTCATGTCTGCGTGGCCAGCGCCGCCTCAAGCGCGGCGCGATGACCGGCGACGCGATCGCAGGGATAGGAGCCGGCGAGGTCGCGGGTGACTTGGAAGGCCCAGTCGCTCGACTGCAGCAGCAACAGCTCGCGCTCGGCGGTCGGGCTCAACAAGCGGTCGGCATGGCGGCTGCGGGGGCCGCCGACGAGTGCGCGGAGCTCGGCGTCGCGCGTCTGCCACGCGAGGTCGGCGACCTGGGGGCCAGTCCAGGTGGAGAGGTCGCGCGGCGAGCCCCACGTCGTCGCCGGCAAGCAGCCGGCGCGCACATCGGCGATCGCGCGCGGGGCGGGGGTCGCGTCGGAGAGCGCGTCGCGGAGCGGCACGGCCTCATGCCGCGCGAGCGCGTCGTCGAGCGGCGCAAGCACGAGGCCCTGCCGCTCCGCCTCCTCGATCACCGCGCCGAGCCAGGCGATCCCCTCGTACCACCAGTGGCCAAGCAGTTCGGTGTCGAGCGCGCAGACGGCGAGCGCAGGACGGCCGAGCGCCTGCGAGCCGGCATCGAGCCGCGCGATCGTCCGCGCAACGAAGTCGGCCGCGTCCGTGCGGACCTGCACGAGCGCGGCGGCATGGTCGTAGGTATCGCCATCGTTGCGCCAGACGCGATGGTGGTGGACCGTGAAGGCGTGGTAGTCGCGGTAGGCAGGGTGCGCCGGATAGCCGCCGTCGCTCCATACGAGCTCGATCGTGGAGCGATCGATCGGCACGAGGAGCGGACCGTCGTCGGTAGCGATCGGGGCGAGCTGCCCAGGCGCGCCGCGGCCGAGCACATCGGTGAGGTCGACACAGGTGGCATGGACGCCGGCCTCCTCCAGGAGCGGGTCGAGCCACGGGACGTGCGCGCACTCCGGCAGCCAGAAGCCCCCGCCCCACTCGCGCCCGCCGTCGAAGCGCGCGCGGTGAGAGACGATCCCGCGCTCCAACTGCAACCGCACACCGGCGTCGGTCGCGACCAGCGGCAGAACCGCATGCGTCGCGGACGAGGTCCAGCTCGCGTAGGGCGCGAACGAGCTCAGCAGGTCGCCGTTCAGTGCCTCCAAGGCTTCAAGCGCACGCTCGTAGTCATCGGCGGCACGCTCCAGCTCGCGGGCGTAGTCGTCCCGGCCGGCCTCGCGGCAGCCGGCGATGTCCAGTGCGTGCGTCTCACGGCGCACCTCGCGCAGGAAGCGCGCGAGCCGCTCCGAGACCCCGGGTGCCTGGAGTTGGTCGCACAGGACCGGCGTCAGCGAGAGCGTCAGGGGGGCGCCGTGTTCGCGGAACGCGTCCAGCAACGGGAGATAGCAGGTGGCCGCCGCCTCCCACAGCCACTCCTCGCCGAACGGCCACGTCCCGTAGCCCTCCACGTAGGGCATGTGCGTGTGGAGGACGAGCGCCAGCTCGCCGCGGTCGGCGGGAGCGCGCTTGCTCACGCGCGGCGGGTGGTCGGGCGCCTCACGCGCGGCAGACTGCCACGAAGTCCAGCGCGCGGTCGAGATGGCCCGGCTTCAGCGTGAAGTCCGACGCGGCGATCGCCGGCGTGAAGCGGTCGTAGAACGCTCTCGTGATGCCGAGCCGTCTGTGGACGCGGTCCCAGCCGGCGGACAGTGCCAGCGCGTGCGCGCGCAGCTTGCGGGCGTGGAAGAGGCCCCACAGCTCGACCTGCGCGAAGTGCGCCTCGCACAGCGCGCGGAACTCCTCGGCCCGGTACTCCTTGACATGCCACGGGTTCTCCGACTTCTCGGCGCCAGGTGGTGCGAGCGTCAGCAGGTTCGGCGTCGAGACGTAGGCGATCCCGCCGGGCGCGAGCATCGACTTGAAGTGCTCGAGGATCTCCCCCGGGTTCTGCACGTGCTCGATCGTCTGCAGGAAGACGACCGCGTCGCACTCCTCGGAGAACGTCTCGACGAGGTCGCGCTCGAAGCGCAGGTTCTGTCGCACGTAGCGCAGCCGCGCGTGCTCGTGCGCCTCGGGGTTCGCATCGACGCCCACGACGGAGGCGGCGGAGCGCGAAAGCACCTCGGAGCCATAGCCCTCGCCGCAGGCCATGTCGACGACGCGTCTCCCGATGGTGCGCGCGCCGATCCACTCGTAGACGACGAGGTGCCGGCGGTACCAGTAGTTCTCCTCAGGCACGTCGGGCAGCGTGCGCTCGCCGGTCAGCGCGAGCGGTGGAACGCCGTCGGGCTGGTTCGACTGAACGTATGCGGTCTCCATGAGGGCCGACACAGTAATGTGCCGCGCCGCATGGAGGCTCCACGCACCGACGACGACATCCGCGACGTCAACACGCGCTACCACGACGTCGCCGCCGACAGCTACGACGCCAAGTGGGCCATCGACTTCGGCGAGCCCGGCCAGCAGCAGGTGCTGATGAAGCTGCGCAAGGTCCTCCCCAAGGACGCGCTCGCCGCGAGCTTCGAGCGCTCGCTGGAGATCGGCTCGGGCACCGGCTACTTCTCGCTCAACCTGCTGCAGGCCGGCGTGATCCGCGAGGCGACGTGCACCGACATCTCCCCCGGGATGCTGGAGACGCTGCGCGGCAACGCCGAGCGGCTGGGGCTGGCGGTCGAGACGGTCGAGACGGACGCGGAGACGTTGCCGTTCGAGGACGCATCGTTCGACCTCGTGCTCGGCCACGCGATCCTGCATCACATTCCCGACCTTGCGCAGGCGTTTGCCGAGTTCAACCGCGTGCTGAAGCCGGGCGGCACGGTCGTCTTCGCGGGCGAGCCGTCGCGCTACGGCGACCGCATCGCGCGCGTGCCCAAGCGCGGCGCGGCCGCGGTCGCGCCGCTGTGGCGGCGTGCGATCGGGGCGCGCGCGGCGGGGAGCGTCACGAACGGCAACGGCAATGGCCACGGGGCGGACCCGCACGCCGAGGACCACGCTTTGGAGCGCTTCGTCGACATCCACGCCTTCGCTCCCGGCGACCTCGCTGACGCGGCGCGCGGCGCCGGCTTCGAAGACGTGACCGTGCGCGGCGAGGAGCTCGTCGCCAACTGGTTCGGCTGGACGAACCGCGTGCTGGAGGGATCGGCCGTCCCCGAGGACGTGCCGTGGGGCTGGCGCCAGTACGCCTACCGCGGCTACCTCACGCTCCAGCAGCTCGACCAGCGGCTGCTCGAGGGGCGGCTGCCGGCGGCGATCTTCTACAACCTGCTCGTAGCCGGCACCAAACCGGCCTGACCGACGGCCGATCGAGCCGCTTCCAGCGCGCTCGTCACTGCCGGATCCGACAGCAGGCCGGGCGCCGCGACGCTGTCGCCGCACAGGAACACCCCGTCGCCGCGGTCGATCGCGGGACGGTCGCGCCAGCTTGTCCCGGGCAGGTCGAGCGCGCCAGAGCGGCCGTCGAGCAACTGGCGGCGACGGAACGTGACGCGCTCGCGCCAGCCGCGGAAGCCGACGTCGAGCAGCGCCTCCAGGCGGCGCTCGCCGTCGTCGGTGCTCTCCCCCAGGCGCAGCGGCATCTGCGCCTGTACGAGGGCGTGGCCGGACGGGGCGAGCGTCTTGTCGGGGACGCTGTAGGTCTCGATCCAGCCGGCCTCGTCGAGATCCCACACCACGAACGCATCGCCGCGGCGCTTGCGCAGGCCGAGATCGAGCGCGACGGTGCGACCGCTGGGCCAGTCGAGCGTCGCACCGTCGAGCAGGCCGCGCGCGTCGCGCAGCTCAGTTGCGACGATCGTCGGACCGTCCGCCGACAGCTCGGTGACGCGCGTGCCGGTCTCGACCAAAACGCCTGCCGCCCGCGCACCCGCCTCCAGGCAATCGATCAGCGCGCTCCAGCCGCCACGCACGTAGCGCGCCTTCAGCGGCAGGTCGAGGAACGCCTGGCGGAAGCGCTCCCATACGAAGCTGGCCGCCAGCTCTCCAGGATCGTGGTGGAAGGCGAACACGCCACAGGAGCGCGACAGCAGTTCCGCTGAGCGCTCGTCGCAGCGTCCCCCGACCCAGTTGCGGAAGGAGACGTCGTCGGGCGCCTCGCGCGTGCGCCACAGCCGCAGCACCGCACGCGTGAACGCGATCGGCGGCGTCCGGCGCCGCTTCCCGCCGGCGCGGAAGAAGACTCCCGTCAGCGGCGGGCGCGCCATCGGCGGCAGCAGCTCGCGCTCGCGCATGAAGTCCCACAGCATTCCGTTCGCGTAGAGCACATGCGGGCCGAAGTTCGCGACGTATGCGCCGTCTGTGCTGCGCCCGCGACCACCGAGCCGCTCGTGCGCCTCGTACAGCCGCACAGGGGCGCCGCGCTCTGCGCAGGCGATCGCGGCGACGAGTCCGGCGACGCCGCCCCCGATGACGGTGATCTCGTTCATCTCGACGCTCCTAATAAAGGTCCGTAATCTGCCTGACGCCCGCCTCCGCCGGCCCCGTGCCCGGCTCCGGCACCCTCCTGGATCGCTACGGTAGCCCCGATGCGGACCATCCTCCAGGGCCAATCGTCGCCCTCCAAACCGGACCACGCACGGTGGAGCTGCTGCTGACCTTGGCCCGCGGCGAGGACCGCGAGCCGCTGCACGCCCAGCTCGAGCGCCAGCTGCGCGAGGCGATCCGTGGCGGTCGTCTCACAACCGGCGCACGCCTGCCGGCGACGCGCGTGCTCGCCGCCGAGCTCGACGTCTCCCGGGGCGTCATCGTCGAGGCCTACGCCCAGCTGACCGCCGAGGGCTACCTCCGGACGCGGCGTGGCGCCGGCACCGTCGTCGCCGACGCGGCCCGCCCCGTGCGCGCGCCGGAGCCGGCGCCGCATCCACGCTCCGTGCCGGAGGACTTCCACCCCGGGATGCCAGACCTCGCGGGCTTCCCGCGCATTGCCTGGCTACGCTCGCAGCGCGCCATCCTGCGCGAGATGGCCGACGAGGAGCTCGGCTATGCCGACCCGGCGGGCACGCCTGCGCTGCGCGCTGCGCTCGCCCGCTATCTCGGTCGTGCGCGCGGCGTCGCCGCCGACGGCGAGCGGCTGCTCGTCACGAGCGGCCTGACGCAAGGGGTCGCGCTGGTCTGCCGCGCACTGCGCGCCCGCGGCGCACGGCGGATCGCGGTCGAGGATCCCGGCTTCATGATCCACCGCAGCGTCGTCGCCCACTGCGGGCTGGAGGTCGTCCCGGTTCCGGTCGACGAGCACGGTTTGCGCACGGACGCCCTCGCCGCGATCGACGCCGACGCGCTGCTCGCGACGCCCGCGCACCAGTCGCCACTCGGCGGCGTGCTCGCGCCTGAACGCCGCGCCGCGCTGCTCGCATGGGCCGACGCGCGCGACGCGTACGTGATCGAGGACGACTACGACGCCGAGTACCGCTACGACCGCGATCCCGTCGGTGCGCTGCAGGGTCTCGCGCCCGAGCGCGTCGTCTACGCCGGCTGTGCGAGCAAGCTGCTCGCACCCGGCCTGCGGCTCGGTTGGCTCGCGGTGCCGCTGGCGTTGGCCCGTCCTGTGGCAATGGAGAAGGCGCTCGACGACCTCGGCACGTCGGTGCTCGACCAGCTCGCGTTCGCCGACTTCCTCGAGCGCGGCGAGCTCGACCGCCATCTGCGGCGGATGCGCCCGCGCTATCGCGCGCGGCGCGACGCGCTGATCGCAGCGCTTTCGCGCGAACTGCCGGATTGGCGCCTCGGCGACGGCATCGCCGCTGGGCTGCACGTCGTCGCGCTGCTGCCGGAGGCTGTCGACGAGGCTGCCTTCCTCGTGACCGCCGCCGCCCACGGGATGCGTCTGCACGGGCTGTCGTGGTTCCGCGTGACGCCTGGTCCTCCGGGGCTCGTGCTGGGGTTCGGTGGGGCGAGCGAACCGGCGATCGCGCGTGCCGTCGCGCAGCTCGCGCGTGTGGCGGCGGAGGTGCCGGGCGCGATCGGGGGCGGATCCCGGGCTCAGGCTTCGGCGATGGCCGCCGTCCCAGCCGCCCGATAGCGCTCCAGCGCGCGGCGGCGCTCCTGCGCGTGGTCGACCACCGGCGCCGGGTAGTCGCGCCCAATAGCGCAGCCGGCTGCCGCCTGCTCCTCCTCCGACATCCGCCACGGCTCGACGATCCACTCGTCCGGCACGTCGCGCAGCTCGGGGACCCAGCGGCGCACGTATTCGCCGTCGGGGTCGTGCCGTCTCTGCTGCAGCGACGGGTTCAGCAGCCGCCGGAAGGCCGGTGCCGGATCGACGCCGACGGAGGCGATCCATTGCCAGTTGCCGTTGTTCTGCGCCATGTCGCCGTCGAGCAGCCAGCGCATGAACCACGCCTCCCCGGCGCGCCAGTCGAGTTGGAGGTCCTTCGTCAGGAACGAGCCGACGACGAGCCGCGCGCGGTTGTGCATCCAGCCGCTCGCGCGCAGCTGGCGCATGCCTGCGTCCACAAGCGGAAAGCCGGTGCGTCCGTCCTGCCAGGCGGCGAGCAGTTGCGGGTTCTCGTCCCATTCCAGGCTGCGCATCCGCTCCAGGTGCTCGTGCAGGCGGTTGCCGGGATGGTGGAGCAGCACGTGGGCGTAGAAGTCGCGCCAGGCGAGCTGGCGGTTGAAGGCCGCAGCGCCGGCGCCCCCGTGTCTGCGTGCGCGCTCCTCGACCTCGCGCGGCGAGAGCGTGCCGAAGCGCAGATGGGGCGAGAGCTGCGAGGTTCCGCCGGCAAGATGGTCGTGGCGATCGCCGTAGGCGGCGAGATCGCTCGCGAGCCAATTCGAGAGCGCCTCGCGGGCGGACGGCTCGCCGGCGCGAACAGCCGGCGCTGTCAGCTGGTCACCACTCCGGAGGCCTAGATCGGCGAGGTGCGGCAACTCGCCGCGGTCGACGCCGCGCGGGAGCGCCGGCAACTTTCCCGGTGCACGGTGGACCGGCCGGCGCTCGAGCGCGGTCCATGCTCGGTGGAAGGGTGTGAAGACCGTGAACGGTCTGCCCGCCTTCGTTCGCGGCCGGCCGACGTCGGCCACGAAGTTGCCGGGCCCGGGCACAGCCTCGACGCCGGCCTGTTGCAGAACGGCGCGCACGCGCCCGTCGCGCGCGAGCGCATAGGGCGTCGCGTCGCTTGCCCAGTAGACAGCCGACGCGCCGACGGCTTCCGCGAGGGCGGCGAGCTCGCGCTCGGGAGCGCCGTGATGCACGACGAGCCCGGAACCACGCTCACGCAGCGCCCCGTCGAGCTCGCGCAGGCAGTCGAGCAGGAACGCCGTGCGCGGCCTGGAGGAGAAGCGGCCCGTCAGCAGCGCGGGATCCAGCACGAACACGGGCACGACGCGGTCGTGCGCGGCGAGCGCGGCGACGAGCGGTGGATGGTCGTGCACGCGCAGATCGCGCCGCAGCCAGACGATCGCGGTGGAGTCCATCGGAGGCGCCTACGTTCGAGTGCCCCAATCGGTTGCATCGCGTCGGAAGCCTGGCATCGACGCGGTCGGCGACCGACCGTGAAGCAGCGGCGCGCATACACTTGCCGAATGCCCGGCGGGCCCGTACGCGACTTCCCCCTCTTCCCGCTCGGGATCGTCGCGCTGCCCGGCGAGGTCGTGCCGCTGCACATCTTCGAGGAGCGCTTCAAGACGATGATGGAAGGCTGTCTCGCCGACGAGCGCGAGTTCGGGATCGTGTGGCTGTCCGACGATGGGCTGCGCGAGATCGGCTGCGCGTGTGAGATCACCGAGGTCGTCGATCGCACCGACGATGGGCAGCTCGACATCCTCACGCGCGGCACGCGTCCCTTCCAGCTGCTCGAGCGTGAGGATCACCTGCCCTACCCGGCGGGGGTCGTCGAATTCCTCGCCGACCGCGAGGAGGCCGTGGACGGCTCGCTCGTCGAGCTCGCGCGCGAGACGTACGCCGAGCTCGTCGAGCGCGCGACCGACAACCGCCCGGAACCGCTCGAGCTGGCGAAGATGAGCGCCTATGAGATGGCCGGGACTGTCGACTTCGGCCTCGATGCCAAGCAAGGCCTGCTCGACATCCGCTCCGAGAACGCGCGCCTGCGGCTCGTGACCCGCCTCTTCCGGGCCGCGATGAAGCGGCTGGAGTTCGTCTCGCACGCGCAGACCCGGGCGCGCTCGAACGGCAAGGTGCGGTTCGGCTGAGGACCTGACCGCCGCCGTCCCGAGACGATTTGCGCTTAACGACCCGACCCGCCTAGTGGCGGGTCGGGGAACGGCGTGGTCTTGCAGACGCCTGACAACCGTCTCATAACTGTAGCACGCCTCGACCGGGCAGCTAGGCGCGGAGGTGACAAGGCCCCTCGGCACCGCGTGCCTGCCCTTCGCCGCCCGGTCAGGCGTAGTGGCGGAGGGTGTGGGAGTCGAACCCACCGGGAGGGTCACTCCCGGAGAACGGTTGTCAGTCGTCTGCGGCGACCACGCCGCTGCACCCTCCGTCCTCACGAACGTTACGAAGGCGCGACGGCGCGGTCTACACATTAGAACTGTGAATTCGTAAAGACTCTCCGCACTCGATCCAACTCAACTACCGCGCAAGCCCACACACGTCTTGTGCAACCTTCCGGGCGAACACGATGACCGGCGCGAGCTCGGGTCTGCGGACCGCGTCGACGTCGCTGAACGTGACGGTGCCCTCCTGCGTGCGCAGGCGGTAGCGCAGCACCGAGTCCGCCGGCGCGGGCAGCGTGAGGTCGTCATGCGCCTCTTCCATGAGGTCGGTGGCGATTCTGCGCGCGTCGAGCAGCTGTCTCGGCGGAAGCTGGCGCTCCGCGCCACCGTTGCAGCGCACGGTGCCGCCGTCGTTGACGAGCAGCGTCAGTCTCGCCCCCGGCAGCGAGCCGCTGCGTGTGAGCAGGAAGACGTCGGGATAGGCCGCGCCGCAGCCGGCAAGCGTCAGCATGGCGGCGAGCGCCGCGAGCGCGGGAACCAGCCGCCTCATGCCACCACCGCCGCTCCGCCCCGTCGCGGGTCGCCGCCGCCGGAGAGCACGCCGGTCACCGGGTCGCGCTCGACCGCCTGCACGCCGCCGAAGAAGAGGTTCAGCGCGCGGAAGCGGGCGATCGCGTGGCCATCCGCCTCCAGTGCGTCCACGTCGACGCCCGGCTCGGTGTAGACGACGCCGTCCTCGTAATGGACTCGCGGCGCGCGCACGGCATCCCTGGCGCCCATGCCGTGATCCAGTGCCGCGACGATCGTCTGGAGGATCGCCGAGCGGATGCGGTTCGAGCCCGCACTGCCGAGCACGAGCTCGGGCGTCCCGTCGCGCAGGACCGCGGTCGGAGCCATCATGCTCGGCATCCGCCGCCCGCTCGGGAACCTGTGGAAGCCGAGCGGGTTGAGGTCGTGCTCGCCGAGCATGTTGTTGAGGTGGATCCCCGTGCCCGGCACGACGATCCCGGCCCCCTCGCCGTTCGAACAGGTCACGCTGCACGCGCCTCCATCTGCGTCTATGACCGAGACGTGCGTCGTCGAACCGAGCCGGTTCGCGAGGAAGTGCCCGGCGAAACCGGGCTCGTCGAGCCCGTCGAGGAACGCCGGCGTGCGCTCCCGCTGCGTCGCGTCCATCGCGGAAACGAGCGCCTCCAGCGAGGGTGGGCCGTCAGTGCGATCGAGCAGGCCGAGCGCCAGCGCGATCAGGGTCCCACCGGCCGACGGGGGCGGGTTCGTCAGCACCTCGCGCCCACGGTAGTGCGCCCGCACGGGCGCGCGCACGACTGTCTCGTACGCGGCGAGATCGGCGGCTGTCAGCAGCCCCCCCTGCGCGGCCAGCAGCTCCGCCACGGCGGCAGCGATGTCGCCCTCGTAGAACGGGCGCGCGCCCTCCGCGCCGAGCCGCTCGATCGCGTCGCCGAGGGCCGGCTGACAGACGCGCTCGCCCTCGCGCAGCACGGTCCCTTCCGGCGCATAGATCTCGCGCACCTCGGGTGTCAGCGTGACGATCCCGCCAAGGATCTCGACCACGTACGCCTGTTGGGCGTTCAGCGGCACGCCCTCGCGCGCAAGCGCGGCCGCAGGCGCCGCAAGCGTTGCGAGCGGCACGCGCCCGAAGCGCTCAGACGCCGTGCAGATGCCGTGCGCCATCCCGTACGTCCCCACCGACGCCGCCCCGACGTTGAACAGCTGGACCGCGTCGCCGAAGGACACGTCGACGGGCACCAGCTCCGCGCGCCGCGCATGGTCCGCCCCGCGCCCCGGCACCTCGACGAAGAAGTCGAGCAACACCGGGTCGGCGCCGCCGAAGGCAGGCCACAACCCCTCCTCGCCCGGCACGACGAGCATGTACCCGCCTGCCCCGAGCCCGGTCAGCAGCGGCTCGGCCGCGAACGCGGTGAGCATCGCCCCAAGCGCCGCGTCGACGGCGTTGCCGCCGGCACGCAGCACCGCGGCGCCGGCCTCGGCGCTGAGTGGGTGCCCAGCCGCGACGACGCCGCGCGCGGAGGTCATCCGCGCGCGCTCCCATCAGGCATGGCTGCGACCCCGGCCGTGCGCATCGTCACGGCCGGGAGCATGCCATGTCGGCGAGGCCTACCGGCGGGGGAGGAACTCGGGCACGTCGAGCTCGCGCGAGCCCGAGCGGGCTCCCACGGGAGCCGGAGCGCTTGCGCGCGACACACGCGGCTCGCCGGCCGGCTCGCGCAGCTCCGTGCGGATCCCAGCCGCGCCCATCTCGTCACGTGCCGCACGGCGCGCGCGTTGCTCGCCGTAGCCGGTCGCGACGACAGTCACCCACACCTGGTCGTCGAGCTTCTCGTCGACCATCGCGCCGAAGATGATGTTCGCATCCGGATGGGCTGCCTCGGACACCGCCTTCGCGGCCTCGTTGACTTCCCACAGCGACAGGTTCGCGCCACCGGTGATCGACAGCAGGATCGAGCGCGCGCCCTCCATGCTCGTCTCCAGGAGCGGCGAGGCGACAGCCTGCTCGGCCGCGTCGATCGCGCGGCGCTCGCCGATCCCCATGCCGATGCCGAGCAGCGCGCTGCCGGCATCGGACATGATCGTGCGCACGTCCGCGAAGTCGAGGTTGATCAGGCCCGGCAGCGTGACCAGGTCCGAGATGCCCTGGACGCCCTGACGCAGCACGTCGTCGGCGACACGGAACGCGTCGACCATCGACGTGCCCCTGTCGAGCACCGACAGCAGACGGTCGTTCGGGACGACGATCAGCGTGTCGACCTCATCGGCGAGCGCCTGCACGCCGTCGTCGGCCTGCGAGCGCCGCCGCGAGCCCTCGAAGCCGAACGGCTTGGTGACGATGCCGACCGTCAACGCACCCACCTCGCGCGCGATCCGCGCGACGACGGGTGCCGCACCCGTGCCGGTGCCGCCGCCGGCCCCGGCGGTGATGAAGATCATGTCGGAGCCCTTGAGCAGCGACTTGACGCGGTCGTACTCCTCCATCGCCGCACGGCGGCCGATCGACGGGTCCGAGCCGGAGCCGAGGCCGCGGGTCAGCGCCTCCCCGATCGAGACCGTCAGATGCGCGCTCGACTGCTGCAGCGACTGCTGGTCGGTGTTGACGGCGATGAACTCGACGCCCGCGACCTCCGCCTCGATCATGCGGTTGACGGCGTTGACGCCGCCGCCGCCGACGCCGACGACGCGCAGCACCGGGCCGAGGCCGGGGGCGCGCTGCGAGGCGTGCTGCTCGTAGACGTCGCTGCGCGGCATGCGCCGCGGCGGCTCGAGCATGTTCTCCGGGATGTCGGAGGAGAAGGCAGCGCGCAAGCGCTCCTGCGGCGAGGGCGGTGCGATCTCCGGCTCCTCGACGGGAGCGGTCGGAGCAAGCAGCGAGGGATGCGGCGCCGAGACGGGTGCCTCGGGCGCGGACGCCTGCGGGGCAGCAGCCTGCTCGGCTGCGGCGGCGTCCGCCGCGGCCTCCGTCGTCGCATCCGCCGAGGCGTCGTCCTCGGTTCTGCGGAAGAGGGCCGCGAGCGGGCCCTCCCTCATACTCGCACGCTTACCGCTTGCCATTGCCGAGGACCTCCTTCGCGAGCGCCCGATAGGAATGGGCCGCGATGCCGTCTGGGTCGTACTTCAGCACCGACATGCCCTTCACGGGAGCCTCTGCGAAGCGGACCGTCTTGCGGATCCGCGACGCGAACACTCTGTCCCCGAAGTTCTCCTCGAGGATCTCGATCGCCTCCTTGGCATGCAGCGTCCGCGTGTCGAACAGCGTGGGCAGGATGCCCTCGATCTCGACGTTGGGGTTGAGGTTCTCGCGGATCATCGAGAGGGTGTTCTGGAGCTGGATGAGGCCCCGCATCGACAGATACTCGCATTGCACGGGGACGATCACCTTGTGCGCCGCCGTCAGCGCGTTGATCGTGAGCAGTCCGAGGCTCGGCGGGGTGTCGATGAAGATGAAGTCGTAGTCGTCCTCGATCGCTCTGAACGCCTTCTGCAGCGAGCGCTCGCGGCCGATCTGGGCCGACATCGCGATCTCCGCGCCGGCGAGATCGATCGAGGAGCAGGCGACGTCGATCTCGCGCTTGCGGATCGCCTCGCGGATCGACGTGTGATGCACCAGCACGTCGTACATCGAGGTCTCGACCGTGTCCGGGTCGATCCCCTGCGACATCGTCAGGTTGCCCTGGGGGTCCATGTCACAGCACAGCACGCGATGGCCCTCTTCCGCAAAGGCCACAGCGAGATTCAGCGTGGTGGTGGTCTTCGCGACGCCGCCCTTTTGGTTGGCGAAAGCGATGACCTTGGCCGTGGAGCTCACAGCAGCCGTCTCCGATGCGGTCGGGAAACCATTACGCGCCTCTATTCGCAGGAATGGCGGGGATTCCTTCCTGCCGGCGCGACTAGGCTCCACGTGCTCGTGCAAGCTCTCGCCGACAAGCGCCTCGTGTTCGTGACCGGCAAGGGCGGAGTCGGCAAGTCGACGGTCGCGCTCGCGCTCGGGATTGCGGCGGCGCGACGCGGGCTGCGCACAGTCGTGGCGGAGCTGAGCGGGCAGGCGCGCGCAGCGGAGACATTCGGCGTCGCGTCGAAGGTCGGCCAGGAGGTGGCACTCGACGGCGACGGGCTGCATGCGACGTCCGTCGAGATGGAGCACGCGCTCGAGGAGTACCTCCACGAGCGCGCCGGGCGCGTCGGCGACCTGCTCACCGCGTCGCGCGCGTTCCACGCCTTCGCCGGCGCCACGCCCGGGATGCGCGAGCTGATGACGGTCGGCAAGGCGTGGGAGCTTGCGCAGGACCCGCGCCGCATCGCGGGCAAGGCCCCATACGACCTCGTGATCGTCGACGCGCCGGCGACGGGACATGCGCTCGGTGGGCTGCGCACGCCGAAGACCTTCGCGGAGATCGCACGCGTCGGCCCGATCGCGCACCAGGGCCGCACGATCGACGCGACGCTGCGCGACCCGGCACAAACGGCCGTGCTCGCCGTCGCGCTGCCCGAGGAGATGCCGGTGACCGAGACGCTCGACCTGCAGCGACGGCTGCCGGAGGCGATCGGGCTGGAGCTGGCGGGTGTCGTCGTGAACGCATGCCTGCCCGAGCGGCTCGGGCCGCGGCAGGCGAGGACGGTCGCCGACGCGCTCGCGAGCGCGGGAGGAAACCGCGTTGCCCACGCGGCGTTGCGCACCGCACTCTCCGAGCACGCGCGCGCGAGCGGGCAGCGCGAGCAGATCGCGCGCCTCGCCGAGGGCCTGGGCTCGCCGCCGCTCGTCGAGCTGCCCTACCTGTTCGTCGAGATCCTCGACCCGACAGCACTCGCCGGCCTCGCCGATCTCCTGGAGGAGCTGCTGTGAACACGGCCGGTGTCGCCGCGCTGCTGGCCGACACGCGCGTGTGCGTCGTCGGCGGATCGGGCGGCGTCGGCAAGACGACTACCTCGGCCGCGATCGCAGCGGGAATGGCCGCGCATGGTCTGAGAGTCGCGGTCGTGACGATCGACCCGGCGCAGCGGCTCGCGACCGCGCTCGGGCTCGACGAGCTCGGCAACGAGCCCCACCGCATCGAGCCGGCGCGCTTCGTCGACGCGGGCCTGGCACTCGGCGACGGCGAGCTGTGGGCGATGACGCTCGACCCGAAGCGCACGTTCGACGAGCTGATCGAGACGCTCGCGCCCGACGACGCGACGCGCGAGCAGATCCTCGCCAACCGCGTCTACCGCGAGTTGTCCGACGCGATCGCCGGCTCGCAAGAGTTCACCGCCGTCGCGAAGCTGCACGAGCTGGCGCAGGACGGCGACTGGGATCTGCTCGTGCTCGACACGCCGCCCTCGCGCAACGCGCTCGACTTCCTCGACGCACCCGATCGCCTGCGAGCGTTCTTCGACGGCCGCGCGCTGCAAACGCTGCTGCGCGGCGGCGGCGCCGGGCTGCGCCTGATCGGCCGCGGCACCGGCCTCGTGCTCGGGCTGCTGCGGCGCGTCACCGGCGCGGAGCTGTTGAGCGACCTGTCGGACTTCTTCCGCCTGCTCGGTGGGCTGCTCGGCGGCTTTCGCGAACGTGCCGAGCAGGTCGAAGCGCTGCTGCGCGCACCGACGACGCGGTTCCTGCTCGTGACCTCGCCCGAGCGCGAGCCGATCGAGGAGGCGATCTTCTTCCAGCGACGGCTGAGCGCAGCGCGGATGCGACTCGGCGGCGCGATCGTCAACCGCGTCCACGCCGACGAGTTGGGGGACGAGGACGGCGCGCTCGCCGACCTGCCAGCGCTGCTGGCCGCCGAGGGCGGGCTCTCCCCCGCGCTCGCGCAACGGGTCGCGGACGCCTTCGCGGACGAGCACGCGCTCGCGCGCCGCGACGCCGCCAATGTCGCGCACCTCGCCGAGCGGCTCGGCGCCGACGTCCCGTTGCTGCGCGTCCCACTGCTCGACGGCGACGTGCACGACGTCGATGGGCTGGTGCGACTCCAGGCACAGCTTTTCGGGCCAACGCACGGCAGATAGGCGTTTGCCGCACGCGGCCGGGCGTGGGATGCTCGCCGTGTGACGGCGACCACTCCCGCGACCCCGACCGACCGCGCTGCGCGCGGCAAGGCCGCGCGCACGGCCGCGCCGCGCTCCTCGCACGCCGACTGGCTCGCGCCGGCCGACCGACCCGACCCGGTCGCGCTGCTCGAGGCGCAGGCGGCCAGCCGCGTTCCGGAGTTGGTGCCGATCCGCTATGGGCGCATGTCCGCCTCGCCGTTCGCGTTCTTCCGCGGCGCAGCAGCGGTAATGGCGTCCGATCTCGCAGGCAGTCCAAACTCGGGCATCGGGGTGCAGCTGTGCGGCGATGCGCACCTGTCGAACTTCGGCGGCTTCGCATCGCCCGAGCGCGAGCTCGTCTTCGACCTCAACGACTTCGACGAGACGCTCCCGGGACCATGGGAGTGGGACCTCAAGCGGCTTGCTGCAAGCGTGGCGGTCGCGGCGCGCGAGCACGGCCTGCCGCGGCGCCGGCGACGGTCGATCGTGGGCGGCACGGCACGCGGCTACCGCGAGGCGATGCGCGCGCTGGCCGACAGACGCACGCTCGACGTCTGGTACGCACGCGTCGACGAGCAGGAGCTGGCGCGGCAGGTCCGAGCATTGAATGGCAAAGCCGCGCTGGCGCGCTTCGAGCGTGGCACCGCGAGGGCGCGCCACAAGGACAGCACGCGCGCGTTCGCAAAACTCGTCCAGCGCGTCGACGGACATCCCCGCATCGCCGCCGACCCGCCGCTGATCGTGCCGTTGCGCGACCTCCTGCCACACGAGCAGGCGGCCGACTACGAGGCCGGCATGGCGAAGCTGATCGCCGCCTACCGTGCCACGCTGCCGGCCGACCGGCGCGTGTTGCTCGACCGCTTTCAGTTCGCCGACATGGCGCACAAGGTCGTCGGCGTCGGCAGCGTCGGCACGCGCGCGTGGATCCTGCTGATGCTCGGGCGCGACGACGAGGACCCGTTGTTTCTGCAGTGCAAGGAGGCGCAGACGTCGGTGCTCGCGCCATACGCGGGCGCGAGCCGCTTCGCGAATCAAGGGCGTCGCGTCGTCGAGGGCCAGCGGCTGATGCAGGCGACGAGCGACATCTTCCTGGGCTGGATCCGCACGACCGGCCTCGATGGGCGCGAGCGCGACTTCTACGTGCGCCAGCTGTGGGACTGGAAGGTCTCGGCGGACGTCGAGGCGATGGAGCCAGAGACGCTGGCCGCCTACGGGCGGTTGTGCGGTGGGACGCTCGCCCGCGCCCACGCACGCTGCGGCGACGCCATCGCGATCGCTGCCTACCTCGGCTCCGGCGACGCCTGCGATCGCGCGATCGCGGACTACTCGGAGGCCTATGCCGAGCAGAACGAGCGCGACCACCAGGCGCTGGTTGACGCGATCGACAGCGGTCGCATCGAGGCGCAGACCGGCGTCTGACGTCCGCGCGCCACGTAGGCTGCGCAGCGATGGACTTTGCGGCAGAGGGACTGCTGGACGGACTCGAGGACGAGCACGCGCGGGCGGAGCGGATCGCACTGCTCGAGGAACTGAGCGCCGATGGCGTCTCGCTGGAGGAGCTGAAGGCCGCCGTCGCCGAGGATCGGCTCGTGTTCCTGCGCGTCGAGCGCACGCTCGGCGCCGCGCGCTACACCCCGCGCGAGGTGGCCGAGATGACCGGGATCGATCCCGACGAGGGGCTGCGCTACCGCCAGGCGCTCGGCCTCCCCCGCCCCGACCTCGACGAGCGCGTCCTGACCGACCGGGACGTCGAGATGCTCCGGCAGCTGAAGCTGTTCGAGGCCGCCGGCCTGCCTGAGGACGGTCTCGTGGAGATGGCGCGCGTGCTCGGCGAGAGCCTGTCGCGCGTCGCCGCCGCCGTGCGCCTGCTCGTGCGGGACGCGCTGCTCGGGCCCGACGTCGGCGAGCGCGAGCTGAGCGCGCGCTTCGCGGCGATCAACGAGCAGCTCACCCCGCAGCTGGGCGAGACGATGGAGCGGATCTTCGAGATGCACCTGCAGGACCAGCTGCGCAACGATGCGATCGGCCGTGCCGAGATCGCGCACGGACGCATCCTCGGGGCGACGGAGGTGACGGTCTCCTTCGCCGACCTTGTCGGCTTCACGAAGCTCGGTGAGCAGATTCCCGCCGAGGAGCTCGGCGCCATCGCGCGCCGCCTGCTGGACCTGGCGACCGAGGCGATCCACCCGCCGGTGCGGCTCATCAAGACGATCGGTGACGCGGCGATGCTCGTATCGCCCGACGCAGACGCGCTGCTCGAGGTCTCGACCGAGCTCGTGCGACTCGCCGAGGCGGAGGGCCAGGACTTCCCGCGCCTGCGCGCGGGCCTGGCGACCGGCCCCGCGCTGCAGCGCGCCGGCGACTGGTACGGCAGCCCGGTGAACCTCGCGAGCCGCGTCACGTCGGTCGCCCGGCCGGGCAGTGTGGTGGCGACGGCGGCGACGCGCAAGGCCGCAACCGCAGCGGACGGCGACGAGCCGCGTTGGCAGTGGTCCTCGTTGCCGGCACGCCGCATCAAGGGTGTCGAGGGCAGCGTGCAGCTCTACCGCGCGCGACCGGTGAGCGCGGACGCGCTCAGCTGACCGCGAGCGGGGCCGCGGCCGACTCGGCCAGCAGCTCGTCGGCGAGCGTGCGCAGGTCGGAGTCGAGATGGCCGCACAGCACGTCGCGCAGGAGCGCGCGCAGATGGCCGGCGAGCTCGTCCGCGAGCACGTCCGCACCGGACTCAGCCTGCGCGAGTCCGGCGACGATCGTGCGCTCCAGCGTGACTGCGCGCGCGATCCGCTCCGCGAGGGCGGCGCGCTCCTGCGGCAGCGCACACAGCGCCGCGAGCCGTTGCGCAAGGCGACCGCTCTCAGGTCCCTCCGGCTCCAGCAGCGCCCGCAGCGCGAGGATGTCATCGGTGAGCGCCTCGAACGGTGTGGCCCGCTCGCGCGCCATCTCATAGCGGCCGAGCGCCCACGCGACCTCGCCCGCGCGTGGCGTGCGGCGGGCGACGAGGTTGCAGAAGGCGCGCAGCTCGTCCTCCTGCGCCGTGCTCAGCAATGTGCGGCGGCGCGTCCGCGCCGGACCGGTGCCGAGCGGCGCGACGTGCCACGTCCCGCCGTCCACGCGCGCCCATGCGAGTGGGCCGAGCGCGAACGGCCCGGCTTCGAACAGGCGCAGCGCGCTCAGCAGCCGGCGGAAGCGGGTACGCGCCGTCGTCACCGGCGGACCGGCGATGCGGTCGCCTTCGACGGTCAGGACGGCCAGCACGGCTCCGTGCTCGACCTCCCCCGGCGTCGACCAGACGGCCTCCGGCGGGATGTCGGGCAGCGACTCGCCGCGCGCGAGCGCGAGCCCGTCGCCCAGCGAGACCTCGTCGGAGTCGAGCGCAAGCCCGAGCAGCGGGGCGATCACGGTCGCGACCTGGCGGCCTTCGTAGAGCGTCGCCTCGAGCTCTTTGTAGGCCGCGGCGAACGCCTCCGGCTGGTAGCCGAACGCGCTCGTCTCGGCGAACACAGCCGCCAGGAAGGAGCGCAGCGCAGCATCCGCGCGCTCACGTCCGTCGGGCGGGATGCGCGGCTCGCCGCGACGGCGAAGATAGGCGTCGATGCCGTCGATCGCCGCAAGCGCCCGCGCCGCCGGCAGGTAGCTCGGCAGGCGGTCGAGCACGCCCATGTGGGAGCGGATGAACCCGGCCGTCTGCGGGCGGTAGCAGTAGAGCGGCGACCGGGCGCCGGGCTCCTCCACGACCTCGAACGGAACCTCGGCGCCGTTCGCCGTCTCGTGCGCGAGTTGCAGGCCCGCATCCTCGGCGAAGGCCTCGAGCAGGCCATGGAGCATGCGATTGCGCATGCTCGGCGGTTTCGCTGCCGGCGCTGGCGATCCTGCTGGCGCAGGCTGCCTTGCAGCCTCAGGCGACGGCGGCGGCAGCCACCGGGGCCACCTTGACGTCAGCCGCAGGCGCGCAGCTGCCGTCGGCGTTCAGCCAGCGACGGCCGTAGGTGCGCATGTCTTCGATGATCGGTACGAGCGCGCGGCCCTTCTCCGTCAGTGCGTACTCGACGCGCGGCGGCACCTCGGGGAACGTGCGCCGCTCGACGATCGCCTCCTCCTCCAGCGCACGCAGGCGCAGCGAGAGGGTCCGTGGGCTGATGCCGGCGAGCGAGCGCTCCAGCTCGCAGAAGCGCGAGCGGCCGTCGGCGAGGTCGCGGATGATCAGCAGCGTCCACTTCCCGCACACGATCTCGGCGGTCCGACAGACGGGACAAGAGTCGTTCGAAGCCATGCACTCCTTATGGTAGCGCAAGACTTTCCAAACTGAAGTAAGGGCGTGCAGCCGCGGCGGGCGCCTCAGCCGAGGCCGGGCGGAGCAACTGACGGGACGGCACCGTCCGCAGGCGAGCGGGGCGCGGCGGGGGCAGGTGGAGCGGGAGGCGCGACGGGCCGCGGCACCTCGGCGGCCGCCAGCGTCGGCTCGCGCTGCTCGGGTTCGCTCGGCGCGTCGGCGCCGCCTCCGACGTCATCCATCGACGTCGCAAGTCGGCCCTCCGACGCGACGAGCAGCTTGAAGTCGTGCGGGCTGGTGGCGACGCGCATCGCGTCCTCCATCGAGACGCGCCCGGCCTGCACGTGGTGGAGCAGCGCCTGGTCGAACGTCTGCATCCCATAGAACTCGCCTTCCGCGATCACCTCGCGCAGGCGTCCGGTCTGCTCGGGGTCGAGGATCATGTCCTTCGCGCGGCCGGTCATCCGCAGGATCTCGCAGACGGCGACGCGCCCGCGGCGGTCGGGCGTCGGCACGAGCCGCTGGGAGATGATCCCCTTCAGCGTGCCGGCGACCATCGCGCGCGCCTGCTGCTGCTGGTGCGGCGGGAAGAAGTCGACGATGCGGTTGACCGTCTCCGGCGCGTCGATCGTGTGCAGCGTCGAGAGCACGAGGTGACCTGTCTCCGCCGCGGACAGCGCGGTGTGGACCGTCTCCTCGTCACGCATCTCGCCGATCAGGATCACGTCGGGGTCCTGGCGCAGCACGCGCCGCAGCGCACGCTTGAACGACGCGGTGTCCGAGCCGACCTCGCGCTGGTTGAGGATCGACCGCTTGTCCTGATGCAGGAACTCGATCGGATCCTCGATCGTGACGATGTGCTCGGCGCGGTTTCTGTTGATGTGGTCGATGATCGCCGCGAGCGTCGTCGACTTGCCCGAGCCGGTCGTGCCGGTCAGCAGGATGATCCCGCGCGACTCCTCGGCGAGCTCGGAGACGACCGGCGGCAACCCGAGCTCGTCGGCAGTCTTGATCTTCGTGGGGATCGCGCGCATCACCATCGAGACCGTTCCGCGCTGGCGGAAGGCGTTGACGCGGAAGCGCGCGAATCCGGGAAGCGCGTAGGCGAAATCGACCTCGCCGTCGCTCGCGAACTCGGCGCGGTGCTCGTCGGTTGGGAGGATGCCGGCGGCGACGCGCTCGGTGTCCTCCGGTCTCAACGCTGCCTCGCCGGAGATCGGGCCCAGCGCGCCGTTCACGCGCATGAGCGGCGGGGTGC
>DATFPW010000052.1:0-2007 GCA_035264605.1 Conexibacter sp. | reverse complement strand
CGAGGCGCTCGCGGCCGGCGTCCATGTCGTCGTCGGCACGACGGGCTTCGACCTCGACGAGCTGCGGGCCGCGGCCGAAGGTGGGGGAGATGCCAACGTCTTCGTCGCACCCAACTTCGCGATCGGCGCGGTGCTGCTGATGGAGGTCTCGCAGCAGATCGCCAGGCACATGCCGGAGTGCGAGATCATCGAGCTCCACCACGACCGCAAGGTCGACGCGCCTTCCGGCACGGCGATCCGCACCGCCGACCTGATCACGGAGGCGGGCGGCCACGTGCACGAGCCGATCCACTCGGTGCGCCTGCCCGGGCTCGTGGCCCATCAGGAGGTCATCTTCGGCGGCGAGGGCCAGACGCTGTCGGTCCGCCACGACTCGATCGCGCGCGAGAGCTTCATGCCCGGCGTGCTGCTGGCGGTGCGGCGCGTGGGCGGGCTGAACGACTCGCCGGTCGTCGGGCTCGAGAAGCTGCTCGACTAGCGGGCGGCTGTCTGGCGCTGCGGCGGCGGCTAGCCGAGCGCCAGCGAGGCTTCCTCGAGCGCCGTGCGCTTGGCGTCCCAGGGGCGCATGAGCTTGAGCGCGGCGAGGATCGCCCGCGTGGCGGGCGAGCGGTTCAGCGTGATGAAGTGGATGCCGGGCGCGCCGCCGGCGAGCAGCTCGGCGCACTGCAGCGTCGCGTAGGAGACGCCGAACTCGGCGATCGCCTCGTCGTCCTCGCGGACCTCGAGCGCGCGCTGCAGGCCGTCGGGCAGCCGGGCCTTCGACAGCTCGGCCATGCGCCGGATGCCGCTGCGGCTGAGGATCGGCATGACGCCCGGGACGATGGGCACGTCGATCCCGATCGCGCGGGCCCGCGCGACGAACTCGAAGTAGTACCGGTTGTCGAAGAACATCTGCGTGATGAGGAACTGCGCGCCGGCGTCGACCTTGGCCTTGAGGAACTGCAGGTCCTCCTCGGGCGACGTCGCGTGGATGTGCGTCTCCGGGAAGGCGGCGCCGCCGATCGAGAACCCGTAGTGCTCGCGGAGGAGCTCGATGAGCTCGAGCGAGTACTCCAGGCCGCCGTCGGTCTTCGTCCAGCGCTCCTGACCCTGCGGCGGGTCGCCGCGCAGCGCGAGGACGTTGTCGATGCCCGCGTCGCGCATCTGGTCGAGCGTCCCGCGCAGGTCGTCGACGGTCGCGTTGACGCACGTCAGGTGCGCCATCGCCTCGAGGCCGAAGTCGCGGTTGATGCGCGACACGATGTCGATCGTCTTCTCGCGCGTCGAGCCGCCGGCGCCGTAGGTGACGGAGACGAACGCGGGCGCGAGCGGCACGAGCTCCTGCAGCGCGGTCTCGAGGTTGACCTCGCCCTGCTCGGACTTCGGCGGGAAGAACTCGAACGAGAAGACGGGCTCGTCGCTCGACCGCAGTAGCTCCTCGATGCGCATCAGGGCAGGATAGGCCGCCAGTGCTCGACCTCGCCGGAGCGGCGCTCCGCCCGGGCCGGTCGTCTCGAGGTGCAGCAGGTAAGCGAGCGTCGCTGTCGCTTCTCGTCCAAAGCGATAGCGCGCTTGGGCGGCGGCCAGCGGGGTAGCGCAGTGATATGCAGGCGGGGAATGAGCGCGCGGGCGGGCGTTCGCGCGGCGCGCACCAGGAACTGTCGATCGGACAGATGGTGCGCGCAAACCGGCCGCACCGCCTGGTGCGCGACCTGTCGAAGGTCCTGGTGGCGACCCTTGCGAGCGCTGGGTTCTTCATCGTCAACTCAAACGCCTGGGGGATCGCAGATCAGCTCGCAGTGCCCCTCCTCCTGCTCATCGCGGTCCTGGCCGTCGGCGGTCTCGGGGCCTGGCTCGTCGTCGCCCACTCGCTCTGGGAACAGCCGTCTCAGTCGCGCGACCGCGCCCTCACACAGCGGGCGAACGCGGCTACTGCACTTACCTTGCTGCTCGGACTTCTGTTCAACTACTTGGTGCTCTACGTCGTCGTCTTGGCTGCGATGGCGCTCGTGGTTCCGGAACGGTTCA
>DATFPW010000051.1:0-39550 GCA_035264605.1 Conexibacter sp. | reverse complement strand
GCGCGAGCGCGCGGCCCAGATCCGCGCCGAGTTGCTCGACGGGCTGACGGCGGGCGCACACGAGCTGGAGCAGAACCGCTCGGGCTACGAGACGCCGGTGCCCGTCGCGCTAGCTGCCTTCGGTGAGGCGCTGCTGGCGATAGCGCCCGTCGACCCCGCGCTGCGGGCTGACCCGAACGCCGCTAACGATCGTGCCTGGACGCTCGTCGCCGTGCTCGTCGGCGCACTCGTCGAAGGCGCCGCTGCGATGGCGGCCGGGGCCTCGCACGATCTGCAGTTGCACGCCGGCGAGTGGGAAGGCTGGCTCACGCTTGCGTTTCCCGTCTCCGCCGAAGACGTGCTCGTCGCCGTCGAGCTCGCCGCCGAGTCGTTCGAGGAGGCCATCCCTGACGTCGACCGGCTGAGAGCCCGCGCGTACGCGGTTCCGACGATCGCGCTCGGCGACGTCGGCGAGCTGCGGCATCCGATCGGGGAGCTGCACCCGCTGAGGATCGCCGAGGCCGTCGCCCGCTTCGGCGGCCGGCCGGCCGACGCGCGCTCGATCGAGCAGCACGAGGAGGCGGTCCTCACCGTGCTCGACCCGACGCGGGAGGTCGCCCGCCCGCACGAAGAGGTGGATCCGTCGCTGCGCGTCGCGCGTCGCATGCTCCAGCGCCTGATGGGAATGGGGAAGTGGGGCGGCTACCACACGGAGATCGCCCATCTCGCACGCGGTTTCGCGGGGCACGACCGTGCGCTCGCGCTGGCGATCGGCGAGCGGCTCGTGAACGTCGGCCTGCTCGTCGAGAAGCAGAGCGTCCATCAGCGGCATGTGCGCCTCAACCCGCGCCGTGTCGCCGAGATTCACGCGCTCGTCGATCGTGGCGAGCTGCCGCCGGGCCTCGAGCTGCCCTGAGGCGTCGCGCACAGCACCACCCGCGGGGCCGGTCGCGCGCTCTCACCGCCTACGTGTCACCGTGACTGGCACGTCACCGTTCTCGTTCATGCTTGGATACCGCTCCGTGCCCGGACCGACCGACCGCATCCTCCACCACGCCCGCGTCGTCAAGACACTCGTCGACGCCGGCCTGATCGCTCCGATCCGTCCCGATCGCCTCGCGAACGCCGGCCGCTCGCTGGTGCGCTGGGGGACGACATCCGCCGGCGCGGTCGCCGTCGCCGCCGCGCGAGCGCCGCACCAGCCCGCTGTGGTCGACGAACTCGGCACGCTCAGCTATGGCGAGCTGAGCCGTCGCGCAAACGCGCTCGCCAGCTCGCTCGCTGCGCACGGCATCCGCCCCGGCGACGGGGTCGCGCTGATGTGCCGCAACCACCGCGGCTTCATGGACGCCACCGTCGCCTGTTCCCGGCTCGGCGCCCACGCGCTCTACCTCAACACGATGTTCGCCGCACCGCAGCTCGCCGACGTCGTCGAACGCGAGGGCGCAAAGGCGATCATCTACGACGAGGAGTTCGCCGCGCTCGTCGACCATGCCAGAAGCGTCAGAACTCGCTTCGTCGCCTGGCATGACGGAGAGGGCGCCGCGGCCGACCCGCTGCTCGAGGACCTGATCGCCGCCGGTGACTCCGCCGGTGTCCCCGCGCCCGACGAGCCCGGCCGGGTCGTGATCCTCACGTCCGGAACGACCGGCACGCCGAAGGGCGCTCGCCGCAGCAGCGCGGGCCTCAGCTCGGCCGCCGCGCTGCTGTCGAAGATCCCGCTGAGAGCGCGCGGGACGACGATGATCGCCGCACCGCTGTTCCACTCCTGGGGGCTCGCGCACTACACGCTCGGCGTGCCGCTGTCCTCGACCTTCGTGCTGCGCCGCCGCTTTGACCCGGAGGGCACGCTGCGCGCCGTCGCCCGCCACAGAGCGACCGCACTCGTCGTCGTGCCGGTGATGCTTCAGCGGATCCTGGAGCTGCCGCAGGAGACGCTCGACCGTTACGACACGTCCGCGCTCAGAGTGATCGCCGTCAGCGGCTCCGCGCTCCCCGGCCCACTCGCGACGCGCGTGATGGACCACTTCGGCGACGTGCTCTACAACCTCTACGGCTCGACCGAGGTCGCCTGGGCGACGATCGCCACGCCCGAGGACCTGCGCGCCGCCCCCGGGTGCGCCGGCAGACCGCCGCTCGGCACGATCGTGAAGCTGTACGACAAGGAGAACCGCGAGGTCCCCGCCGGCCAGACCGGCCGCATCTTTGTCGCCAGCGGCTTCCCGTTCGAGGGCTACACCGGCGGCGATACGAAGGCGACGATCGGCGACCTGATGTCGTCCGGCGACGTCGGCCACTTCGACTCCGCCGGGCGCCTCTTCATCGACGGCCGCGACGACGACATGATCATCTCCGGCGGCGAGAACCTCTTCCCGTCCGAGGTGGAGGACCTGCTCGCCGGCCATCCCGCCGTCCGCGAGGTCGCCGTCGTCGGCGTCGACGACGAGGCCTGGGGCCAGCGCCTGAAGGCCGTCGTGGTCCTGCAGGAGGGCGAGAGCGCCTCCGAGGACGAGCTCAAGGACTACGTCAAGAAGAACCTCGCCGCCTTCAAGGTCCCGCGCGAGATCGTCTTCGTGGACGCCCTGCCGCGCAACGCGACAGGCAAAGTCCTCAAGCGACAGCTCACCTGACGGCGCCTCAGCGCCGCTCGCGGCGTCCTCGGGGTTCGACGTACGTGTGTACGCCTTCACCCCTGCGTCCTTGCGAGCGACGCCGATGCGCTCGTCAGCTGACCTGTCGCGGCGCTCGCTAATCTCGGGGCTGTGCCCCCCCGCGCCGACACGTTCGACCTTGCCCCGCTGAGGCTCACCGCCGGCGAGGGCCGCTCGATCGAGTTCGAAGTGGCGCTTGAGCCGTTCGAGCTCGGCGGCGAGCACTATGCGGTGACACCGCCGGCGATCCCGTTGCGGCTCGACGTCTCCCGCACGATGCACTCCGGCTGGGCGCTGCGGCTGCGCTTCGAGGTCGCGCTCGAGGGGCCGTGCATGCGGTGCCTGGAGCAGGCTGCACCGCGCTTCACGATCGACGCGCGCGAGTTCGACCAGCCCGGCAGCGGGGAGGAGCTGGAAAGCCCCTATGTCGTCGACCAGGAGATCGATCTCGGCGCCTGGGCCCGAGACGCGCTCGCACTCGCGCTCCCCACACAGCTGCTGTGCCGCAAGGACTGCGCGGGTCTGTGCGCCGTCTGCGGCGAGAACCTCAACACCGCCGGGCCCGACCATCAGCACGCGGCAGAGCCCGATCCGCGCTGGGCGAAGCTGCGCGAGCTGGAGCTGTAGTACGCTCCACGACCTAATGGCCGTCCCGAAGCAGAAGCAATCCCACGCGCGCACGAACAAGCGCCGCTCGCAGCACAAGATCTCGGCGCCGTCGATCCACGCGTGCCCGCAGTGCCACAGCCCGCGGATGCCGCATCGGGTCTGCCCGACGTGCGGCACGTACGCCGGGCGTGACGTGGTCGCCGCCTCCGGCGACGACGCCTGATCCCGACGCGCCCGCTCGTGCCGCCGATCACGGTCGCCGTGGACGCGAACGGCGCGGACCTCGGCCCGGCCGAGGTCGCGGCTGGTGCCGCGCTGGCCGCGGAGCAGGGGGTGCGCGTGCTGCTGTTCGGCCCGAAGGGCGCGATTGGCCCAACGCCGGGCGGCGTTGAGGTCCTCGACGCGCCCGTCTCGATCGCGAAGGCGCCCGATCCGGCGCTCGCGGTCCGCTCGACGCCTGACGCATCGATCGTGCTCGCCACCAAGGCGGTCGCCGACGGCCGCGCCGACGCGCTCGTCTCCGGCGGCTCGACCGGCGCCGCACTCGCGGCTGGTCTCTTCCACATCAAGCGAGCCCGTGGCATCCACCGTCCCGCGCTCGCGATCGCGATGCCCGTTCCGGGCGCGCGCGTTCTCTTGCTCGACGTCGGCGCGAGCGTCGAGGTGCGTCCCGAGCACCTCGTGCAGTTCGCCTACATGGGGGCGGCATTCGCGCAGGCGGTCCTGGGCGTCGAGCGTCCCCGCGTCGCGCTGCTGTCCAACGGCGAGGAGCCCGAGCGCGGCACTCCGGACGTGATCGCCGCGCATCAGCGGCTCGCAGACGCGGGCAGCCGGCTGAACTTCGTCGGCAACATCGAGGGCACGCAGATCACCGAGGGTGTCGCCGACGTCGTCGTGATGGATGGCTTCACCGGCAACATCACGATCAAGCTGATGGAGGGCGTCTCGGGCAAGCTGCTGCGGACGATCCGCGAGGTCGCGATGGCGAGTCCGCGCGGACGCGTCGGCGGGCTGCTGCTGCGCGGCCCGCTGCGCGGCCTGCGCGACGACCTCGACCCGGAACTCGCCGGCGGCGCGTACATGCTCGGACTGCGCCGCACCGGCGTCGTCGCGCACGGCCGTTTTACCCGCACCGGCTTCGCCCGCGCGATCGACGTCGCGGCGCGCGGCGTGCGCGAAGACGTCGTCGGTCGCACGCTCGCCACGCTCGAGGAGGCAGGGGCGTTGCGGCAGGCCCCGTCGTCCGGGGCGCCGGCTAGCGTGCCGGCGCAATGACCCGCGAGCAGGTCCTCGAGCGCGTGCGCGCGCACCTCGCCGATGAGCTGGCCATCGACCCGGCAGGGATCGCCGAGTCGACCCGCTTTCGCGAGGATCTCGAGGCGGACTCGCTCGATCTCTACACGCTCGTGCAGGAGTTGGAGGACCAGTACTCGGTCCAGATCTCCGACGAGCAGGCGGCGAAGATCCTCACAGTCGGCCAGGCGGTCGACTTCGTGCTCCGATCGACCGTCGAGATCGCTGCCGACGACCGCGAGCCGGGGCCCTGACCGCTGAGCGCCCTCGCGGACCTGCTCGACCGGCTGCCGGACGACCTCGCTCGGCAGGTGGTCACGCATTCGTCGTGGACGGATCGTCGCTCGGACTCGTACGAGCGGCTCGCCTTCCTCGGCGACAGCGTGCTCTCGCTCGCGGTCACGACCCATCTGTATCCGCGCCTGGAAGCGGAGCGCTTCGGCGCCGGCCGGCTCACGAAGATCCGCGCGCAGGCGGTTTCCGGCCGCTCCTGCATGACGGTCGCGGAGCGGATCGGGATGCCGGAGCGGTTGCGTGCCGCGGCGCCCGACGGCACCGGGCAGAACGCCGATGCGCTCGTGCGCACCGAGCGGGTTTTGGCATCCGTGATCGAGGCCGTGATCGGGGCCTGCTATCTCGCCTTCGGCTACGAGACGACGGCGGCTGCGGTCGTCGAGGCGTTCGCACCGCAGATCGAGGAGGCGCTCGACCATCCGGTCGACTTCAAGTCGGCGCTGCAGGAGCGGCTCGCACGCCGCGGCGAGCTGGTCGCATACACGGTGACGGAGGAGGAGGGCCCGCCGCACGACCGCATCTTCACGGTCGAGGCGCGCGTCGCCGAGGTCGCCGTCGGGCAGGGCCAGGGACGTTCGAAGAAGGACGCCGAGCAGGAGGCTGCTCGCGTCGCCCTCGAAGCCATGGGAGAGTGAAGGGCCAATGCACCTGAAGTCCCTCACCCTCAAGGGCTTCAAGTCGTTCCCTGACCGCACGAAGCTCGCCTTCGGCGACGGCGTCAGCGTGATCGTCGGTCCGAACGGCTCCGGCAAGTCCAACGTCACGGACGCGGTCCTGTGGGCGCTCGGCGAGCAGTCGCCGCTCGCCGTGCGCGGGCAGACGATGCAGGACGTCATCTTCGGCGGCGGACACGGCCGCAAGGCGAGCCAGGAGGCCGAAGTCGAGCTGATCCTCGACAACTCCGACGGAACGCTCGGACTCGACTTCACCGAGATCTCGATCCTGCGTCGGCTCGACCGCTCCGGCGACGGCGAGTACCGCCTCAACGGCGCGCGCTGTCGGCTCGTCGACGTGCTCGAGCTGTTGTCCGATACGGGCCTCGGCAAGGAGGCGCACTCCGTCGTCTCACAGGGCCGCGTCGAGGCGATCGTCACCTCCAAGCCGCGCGACCGCCGCCTGCTGATCGAGGAGGCCGCCGGCCTCGGCAAGCACCGCAAGCGGCGCCGGCGAGCGCAGCTCAAGCTCGCGCGCACGCAGGACAACCTCGACCGCGCGCTCGACGTCGAGCGCGAGGCCCGCTCGCGCCTGCGCCCGCTCAAGCGCCAGGCCGAAGCGGCCGAGCTGCACGCGCGGCTGGAACGTCAGTCGCTCGAGGCGCGCTGGGAGCTGGGTCGCGACGCGCTGCGCGCGAGCGGCATCGAGCTGGAGCAGGCGGAGGCGGCTGCCGTCGCCGCTCGCGCCCGCAGCGCCGAGGCGGAGCAGGCGCTGGCCGCCGTCGCCAGACGTCGCGAGGCTGCCGAGGAGGCGCTGCAGCAGCGCAGCGAGCAGCGTGAGCAGCTGTCCGAGCGCGCCTACGGTGCGCGCTCCGCTGGCGAGCGCGTCGGCATGCGCCTCGAAGCCGCGCGCACGACCGTCGGCTCCCTCGGCGAGCGGATCGTCCGTCACGAGGGCGAGCTCGACGCGCTGCGCGAGCAGTCCGCCGCCGACGTCCCGGACGCCGAGGCGAGTGAGCGCGTCGCTGCGCTGGAGGCCGAGCGGACCGCGCTCGAGCAAGACCAGAGAGCCGCGCTGGAGCGTGAGCTGGCCGAGCTGGAGCAGCGCCGCACCGCGGCTGTGGCGCAGGCCGAGCGGCTGCGCGGTGACGTCGACGCCGCGCGCGCCGAGCTGGCGAAGGCCGAGGAGCAGGCCGAGGCTGCGCGGGCGAGACGCCGCGAGGCGGAACGCACCGTCGAGGCGGCACGCCGCGAGGCGGCACGCGTCGGTGGCGAGTTGGCCGCTGCGAACCACTTCCTGCGCGCACACGCCGGCGCACCCGGCGGCGCGCCCGCACTTGCCGACGCGCTCGACGTCGACGGCGGCTACGAGCTCGCGATCGCCGCCGCGCTCGACGGCCGTCTCCGTGCCGCTGTGGTTGCCGACCGCGCCTCCGGCGCCGCGTTGCTGGAGCGCGCCGGTCGCGACGGCGGCGCCGCCCTCGTTACCGGCTCCACACAGGCGCCGGCGCCGTCGAAGCCGCCGACGCCTGACGCCGAGCGCCTGCTCGACCACGTCCGCGGTCCCGCCGACACGCTCGCCCTCGCGACTGCACTGCTCGCCGACACTTGGGTCGTCGGGGACGTCGCCGGCGTGCATGAGGACTTCCGCGGCACCGCGGTCACCCGGGCCGGTCGCGTCTGGATCGGCGCGTGGCGCGAGCTGCGCCAGGTCCCAGCCGGGGGCGAGGAGCGCGTGCTTGCCGAACGCAACCGCCGCGACAAGCTCATCGGCGAGAGCGAGGCTGCCGTACGCGCGGAGCATGAGGCGGCGCAGCGCGTCGAGGGGCTCGTCGCGGCCGTGACAGCCGTCGACGCCGCCCGCGATGAGGCCGAGACCTCGATGCGCGCCGCCGTCCGCGCCCACGACGAGGCGGCCGAGCAGGAGCACCGCGTCGTCCGCCTGATCGAGCAGCGCCGCAGCGCCGACGACGAAGGTCCGGGCGCCGTGCGCCGCGCCCAGATCGACGCCGAGCTGACGGCCGAGCGCCGTCTTGCCGAGCGCGCCGAGCGCGACCGCGCCGAGCGCACGGACCGCATCGCGCAGGCCGAGGCGCGGCTGGAGCGTGAGCGCGTGCTCGTCCCGGCGGCCGAGCGGCTCGTCACGGTCTTGGCCGAGGCCGCAAGCGCGATCGCCGCCCGCGTCGAGGTCTTCGACGCCGAGCTGGCCGCGCACCGCCAAGCCGGCGAGCACGTCGCCGTCGAACTGCGCGCCTGTGCACGCGAGGAGGCCGAGCTGCAGGGACGCCTCAAGCGCGACGGCGAGGCCGTCACCAGCGCCGAGGTGCGCGCGCAGCAGGCCCGCGACCGCATGGCGGAGGCCGACGCGGAACTGAGAGCGCTCGCCGAGCCGCTCGGACTCGAACCGATCCCGGCGGAGCAGCCGCTGCCAGATGAGGAGCGCGTCCAGCTCGCCGATCGCATCACGCGCCTCCAGCGTCGTCGCGAGCAGCTCGGCCCGGTCAACCCGCTCGCTCAGGACGAGTACGAGGAGGCCGTCGCACACGTCGAGGAGCTCGAGCGCCAGCGTGCCGACCTCGAAGCGGCCCTGCGCGAACTCAACACGCTCATCAGAGACACCGACCGCCAGATCCGCGAGACGTTCGAGGAGACCTTCAACGCGGCCGCGAAGAACTTCGAGGAGCTCTCCGAGCAGCTGTTCCCGGGCGGCCGCGGGCGCCTCCGGCTCGTGCGCGAGGACTCCGGCCCGCGCCCGGTCATCGGCGGCGAGAGAGTCGAGGATCCCGAGGCTGCCGCGAACGCCGAGGACGCAGACGCCGCCGCCGATGCCGAAGAGCGCGAGGAGGACGATCTGCTCGGCGTCGAGATCGAGATCACGCCCGCCGGCAAGTCGATGAAGCGCCTCTCACTGCTGTCCGGCGGCGAGAAGTCGATGACCGCGCTGGCGTTCCTCTTCTCCGTCTTCCTCGCGCGGCCCTGCCCGTTCTACATCCTCGACGAGGTCGAGGCCGCGCTCGACGACCTCAACATCGACCGCTTCCTCACGCTCCTGCGCAAGTACGCCGAGCGCGCCCAGTTCATCGTCGTCACCCACCAGAAGCGCACGATGGAGGCCGCCGACAGCCTCTACGGCGTCTCAATGGGCGGCGATGGCATCTCAAAAATCATCAGCCGTAAGCTCCCGCCGGCGCAGGCAGCGGAAGTCGAGACGGCCGAAGTCGCCTAGCTCAGCGCCTTCTCGAACCAGTGCGTGGCCGTGGCGCTGCCGTTGTAGTCGGGGATCTCCGCGTAGCCGGTCACCTCGTAGAGCCGCAGCGCCTCGGGCTGCTGGGCGTTCGTGTCCAACCGCAGGCGCCCGAGCCCGATCTCCCTCGCTGCTAGCTCCAGCGCACCGAGCAGCCGCCGCGCATGGCCCCGCCGCCGCGCCGCCGGCACCACGTACATGCGCTTGATCTCCCCAAGGCCGGGTCCGAGCGTCCGCAGCCCACCACACGCCACCGGCTCCGAGCCCTCGAACAGCAGCAGGAACGCTCCACCCGGCGGCTCCATCTCGTGCACCTCGACCCAGCTCGCGCCGGCCGCGCCCGGAGGCGGGTCGACCGGCGAGTACGGCCGGCCGCGCGCCAACAGCTCCGCGCCGTAGTCCGCCAGCAGCCGTACCGCCTCAGGCTCATCAGCGCGCGCACGACGGATCGCGATGGAGGGCGACGACACGCTGGTATCGTCGCCGATCGCGATGGCACGTGACTGGACGGATCTCTTCATCACGCGCGACGGGGGAGTAGCGACCGCGGAGGCGGACACCCCGGAGCGCCAAGAGCAGCGCCGCGGCTTCTTCAGACGCCTGCGCGAGAACATGCGCAAGACGCGCGAGGCACTCACGAGCGAGCTGCAGGCGACGCTGTTCGAGAACCTCGACGAGGAGACCTGGGAGCGGCTCGAGGAGGCGCTCATCATGGCCGACGTCGGCGCTCGCACGACCGCCGAGATCGTCGAGCAGCTCGAACGCGAGGCGCAAGAGGGCGACCTCGTCGGCGGCGAGCAGCTGAGTGCCCGCCTCGTCGAGCTGCTCGCGGACGCTGCCAGGACGGGGGAGGACCGCATCGACCTCACCCCGAGCCCGACCGTCGTGCTGATGGTCGGCGTCAACGGAACCGGCAAGACGACTTCGCTCGGCAAGCTCGCCTGGCACCTGCGCAAGGAGCTCGGCCAGACCGTCGTGCTCGGGGCGGCCGACACGTTCCGCGCCGCCGCCGTCGAGCAGCTCGAGGTGTGGGCCCGGCGCGCCGACGTCGCGTTCGTGAAAGGCGCACCCGACTCGGATCCCGGCTCCGTCGCCTACGACGCCGTCCAACAAGGCGTGCGCGATGGTGCCGACGTGGTGCTCGTCGACACCGCCGGCCGCCTGCACACACAGGACAACCTGATGGCGGAGCTCACGAAGGTCCGCCGCGTCATCTCCAAGCAGCTGCCCGACGCGCCCCACGAGATCCTCCTCACCGTCGACGCCACCACCGGCCAAAACGGTCTGCGCCAGGCCAAGCTGTTCGCCGAGGCCGTCGACGTCTCCGGCATCGTGCTCACGAAGCTCGACGGCACCGCAAAGGGCGGCATCGCGCTGGCGATCGCGCGCGAGCTGAACATCCCGGTGAAGCTGATCGGCATCGGCGAGCAGCTGGAGGACCTGCGCCCGTTCGACGCCGACGAGTTCGCCCGCGCGCTGCTGGGCTGAGAACCGCCGAGATCCTGTCCATCGCAGCGCTCACCGCCCGCCCGCGGCGGTAAGCTCGCGGGCAGATGGACGCCTGGGTTATCTGGATCCTCGTCGCCGTCGCGTTCGGCATCGGGGAGATGCTGACCACGACCTTCGTGCTCGCGCCCTTCAGCGTCGGAGCGCTCGTCGCAGCGTTCATCGCTGCGATCGGCGGCGGAGCGGTCGGCTCATGGGTCGCGTTCATCCTCGTCTCGGTGCTGACGCTGTGGGTCGTGCGCCCGATCGCGCGAGCGCACATGAGAACGCCGCCGCAGCTGCGCACCGGCACGGCCGCGCTGGTCGGACGCCGCGCAATCGTGCTCGAGCGGATCGCAAACGATGAGGGCGTCGGCTGCGTGAGAATCGACGGCGAGGTGTGGACCGCGCGCTCCTACGACGACGACAGCGTCATCGAGGCCGGCACACCCGTCCAGGTCATCGAAATCCGGGGCGCCACGGCGCTCGTGAGCGAGTAGGAGACACCTTTCATGGCCGCACTGATCGTGCTCGTCGTCGTCGCGTTCTTCGTACTGATCGTCGCGATCCGCACCGTCCGCATCATCCCGCAGGCGCGGGCCGGCGTCGTGGAGCGCCTCGGTCGCTACAGCCGCACGCTCACGCCCGGCCTGACGATCGTCGTGCCATTCATCGATCGCGTCCGTCCGCTCGTCGACCTGCGCGAGCAGGTCGTCACCTTCCAGCCGCAGCCGGTCATCACGGAGGACAACCTCGTCGTGCAGATCGACACGGTCCTCTACTTCACGATCACCGAGCCGAAGTCGGTCACCTACGAGGTCGCGAACCCGCTTCAGGCGATCGAGCAGCTGACCGTCACGACGCTGCGCAACGTGATCGGCGGCATGACGCTCGAGCAGGCGCTGACCAGCCGCGACGACATCAACTCGCAGCTGCGCGTCGTGCTCGACGAGGCGACCGGCCGGTGGGGGATTCGCATCAACCGCGTCGAGCTGAAGTCGATCGACCCGCCCGGCACGATCCAGGAGGCGATGGAGAAGCAGATGCGCGCCGAGCGCGATCGCCGCGCCGCGATCCTCACCGCCGAGGGCTTCAAGCAGTCGCAGATCCTCACCGCCGAGGGCGAGCAGCAGGCCGCGGTGCTCCGCGCGACCGGCGAGCGCCAGGCGGCGATCCTCAGAGCGGAGGGCGAGGCGAGAGCGATCCAGACGGTCTTCCAGGCGATCCACGAGGGTCGCCCCGACGCCGAGCTGCTCAGCTACCAGTACCTGCAGGCGCTGCCGAAGCTCGCGCAGGGCGAGGGCGCCACCGTCTACGTGATCCCGGCCGAGCTGACGCGCGCGCTCGACGGGCTCGGGCAGGCGTTCGGCAGAAAAGCCGCGCCCGGCGAGCCGCCGCTCCCGCCCGCGCCGCCGCATCCGTGAGCCGGACGCCGGCGCGCTCCCGCTAACCTCGTCCGACGATGTTCGACACGCTCGCCGAGAAGCTGCAGGCCACGCTCGCCGACGTCCGCGGGCGCGGCACGCTGACCGAGGACGACATCAATGCCGCGATGCGCGAGATTCGCCTCGCGCTGCTCGAGGCCGACGTCAACTTCAAGGTCGTCAAGTCGTTTACCAATGCCGTCAAGGAGCGCGCGCTCGGCAGCGACGTGATCGGCCAGCTCAACCCCGGCCAGCAGGTCGTCAAGATCGTCAACGAGGAGCTGTCGGAGCTGATGGGCGGTAGCTCGAGCGAGCTGGCGTTCTCCTCCAGCCCGCCGACGGTGATCTTGATGGCGGGCCTGCAGGGCTCCGGCAAGACGACCGCCACAGGGAAGCTCGCCCGTTATCTGCGGGAACAGCACGGGTCGTCCGTGGCGGTCGCCGCCTGCGACGTCTACCGCCCCGCCGCCGTCGATCAGCTGATCAAGGTCGCCGGCCAGGTCGGCGCCGACGTCTACGAGAGAGGCACGGACGCAAATCCCGTCGACATCGCGAAGTGGGCCCGCGAGCGCGCCGAGCGCGAGGGCAAGGACGTGCTGATCGTCGACACCAGCGGCCGCCTGCACGTCGACGAGGCGCTGATGGAGGAGCTGGCGCAGATCAAGCAGGTTACGAAGCCGACGAATGTGCTGCTCGTCGTCGACGCGATGACTGGCCAGGACGCCGTAAACGTCGCCGAGCAGTTTGCCGAGACGGCGCAGTTCGACGGCGTCGTGATGAGCAAGCTCGACGGCGACGCCCGCGGCGGCGCCGCGCTGAGCGTCAAGGCGGTCACCGGCAAGCCGATCCTGTTCGCCTCCACCGGCGAGAAGCTCGACCAGTTCGAGCGCTTCCATCCGGACCGCATGGCGCAGCGCATTCTCGGGATGGGCGACGTCATGTCGCTGATCGAGAAGGCCGAGCAGCAGTTCGACGAGGACCAGGCGAAGGAGCTCGAACGCAAGATCCGCAAGTCGGAGTTCGGCCTCGACGACTTCCTCGATCAGCTGAGGCAGATCCGCAAGCTCGGGCCGCTGCAGAACCTGCTCGGCATGCTCCCCGGCCTCGGCGGCCACCAGCTGTCGAGAATGAAGGTCGACGAGCGCGAGTTCGATCGCATCCAGGCGATCATCCTGTCGATGACCGTCGAGGAGCGGCGCAACCCCGACGTGATCAAGGGCTCCCGCCGCATCCGCATCGCCAGAGGCTCCGGCACGAACGTGCAGGCCGTGAAAGCGCTGATCAAACAGTTCGGCCAGATGCAGAAGGTCATGAAGGCCGTCTCGCAGGGCAAGACGCCGGACATCGGCGCGCTTATGCGTCAGGGTCGCTGAGCGCGTCCCGAGACCTCTAGAGTCGCCGCGTGCCGAATCTCGTCCTCGGACCGCTGCTGCGCTACGTAGATGAGGACGTGGCGACGGTATGGGTGCAGACCGACGTCGCCTGCGAGGTCGAGATCCTCGGCAGACGCGAGCGAACGTGGTGCGTCGGCGGGCTGCACTTCGCGCTTGTCGCGATAAAAGGGCTGACGCCGAGAACGGAGCACCCATATGAGGTCCGGCTCGACGGCGAGCAGGCCTGGCCGCCGGTCGACTCGCCGTTCCCCGCCAGCACAGTCCGCCTGCTCGACCCGCAGGCGCCCCAGCGGATCTCGTTCGGTTCCTGCCGCATCGCCCGGCCGCACGAGCCGCCGTTCGTTCTGCGCCGCAACGTCCACCCGGAGGGACACGGCGTCGACGCGCTGCGCGCGCTGGCACTGCGCGCGACCGACCCTGACGCACGCCCCGATCTGCTGTTGATGCTCGGCGACCAGATCTACGCGGACGAGCCCTCGCCTGCGCTTGAAGCGGCCCTTGCCGAGCGCGAGCGCCCGGCCGACGCACCTGAGGACGAGCTGGCTGACTTCGTCGACTACGCGATGTCCTACCGCGAGGCGTGGTCGGACCCGGCCATCCGCTGGCTGCTGTCGACGGTGCCGAGCGCGATGGTCTTCGACGACCACGAGATCCACGCCGAGTGGCGTACCTCGCAGGGCTGGCTGGACGAGATGAATGCCGAGCAATGGTTCGACCGCCACATCCGCGCCGGACTCGCCGCGTACTGGGTCTTCCAGCACCTCGGCAACCTGTCACCCGACGAGCTGGAGACAGGCGGGCTCTACGACGAGGTGCGGGCGCAGGACGACGCGGACGAGCTGCTCGCATCGCGCATGGACACCGAAGGGCGCCAGACCGGCCACAGTCGCTGGAGCTTCGCCCGCGAGCTGGGCGACGCGCGTCTGGTCGTGATCGATTCGCGCGCCGGTCGCGACGTGACCCCCGGCCGGCGCGAGATCGTCAGCGACGAGGAGTGGAGGTGGATCGCCGACCAGGCGCGTAAACCGGCGCGGCACCTGCTGCTTGCCAGCTCCGTTCCGATCCTGCTCGCGCCCGGCCTCCATCACGCCCAGGCTGCCGACGAGGCGCTGGCCGACGGCGCATGGGGTCGCGTCGGCGCTGCGCTCGGAGAGCGCGTGCGCCGCTTGGCGGTGATGGACCAGTGGGCCTCGTTCCAGCGCAGCTTCCGCCGGATGGCGGGACTGCTCGAGGACATCGCGCACGGCCGCACCGGGGAGGCGCCTGCATCGATCGTGCTGCTGTCCGGCGACGTCCACCACTGCTACCTGGCCGAGGTCGGCTTTCGCGCTGCCGACGGCGCGCGGAGCCCTGTGTGGCAGGTCGTCTGCTCGGCGCAGCGCAAGGAGCTCGCCCCGCACGAGCGGGCAGTGATCGGCTTCGGCCACTCAGCGATCGCGGCGCGCCTGGCGCGCCGTCTCGCCCATGCTGTCGGTGTCCCCGCGGCGCCGCTCGACTGGCGTGTGGTCGAGCGTCCGGCATACGCCAACCAGATCGCGACGCTCACGCTTGACGGCGAGCACGCCGAGGTCATGATCGAGGCGGTGGTCGACGACAGCTGGCGCAAGCCGCGATTGCAGACGGCGTTCCAGCGCACGCTCGCATGAGCGCGACGGGCCGGGTGCACCTGTGCGCCTCAGTCGCCGAACCGCTACCCTCTCTCGTCGGTCTTCACCGAAACTTCGAAAGGGAACCGTGGCAGTACGACTCCGTCTGACCCGCGTTGGCGGGCGAAAGAACCCGATTTGGCGCGTCGTCGCCGCCGATCAGCGCTCCAAGCGCGACGGCCGCGTCCTCGAGACGATCGGGCACTACAACGCCCAGACGCAGCCGTCGACGATCGTGCTCGACGAGGAGCGCGTCCGCCACTGGCTCGCCCGCGGCGCCCAGCCGTCGGAGACCGTCAGCAAGCTGCTCAAGACGCAGGGCATCACCGGCCCCGCGAGCAGCTGAGCGTCCTCTGGCTCCCATGAAGGAGCTGCTCGAGTACCTCGCCCGCGAGCTCGTTGACGAGCCCGACGAGGTCACCGTCGAGGAGTTCGAGGAGGACGACGGCACGCTCGTGCTCGAGCTGACCGTCGGCGACGACGACTACGGCAAGGTGATCGGCCGCGGCGGACGCACCGCCAACGCACTGCGCCTCGTCGTGAAGGCCGCCGCGGTGAAAGAAGACCGCCGCGTCCTCGTCGACATCATCGACTGACGCGGATCCGTGTCTGACACGGACGACGCCGAACTGCTGCACGCCGGCCGCGTCGGCAGACCGCACGGCCTCGACGGCAGCTTCCACGTCACCCAGCCGCGTGCCGCGCTGCTCGACGCCGGCCGCATCCTGCGCGTCGGCGACCGCGAGGACGAGATCGTCCGCCGCGCCGGGACCGACGCGCGCCCGATCGTGAGGCTCGCGAGCTGCACGACGCGCACGCAGGTCGAGGCCCTGCGTGGCACCGACCTGCTCGTTCCGCGCGACGAGGCGCCCGAGCTGGAAGAGGACGAGTGGTGGCCCGAGCAGCTCGAGGGCTGCACCGTCCATGACGGCGAGCGTGAGGTCGGCGTCGTTCGCGAGCTGCGCGCACTGCCGTCCTGCGAGGTCCTCCACGTCGCGCGTGACGGCCGCGAGGAGCTGCTCGTCCCGCTGATCGCCGACGCGGTGCGCTCGGTCGACGTCGAAGCCAAGCGGATCGACGTTGACCTGGAGTTCCTGGGGGAGAGATGACCCTCCTCGTCGCCAGTCGGCCGGCCGTCGCCCGCTGATGCAGATCGACGTCTTCACGCTCTTTCCGGAGGCGTTCGACTGGTTCCGCTCCCAGCGCCATGTCACGAACGCGCTGGCCGAAGGCCACGCGCTCGACTGCGTGAACTACCGCGACACGACGCCGCTCACCGGCGGCCAGGTCGACGACATGCCGTTCGGCGGCGGTGCCGGGATGGTGCTGCGCGTCGACGTCGTGGAGGCGGCGCTGCGCGCCCGCTACGGCGCCGACCCTGTCGAGCTGCGCAATCGCCGGCGCGTCATCGCCCTCGCGCCAAACGGCCGCCTGCTCGACGATGCGCTCGTCGACGAGCTCGCCGCCGAGCCCGCGCTGACGCTGCTGTGCGGCCGCTACGAGGGCTTCGACGAGCGGATCGTCGAGCATTTCGCGACCGAGTCGGTCTCGATCGGCCGCTACGTCCTGGCGGGCGGGGAGCTGGCCGCGATGGTGCTCGCGGACACGGTCCTGCGCAAACTGCCCGGCGCGCTCGGTCACGCCGAGTCGGCGCAGGAGGAGTCCTACAGCGCTGCGCTCGACGGTGCGCCCGAGTATCCGCACTACACGCGCCCGGCGGAGTGGCGCGGTTGGACGGTGCCCGAGGTGCTGCTGTCCGGACACCACGCGCGGGTGCACGAGTGGCGTCGTGAGCAGAGCCGGCAGCGTGCCGAGGCCGAGCGGCACCGTCACGACGACTCGCGCTGAGCGTCTCCGCTACCATTGCGCAGCCGGCGGCCAAGAGGCCGCCACTTCTTCGCCATGAGCACTGTTATCGAAAGCCTTGAGCGCGAGCAACTGCGCCGCATTCCGTCCTTCGACGCGGGTGACCGCGTCCGCGTTCACTTCCAGGTGATCGAGGGCACGCGTCGCCGTACGCAGGTCTTCGAGGGCGTCGTCATCAAGCGCCAGGGCCACGGAGTGCGCGAGACCTTCACGGTCCGCAAGCAGTCGTTCGGCGTTGGTGTGGAGCGCACGTTCCCGCTGCACTCGCCAAAGATCGAGAAGATCGAGGTGGCGTCTCGCGGCGAGGTGCGGCGCGCGAAGCTCTACTACCTGCGCGGCCGTGTCGGCAAGCGCGCCCGCGTCCGCGAGCGCCGTTCGATCGGCCCGGAGGAAGTCATCGAGCGCGAGCTGCTGCACGCGCCTGGCGCCGACGAGCCGGAGGCCACCGAGCTGCCGGACGCCGAGGCGCTTGCGCCCGACACGGCGACCGAGGCCCCTGAGACGCCTGCCGCCGAGACTGACGCGCCCGCCGAGACCGCCGACGCGCCTGCCGCCGAGGCTGACGCGCCCGCCGAGGCCGAGGCGTCCGACTCTCCCGACGAGTGAGAGGTAAGTCGGGCGCCAGCTCCTTGCTGGAGCTCGTGCTCGTCGTCGCCGTCGCGCTGGGCATCGCACTCGTCGTCCAGGCGTTCGTCGTCAAGCCCTACCGCATCCCGAGCGGCTCGATGGAGCCGACGCTGGCGGTCGGTGAGCGCGTGATCGTCAACCGCATCGGCAACCGTTTCGCTGCTCCCGGCGTCGGCGACATCGTCGTCTTCCATCCGCCTCACGGCGCGGACGTCAACGAATGCGGGGACCCAGGGCAGGGCCCGTTCTACGAGGGGCCGCAGAGCCGCGTGCCGTGCGACAGACCGACACCGTCACGCTCCAAGCAAAACTTCATCAAGCGCGTCGTCGGGCTGCCTGGCGACCGCATCGCGGTGCGCGACGGCCACGTCGTCCGCAACGGCAGACAGCAGCGAGAACCGTTCATCCGCGCCTGCGGCGGCGGCCCTGACTGCAACCTCGGCCCTATCACCGTTCCGCTGGACCATTTCTTCATGATGGGCGACAACCGCGGCGCGTCGGACGACAGCCGCTACTGGGGCCCCGTCCCGCGCGACTGGATCATCGGCGACGCATTCGTGTCGTACTGGCCCCCGAAGCACGTCGGACTGCTCTGAGACGCATCACGTCACGGCGCCGCCCGCGGCCGGCGGCACACGTCGTCTCCACCTCGCGGTAGAACTTTGTTCGTGAGCGCGACCGCCAGCCCTCCGCGCAGACGCAGAGCGAGAGCCCGTCCTGCGCGCAAGCTGTTCGCGTTCGACCGGGGGCTCGGCGCGCGCTTCGTCGCCGGCGCCGACGAGGCCGGCCGGGGATGCCTTGCGGGTCCGCTCGTTGCAGCGGCGGTGCTGTTCGACTACGAGCGGTTGCGCCCGGCCGACGTACGCGCGCTGGCGGCGCTCAACGACTCTAAGCAGCAGACGGAGGCACGGCGCGAGGAGTTGTATCCGCTGATCCTGCGTGCCGCCGCCGACGTCGCAGTCGTCTCGCGCTGCGCGCCGGGGATCGATCGCCGCGGCCTGCACAAGACGAACCTGGCAGCGTTGCGTGACGCGCTTGCCCGCGTCGCGCGCGACGGCTGCATCTGCCTCAGCGATGGCTTCCCGGTCGCGAGCGTCGGCCACGACCAGCGCGCCGTCGTCGGCGGAGACGCAACGAGTGCCGCGATCGCGGCTGCCTCGGTGATCGCGAAGGTCACGCGCGACCGCTACATGCGCCGGGCCGATGCGCTCCATCCAGGCTGGGAGTTCGCCGGCCACGTCGGCTACGCGACCCCGGAGCACCGTGCGGCGATCGAACGCCTCGGCGTCTCGCCGCTGCACCGCATGTCGTTTCAGAGCATCGCCTACCAGCAGCTGACGCTCCCCTGAAGCACGCCTCGTCGGCGCCTCAGGAGATCGCCAGCGCGTTTCTAGAAGGCTCCCTCGAGATGCTCCAACGCCACGAAGCGGCCGTAGGCGTCAATCGTGACGCCGATCGCGTCGAAGCGCAGCTCGGGCGTGCGCGGCCGCTCACGTCGTTCCTGCAGCCACGCGGCAGCCATGCGCCGCAGACGGCGGCACTGCGCCTCGCGCAGCCCGTCGAACGGACCGCTGGAACCCACGCGCCGGGTCTTCACCTCACAGAAGACGATGCGCCGGTCGTCCGCGGCGATCAAGTCGATCTCGCCCCAGCGAGTGCGGTGGTTGCGCTCGACGATCGTGAAGCCGCGCCGCTCGAGATGCTCGGCGGCCAGTTGCTCTCCGACGCGTCCGAGGCGGTGGCGCAGGTCGTTCGACACGTGTCGGCACGCTAGGGGGTGGCGCGCGCAAGAGCCCGCACAGTTCGCGACGATTTGCAGGCATTTCGGCGAAGACCAGGCCGATTGAGAATCGTTGCGAAGCGCGCGTGCGCTGTAACGCCGGCGCTCATAGCTTGGCGGCCGTGCTCGCCCGTGTCGTCACCTTCGCCATCGATGGCATCGATCCGCGCCCCGTGTGGGTCGAGGTCGACATCCGGCCTGGTCTGCCGACGTTCCGCGTCGTCGGACTCGCCGACGCGGCCGTGCGCGAGGCCCGCGAGCGTGTCCGTGCCGCGATCCTCAACTCCGACTTCGAGTTCCCGGCGCGGCGCATCACCGCGAACCTCGCCCCAGCCGACCTGCGCAAGATCGGGCCGGGCTTCGATGCCGCGCTCGCCGTCGGCCTGCTCGCTGCGAGCGGCCAGTGCTCGGTCGACGCGCTCGATCGGTGGGCGGTCTTTGGCGAGCTGTCGCTGACTGGCACGGTTCGGCCCTGTCGCGGCGTGCTCGCCGTCGCCGAGGGGGCGCGACGTGCCGGCGTCGCCGGTCTCGTCGTCCCGCGCGAACGGGCGGGGGAGGCCGCGCTCGTCGACGGTCTCGAGGTCGCGGGCGTCGACGACCTGCGTGGCATCGCGGCGTTGCTCAACGGCGGAGAGGTTCCGCCGCCGCCTGTGCCCGCGCCTGCGTCGCCTGCCGCAGCAGTACAGGACGCGCCCGACCTCGCCGACGTGCGCGGCCACGAGCTGCCGCTGCGCGCGCTGGAGATCGCTGCAGCGGGCGGTCATAACCTCCTGCTGGAGGGGCCGCCGGGCAGCGGCAAGACGATGCTCGCGCGACGGCTGCCGGCGCTGCTGCCGTCGCTGACGCGTGCCGAGGCGCTTGAGGTCACGCGTATCTACAGCGTCGCGGGCATCGGCCACTCGGGCGGCCTGGCGGTGAGCCGGCCGTTCCGCGCACCGCACCACACCGTCTCACCGGCCGGATTGGTGGGCGGCGGGCGCCCGCCCGCTGCTGGGGAGGCGACATTCGCCCACCACGGCGTCCTGTTCCTCGACGAGCTGTCCGAGTTCTCACGGCCGAGCCTTGAGGCGCTACGGCAGCCGATCGAGGACGGCGAGGTTGTGATCGTCCGCGGACAGCAGGCGCTGCGCTTCCCGACGCGCTTCACGCTTGTGGCCGCGACGAATCCGTGTCCATGCGGCTTCGCCGGTAGCGAGCGCGCGTGTCGCTGCGGCGAGCACGAGTTGGCCCGCCACCGTCGCCGTCTGAGCGGACCGTTGCTCGATCGCATCGACCTGCTCGTCACCGTCGCTCGGCCCAGCGCAGTCGCGCTTGCCGACCCGCCGACGACGTCGTCTGAGGCGGTTCGGCAGCGCGTGCTCGCCGCACGTGAGCGCCAGAGCGCCCGTCTTGCCGGCACCGCGGTGCACACGAATGCACAGCTCGACGCCCGCCTGCTGCGCGCGCACGTCCAGCTCGGTGCGACGGCACGGCGGACGCTTGCGCAGGCGTACGACCGCGGCGGACTCAGCGCGCGCGGCCACGACCGCGTGCTGCGCGTGGCGCGCACGATCGCCGACTTGGCCGACCGCGACGCTGTCGAGCTCGGCGACGTGCTCCAAGCCCTCGCGTTGCGTACGCGTGAGACGAACGACGACGCGGTCGCCGCATGACGCCTCTCGCAGCCGGCACGCCGACGCGGCCGTGCCGATCCTGTCTGCGCCGCTCGTGGCTGATCGCGCGACTGAGCGGGCACATTGAGCTCGCTTGGAGCGCCCGCCGGGGCAGCGCGGGACTGCTGGCGCTCGACGATCAGGCGCTGATCGTGTCGCTCGCCGGCGATCGCCTCGCTGTCGTGGCGGCGGAATACGAGCGCTTCGACGATGACGCCACCCGGAGCCGCTGCGCAACGAGCGGAGTGACCGCGCTGTGCAGCTGTGACGCGCGGTATCCAGTGCAGCTCCACGATCTGCCCGACCCGCCGGCAGTCCTCTACGTCCGCGGCGACCTGGGCCGGTTCGAGCGCGCCATTGCCGCCGACCGCGTTGCGATGGTCGGCGCGCGTCGGGCGACCGAGTACGGCCTGCAGCAGGCGCGCGGCATAGGGCGCGGGCTTGCCGCAGCCGGGCTGACGGTCGTCAGCGGCATGGCGCTCGGTGTGGATGCCGCCGCGCACGTTGGCGCGCTCGATGCCAGAGGCTTGACGATCGCCGTCTTGGCATGCGGTCCCGAGCAGGCATACCCGGCGAGCAAGCGGCACCTGCACGCGCGCATCGTCGCCAGCGGTGCCGTCATCTCAGAGTTGCCACCGGGCACGCCGGTGCGACGGTGGGCCTTTCCTGCGCGTAACCGCATTATCGCGGCGCTTGCTCAGGCAACGGTGGTGGTCGAGGCGGGTGAGCGATCCGGCTCGCTCATCACCGCCGGGCAGGCGGCCGATCTCGGTCGTGAGGTCGCGGCGGTGCCGGGACTTGTGACGGCACCGCTTGCGGCCGGCACGAACGCGCTGATCGCCGACGGCGCCCAGCTCATCCGCGGCCCACACGACGTGCTGGAGCTGCTGTTCGGTGCCGCCGCTCTGACGCTGCTGCCGGCGACACCGGACGAACGGGTTGTGGGACTCGAGCCGGATCTGCGTGCGCTGCTCGAGCGGGTCGGCGGTGGCTGTGACACCGTCGCGGCGCTCGCGAGCAGTGGGACCGACGTCGACGCCGTGCTTGCCGGGCTCGCCCAGCTCGAGCTGCGCGGCCTGGTGCGGCGGGGGCCCGGTGGGCGCTACACGGCCACCGCTTAGACCGCGTGCTCCCATCCGGCAGCACCGGCAACCGCGGCGCGGGAAGCGTCGCCGAGGTCGACGTGCCGAGGCGGGCGGGCGGGACGGCCGGGCACGCTTTAACCTGCGCGCCGTGACGACGCCCGATCCTCGCCTCCCAGCCGTGCTGTCGATCGCGGGCTCCGACTCCGGGGGCGGCGCCGGGATCCAGGCCGATCTGAAGGCGTTCGCGGCTTGCGGCGTGCACGGCATGACCGCGATTACGGCGATCACCGCGCAAAACACGGTCGGCGTGGATGCCGTGGGAGCGATCGATCCAGAACTGATCGTCGCGCAGGTGCACGCCGTGCAGCGCGACATCGGTGTCGACGCGGTCAAGATCGGGATGCTCGGGACCGTCGCGACGATTCTCGCCGTCGAGCGAGCGCTCGACGAGTTGGACCCGAACACACCGGTGGTGCTCGACCCAGTGATGGTCTCTGAGTCCGGCGCAGAGCTGCTGGCGCAGGAGGCTCGTGCGGCGCTCGTCGAGCGCCTGCTGCCGCGCGTCACGGTGGCGACGCCGAACCTGCCGGAGGCACGCGCGATCGCCGCCCAACACCATGCTGACCTCGCGTCCAATGACGCGCCCACCGACGCTGAGCGGGCGGATGCTCCGACGCTCGCCCGCGCGATCCACGTGCTGGGGCCCCGCTGCGTGGTCGTGACCGGAGGCCACCGCGAGCAGGCGGTCGACGTCTTCTTCGACGGCGAGTCAGTCGTCGAGATCTCCGGCGAGCGCTTTCCGGATGGCGCCGCGCACGGGTCCGGCTGCACGCACTCGTCCGTGCTGGCCGCGCACCTTGCGCATGGCTTTACGCCGCTGGAAGCGGCCCGCGCGGCGAAGGCGCAGGCCGCTGCGGCTGTCCGCGACGGCTTGCGCGAGATCGGAGAGGGCCCCGGCCCGGTCGATGTGCTCGGCATCCGTGCGCGCCGCCCTCGTCGCGACGCGCCGACGGCGTAGCCGCGACCGCCGCCGCGCCGGACCCCCGCTGCGGCACATAATCCTCTGCCATAATCGGCACATGAAGTTCCTGCGCATGAAGCCCGGACACGGCGAGGTGCTGATCGCCGAGGGGGACGTAGAGGTGCATCAGGACGAGGAGCGGCTGGTGGAGGAGTTCCGCCGCCAGCTCGACGCCGGCATGTGGGCCGCCGTCCCGCTCAGCGGCGGCGGCCGCCGCACCGCGCAGCTCGCGCGCAGCTTCTCGGACGTCCCGCGCGATGCCGAGCGCGTGATCTTCTTCCCGCGCGCCGCGGGCGGGCGCTGACAATGCGAGCAGCCGGGTAGGGGACCCGCCGTGCTGCTCGCGCTCACCGCCACCGCGCTCGTCGTCATCGCCCTCCTTTGGGAGGTCGTCGCGCCGCGGCTCGGCGAGGCGCTCTCCCGCCATCGCGCGCGCCGCCAGCTCGTGCCGACGCCGGACTACGACCCCGGTCGCGAGCGGCGCGCAGAGGCGCGCGCCCGCCAGCTGCTGAAGTCGTGCGTCAATGCCGAGGAATGGGCGATGTACCGCGACCTCGGCTTCATCCGCGTGTGGGGGATGCAGGCCGAGCGCCCGGGCGAGCACGCGGCGACCGCCGGCACGCCCTACGCCTACCTCGTCTATCCGCACAAGCCGGTCCTCGCCTATCTGCCGCAGACCGGGCGTCTGCTGAACGAGTACTGCGTCGCCTTCCCGGACGAGACGCGTCCGTACGGCAGTGCGCGCCTGCCGGATTCCGACGACGTGCTGGCGAAGTGGATGGCGCTCACCGGCGACGAGCGGCGGCTGATCGAGACGGCCAATCTCCACCTGCCCGGCCGCCAGCTCGACCCGCGACAGGTGAAGCGAGACCTCTGGCGCCTGCGCCAATGGGAGCGCGAGCGTGCCAAGACGGCAGCCGTCGGGACGGCGCGGGACGGTACAGTCCCCGCCCCATGAGCGAGCCGGCCGCCTTCGACGTCAAGCACCGCAGCCGCGCCCTCACCGAGGGACCCGCGCGGGCAGCCGCGCGCGCCTACCTGCATGGGATCGGCTACTCGGCCGACGACCTCGCGAAGCCGATCGTCGGCGTCGCGCACTCGTGGATCGAGACGATGCCGTGCAACTTCAACAACCGCGTGCTCGCGGCGAGAGTGAAGGAGGGCATCCGCGCGGCCGGGGGTACGCCGATGGAGCTCAACACGATCGCGATCTCGGACGGGATCACGATGGGCACCTCGGGCATGCGCGCCTCGCTCGTCTCGCGCGAGCTGATCGCCGACTCGATCGAGCTGGTCGCGAGCGCGCACCACTTCGACGCGCTCGTGGTGATCAGCGGCTGCGACAAGACGATCCCCGGCACGGTGATGGCGCTCGCGCGCCTGAACATCCCGGGCCTGATGCTCTACGGCGGCTCGATCCGCCCAGGCCACTACCAGGGCGCCGAGGTGACGATCCAGCAGGTGTTCGAGGCCGTCGGAGCGTTCGCCGCCGGGAAGATCACCGAGGACGAGCTGCACGAGCTGGAGGAGGTTGCCTCGCCCGGCGCGGGCGCGTGCGGCGGCCAGTTCACCGCCAACACGATGGCGATGGCATTCGAGGTGCTCGGAATCTCGCCAGCCGGCTCGTCGATGGTGCCGGCCGAGGACGGCAGAAAGCTCGACGTCGCGAGTGCCTGCGGCGAGCTCGTGATGGACGTGCTGCGACGCGGCCAGCGCCCGAGCGACGTGATCACGAAGCCTGCTCTCGTGAATGCGATCGCGGCGGTCGCGATGAGCGGCGGCTCGACGAACGCGGTGCTGCACCTGCTCGCCGTCGCGCAGGAGATCGGCGTTCCGTTGACGATCGACGAGTTCGACGCCATCAGCGAGCGCACGCCGCTGCTGTGCGACTTGCAGCCGGGCGGCAGATACGCCGCGACCGACCTCTACCAGGCTGGCGGCGTGCCGCTCGTGCTCAAGCGCCTCGCGGAGACCGGCGGCCTGAACCGCGACGTGATTACCGTCACGGGCCGCACGATCGGCGAGCACGCCGACGAGGCACAGGAGACGGCGGGGCAGGATGTCGTACGGCCGCTGTCCGATCCGCTGAAGGCCACCGGAGGCTTCGCGATCCTGCGCGGCAACGTCTCGCCGGACGGCTGCGTCGTCAAGCTCGCCGGCCACGAGCGGCGCCTTCACGTCGGTCCGGCGCGCGTGTTTGACGGCGAGGAGGCGGCGATGGCCGCCGTCGTCGACCACGAGATCCAGGCGGGCGACGTCGTCGTGATCCGCAACGAGGGTCCCGCAGGTGGTCCCGGAATGCGCGAGATGCTCGCGGTCACCGCGGCGATCCAGGGCGAGGGGCTGGGGGAGAGCGTCGCGCTGATCACCGACGGCCGCTTCTCGGGCGCCACCCATGGCTTCATGGCTGCACACGTCGCTCCGGAGGCCGTCAAGGGCGGGCCGATCGGCGCGCTGCGCGACGGCGACGAGATCACGATCGACGTCGATGGCCGGCGGATCGACGTCGCGCTCTCCGACGAGCAGATTGCCGCGCGCCTGAAGGACTACCGTCCGGCGCCGCGCGCCGACGAGCACGTCGACGTCGCGATCCAGAAGTACGCGAAGCTCGTCGGCAGCGCCGCAGAGGGCGCGATCACGCGCTGAGCGCGTCGCCGGCAGCAGCGGGCTCGGCAGGCGAGTCCGGCTGCGAGGGTCTCGCCTGCGGCTGCTCGCCGAGGAAGCTCTCCAGCAGCGCGTTGAAGCGCTCGGGCCGCTCGAGCATCGCGACATGTCCGGTGTCGGGCCACACCTCGACGCGCACGTCGGGGATCAGCTTGCCGAAGCGCTTCGCATCGCGGACGGGGATCACGTGGTCGTCCTCGCCCCACAGGACGAACGTGGGGCAGGCGATCTCCGGCAGCCGCTCGCTGATGCGGTGCGTCAAGACCGCCTCGAGCGCGAACACGAAGCCCGGCTTGCCGGCGCCCTGCATCAGCTCGTGCGCCAGCGGGGCCGACAGGCGATCCGGGTGGCGCGCGACGAAGCTCAACGCAATGCGGCGGGTGCCCGGACGCTTCGCAAGTGAAGCGTGGCGGGCGGCCGTGCGCGTCATGATCGCCGCGAGCACGCGGCCGCCGGTCATCACAGCGTCGCGCTGGACGAGCTCGGCCGAGATGCCGGCGGCAGATGCGAGCATCAGCCGCTCGACCCGCTGTGGCGAGGCGATCGCGAGCTCGGAGGCGATGTGCCCGCCCATCGAATTGCCGACGACCGCGGCGGCGTCGATCGACAGCGCGTCGCACACCTGCTCCATGAAGCGCGCGTAGCCGGCAATCGAGATCGGCTCGCGCGGCATCGGCGAGGCGCCGAAGCCGGGCAGGTCGACGGCGATCACGCGATGCGTGCGCGCGAAGTGAGGGATGTTCTCGAGCCAGTTCTGCCAGCAGCCGGAGAGGCCGTGGACGAGCAGCAGCGGCGGGCCGGAGCCGAGCTCGATCACGTTGGCCGGCACCCCGTCCACGTCGATCCAGCGCTGGTGCGCCGGCCAGTCGATGTCCAGCCAGGCGGACCTTCCCTGCGCGCCATAGCCGTCGTGGAAGGGTGGGACGTCCCGGGCCACGCGGCCGTCTACCCTGTGGCTCGGATGCGCATCGCGATCGACATCGATTCGACATTGCACCACTACTGGGATCTGTTCGCGCTGCTTGCACAGCGGCGTTTCGGGGTCTCGCTCGCGTACGACGAACAGGTCACGTGGGACATCGTGCAGCTGCGGCGCGAGCAGGTGGCCGCGCTCGTCGCCGAGAGCCATCGCCGCGAGCACGTGCTGGGCGCCGCGCCGTACGTCGGGGCGGTCGAGGCGGTCGCCGGCTGGCACGAGGCCGGGCATTTCATCCACATCACAAGCCATCGCTCGACGGACGCGCACGACGCGACGGCTGCCTGGCTCGAGCAGATCGCGCTGCCGTTCGACGACCTGCATTGCTCGTGGGACAAGATCTCACGCTGCACCGAGATCGACATCGACGTGCTGATCGACGACAGTCCGCAGAACATCCTGCGCGCGCAGGAGGCCGGCATCGTGCCGGCGACGCTTGCGCACCCTTGGAACCGCGAGCTGTGCCGCGAGGAGGGCGTGATTTGCGCTGCTGATTGGCCGGAGCTGGCGGAGCGGCTTCAGCCGGTGCTCGCCGCGCCGCTGCCGTCACGCTAGTTCGAACGATCGTCCGCTCGCGCGTGCCAGATCGCGTGCAACGCTTTTCTGAACGTCCGGGCCCTGCGTAGAATCGAGCAGGAGGCGCTGTGCGCAGTCGTGGACTCCTCATCGGGATGGGAATTGCGGCCGTGTTGCTCGTCGTCGCTGTCGGCGCCTGGACGTATGACCACGGCAAGCGCGACACGATCGCCGAGGGCGTCCGCGTCGGCGGCGTGGACGTCGGCGGCATGACCGCCGACCAGGCGCGTGCGAAGCTGCGCGAGCGGCTGCTCGAGCGACTTCAGCGGCCGGTCGTCGCCACCTACGAGGGCAGACGCGTCGTGTTGTCGGCCCGGCGTGCCGGCGTCGCGGTGAACGTCGAGCAGGCGGTCGACGACGCGGTCACGCGCAGCCGCAATGGCTTCTTCGTTTCGCGCGTCGCGCGCGAGGTGACGGGCGGCAGCGTGTCCGCCGACATCCAGCCGCGTGTCGTCTACTCCAGAATCGCGGTCGCCCACTTCGTGGCGCAGGTCGGCGACGGCTTCGATCGTCCGGCGCGCGACGCGAGTATCGACTTTTCGCCGACCTCGCTCGAGCCGGTCACCGGGCAGGACGGGGTCACAGTTGAGCGGCGCCCGCTGCGCCGCGCGATCGTGCGCGCGCTCACGGCGCCCGGCGCATCAAACACCGTGACGGTCCATACGCGCACCGTCAGACCAAAGGTCACGACCGCTCAGCTGGCGAAGAAGTACCCGGTCGTCATCACCGTCGACCGCAGCGGCTTCCGCCTGCGCCTGTGGAAGAACCTCAGACTTGCGAAGACCTACACGATCGCCGTTGGACAGGTGGGCCTGGAAACGCCGGCGGGGCTCTACGCGATCCAGAACAAGCAGGTCGATCCTGTCTGGAACGTGCCGAACAGCGACTGGGCAGGCGATCTCGCCGGGAAGGCGATCCCGCCGGGTCCATCCAACCCCCTCAAGGCACGTTGGATGGGCATCTACGCCGGCGCCGGCATTCATGGAACCGACTCGGTCAGCTCGCTCGGCTCGGCTGCCTCCCACGGCTGCGTCCGCATGGCGGTCCCCGACGTGATTGACCTGTACGACCGGACACCGGTCGGCACGCCCGTCTACATCGCCTGAGCCGTCGGCCCCTGCCGCAGCTCTTCGAGCGGGACCTCCTCCCAACCGCCTTGCAGCAAAGAGGCATGGTGCTCGCCATGGCGAATAGCGAGTCCACCGATGAAGATGCCGCGCTCCCGCTTCCGCAGCACCGCGTACCACATGGTGGTCGCATCGTCGCTGCCCTGGATCCGCAGCCATGGGCGCGCCGGCTCCTCGTCCGCGGGCACCAGGCCCGTCTCGATCAGCTGCCGTCGCGTCGCGACCTGACCCGTGTCGGTGTCGATGAAGAAGACGGCCACAGCGGCCCAGCGTAGCGACGAGCAGCCGCGCGAGGACGGCTGGCGCCGCGCGCTCGTGCTGCTGGAGCAGGACTTGCGGCGCCGCGGAGCCGCCGAGAAGACGCGCCATGCCTACGCCGTCGATGCACGGCAGTTCGTGCTCTGGGCGAGCGGCCAACGCCTCGCGCCGGATGCGATCACATCGCGCCTGTTGCGGCGCTACGCCGCCGGACTCACGGAGGCCGGGCAGGCACCGAGCACCGTTGCGCGCAAGCTCGCGTCGATGCGGGCGTTGTTCCGCACGCTTGTCGAACACGGACTGCTGGAGCAGAACCCAGCCGACCTGCTGTCCGCGCCGCGTCGTGGCGAACGGCTTCCACGTGTCCTGAAGGCTGCCGAGGTAGCCGCGCTGCTGGACCGCATCCCGACCGACACGGCGCTCGCATTGCGGGACCGCGCGCTGTTCGAGCTGGCCTACGCGTCCGGCCTGCGCGCGGAGGAGCTCGTGAACCTCGACCTCGGTGCGATCGACTTCGACAGCGAGCAGGTGCGGGTGGAGGGGAAGGGCGACAAGACGCGCTTCGTCCCGACCGGAGAGCCTGCGCTGCGGGCGATCCACCGCTATCTGACGCGCGGCCGACCAGCGCTGCTGACGGCTGATGCGACGCAGGCGCTGTTCATCTCGAAGTCAGGCCGGCGCCTGTCGACGTCCGACATCCGGCGTCGGTTGCGCGTGTGGGCACGCCAAGCGGCCGGCGTCGCCGGTGCCTCGCCGCACGCGCTGCGTCACTCGTTCGCGACGCACTTGCTGGACGGCGGCGCCGACCTGCGCTCGATCCAAGAGCTGCTCGGCCACGCCTCGATCTCTACGACGCAGGTCTACACTCGGGTAGAGTCCGCGCGGTTGAGATCGGCCTACGCACGCAGCCATCCGCGGGCCTAGGGAGGCGGCGCTGGAAACCAACGTCAAAGCGATCGAGCTCAAGGACCTCTGGCGCCGCTACAAAGCGAGCGGCGACGGACGGGCCCGTGAGCGGCTGGTGGTCGCCTATTCCCCCCTTGTGAAGTACGTCGCTGGCCGTATGGCCTCGGGTCTGCCTGCTCATGTCGAGGAAGCGGACCTGATCTCCTACGGCCTGATCGGCCTGATCTCGGCGATCGAGCGGTTCGACCTCGGCCGCGAGATCAAGTTCGAGACGTACGCGATTCCGCGCATTCGCGGTGCGATCATCGACGAGCTGCGCTCGCTCGACTGGGTCCCGCGCAGCGTGCGCGCTCGTGCACGCGAGATCGAGCGCGCGAACGCGAAGCTCGAACACAAGCTGCAGCGTGCGCCGACGGACGAGGAGATGGCGAACGAGCTCGACATGTCGATGGACGAGTTCCAGGACGCGCTGATCCAGATCTCGAACTCGACAATCGCCGCGCTCGACGAGCTGTGGACGGTCTCGGACGCCAGCGGCGACCAGATCTCGCTGCTCGACACGATCCACGACCCGGACGCGCCCGATCCCGAGAAGATCGTCGACGCGAGCGAGCTGAAGGACCGCGTCGCCGAGGCGATCGCACGCCTGCCCGAACGCGAGAAGCTCGTGATCGCCCTCTACTACTACGAGAACCTGACGCTGCGCGAGATCGGCGAAGTGCTCGGCGTGACCGAGTCGCGCATCTCGCAGCTGCACACGAAGGCCGTCCTGCGCCTGCGCTCGCGCCTCGGCGAGAACGGCGACTCGGACCTGCGGTAGCAATTTTTTCGCCGCGCGCAGCGGCCCGGGGTATGGTCGGATCTCCAGCTCACGAGAGGAGACCGGCATGCACACGTCCGCCGACCGGATTCGCAACGTCGCCCTCGTCGGACACCGCGGCAGCGGCAAGACGTCGCTGCACGAGGCGCTGCTCTACACGGCCGGAGCCGTCAGCCGCCTCGGACGCGTGACGGAGGGGACGACCGTCTCCGACGCGGACGCGGACGAGAAGGCGCGCCAGATGTCGATCTCGGCGGCGCTGACGTCGTTCGAGTGGCAGGAACGCAGGGTTAACCTGCTCGACACGCCCGGCGAGCCGAGCTTCGTGGCCGACGCGCTCGGCGCGCTGCGCGTGTGCGAGTCGGCAATCTTCGTCGTCAACGCCGTGATGGGCGTCGAGGTCTCGACGACGCGACTGTGGCAGCGCGCGGCCGAGCTGGACCTCGCGCGGCTGCTGTTCGTGAACATGCTCGACCGCGAGCGAGCCGACTTCTTCCGCACGCTCGAGGGCCTGAAGGCCGCCTTCGGAGCCCACGTCGTCGCGACGGAGATTCCGATCGGCTCCGAGCAGGACGTCACCGGCGTGATCGATCTCGTCGACATGAAGGCCTATGCCTATGACGGCGACGGGCGCGACAACTGCAGAGAGATCCCGATCCCAGACGAGCTCGTCGACCAGGCGCAGGAGTATCGCGAGAGACTGATGGACGAGGTCGCGGAGAACTCCGACGCCCTGATGGAGCGCTACCTGGAGGGCGAGGAGATCTCGCATGACGAGATCGTCGGCGCGCTCAAGGAGGGCACCAACCACGGGGCGCTGTTCCCCGTCACCTGCGGCGTCGCCACGCGCAACCTCGCGACGAACCGCCTGCTTGACGCGGTCGTCGAGGACCTCCCGTCGCCGGTGAAGCACGGCGGGCTGGAGATCGCGGGCATGACGCTGGAGCCGGTCGAGGACGCCGACCTCTACGCCTACGTATTCAAGACCCGCGCCGACCCGTTCGCGGGTCGGATCAACATCTTCCGCGTCTACCAAGGCACGATGCGGCACGACAGCCACGTGCTCAACACGCGCGCCCATTCGAAGGAGCGGATCGGCCAGCTGATCGCGTTCCACGGGCGCGAGACGCAGCACGTCGACGAGTTCGGGCCCGGCGACATCGGCGCGGTCGCGAAGCTGAAGGAGACACGCGCCGGCGACTGGCTCGCGGCGCGCGACGAGCCGATCGAGATGCCGTCGATCCCGCTGCCCGCGCCGGTGATGGCGTTCGCGATCGAGCCGAAGACGAAGGGCGACGAGGACAAGGTCTTCACCGCGCTGCGGCGGCTGCAGGAGGAGGATCCGACAATCGACCTGCACCGCGACGACCAGACCGGCGAGCAGATCGTCGCCGGCCTGTCGCAGATCCACGTCGAGGTCGTGATAGCACGGCTGCGCGAGCGCTTCGGGGCCGAGGTCGAGCTGCATCCGCCGCGGGTGCCTTACCAGGAGACGATTCGCGCCAGCGCGAGAGCGCACGGCCGCCACAAGAAACAGAGCGGCGGCCGGGGGCAGTTCGGCGACTGCCACATCGAGATCGAGCCGCTCGCGCCCGGCGAGGGCTTCGAGTTCGTCAACGCGATCAGAGGCGGCTCAATTCCTGGGGGCTTCATCCCGGCGGTCGAGAGAGGGGTGAAGGAGGCGATGCAGCGCGGCGCCGTCGCCGGCTACCCGGTCAAGGACGTGCGCGTGCGGCTCTACGACGGCTCGTATCACTCCGTCGACTCCTCGGAGATGGCGTTCAAGACGGCCGGCGTGCTCGCGATGCGCGATGCGATGGCGGCTGCGAGCCCGGTGCTGCTGGAGCCGATCATGCACGTCGCCGTCGCCGTGCCGGAGGATGCGGTCGGCGATGTGATCGGCGACCTCAACAGCCGCCGCGGCCGCCCGCTCGGGATGGAACCGGCCGGCGGGATGACCGAGGTGCGCGCCGAGGTGCCGATGGCGGAGATGCTCAGCTACGCGCCCGACCTGCGCGCGATCACCGGCGGACAGGGCGAATTCACGATGGAGCTGGCGCGCTACGAGGAGGTTCCGGGCCACCTCGTCGAGAAGGTCGTGGCGCAGATCCGTGGAGAAGCGGAGGCTGTCAGCGGGTAGCGCGAGCGGGGGTCGCCGGGCTGCAGGCGACTGCTAGCCTCGACGGCCCTCATGACGACGAAGGACATACGCACCTCCAACGTCCAGGTGACGTGCGACGTCTGTGGCCGCACGTTGCTGCGCGGCGAGCACGCCGACACGTATCTCGCCGGCGGCAGCCGCCGCCAGGTCTGTGAGCTGTGCAGCGCACGCGCCGTGCACGAGGGGTGGGTGCGCGAGGGCGTCGCGCTCGAACGCACGACCCGCAGCTTCGGCGGCGAACGTCGGCGCTCGCTGTTCGGTCGCCTGCGTCGGGCCGGCGTCGGGCGAGCCGCCGATGACGCGCCGCCGTCACCGCCACGCTCTAGCTCGAACGGGACAAACAACGGCTGGCACGATGGGGCCGATGAGCACGAACCGCAGCTGCCCGCCCAGCCGCGGCAGGTGCGCGCCGTGCCGACGAGCGCCGAGCAGCGCAGCATCAGCGCGATCGAGCGCTTCAACCGCAGCGAGCATCCGCGCACGGTCGCCGGGGTTGCCCGGGCCCTCGGTGCTCCGGTTGTGGTCGTGCGGCCGGCCGAGGAGCAGGGCTCCCTGATCACGATCGTCGTCTCGTGGGAGTTGTGCTGGTATCGCTACGAGGTCGAGCTGTCCGATGGGGGAGCGGCGGTGCGGCTCGCCGGGCAGGGATACGAGCTCAGCGAGATTCCTGTCGAGGACCGCGTCGAGCCGAACGCCGCCGCGGACGAGTACGGGATGCTTACGCCGGCCTGATCGCCACCCACGCGAGCGTCGGCAAGACCTACTAGCATGGCGCGCCGATGAGGGCTGGCCGTTGATCTATTGCGTGGTGCCGGCTGCGCTCGCGGACGAGCTGTACGACAAGCTCACCGCGTACTATGCCGACGATGCGAATGTGACCGTCATCGTCGATCGCCGTAAGGGCGAGCGACGGACCCGTGGCGAGACAGGCGGCGGCAAGCGCGAGGTGCGCGACCGTCGTCAGCGGTCCTACGTCAACCGCCAGCCGCAGACGCTCGCGGACGCGTGACGCGCCCGCCGCGATGAAGCTCGTCGTCCATGTCGACGGCGGGGCGCGGGGGAACCCCGGCCCTGCGGCGATCGGCGTCGTCGTCTCCGACCCCGACGGCGGCGTGGTGGAGCAGCTCGGCGAGCCGATCGGCGAGACGACGAACAACGTTGCGGAGTACCGCGCGCTGCTGCTTGGGCTCGAGCGCGCACGTGCGCTCGGGGCAGAAGAGGTCGAGATCGTGGGCGACTCCGAACTCGTCGCCAAGCAGGTCAACGGTCAGTACAGAGTCAAGCACGCCGGGCTCAAGCCGCTGCATGCCCAGGCGCTGCATGCGCTGGGTCGCTTCGATCGCTGGCGGGTGCGCACCGTCCCGCGCGCGCAGAACGCGGCGGCGGACGCGCTCGTCAACGCGGCGCTCGACGCTCGCGGCTGAGTCGCCGTCAGACGTCCCTGCTGTCGGCTTCGCGCCGTCTCCGGGTTCGCGCGATGACGCGCATCGCCCGCGCGCGCCGTGCGCCGATTCACCCGGTCCAACTACGGGGATACCCCCTCTTGCGCTCGACGAAAGGGGTGGCCGATGGCAGAGCAGCGCGGGGTGGCACAGGCAAGCCACCAGACAATTCGCCTCAGCAAGGGCAAGCATGCCTCTCCAAGCGAAGGAGCCTGCGTCATGGAGCTTGCCTCGATGCTCGCAGGCGAGCCGTTCAGCGACCGGCCGGCGATGGTCTGTCCGGTGATCGCCGGCTTCATGCGCGCCTACAACGATCGCGTCGACGACGAGCGGCGCCAGGATCTCTACCGCTACGCGGCCGACGTCGTGGGAACACGCACGACACCTGAGATCGAGCATGCCCGTGAGCGCCGCTGCCTGGAGTGGGCGGACACGATGCGCCGTCAACGTCCGCGGCCGCTGCGCTGGATAGCACGGGGCGGACCGGGCCCGGTGGACCGTCGCCTCGGACTTGACGCGGCGGGCACCTACGCGGCACGTGCGATTCGCCGGCATGGCGAGCGCACGCACACGGCTGCGCTCGCGCTCATCGACGAGTTGCTTGCAATGGGCCGCGAGCCCGTCGTCGACCGGTCGACTCCGGTCCCGGCGCCGGCAGTGTGGACCGACGCCCCCTCACTCGTCAGCCGCTAGGTCCCGTTGCCCGCCCCGACGAGGTCGTCCGCTCCGAGGGCGACCTCGTCGGGGCGGTCGGCGACGGACAGCAGCCAGTTTCCCCGGTCGTCGCGTCGCAGCAGATCGCGCTCCGCGAGTGCACCGAGCGCCGACGTGACGGACGGTCGTTGTGCGCCGACGAGCAGTGCCAGCTGGCGGTGGGTGAGTGCGAGGGGGATCATCACGCCGTCCGAGGTGACCTTGCCGAAGCGATCGGCGAGATGCCAGAAGAACGCCAACAGACGTGTGTCGACACGCTTGAGGCTGTGGATGCTGACCATCACGCCGAGGTTGTGAGCGCGCTCGGTCGCGCGTGCGACGAGTGCCGTCACGAGCGGCGGCCAGTGCGCGGCGACGCGCAGGAAGCGGCGATCGAGCAGCGCGAGCCTCGTCGGCTCGATGATCCTCCAGCCGACCTCGTGCTGCATCGGTGCGTCGGTGCCGCGGTTGTCGTTAGGGCGCAGCAGCGTCCCGGGCCCGATCAGCTCGCCGCAACGGGCGTCGGCGACGGTCACATCGCGGATCAGCAGGCCCTCGATCACGAGCAGACCGAGCTCCACGCCAGCAGCCTCGTCGGTCTCCGGATGCCAGTCGCCGGTGGGCAGTTCGAGCACGCCGGCGACCGCATGCTGGCGCGCGCGGGCACGTTCGGGCTCAGGGAGGACGCTGCGCAGTCCGGCGTCGTGATCGAGCACATAGACGAAGTGCTCGGTCGGACGGTTGTGGTCGTTCGCGGACACGCTGTCGTCCACGTACCCGTTCCGGGCGAATCGATCGCACGAGTTTTCCATCACGCCGCTTCGCGCGGGCGTCGCCGGCACTGCGGGAGGCCGGCGACGCCCCGCGACAGGCGGTGGCGCTACGGGCGGATGATCGACGGGCGAATGATGGGCCGGATGATGGTCATTGGGTGCTCACCTCCTCTCTGGGATTGCGATGGCGCGTCAGGCGGCGTGTCCCGCGACGTAGACGAGCTTCGTGTGGGCGTCCTCGTCGGCGTCCTCGTGGAGGACACCGCCGGTTGACTGCCCCAGCACGGCTCGGCACGCGAGTCCCGCTGACGTCAAGGCATGGCGGATCGTGGGCTCCGGGTGGTGGCGCTGGACATGGCGGCTGATCACGCCTCCGTCGTCGCTTGCGAGCTCGATCGCGGCGGAGCACAGCGCGCCCGCGCGGATCGGCTCTGCCGTCTCGCCGCGCCAGACGGCGGCGGCGAGCGGGCGCTCGAACGTCGCGTCGGCGGCAAAGCCGGCGCGATAGGTCGCGAGCGTGTTCGTGTCGAACAGGTAGATCCCGTCTGGCGCGAGCAGCCGCGCCACGCTCGCGAACGCGGCGATGAGGTCCTCCACGTCGAGGAGGTAGTTGACGGCGTCGTCGAGGCACGTGACCAGTTCGAACGCGCCAAGTTGGGGCAAGTCCCGCATGTCGGCGACGAGCACCCGGTCGGGGTCGATGTCAGCGCATCGTCGGGCGCGGTCGATCATCGCGGGGGAGATGTCGCACGCCCACACGTCGTAGCCGCGCTCGAGCAGCGGCGCGAAGCTCTTGCCGGTGCCGCACGCCACATCGAGCACGCGTGGTCCATTTGCCCCGTGGTTGCGGGCAATCTGCTCGAGCGCATCGATCCACGCGTCGTGGTCGTAGCCGTCGGTGAAGTCGTCGTAGACGGGCGCGAGTCGCTCGTAGGCGAGCAGCGCCGGAGTCGCGGTCATAGTCGCCATGACCACCAAGACCCGCAGAACGCTCACGAACGTTTCACATACTTCGTGAACTTCTAAGCAACCTAGGCGATGCTGCGCATGTGGCTGGAGCTGGCGAGGGGGACCGCTCGCATCCGCCGAGCGGCGATTGGAACTGGAAGCTGATGCGTGGCGTCGCGGTTCGCGAGGCCCGGCGCTACCTCGGCGCTGCCCACGACGTGGACGAAGTCGTGCAGGAGGCGCTCGTGCGTGCGTGGCGGCGTCGCAGCACCTGCCAAGGTGATGACCGCATGCCGTGGATGCGCCAAATTGCGCGCAACGAGGCGCTGCGTCTGCTCGAGCGCCGGAGACGCCGCTCAGAGTTCGAGTTCCTCGATGATGAAACGCTGTTGGCGACCGTTCCGGACGATGAGGCCCTCCAGCAGCAGGAGGGCATGTTGCTCCGCATGGAGGTCGAACAAGTCGTCGGCTGCTTGAGCGTTGCCGATCGACAGCTGCTTGCACTACGCTATGAGCGCGATCTGACCCAGCCGGAGGTGGCTCGCATGCTCGGAATCCCGGAAGGAACCGTCAAGATCCGACTTCATCGGCTTCGTGGACGGTTGCGCAAGGCATTGGACGCCCCTGTATGAAGCCTTATAGCGACATCAACGATCCGCGGCTCATCAAGGCCCTCGCGCACCCCCTGCGCGTACGGATCCTCTCGATTCTCGAGACGCGCGACATGGCAAGCCCCAACGAGATGGCCGATGAGCTCGGCGTTTCGCTCGGCGTCATGAGCTACCACGTGCGTCGCCTGCACGCGCTCGGATTCCTCGAGCTCGTCAAGCGCACCCCGCGCCGCGGCGCGATAGAGCACCACTACCGCGCGAAGGCGCGGCCGCACGTCACCGACGAGGGCTGGGCGGAGACGCCGTCGATCGTCAAGCGCGCGATGGTCGGTGCCTCGTTGCAGCAAATCACCGGATTCATCAACACGGCTGCGGCGCAGGGCGGCTTCGACCGCGGCGACGCGCACCTCAGTCGAACTGTCGTGGCGCTCGACGAGCAGGGCTGGAAGCAGCTCGCCGGCGAGCTCGCGAGATTGATGGAACGTGTTGACGAGCTGCAGGACGAGAGCCTCGAGCGCGTCAAGACGTCCGGCGAGGATGCCGACACCGTCATCAAGCGCAGTGCCGCTGTGCTCATGTTGTTCGACGCCGAGGGCGTGCCGGAGCACGACCCGGCCCGCGACGCCAAGGTCGAGGACCAGCGGCTCGGCCGCCGCTCTTCGCGGCGCCCGCGGCCGTTGCGCGCTGTCAGCGACTGATCGCACGGGCCGGCTCGTGGCGCGCCAAGCAGACGGCGGGACGAGCTATACTTCCGCCTTCACGCGGATGTAGCTCAGTTGGCTAGAGCGTCTGCTTGCCATGCAGAAGGTCGAGAGTTCGAGTCTCTTCATCCGCTTGATCCGAAGGCCCGCTCCGGCGGGCCTTCGTCGTTGTGGGGCCGGGATGGCGGGCGTATGCTCGCCCTAGTCCACGACGAGGAAGGCGAGGCGACGATGACCGCCGCTGAGACAAGACGGGGAACCGACGCCAACGCCGAGGCGATCCAGGCGTGGGACGGGCCGCTGTTCGACCGCTTCCTGCGCTTCCGGCACATCGTCACGACCGGACTCGGCGCTCACGGCGAGCGGGCGCTCGAGCTGTACCCGCCCAAGGCGGGGCAGCGCGTGCTCGACGTTGGCTGTGGCTTTGGCGACACGACCCAGCAGATCGCCGGGCGTGTCGGGGCGGAGGGCGAGGCCGTCGGCGTCGATGCGGCCGTGCGCTTCATCGAGGCGGCGAGAGCCGAGGCCGCCGAGGCCGGCGTCGCAAACGTGCGCTTCGCCGTCGCCGACATCGAGACGACGTCGTTCGAGGAGCGCTTCGACCACGCCTTCTCGCGGATGGGGACGATGTTCTTCGCCAACCCGGTGTGGGCCCTGCGCAATGTGCGCGAGGCGCTCATCCCCGGAGGCACGCTCGCGATGGTCGTATGGCGGCGCCGGATCGACAACGACTGGCTCTATCGCGCCCAGACGATCGTTGAGGGGATTGTCGAGCGGCCCGAGGAGTACGACGAGCCGACGTGTGGGCCCGGGCCGTTTTCGATGGCGGATGCGGACACGACGAGCGAGGTCCTGCTGAGCGCCGGCTTCGTCGACGTGACGCTCCACCGCTGCGACATCCCAATCCTGATCGGAAACAACATCGACGAGGCGCTTGATCTGGTCATGAGCCTGGGGCCCGCCGGCGAGATCCTGCGGCTTGCGGGGGATCGGGCGGCGCATCTGCACGGCGAGGTGAACGCTGCGCTGCGCGATGGGCTGGCCGAGTACGCAGGTCCGGACGGCACGGTCGTCGCACCTGCCTCGACGTGGATCGTCTCGGCGTCCGCGCCGGACGCCGGCTGAGCCGCATACGGCCCGCAGAGGGCCGCTGCTACCGTCGGGCCGGAGTGCCCGCGCGTCCGCTTCGTCCGCTGCCGTTCGCCGTGCTGACGGTCGGCTGCGCGATCGCGCTGATCGTCGCCTACGTCGTCTTCGTCCGTACGCACGCCGGGCAGCGGATCGATGAGGCCGCACTGCACGGCCGACTCGCCTCGTTTCGCGCGCGCGATGCGGCGAGTCAGCTGCTGACGACGATCAGCGTCGGGTCGCTTGCGCTCGTGCTTGTCTTGTTGGCTGCGCAGGCCCTGCTGCGGCGGCGCGTGGCGCTCGCCGTCGTCGCGGTCGTTGTCGTGGTCGGAGCGGTGATGCTGACTGAGGTGTTGAAGCACCTCGTGCTCGTGCGACCAGAGCTGGTGGTCTCGTCGCTCGACCGCAATAGCTTCCCCAGCGGGCACACGACGACGGCATTCGCGGTCGGGATCGCGGCGACGCTCGCGGCTCCTCCTCGCTGGCGCCGTGCGGTCGCGGCCGGCGCCCTGCTGTACGGCACGGCGATCGGGATTGCGACGATCGCGGCGGGCTGGCACCGCCCAAGCGATGTGGCCGGGGCGATGCTCGTCGTCACCGGCTGGGCGGCGGCAGTCGTGCTGACGGTGGCGCTCGTCGACCCCGACGCGTTCGGCGACGACCCCGCCGGCGATGCCGACGCCGCGCGCTCGACGTGGGTGCGTCGTCCGGACCTCGAGGGCTACGTGCTGCTCGCGGCGACGGCCTTGGCGGTGGGATGGATCCTGGCGGTCGCGATCGTCGGCGGCAGCCGGATCGGGGCGATCGAGCTGACGACGCTCAACGCAGCCTTCGTCGCGGCCTGCGCCTGTATCGCCGCGCTCGCAACGCTGCTGCTCGCGACCCTGCTCACGGTGCTGCGCGAGTCGCTGCCGGCTCGACGGGCCTAGCTGTAGTTCCTGAGCACGTTGTTCATCCGGGCCTCCTTGGAGGCTGGTGGTTCTCGAGGCCGCCAGTCCCAAGGAGGACACCGGATGAAGCTGCACGCTAACGCGAGGCTCAGCCTGAAAGGCAGGGAGCTGCT
>DATFPW010000050.1:0-29504 GCA_035264605.1 Conexibacter sp. | reverse complement strand
ACGACCTTCTTCTTCTTCACCGCCGGCGGGCTGATGGCGATGCTGATGCGCGCCGAGCTGGCCCAGCCCGGCACGCAGTTCGTGGACCCGAACACCTTCAACGGGCTGTTCTCGGTCCACGCGGCGCTGCTGATCTTCCTGTTCGTGATCCCGGTCTTCGCCGGCCTCGCGAACTATGTGATCCCGCTGATGATCGGGGCGCCGGACATGGCGTTCCCGCGCCTGAACGCGCTGTCGTTCTGGATGCTGCCGGTCGCCGGGACGATCATGGTGAGCAGCTTCCTCGTGCCGGGCGGCTCGTTCGCGACCGGCTGGACGGCCTACGCCCCGCTCTCGACCGAGATGCCGATCGGACAGCTGTTCTTCACGATCGGCGTGCAGTTCGCGGGCGCTTCTTCGATCGCGACGGCGCTGAACTTCCTGGTGACCATCATCACGATGCGCGCGCCGGGCATGAGCTTCTTCCGCATGCCGCTGCTCGTGTGGGCGAACTTCTCGACCTCGCTGCTGGTCGTGATCGCGACGCCGTTCGTCGCCGCCTCGCAGTTCTTCGTGCTGCTGGACCGCGCGCTCGGCTTCCAGTTCTTCGACGCGTTCGTGGGGGCGGGGAAGGACGGCAGCGTGCTGATGTATCAGCACGTCTTCTGGTTCTACTCCCACCCGGCCGTCTACATCATGATGCTGCCGGGCTTCGGGATCATCAGCGAGATCATCTCGGTGAAGGCGCGCAAGCCGATCTTCGGCTATCGCATGATGGCCTTCTCGCTGCTGGCGATCGTCGTGCTCGGCTTCACCGTGTGGGCGCACCACATGTTCGTCTCGGGCATGCAGAGCTGGATCCGCATCCCGATGATGATCACGACCGCGATCATCGCCGTGCCGACGGGCATCAAGATCTTCTCGTGGCTCGCGACGCTGTGGCGCGGCGTGCTGCACCTCGACACGCCGATGCTGTTCGCGCTCGGCTTCCTGACGACGTTCACGCTCGGCGGCATCAGCGGCGTGATGCTGGCGATGATCCCGCTCGACATCCACGTGTCGGACACGTACTTCATCGTCGCCCACATCCACTACGTGCTGTTCGGCGGATCGCTCTTCACGATCTTCGCCGGCGTCTACTACTGGTTCCCGAAGATGACGGGCCGGATGTACGACGAGCGTCTCGGCAAGTTGCACTTCTGGGCGACCTTCATCTTCTTCAACCTGACGTTCGGGCCGATGCACGTGATCGGCGTCCAGGGGATGCCGCGCCGCGTCGCCGACTACGCGGAGCAGTTCGCGGGCATGAATCTCGCGATCACGATCGCGAGCTTCCTGCTCGGCGTGAGCATGCTGGTGTTCCTCTACAACATGGTCGTGAGCTGGCGCCTCGGGCCGCGCGCGTCCTCCAACCCGTGGCGCGCGCTGACGCTCGAGTGGCAGGTCTCGTCGCCGCCCCCGATCTTCAACTTCGACGCGGTGCCGACGGTGGTGGGCGGTCCGTACGAGTACGGCATCCCCGGCGCGGTCCACGGCATCTTCCAGTCGCCGGCAGAGGCCAAGCCGACGCCAGCCGGCAACGTCGCCACAGCACCGACCACGGAGTGAGGTGAAGCGCATGGCCAACGTCCTCGTCGTCGCGAACGACACCCATGGCGGGCACAGCCTGATCGAGGCGATCAAGGCACGTGCCGCGAAGGGCAATGCGAGCTTCGTCGTGATCGCTCCGCAGAACAAGCCGCAGTCCGGCATGGTCATCTACGACGAGGCGGTCCGCGACGCGGCGAGACACCGCGTCGAGAGCACGCTCAGCGCCCTGCGCGAGCTGGACATCGAGGCGCGCGGCGACGTGATGGACCCCGATCCCTTCAACGCGACGCTCGACGCGGTGCGCGAGTACGGCATCGACGAGATCATCATCTCGACCCATCCCGAGACACGTTCGGGCTGGCTGCGCCGCGACCTGATCGAGCGCGTGCAGGAGGCGACAAGCCTGCCGGTCGAGCACGTCGTCGTCGACCTCGACGCCGATCGCGCGGAGGCCGACCAGACGCTCGTGATCGCCAACCAGACCGTCGGCGGCGAGCCGCTGTTCGAGGAGCTCAAGCGGCGCGCGTCCGACGGCCATCACCGCTTCACGGTGATCGTGCCGCAGGACGGCGGCCAGGGCCACCACGCGGACGAGGCGCGCGGCCGGCTCAAGACGCTGCTCGAGCGGTTGCACAGCGAGGGCATCCCGGCGACGGGCGGCATCGGCGACCCGGATCCGTACACGGCCGTGATGAACGCACTGCAGTTCTACCGCGTCGACGAGATCGTCATATCGACGCTGCCGAAGATGCGCTCGCGCTGGCTCAGGAGCGACCTCGTCGAGCGCGTCAAGCGCGCGACCGCCTGCCCGGTCGAGCATGTCGTCGTCGACCTCGCCCCCGCGGGCGAGAGTGGAGCGCAGGCCGCCTGATGGAGGCATCTGCCGCATCCCTGCACGCGACCGGCGGCGCGCACGCCGCGGAGCACGACCACCACGGCCCGCCCGAGGCGCACCGCAGCTCGCGCGTCGAGCCTCAGATGCTCGGGATGCTGCTGTTCATCATCTCCGAGATCATGGTCTTCGGGGCCTTCTTCACGGCCTACTTCTTCATCCGGGTCGTGGATGGGAACCCCTGGCCGGCGGAGGGAACGGAGCTGCCGAAGCTGATCGCCGGCTTCAACACCGCGGTCCTGCTGTCGTCCTCGGTGACGATCCACTGGGCGCTCGAGGGCGTCAAGCGCGGCAATCGCTTCGCGTTGAAGGCCGGCATGCTGACGACGTTCTTCCTCGGCGCGACGTTCCTGTTCGTGCAGATCAACGAGTACGTCCACATCGGCTTCGCGCCCTCGAACAGCGCCCAGGCGTCGGTCTTCTACGGCCTCACGGGCTTGCACGGCGCACACGTCTTCATCGGCCTGTGCCTGCTGCTGATGGTCACGGTCCGAGCGTTCCGCGGGCACTTCTCGCCCGAGCAGCATCGCGGCGTCGAGGTGCCGGGCATCTACTGGCACTTCGTCGACGTGATGTGGGTGATCGTGTACACCACGGTGTACCTGCTGTAGATGGGCGCCTCCCCCGCATGCTGAACCCGCTGCGGTCCGAGGAGGAGGCGTTTCGAGCGCTGCTCTATGTCGCGGGCGTCGTCATCGCGATCACGGTCGTCGTGCTGGCCGTGCGCGCGCTGACGTGAGCGCCGCGCGCGAGCCGCTCGCGCGGGACGATTGACCGGCAGTGCAGCTCGTCGCCTTCGATCCCGTTCTCATCGCACTGCTGCTGCTCGCCAGCGGCCTGTACCTGCGCGCGCTGCGGATCGTGCGCGGCCGCGGCCTGCACGTCTCCGCCTGGCAGCAGACCGCGTGGTGGATCGGGATCGCCCTGCTGACAATCTCCCTGCTCGGTCCGCCGGACGTCTACGACGACAGACTGCTGAGCGCGCACATGGCCCAGCACCTGCTGCTCGGCGACGTCGCCGCGCCGTTCCTGCTGCTGGGGATGCGCACGCCGATGCTGCTGTTCTACCTCCCCCGCGCCGCGCTGGTGCTGCTCGCGCGGCGTCGCTGGCTGCGACGGGCGTTCCGGACCCTGCGACGCCCGCTCGTGGCGCTTCCGGTCTATGTGCTCACGATCTACCTGTGGCACGTCTCGACACTGTTCGAGGGCGCCGTGCGCCACCCCCTGCTGCACGCGCTCCAGCACGAGGCGTTCCTCGCGGCCAACCTGCTGCTGTGGTGGCCGGTGATCGAGCCGATGAGGCGTCGCATGGGCGGGCAGCTGTGGAAGATCGGCTACATCTTCGCGGCGCGCATGTCGACGATGTTCCTCGGCATGATGTTCGTCTTCGCGAGAGGCATCCTCTACGTCGACGTCTACGGCCGCGGCATGCGCGAGGGAATCGCATCCCATGCCGACCAGCGCACGGCCGGTGGCCTGATGATGACGCTCGACATCGTCATGATGCTCGTCGCCGTCAGCTGGTTCTTCTGGCTCGCCTCGCGCGAGCACGACGCTTCCGGCGCCTACCGTCTCGAGCCGCCGCGGGGCACGAGCGCGGCATCGGGCACCACGCCTGCTGAGTCGGAACCGGCCGATCCGAACTCGCCGGCCGAGCCGCCGAGCCGCCCGCGCGCTGCTATCTGACGGTCAGCGTGCCCTGCATGCCGGCCTCGCGATGGCCAGGCAGCGTGCAGTAGAACGTGTATCTGCCGGATCTGAGGGTGACCGACACTCTCGAGACGCCGCCGTTGGAGACCGTCTCGCCATTGCCGAGGACTCTGCCGTCCGTCCCCTCCTGCAAGGCGATGTCGTGCGGGACGGAGGAGGCGTTTCTCGAGTCGATCTGGAGCGCGCCCGCCCCGGACGTCGCGTTGCTCACCGTGTAGGCCAGTTGGCCGTCCGGGTTCGCGTCGATCTCGAGCTTGCCGTCCTGCGCGGTGGCAGCTCTCTGCGACGTCGATCTGACGGCGGTCGCGAGCGTGCCGGTGTCCTCGCCGGACTTTGCCGAGGAGGCTGCGACGTACGCCGCGATGTCGACCGCGTCCTGCCCCGTGACGAGCTTGGCGGGCATCTTGCCCGACACGCTCGGGTAGAGAATCTGCTCCTTCACGACCCCCTTCACGACGCTGCGCTCGAAGCCTTCGCTGAGCGACTGGGAGAAGGCGGCGTCGAGGTCCGGACCGACCGTGCCTCTCGTGCCGGCTCGCGCGAGCGCGTGGCAGGCGCCGCATCTCTGCACGAACAGCTGCTTGCCGCTGACGAGGTCGGCGTGGTCGCCCTTGACGTCGCTGCCGCAACCGGCCAGCACCACCGCAGCGGTCGCCGTGATCGCGGCGAACGCCGCCCGTCTCCTCAAAAGCCCGAACATCGTGCGAGACGATGCTATCCGGAACGGCGGCGGTTGCGCCAGTGCCTACTGCTGCGGCGTCGCGGCAGACGCTGCGGGCGCGTCCGCGCTCGCTCTCGCCGCGGCGATCGCGCCGCGTGCGACTCCCTCCCACGACCAGCGCTCTCCCACCGTCTCAACGAGCGCGGAACGTGTCTGCTCGCGCAGCTCGTCGGGCGCCGCGAGCCAGGCCGTGACGCGCTCGGCGATCCCTCGCACCGGGTCGGAGCCGGTCGCGGTCGGGAACGCCAGCCAGGGTCGTGCCGGCTCCGGCACCGACTGCGCGAGCGCGCTCGCGACCTCGGCCAGCCCCGAGTGCTCGGCGCAGATCGGCAGCGCCCCGCACGCCGCCCCCTCGGCGGCGACCATCCCGAACGCCTCGGGGAACGTGCTCGGGACGACGAGCGCCTCGCAGGCCGGCAGCAAGTCGGTCAGCTCCTCGTGGTCGAGGCGCCCGGTGAGCACCACACGCTCGCGCAGGTCCGCAGCGGCCGCCAGGTAGTCCGCCTGTGCGGCGCCGTCGAGTCCGTCGAGGAACCCCCGCAGCAGCGCAAGCGGCGCATGCGGTCCCCCCTCCTCCGCCCGGCCGGCCTCGACGAGCGCGTCGAGCGCTGCGAGGTCGCCGTCGGCGAGCGCGGCGATCAGACGTTCGCAGCCTGCACGGTAGGCGCCGAAGCCGACGACGACGAGCCGCGCGCGCGGCTCGCACTGCAGCACGAGCGGCCAAGCGGCGAGCAGCAGGTCGATCCCCTTCGAGACGATCAGCTTGCCGACGAACGCGACGAGCCGGTCGTCCGTGCCGGCCGCCACGTCTTCGAGTGCGGACGCGGCCGCGCCGACGTCGCGCGTGAAGGCCGAGCGCTCCTCCGGATCCGCGACCGGCGCGCCCGCTTCGGCGACGGCCGTCGCCGCCAGGCGTCCGGCCAGCGTCCGCATGCCGGCACGCGCCTCGACAGGTGGCCGGGGCACGAAGCGGGCGACGTCGACGCCGGGCGGCCCGAGCCGGATGCGCGTGCGCAGCGCCTCGTCGCCGAGGGTCGCCACAAGCCGGTCGGCGATGTGCCCGGAGCCGACCAGGATCCCGCGCGCGTGCGCGATGCCCTCGCGCGAGGGGGGCACGAAGCGCTCGGGATGCGGCGCGACGGTGTACTCGATGTCGCTGCCGTGCACCTTCACGGCGTATCGGACGGCCGCGGGCCCGGCGCCGAGCGCGCGGGCGAGGATCAGCGGGCCCATCACGAGATGGTTCGCGAGCGCGACGTCCGGACGCGCCCGCGCAACGACGTCGCGCACCGCGCGCACGTTCGCCTCGACGTACGCCTCGACCTCGGCCTCGCTGCAATCCGGGTAGGGCCGCGCCTCGACGCCTGCATAGCGATCGGCGACGTAGACCGGCAGCAGGCCCGCCAACGCGGGCCGATAGACAGTGCAGCGTGCCGGCTCGCGCAGCGTGCGGACGGCGAACGTGCCGCCGTCCCAGTTGCCGACGGCATCGACGAACGGCAGTTCCTCCGGTGCGCGGTCCTGGCACAGCAGGTGGACCTCGTGCCCGAGCCGCACGAGCGCGGCAGCGAGGTTGGCGTTGTAGACGTTCGACCCGGTGCCCTGGAGCAGGTAGCCATGGAAGATCAGCACGCGCACGCGACAAGCCTATGGCCGCGGCCGGGCGGGCCGCGGCGCGGCGCTTCCCGGGCATGCGTTGGTAGCATCCCGTCGCGTGAGGAACCATCAGCGCTACCGCATGCGGACCCCCTCCACGGGCCGCGAAGTCGTCATCCAGGCCGAGGCCGGCCGCACGTACGTCGATCGCGAGACGGGCGAGCCGCTCGAGGTCGTCGCGACACTGGTGCCGCTCGCGCCGACCCCTTCCGACCTGCCCTGGGCCGTCGAGAACCTGCGCCTGTGCAACTGGTGTGACCAGTTCGCGCAGAAGGACCTCAACGACTGCCCGAACTGCGGTCGCCGCATGGCGCCGATCGCCCACGCCCACTAAGGCTCGTTCGCTTCCCGTGCCTCGTCGCACGCACCCCCTGCTGTTCGTCACAGCCCTTGCCATCGGGCTGCTGCTGGCGCTCGGCGTGGCCGCATGTGGCAGCGGCGGGTCGCAGTCGGCTGAGACGCTCGACACACCTCCGCTGACGGTCGGCACCGGAGCGACGCTGCCCAGCGCCGCCTCGACCTCGACGACGACCACCACGACGTCGACGACGTCCACCGACGCCGCCGACACGTCGGGCGACACCGGCGGAGCGGTCGACACGAGTGGCGACACCGGCGCCGCGACGGGTGACACCGGTGGCGGTGACACCGGAGACGACACGGGCGCCGATACCGGCGGCGGAACCGCTCCGGCAACGGGCGGAGGCGGTGGCACGACCACCCCGGCGCAGCCCGCCAACCCGGGCGGCGCGGCGCCGAACTACCAGAGCTTCTGCGACGAGAACCCGGGCGCCTGCTGAGAACCGCTTCAGGCGGAGCGCGTGAGGCGTCGTCCGCCCACGCACCCCGCCTTCGCGATCATCTTGTCGTTCTTCTTGTGTCTGCCGGCGGAGTCGGCGCGACGGGCGTCGTGATGAGCGTCGACGTGTAGGTCACGCGGGCCGTCTGGTAGAGGCACTTGTACTGCGTGGCGTTGCCGAGCGTCATCTGCGCCGTCTGCGTGAGCAGGTCGGTGCAGCTGTCAGCGCGGCTCGCGCGCCAACCGTTCTCTTTCGGCAGGTTGACGGCCAGCACCGGCGCCCACGTCGGCACGGTGAGTGCGACGATGTCGCCCTTGCGCGCCGCGAGCGTCGTCTTCAGCGGAAACTGCACCGTCGTGCCGAAGAACGGCTGGACCTTGAAGACGCCCGTGGTCGCGACGACCTCGTAGCTGCGCGCGGGTCTGGCCTGCTCCCGCAACACCGCCAGCTGGACGCGCGAGGTGCCGCCGTAGGTCGAGTTGAAGAAGTGGATCTGTCTGTCGCTCAGCGAGCCGAGCTGCAGCGTGAACGCGACGATCCGCCCGCTTTTCGGGACCGTCGTCGGATATCTGAGCGTGCCGGTGCGGACCTGCAGCGCCGTCGTGCGCGTCACGACGAAGCAGTTGTCCGGGCAGCTGACGGACGCGCCGTCAGTGCTCGCACCGAGCTCATACGTCTTGGCCGAGGCCGTGGAGGCGGCGGCGCCGAGCAGGCAGACGGCCAGGGCGACGCCGAGGGGGATGCGCTTCATATCCCCATTCAACACGAGTCACGGGCGGAAGGACCGGCCCGCAACGCGCCATGCAAGCTGGAAGGCCTGCGGGCCTAGAGTCTCGTGACGTTGACTGCCTTCGGGCCCTTGTCGCCTTGCTCCTCTTCGTAGTTGACCTTCGCGCCCTCGGCGAGCGAGCGATAGCCGTCGCCTGAGATGCCGCTGTAGTGGACGAAGAGGTCGCGACCGCCGTCATCCGGCGTGATGAAGCCGAAGCCCTTGTCGTCGCTGAACCACTTCACAGTTCCCGTTGCCATTGCGTCCCCCGAGGAGCAAGCTGCCAGCCGACGGCCGGCGGGGTTCCATCGAGCGGGAGCTCGATCTGTCGGGGAAAAACTAACAGGATCCGGTGCGCCGGCTGCAAGTAGGGCTCGGTGATACCCGCGTGAGTGGCTGGTGGATGTGCGACCAAGCGGGGCGAGGACGCAGGGAGGAAGCAATAGCAGCGCTATTGCGACGACCGAGGACGACGCATCCGCGCAGCGTCGCACGCCGCCAGACGCCGCGGGGGTATCGCCAAGCCCTACCGGTACCGGCCGACGGCCAGTTAGCCGCGCAGGAGCACGCCGGTGGCGGCGATCTCGTCCATGTCGCCCGGCGCGGGGACCCACGGCAGCTCGAGCGGGTCGTCGACGTAGCGCGGCACGACGTGCATGTGGAAATGGAAGACGGTCTGCCAGGCGGCCGCGCCGCACGAGTTGATCAGGTTGATCCCATCCGCCCCGAGGCGCGTGCTCATGCGCCCGGCGAGGCGCTGCGCCGCAACGGCGCACGCCTGCAGGTCCTCCGGGTCGAGCTCGTGCAGGTCGGTGGCATGCGTGCGCGGGATCACCAGCGCGTGGCCCCGCGTCGCCGGGTTGATGTCCATGAACGCGAGCGTGCGCGCGTCCTCGTCGATGATCGTCGCCGGCAGCTCACCCGCGACGATCTTGCAGAAGAGACAGTTCTCGGAACCGGCAGGCACGGCGCGAGCATATCGGTAGCCTGCGGACGGTCGTGCCCGATCGCACTCACCTGCGCCAGGCGATCGCCCATCTCGCGGCGATCGAGCGTCCCTCGGCCTCGCCGGGGGAGCACGAGGCGGCCCAGTGGATCGCCGCGCAGCTCGCCGAGTTCGGCTGCAGCGTGGAGGTCGAGGAGGAGCGTGCGCACGGGGGCTACTGGTTCCCGCTCGGTGTCCCGAACGCGCTCGCCGGCGCCGCCGGATTGCTCGCGCGCCGCGGCAATCGCCGCAGCCGGGCACTCGCGGCGGCGGTCGGCGCATTCGCGGCAGCCGCGATCTGGGACGACGTCGGCGGTGGCCGGCTGTGGTTCCGCCGACGCTTCCTGCCGAGTAGACCGACCTGGAACGTCGTCGCCGAGACGGGCGATCCCCACGCCGACCGCACCGTCGTGTTCGTCGCCCACCACGACGCGGCCCATTGGGGCCTGCTGTTCCACCCCGGCGTGCTGCCGCTCGTGGACCGGCTGGCCCCCGGCCTGCTGGAGCGCAGCAACACGTCGCCGCCGCTGATGGCGCCGGTGATCGCCGGCCCGCTGCTGGTCGCGCTCGGGGCGCTCACGCGCCGGCGCCGGGCCTTGACGACCGGCACGGTGCTCGCACTGGGCTCGGCCGCGACGTTCGCCGAGATCGGCGCGCGCGACGTGGTGCCCGGCGCGAACGACAACCTCACGGGCGTCGCGACGCTGATCGGGTTGGCCACGGAGCTCGCCGAGCGCCCCGTCGAAGGGCTGCGCGTGCTGCTCGTCTCGACCGGCTCGGAGGAGGGCTTCATGGAGGGGATGCAGGCATTCGCCCGGCGCCACTTCCCTGCGCTCCCACTGGACCGCACGCACGTGGTCTGCGTCGACACGGTCGGCTCCCCGCATCTCACACTGATCGAGGGCGAGGGGATGCTGCGGATGCGCGACTACCCGGACGACTTCAAGGACCTCGTCGAGGGCTGCGCCAGAGACAGCGGCGTCGAGCTGTGGCGCGGCCTGCGGCTGCGCAACGCGACCGACGGCCTGATCGCGCTGCGCGCCGGCTACCCGACGACCACGATCGGCTCGGTCACGCGCCTGAAGGTGCCGGCCAACTACCACTGGCCGACCGATACCGCCGAGAACGTCGACCACGGCAGCGTCAGCAACGCGGTCACGCTCTGCACCGCGGTCGCGCGCAAGCTCGCCGCAGCCGTGACCGACCGCGCAGCGCCGAGCGCGACCTCGGCCTAACCGGACGCCGCTCTCGCCGCGAGCAGCTCGCGGGCGTGCGCGATCGCCTCCTCGCGCGAGGCGACCTCACCGGCGTAGGCGGCCTCCTCCAGCTCCGCGAGCAGTCTGCCCAGCTGCGGCCCGCGCTCGATCCCAAGCGCGTCGGCCAGCTCGTCGCCGCGCACGAGCGGCGCCGGCGGGCCGTGCTCGCGCCACGCCAGGGCCGGCCCGATCAGCTCGCGCACGAGCTCGAGGTGCTTCGCGATCGCCACGTCCGATCTCTGTCCCCGCGTCGCCAGGCGGTCGGCGACGGACAGCAGCGTGACGTCGACCTCGACCGGCTCGCACGCCTTCAGATAGCGGTACTCGACGCGCGGCGGCAGCGGCCGCTCGCGCACGAGGAAGCCGGGCCGCAGGTGGTGGCGAGTGAGCGCGGCGACGTGCGCGCGCAGACGCTCGCTCGCGTGCAGCCGCGCGAGGATCGCGCGCGAGAGCTCCGCCCCCTGCGAGTCGTGGTGCCAGAACGAGATGCGGCCCTCCTCGTTGACCGCGCGCGTCTGCGGCTTCGCGATGTCGTGCAGCAGCGCACCGAAGCGCAGCGCCGTGCCGCGCGTCAGCTCGTCGGCGAGCGGCTCCGCCAGCACCTCCGCGACGGCAGCGCCGTGGTGCTCGCCGAAGATCGCGACCGGGTCGCGCTCCAGCGCGATCGTCTCGGCCAATACCGCGAGCGTGTGCTGGTAGGCGTCGAGGTGGTGGTAGCCGCTCTGCTGTACGCCCGACAGTGCTGCCAGCTCCGGCAGGACCACGTCGACGGCGCCGACGCGCTCCATCAGCTCGATTCCCGCGAGCGGGTCGGGAGCGGCGACGATCCGCTTCAGCTCGCCGAACACGCGCTCGGCCGCGACGTCGACGAGGCCGGCCGCGTGCTCAGCGGCGCCTGCGAGCGTGGCCGGCTCGGCACCCAGCGCCAGCTCGCAGGCGAAGCGAGGCAACCGCAGGACGCGCAGCGGATCGGCCGCGAACGCCGCCGGAGAAACCATCCGCAGGCGCCGTGCCGCGAGGTCGGCCTGCCCGCCGGTCGGGTCGACCGGCTCACCGCCGGACAGCGGCTCGGCGATCGCGTTGATCGTGAAGTCGCGCTGGGCGAGATCCTGCTCGATCGTCTCGCCGAGCAACGGAGAGAGGTCGGCCTGCCAGGCGCCGCCGCGCGCGACGACCCGCCAGGCGCCGAAGTCCTCCGACAGCGGGAAGACGGCGGCGCGCGCAGCGCGGGAGAGCGCGCGCGCGGCGGCCTCCACGTCGCCCGCGACGGCGAGGTCAAGATCGGCGGTGGGGCGGCCCAGCAGGCGATCGCGCACGGCGCCGCCGACGAGCCAGGTCGTCGTGCCGTCCAGAACCTGCCGCGCGATCGCGAGCGCGTCGTCGCTCATGCGGGCGCCCTCGCGGCTCGCGCGTGGGGTCGCCCCTTCACGCGGGCGTCTCGCGGCTCATGCGCGCCCGCCCGTCCGCGTCGAGCGCGGTGCCGTCGCGGTGGTACGCCCGCGTCGGGCGCGCGGTCAGCGCGGTCGTGATCTCGTAGTTGATCGTGTCGATCCGGCGCGCGAGCGCTTCGGCCGTGATGCGCTCCTCGCCGTCGCGCCCGAGCAGGACCGCCTCGTCGCCCTCGACGAGGCCCGCCGGGTCGGGTCCGACGTCGACGGTGACGTTGTCCATGCTCACGCGCCCGACGAGCGGATGGCGGCGTCCGCCGATCAGCACCTCGGCGTTGTCGGAGAACGCGCGCCGCCACCCGTCGCCATAGCCGATCGGGAGCGTCGCGATCCAGGTCGGCTCGCGCGCGACGAAGCGCGCGCCGTAGCCGACGCTCTCCCCCGGCGCCAGCGGCTTGAGCGCAGCGACGAACGAGCGCAGCTCCAGCGCAGGCTCGAGGTCATGCTCCGCCGGATCGACGCCGAACGGATCGAGGCCGTAGATCGCCACGCCACAGCGCACCATGTCGAGGCGGCTCTCCGGCAGCGCGAGCGTTGCCGCGCTGTTGGCGGCGTGCAGGATCGCGTCGGGTTTCAGCTCCCGCAGCCGCTTGCCGAACGCGCGGAAGCGCTCGACCTCCGCGCGCGTCCGCTCGGGGTCCTCGTCGGCGCACGGCAAGTGCGTCATCGCGCCCACCAGCTCCAGCTCGGGTGCGGCGTGGATCTGCTGGGCGACGCGCAGCAACTCGTCCGCGTCGCGGATGCCGAGCCGGCCCATGCCGACGTCGAGCTTCACGTGCACGCGCACCGGCAGCGCTCCCAGTCGGTGATCGCCGCCGCGGCGGAGCTCCTCGACGAACGACGAGCGCCAGGCGACGACGTCCGCCTGAGCGTCCAGCGCTGCCGGCAGCTCCTCGGCGCTGAGCGCGCCCATCATCAGGATGGGCGCCTCGATGCCGGCGGTGCGCAGCTCGGTGGCCTCTTCGGCGGCCGCGACGGCGAGCCAGCTCGCGCCGCCCGCGAGCGCCGCCCGCGCGACCGGGACCGTGCCGTGCCCGTATGCGTTCGCCTTCACGACCGCGCACAGGGCGGTGTGCGGCCCGGCGGCGAAGCGCAGCCGCTCGCAGTTGCGCTCGACGGCGCCGAGGTTGACCCGCGCGAGCGCCCGCAGCGCCACCGCTACTCCGGGGAGACGAGCGCCTCGAGCACGTCGAGGCGCGTGACGACGCCGACGAGGCGCCCGTGCTCCACGACCGGCAGGCGGTTGTGGCGATGCTCGGCGATCAGCCGAGCGGCGTCGTGCACGTCGGTGTCCGGGGCGACCGTCGCTGGATCCTCAGTCATCATGTCGGCGACCGTCGAGGCGATCGCCTTCTTGACGCGGTCCTCGAACGGCTTCAGCCGTCCGAGGAAGACCGTGCCGCCAAACAGGTCGATGTGCAGCGGGAGGCGCAGGTCCTCCTCCTCGTCCACGAGCACGAGATCGGACTCCGTCACGATCCCGACACAGCGTCCGCCGCCGTTGACGACCGGGACGCCCGGAAGCTCGTGCTCGCGCAGGGTGCGCAGCAGCGTCTCCACCGTGTCCTCGGGGGTCACGGTCACCGGGTCGCGCTCCATGATGTCGGCGACGGTGGGCATCTGCGAGGGGAGCCTAGCGGGTGCCGCGGCAGTCAGTCCCTGCGCCGGGCGTAGGGCAGCGCCGCGATCACGTCGCGCGCCATCGCCCCCTCGACGCCGATGCGCGCGCCGACGAGACGGCCAGCGCGGCGGTGCAGCTCGACGCCGGCGCAGGCGGCCGTGAACGGCTCGACGCCGCGCGCGAGCAGCGCGCCGATCACGCCGGACAGCACGTCGCCGGTGCCCGCTGTCGCGAGTGCAGGCGCATCGCCACGACTCACGCCCACACGGCCGCTGGGCTCCACGACGAGCGTGTCGTCGCCCTTCAGCACGACCACCGCACCCGATCGGCGGGCCGCTTCCCGCGCACTTGCGAGCCGTGCTGCGCGCACGTCGTCGCCGGTGACGCCGAGCAGGCGAGCCAGCTCACCGCCGTGCGGGGTGAGGACCGTCGGTGCCGAGCGTCCCGCGAGCCGCCCGAGTGCCGTCTCGGTGGCGTGCGCATTCAACCCGTCGGCGTCCAGCAGCAGCGGGAGGGACGCGTGCAGCGCCAGCTCGCGGACGAATGACACAGCTCCGTCGGAGCGCCCGAGTCCCGGCCCAAGCACGAGTGCGTCAGCCCGTTCGCAGCGCGCGAGCGCCTCGTCGAGAGCGCCGAGCGCGAACCCCCCGCCCTCGTCGGCCAGCGGGACGCTCATCACCTCCGCGTCGCGCAGCTCGAAGACGAGGTTGAGTGACGCCGGCACGAGGGCAGTCACATATCCCGCACCCGTGCGCGCGGCCGCCTCGGCCGCCATCGACGGCGCGCCCGTGAGCCCGAGCGATCCCCCGCACACGAGCACGCTGCCGCCATCGAACTTGGTCGCCTCCGCCCCGCGCGCGGGCAGACCGTCGAGCACGCCGTCGCCGATCAGCCCGATGCCGGCTCCGCCCTCCACAGGCCGTCCGTCTGCCGGGATCCCGATCTCGACGACCGTCACCTGACCGGCATGCTGCTTGCCCGGCGCGATCCACAGTCCCGGCTTGCCCGCATGGAACGTCGCCGTCGCGACCGCGCGCACCGCCGGCCCGGCAACCTCGCCGGTCGAGGCGTCGACGCCGCTCGGCACGTCGCACGCGACCACGGGGATGCCCCGCTCGCCGGCCGCAGCCATCGTCTCGACCGCATCGAGCGCCTCGCCCCGCGGCGCGCCGTGCGAGCCGGTCCCCAGCACCGCGTCGACGATCCCCGCGACCTCGAAGAGCGAGCCGGGGTTGAACGGCCGCGGCGGCGCGCCCGGCAGCCGCTCGCAGTTCGCCCGCGCGTCGTTCGTCAGCTCCCGCCCACCGCTCTCACCGAGCAGTTGCACGTCGACCTCGCGCCCCATCTCGCGCAACAGCCGCGCAGCGACGAAGCCGTCGCCGCCGTTGTTGCCGTGTCCGCACACGACCGCGACCACGCCCTGCGGGACGTGCCGCGCGACGAGCTCGGCGAGCCCATGCCCGGCATGCTCCATCAGCTCCAGCCCAGGTATGTGGCGCTGCTCGATCGCCCAACCGTCAAGCGCGCGCTGGGCCGCGGCGTCGGGCAGCAGCTCCAGCCAACTGGGCAGCCCCGTCATGGGGGCCGAGGCTACTCGACGGTGACGGTCTTGGCGAGGTTGCGCGGCTGGTCGACGTTCAGGCCGCGCAGACGGGCGATGTGGTACGCCAGCAGCTGCAGCGGCACGACCGCCAGCAGCGTCGCGAGCATCCAATCCGTCTCAGGGATCGTGATCGCCTGCTCAGCGTGCGCGACGATCTCCTCGTTGCCCTCGGTCACGATCGCGATCACGTGCGCGCCGCGCACGCGCACCTCCTGCATGTTCGAGACGACCTTGTCGAGCACCGGCGAGTCGGTTGCCACGCAGACGACGGGCGTCTGCTCGTCGAGCAGCGCGATCGGCCCGTGCTTCATCTCGCCCGCCGCATACGCGTCGGTCGCGATGTACGAGATCTCCTTCAGCTTCAGCGCGCCCTCGAGCGCCACCGGCAGCCCGACGTGACGCCCCAGGTACAGGAAGAAGTCGGCCTGGTAGTGAGCCTGCGCGATCGCCTCGATCTGCTCGCTGCCCGCCTCCAGCAGCGCGGCGATGTGGTGCGGCAGGTGCTTGAGCGCGCCCACGAGCTCGGTCAACCGCACGGGCGGCAGCGTCTCGCGCAGCTCGGCGAGCCGCAGCCCGAGCAGGTACATGGCGGCGACCTGGCTGACGAACGTCTTCGTCGCGGCGACGCCGATCTCCAAGCCGGCACGCGTGAACAGCACGCCGTCGGCGTCGCGCGTGATCTGCGAGCCCATGACGTTGGTGATGCCCAGCACCGTCGCACCGCGCGAGCGCGCAAGCCGCATCGCCGCGAGCGTGTCGGCCGTCTCGCCCGACTGCGAGATGCCGATCACGAGGTCCCCCGGCCCGACGACGGGGTTGCGGTAGCGGTACTCGGACGCGACGTCCATCTCGACCGGCACGCGCGCCCACTCCTCGATCGCGTAGCGACCGATCAGGCCGGCGTGGTACGACGTTCCGCAGGCGACGATCACGATCCGCCGCACGTCGCGCAGGAACGCGTCGTCGATCGTGCCGAGATCGCCGAGGTCGACGCCGTCGCCGCGCGCTGTGCGATCCGCGACCGTCTCGGCGACCGCGTCCGCCTGCTCGTGAATCTCCTTCAGCATGAACGTCTCGTAGCCGCCCTTCTCGGCGGTTTCCGCGTCCCAGTCGATCTCGACGACCTCGCGTTCGATCGGCGTGCCGTCCGCCGTCATGAACTCGACGCCGGACGGGCGCAGCACGACCAGCTCGCCGTCTTCGATGTACTGCACGTGGCGCGTGCGGGCGAGGAAGGCGGGGACGGCGGAGGCGAGGAACTGCTCGTCCTCGCCGCGCCCGACGACGAGCGGGCACTCGCGCCGCGCGCCGACGAGCACGCCCGGCTCGGCGACCGTCATCGCGACGAATGCGAAGTGGCCGACCAGTTCGCCGTAGGCGGCGCATACGGCGGCCGGCAGATCGCCGTCGTAGTGCTTCGCTATCAGGTGCGCGATCACCTCAGCGTCCGTCTCAGAGGAGAAGACCGCCCCTTCCTGCTCCAACTGGCGCTGCAGCGAAACGTAGTTCTCGACGATCCCGTTGACGACGACGTGGACACGGTCCTCGTCGTCGGTGTGCGGATGGGCGTTGCGCTCGCTCACGCGGCCGTGTGTTGCCCAGCGGGTGTGGCCGATGCCGGTGCCCGGCTCGGCGAGCGCGACGCTCGTCTGCGGCGCCTCGGCGACGGGCTCGGCCGCGAGCGCCGTGCGGAGCGCGTCGAGGTTCCCGACCGCGCGCACGGAGTCGACCCCGTCGCCGTTGAGGACGGAGATGCCGGCACTGTCATAGCCGCGATATTCGAGCTTTTCGAGTCCGGCGAGCAGCTGCTCGCGGACGGGACGGGCGCCGACGTAGCCGACGATGCCGCACATGGGAAACCTCCGTGGGGACTCGAAGAGCCTAGTACACGCGCTGTGCCGCGAACATAGGCCTAAGGAGCCATTTCGACGGCGGCAGCCTGCGCCCTCTCGACGAGGCGCCCGCAGACCGCGTGCGCCTCCTCGGCGCTCGGCGCCTCGACCATTACGCGCAGCAGCGGCTCGGTGCCGGACGCCCGCACGAGCACGCGCCCGCGCCCCGCCAGCGCGTCCTGTTCCTGCTCGACTGCCGCCACCATCTCTTCGTCTGAGGCGGCGCGCTCGACGGCCGCACGATCGGGCAGACGGACGTTGACGAGCGTCTGCGGCAGCTTCTCCATCGCGTGACGTTCGGCGAGGTCGCCGCCGTTCAGCGCCTCCAGCGTAAGCAGCGCGCTCGCGATCCCGTCGCCGGACGGCGCGAAGCCGAGCTCGATGATGTGGCCGGACTGCTCGCCGCCGAGTGTCCAGCCGCGCTCCCGCAGCGCCTCGAGCACGTACCGGTCGCCAACAGCAGTCGTGGCTACCTCGACGCCGGCGTCCGCCATCGCCGTGTGGAAGCCGTAGTTCGTCATCACCGTCACGGCGACGCCGCCACCCTGCAGCCTCTCCTGCGCGCGCAAGTGCAGCGCAGCGAGCGCGACCAGCTCGTCGCCGTCGACGACCGTGCCGTTGCGGTCGACCGCCAGCACGCGGTCGCCGTCGCCGTCGAATGCGAAGCCGGCGTCGTGACCGTCGCGCCGGACCGCGTCGGCGAGCGCCTCGACGTGCGTCGATCCGCAGCCGTCGTTGATGTTGCGACCGTCGGGCGCGTCGGCGATCACGTCGACATGCGCGCCGAGACGGCGGAAGATCTCGGGCGCCGCGCGATGCGTCGCGCCGTTGGCGCAGTCGAGCACGATGCGGCGCCCGCTGAGGTCGAGCTCCGCGAAGCGCGTGTGCAGCTCGCGCAGGTAGTCCTCCAGCGTGCCGTGCAGCTGCGTCACGCCGCCCGGCTCGGCGGATACGGTCCCGCCGCCCGCCCCCGACACCGGCTCGTCGAGCAGCGCCTCGATCTCTTCCTCGACCGCGTCGGACAGCTTGTCGCCGTCGGCGCCGAAGAACTTGACGCCGTTGTCGCGCCAAGGGTTGTGGGACGCGGAGAGGACGACGCCGAGGTCGAAGCCGTAGCGGCGGATCAGCAGCGGCGCAGCCGGCGTCGGCAGGACCCCGCCCAGGAGCGCGATGCCACCGGCCGCGGCGACTCCCGCTGCGACGGCGGCTTCGAGCATCTCGCCCGACGCGCGCGTGTCGCGGATGACCAGCACGCGGGGGCGTTCGGAACCGCTGCCGACGGCGCTTGCGCGCGTGGTCGCCGCACGGCCGAGCGCGAGCGTCAGCTCCGCTGTGAGGAACTCGCCCGCGACGCCGCGGACGCCGTCCGTGCCGAACAGCCGTCGGGCCACGGAGGGGAAGCTAGCGCTTCGAGAACTGCGGCCGCTTGCGGGCCTTCTTGAGGCCGGCCTTCTTGCGCTCCTTCGCGCGTGCGTCACGCGTGAGGAAGCCGCGGCGCTTGAGCTCGCCACGCAGGTTCGGATCGGCCTCGAGCAGGGCGCGCGAGATGCCATGGCGCAGCGCGCCGGCCTGCGCCGAGACGCCGCCGCCGTGGAGCTTCGCGATCACGTCCATGCGCGCCTCGTATCCGACCGTCTCAAGCGGCTGGCGGATGTTGCGCTGGAGCGTGGGGCGCGGGAAAAAGTCGTTGAGCGGCTTGCCGTTGATGACGTACTCGCCGGTGCCCGGCTTGAGCGTCACGCGCGCGACGGCCGTCTTGCGCTTGCCGGTGGCGGTGTAGCGCGCACCCGTGGCAAGCGAGATCGCTGCGTCGGCGATCGGCTGCACGTCGGGCTCGTCCTCGCCATCGACGGCGGCGATGGGCTCGCCGTCCTCGTCGTAGGACGGCGTCTCGCCGAGTGCCTCGCCCTCGAGCACGATGTCCGGCACGAGGTCGGCACCGGGGATCTCCGGCTTGACGCGCGGCGTCTCCTCGATCAGCTCCTCCTCGACGGGCGCCGCGGCCTCAGCTGCAGGCTGCTCGGCCGCGGGCGCCTCAGCAGCCGCGGGCTCCTGGGCGACGGGCTGCTCGGCGGCCGGCTCGGCCGCCGGCGGCTCGGTGTCGGCAGCCGGCTCGGGCGCGTCGCTCGCGGCCTCGGGAGCAGGCGTCTCCTCGGCGGCGACGGGCTCCTCAGCGGGCGCGTCGGTCTCCGGGGTGCGCTGCTCGTCCTCAGGCTGCTCGACGTCGGTCACGAGGAAATCTCCATGGGTTGCGGCTGCTGGGCGGCGTGCGGGTGATCCGGACCGGCGTACACCTTCAGCTTCGTGAGCTGTCTGCGCGCGAGGCGGTTGCGAGGGAGCATGCCCTTGACGGCGAGGCGGATGACCTCTTCGGGCCGACGGTCGAGCATCTCCTCGAGCGTCCGCGAGCGCAGGCCGCCCGGGTAGCCCGAGTGGCGGTAGTAGCGCTTGTCGGCGCGCTTGTTCCCGGAGACCGAGATCTTCTCGGCGTTGACGACGACGACAAAGTCGCCGGTGTCGACATGGGGCGTGTACGTGGGCTTGTTTTTCCCGCGGAGCGCATCGGCGATCTGGGTGGCGAGCCGGCCGAGCGTGAGCCCGTTGGCATCGACGAGCACCCAGTTGCGCTCGCGGTCGGCAGGAGTGGCGACGTAGGTCTTCATGGCATGAGAGATGCCACGCCTCGTTGGCGCGGCGGTCGCCCATGATAGGGAAATCGTCGCGGCGGCGACGGGCGACCCGCGGCGAGGGGTCCGTCCGGAGCCCCTGGTTATACTGCCGCCCGTTCCATAAGCCAGAGCCGAATCCCTCTCCTGCCAGAGGGAACGGGGAACCCAATGACGGCGGTGTTGCCGCAGCGTCGTCGAGGGGCGAATCCGAGCATTGCCGCTCGGTAGCGCAGACCTTTCAAGCGCGAGCCCGTCAGCTAACCCCGTAGGCCGTGACGAAAGGGCATCTCACACGATGCTGCGCGGAATGCGGGGGCTCCCCGCTGCGAAGACGACGTTTGCTGCCGCCGTGCTCCTCGGCGCGACCGGCGGTTCGGCCGCCGCCGCGACCGGCGGCGCCGGCCTCGCGGAGCCAGCCCCGAAGCGCGCCGCGACGGCGCCCACGGTGGTGACGGCCCCGGTCCTCTCCCCCGTCGCGTCGATCCCGCAGCTCGCGGCCGGCGTCACGTTCCGCAAGGTCTCCAAGCGCGCCGTCAGCGCTGCGACGCTGACGTACGTCTCTCACGCACGTGGCGCTGTGCAAGTGCGCGTCGATGTCGTGCGACTCGCCGACGGACTCTCAGTCTTCACCGACGAACGCACGGTCGCGCCCGACGCCACGCAGAAGGTGAGCTGGAGCGGACGCGCCAGAAGCGGGCTCGCGCTCGACGGCCGCTATCAGCTGCGCGTCGCGCTCGCCGCCGACGCCGGCGCGAGCAGCAGCAGCACGGCCGATGCCACGCCGGGCGGGGGTGCTTCGCCCGAGGCGGCGGCCCCGCCCCCGGGCTCGACGAGCGTGAAGACCTTCACATTCGTCGGCGCAGCGTTCCCTGTGCGCGGACCGCACAATTACGGGCAGGGCGGTGCCGCTTTCGGCGCCGGCCGCACCGGCCATGTGCACCAGGGCCAGGACGTCATGGCGGACTGCGGCACGCCGCTCGTCGCCGCCCGCGGCGGAACCGTGGTCATGCGCACTTACCACGCGCTCGCCGGCAACTACGTCGTGATCCAGGACCCGATCACCGGCCAGAGCAACATGTACGCCCACCTGCGCGAGCCGGCGACCGTGACGAGAGGCCAGCGCGTCGAGACCGGCCAGCCGATCGGCGTCGTCGGCGACACCGGCGACGCGAGCGCCTGCCACCTCCACTTCGAAATCTGGACCTCGCCCGGCTGGTACCGCGGCGGCGAGCCGATCGACCCCCTCCCCACGCTCAAGCGCTGGGACCGCTTCAGCTGAGTCCCGCACCGTGCCGGTCCGCCCGGCGCGCGTAGGCTCTGAACCATGCCGGTCCTCGCCGTCTCCGTCCTCGGAATCGCCGGATTGGTCGTCCTCGGCGCCGCGCTCGTCGTGCTGCTCGTCTCGCTGCTGCATCCGGAGGGTCGCAGACGGCCCGGTGGCTATCTCGACGGGCAGGAGCCGCGCCGACGCGACGACGAGCACACCGACGCGTAGGCTCATCCGATGGAACGAGACGAGCTGCGCGCGCTGCAGGCGCCCCTCAAGGAGCAGTACCGCGACGAGCCGGAGGCCGCAACCGTCACGCTCGCGGCGACCGGAGCACTCGGCGACGGCGTGTCGTGCTCCGTGCAGACCGGCCGCGCCGTCGCCGAAGCCGGTCTCCACCCAGCAAGCGGCGGCGACGACTCCCTGCTGTGCTCAGGCGACATGCTGCTGGAGGCGCTCGTCGCCTGCGCGGGCGTGACGCTCCGCGCCGTCGCGACCTCACTGGAGATCCCAATCCGCGGAGCAACCGTCCGCGCCGAGGGCGATCTCGACTTCCGCGGCACCCTCGGCGTCGACAAGGAAGCCCCGGTCGGCTTCTCCGCCATCCGCCTCACCTTCGACCTCGACTCGAACGCAGACGACGAACAGCTCGCAACCCTGAAGAAGCTCACCGAGCGCTACTGCGTCGTCTACCAGACGCTCGCGAGCGCACCGGCGCTCACGACCGAGCTGCGAGCCAAGTAAGCGCCGCCGGACGCGCGCTGGCGGATGCCGGCGCCCGCCAGGCAAGGAAGCAGGCGGCGTGGCCTACGCACGTAGGCGAGCCGGCGATGACGCAGCCTGGCGGGATGCCGGCGCCGCCAGCGCGCGTCCGGCTACTCCCACTCGATGGTTCCGGGAGGCTTGCTCGTGATGTCCAGCACGACCCGGTTGACCTCGCGGATCTCGTTGATCATGCGCGAGGCGATCTGTTCGAGCAGGTCGTAGGGCAGGCGCGCCCAGTCAGCCGTCATCGCGTCGTCGCTCGTGACCGCGCGGATGACGACGACGTAGCCGTACGTGCGCTCGTCGCCCTGGACACCGACGGTGCGGACGTCGGGCAGCACGCAGAAGGACTGCCACAGCTCGCGGTAGAGGCCCGCTCTGCGGATCTCGTCCTGGAGGATCGCGTCGGCGTCGCGGAGCGTGTCGAGGCGTGCCTTCGTCGCCTCGCCGCCGACGATGCGGATCGCGAGGCCCGGACCCGGGAAGGGCTGGCGCCACACCAGTCGCTCGGGCAGGCCGAGCTCGGCGCCGACGGCGCGGACCTCGTCCTTGAAGAGCGAGCGCAGCGGCTCGACGAGATCGAACTCGAGGTCCTCAGGGAGGCCGCCGACGTTGTGGTGGGACTTGATCGTCGCCGCGCCAGTGCCGCCACCCGACTCGATCACGTCCGAGTAGAGCGTGCCCTGCACGAGGAAGCGGGCGGCCGTACCGTCCTGGCCGACAATCCGCTCCGCCTCCTCCTCGAAGACACGGATGAACTCTTCGCCGATCGCCTTGCGCTTCGCCTCGGGCTCGGTGACGCCCTGCAGGCGCTTGAGGAAGCGATCCTCCGCGTCGACGGCGACGAGCGGCACCTTGAAGTGGTCGCGGAACGCGGAGATGACCTGGTCGCCCTCGTTCTTGCGCATCAGGCCGTGGTCGACGAACACGCAGGTGAGCTGGTCGCCGATCGCGCGGTGCACGAGCAGTGCCGCGACGGACGAGTCGACCCCGCCAGAGAGGCCGCAGATCACGCGCCCGTCGCCGACCTGGGCGCGGATGCGCGCGATCTGGTCGTCGATCACGGAGGCGGCGCTCCACGTGCGCTCGCAGCCGCAAATGTCCTCCAGGAAGCGCGTGATGATGTCCTGTCCGTAGGGCGTGTGGACGACCTCGGGGTGGAACTGGATCCCGTAGATCTCGCGCTCGACCGACTCCAGCGCAGCGACCGGTGACTCGCTCGACGACGCGAGCGCGGTGAAGCCGGGCGGCGGGGCAAAGACCGTGTCGCGGTGCGACATCCAGCAGGTCTGCTCGGCGGGCAGGCCGGCGAGCAAGCGACCGGGCTCCTTGACCGTCAGCTGCGAGCGGCCGAACTCGCCCACCTCGGCACCCTGTACGTCGCCGCCGAGCTCGCGCGTGAGCAGCTGCATGCCGTAACAGATGCCGAGCACGGGGATCCCGAGCTCGAGCAGCGCAGGATCGAGTCTCGGCGCGTCCGGCGCGTACACCGATGCCGGCCCGCCGGACAGGATCAGGCCGCGCGGTCTACGTCTCGCGACCTCGGCAGCGCCAACGTGGTGCGGCAGCAGCTCGGAGAAGACACCGCACTCGCGCACGCGGCGCGCGATCAGCTGCGAGTACTGCCCGCCGTAGTCGAGGACGACGACCTCTTCAGCGACGTGCCTCGCCGCGTCTGGCGGCGTCCTCGCCGGTTCGCGTACGGAGTACGCCACACCGGCTGCGTCCTTGCCAGACACGACGATGCCCGCCGCTGGGCCGTCGCTAGTCATTTACGAGCGCGACCGCCCGGCCATTCGACCCCATGCCCACCTGCTGGTCGCGCTGGAGGTGCTTGCCCTCCGTCTGGAGCGCGGGGGCGACCATCAGCTCGGCGCGGTTGAATTCCGCGATGTCGCGGTAGCCGCAGGTCGCCATCGAGGTGCGCAGCGCGCCCATCAGGTTGAACATGCCGTCGTTCTCGCGGGCGGGACCGAGCAGGATCTCGTCGAGCGAGGCGTTCTGCACGGTCTTGACGCGCGTTCCGCGCGGCAGCGTCGGATGGAACGTCGCCATGCCCCAGTTGTAGCCGCGGCCGGGTGCTTCGTAGGCGCGGGCGAGCGCGGAGCCGAGCATCACCGCGTCGGCGCCGCAGGCGATCGCCTTCGCGATGTCGCCGCCGTTCTTCATGCCGCCGTCGGCGATGACGCGGACGTAGTCGCCCGTCTCGAGCATGTGCTGCGAGCGTGCTGCCGCGACGTCGGCGATCGCCGTCGCCTGCGGGACGCCGATGCCGAGCACGCCGCGCGTCGTGCAGATCGCGCCCGGGCCGACGCCGACGAGCACGCCAGCGGCGCCGGTCCGCATCAGGTGCAGACCCGTGTGGTAGGAGGCGCAGCCGCCGACGACCACCGGGACGGGGACCTCGCGGATGAACTCCTTGAGGTTGAGCGGCTCGGCGACCGTCGAGACGTGCTCCGCGGACACGACCGTGCCCTGAATCACGAGAATGTCGAGACCGGCCTCCAACGCGATCTCGTAGTACTCGCGCACACGCTGCGGCGTGAGCGAGGCGGCGACGACGACGCCCTGCTCCTTGATCTCGCGAATGCGCTGGGCGATCAGCTCCGGCTTGACCGGCTCGCGGTAGATCTCCTGCATCTCGCGCGTAGCCTCTTCGCGGTCCAGCGAGGCGATCCGCTCGAGCTGCGCGTCGACGTCCTCGTAGCGACAGAAGATGCCCTCGAGGTTGAGCACGGCGAGGCCGCCGAGTCTGCCGATCGTGCCTGCCGTCTCCGGCGAGACGACGCCGTCGAGCGCCGACGCGAGCAGCGGCAGCTCGAAGCGGTACGGGCCGAGCGTCCAGGAGATGTCGACGTCTTCGGGGTCGCGTGTGCGCCGCGAGGGCACGATGGCAACATCGTCGAAACCGTAGGCTCGACGGGCCTTCTTACCGCGGCCGATCTCTATCTCCATTGAGGCACCGTATGGGTCGAGGCGGACGGGACGGCCCCGCTGGAGCGGGGCCGGAGGGGGAAGCTGCTGTGGCGGGGGCGGCGACCACCGACTGCGTTCGATAGTAGCGCAGCGCCCCGGCGGATCGGGCTCCGCTCAGGAGACCTCTGCCGGCAGCGCCAACGGCACCGCCTCGACCGTCGGCAGCAGCCGCTCGACGGCCTGCGGGTCGATCACCCCGGCGCCGAAGTGCTGCGTCGACTCGGCGCCGCACGCGACGCCGAAGCGCAGGCACTGCTCCGGCGTTCCGCCGTCGTAGCGCGCCGCGACGTAGCCGGCGAGGAACGCGTCGCCCGAGCCGACCGCGGCGCGCGCCTCCTGTTCGGCGACGCGCACGCGGAACAGCTGCGGTCCGGTCTCCCCCGCGACGCGCGCGTAGCAGCCGTCGGGCACCGTCATGATCGCCTCGCGGGCGCCCAACTCGACGACCTCCGCGATCCCGAGCGCGCGCTCGTCGTCGTCGTTGAACTCATGCCCGACGAGTTCCTCGGCCTCGCCGACGTTCGGCGAGACGACGTCGGGCTCGGCGCGCACGGCATGCCGCAGCGGCTCGCCATCCGTATCTACGACGGTCATGACGCCGAGCTTCTTCAGCTCCTTGATCAGGCCGCCGTAGACGTCGGGATCGACGTCGCGCGGCAGCGAGCCCGCGAAGACGCACAGCTTCGCGCCCTTCGCGAGGTACAGGAGCTTGTCGCGGAAGAGCTCCATCTCGGCGTCGGTGATCGCCGGGCCGCGCTCGTTGATCTCCGTCTGCACCCCGGTCGTCGGGTCGAGCACAGCGGTGTTGGTGCGCGATTCCTCGCCGATGCGGACGAAGTCGGTCAGCACCGATTCGGCGGTCAGTGCATCGACGATGCGCGTCCCCGTCGACCCGCCGGCGAAGCCGGTCGCGATCACGGGCCGGCCGAGCAGCTTGATCGCACGCGCGACGTTGACGCCCTTGCCACCGGGCATCGTCGCCTGCGCGACGGAGCGGTGACGGCGGCCGATGCGGAAGTTCGGCACCTCGAGCGTCTTGTCGATCGCCGTGTTGAGGGTGACCGTGATGATCATGCTGCCTCCATGTCCGCCCGCCGTCGCTCGCGGCGGCGCGCACCGCGTACCCGTACGAGCAGGATGGCCGCGCCTCCGAGCAACGCCACGATGGCTATCAGGCTACCGGGGCCGTCGAGCGCCCGCCCGGCCTGCTCGAGCAGGCCGACCTCGGGCACCGGAGTGCGCGTGACGAGCGGCACGCGCGCGATCGCGCGGCCGTTCGCGCGTACCGTCACGCTGCCGACGACCGTGCGACGCGGCAACGGCCCCTCGAGCTCTCTCGGGACGTCGATCACGAGCCGCACGCGCACGTCCCGGCGCAGCAGTTCGCGCACGTCGCGCGTTGCGACCACGTCCACGTGCTCGTCCGGTCGGTGCTTGACCGCGGGACGCGCGTAGACAGCGCCGCCCGTCACCGGGTTCGCGACGCGGAAGCTCGCGAACGCCCACTTCAACAGCGCCAGCGCGTCGGCGTTGCGCGTGCCCTCGGAGGCGTCGCCGAGGACCGTGGCGACGAACGTCGTGCCCGCGCGTGTTCCCGACGCCACGAGGATGTACCCGGCCGCGTTCGTGTGCCCGGTCTTGACGCCGTCGACCCATGGCACCTGCTGCACGAGCGTGTTGCGGTTGACGACCGTGCGCGGGCGATCGCCGCTGCGCAGCAGAGCGCTGTGCATGTCCATCGTCTGGCGCAGGAACGCCTCCCGGCGCGCGGCGATCGCCAGCCGCGCGAGATCCGCGGCAGTCGAGTAGTTGCCGGCGTCGTCGAGGCCGATCGGCGTCGAGAAATGCGTGTGGTCGAGGCCGAGCTGACGGGCGCGCGCGTTCATGCGGGCGACGAATGCGGAGCGCGAGCCGCCGACGCAGACGGCGAGCGTCGACGCCGCGTCGTTCGCACTCGGCAGCAGGACGGCGCGGAGCAGGTCCCGCACGCGCATGCGCTCACCCGCGCGCAGGCCGATCTGCGTCTCCAGCGGCCCCGCCGCATACGGCGGCGCGGTGCAGATGCGGTCGAGTCTCACGCTCGTGACCGTCAGCAGCGCGGTCATCATCTTGGTCGTACTGGCGATCAGCCGCCGCTGGCCGGCTGCACGACCGAAGACCGGCTGCCCGGTCGAGCTCTCGAAGACGGCAGCCGACGGAGCGGACACGGGCGGCGGCGGTGACAGCTTGGCCGGCGCTGGCGCCGTGACTGCCGCGATCAACAGGCTCGCGAGCAGCAGCACGAGCGCGCACCGCATGGCGGCCGCACTCCGCAGGCTCACGGGGAGAGCTTGAGGCGCTGCCCCGTCTGCAGCGCGTTCGGGTCGACCTCCGGGTTGAGGCGCTGGATCGTCTCGAGCGACGCGTTCGTCTTGTCGGCGATCACCGTGAGTGTGTCTCCCGGCTTGACGACGTAGATCCGGAGGGCCGCTCTGGCACGTCTGACAGGCTGAGTGACGGCCGTGCGAGTCACGGCCGGCGAGTCGTTCGGCGAGCTGGAGCCGGAGGCCTGGACGACGACGGCGATGGCGACGGCGGCCGCGAGCAGCGCGAGCGGCGCCGCCAGGCGTGCTGGATTCCGGTCGGCCATCGGGCGCCGATGTTAGCTGTGCACCCGGCGCCCCACGACAGGTCCCGTCACCGCGTACGACGGCGACGGGACCGGCCGAGAGCAAGACACGCAGTACGCGCGTCAGGACGCGCGAACGGACGTGCTAGCCCTTGACGCTTCTCTTAAGGCCCGACCCCGGCGTGAAGCGGGGCACGCGCGAGGCGGCGATCTGGATCTTCTCGCCGGTGCTCGGGTTGCGGCCCTCGCGAGCGCTGCGCTCGGCGACGTGGAACTTCCCGAAGCCGGAGAAGGTCACTTCGCTGCCACGCTTCAGCGCGTCCTCGATCGTCTGGAGGACCGCGTCGACGGCATCGCCTGCATCCTTCTTGCTGAGCCCGCTGTTCGCGGAAACCTGGTCGACGAACTCGGATTTCGTCACGTCTTCCTCCTTCGAGGTGTTCGGGGGATGGCCGAAGCTAACAACCCTCGCGGACGGGAACAACGCGAATTGCCCGTCAACACGGGGAATCTCGCGATTTTGGCAGGTCGGCGCGGCTTCTACCTCACAATGGACCTCTTAGCGGTTTTTCCTGTCATTGCAGGGAAAGATCGGTCCGCGATGGGGCGCTCAGACGCTCGTTTCCGGCCCTGTGACGAGCGCATTCGCCATTTTGGCCAAATCATGTTCGATCAACGACTTGAGAGCACGCGGACCCGTCAGCACGGCGATCGCACCGCCATCCGGCGCACGCGCAGCGATCAGCGATCCTGCCGAGGCGGACGATGCCTCAGAGGACTCCAACAGCTCGCGGGCGCGGAAGGCCAGGTCCGCGTCGCCTGCCAGCGGCCGACCTGCAGGATCGAGCACGACCGCGGCGCGCACGTCGAGCGACAACTCCTGCAAGTAGGCGAGCGCGAGCGCGGGCGTCAGGGAAGCCGTCATGCCGGCAGGCGAGAATACGCGAGTGCCGCTCTCGCGCATCGCTTGGCTCGTGACCGTGGGCAGCTGCCTGATCGGCGTCCTTCTGCTGCTCGCGAGCGGCTACGTCGGATACGCAGGCGTCGTCTTCGCGGTTGCCTGCTCGGCCGCGATCAACCTTCGCTAGCCGGATCGATCCCCGCCACTCGCCGTCCCGGCGCCGTCGGTCCGCGTCCACTCCGTCCCCGGGCGCACGCGATCGGCCGGCTCGAGATGGATCAGCACGTCGGCGCCGTCCAGCCGCGCGGCGATCGCGTCCTGAATCTTGTGCGCGATCTCGTGGGCCTGCTCCAGCGATGTCCCGGCCTCGAACTGGAGGTGCAGGTCGACGTAACGACGCGCACCCGCCCGCCGCGTGCGCAGCTGGTGGTAGCCCACCACGCCGCGATCGCCAAACGAGACGACCTCGGCGTGGATCGCAGCGCGCTCGTCCTCTGGCAGCGCCTCGTCGACGAGCACGCGCGAGGAGCCCATCAGCAGCCGCACCCCAGCGGTCACGATCGCGCCCGCGACGAGCAGCGCGACGGCCGGGTCGAGCCACTCCGCGCCCGTGATCTGCACGAGCGCCAGCCCCACGAGAACGGCGATGGAGGTGTAGGCGTCGGTCCGCAGATGCGCCGCATCCCCCTCGAGCGCCGGCGAGGCGGTGGCGCGGGCCGTGCGACCGATCGTTGCCGATACGACCAGGTTCGCGACGGCCGAGAAGGCGACGACGGCGATGCCGAAGCCAAGGTGCTCGACGGTCCCGCCGACGATCAGCCGCCGCACCGACTCGAACACGATGATGCCCGAGCCGACGAGGATCAGCATCCCCTCGATCGCCGCCGCAAGGTTCTCGATCTTCTCGTGGCCGTAGCGGTGCGATTCGTCGGCCGGCTCGCCGGCCTTGCGCACGGAGAAGTAGGCGATGACCGAGGCGATCAGGTCGATCCCCGAGTGCACCGCCTCGGTCACGATCGCGACGGATCCCGTCACCACGCCGGCGACGAGCTTCAGCAGGATCAGTGCGGTGTTGGAGGCGATCGAAAGCGCTGCCGCGCGGCGCTTGCGCGGCGTGTCCTCGTGGTGGACCACGCCGGCCTCCATCGCGTCAGTCCTCCGGCAACCAGGCGAGCAGTGCGCGCACCGCAAGGCCGCGATGGCTGATCGCGTCCTTCTCGGCGTCGCTCAGTTCGGCCATCGTGCGATCCGGAGCGCCGTCGTCGGGCAGGAACGCCGGGTCGTAGCCGAAGCCGCCCTCGCCACGGGGCATCGCCGCCAGCGTGCCCGTGCAGCGTTCCTCGAAGCTGTGCTCCGTCCCGCTCGCCGGATCAACGTACGCAAGCGCGCACACGTA